>DKCJ01000013.1:0-6871 GCA_002451465.1 Caryophanales bacterium UBA6877
TTAAAAATGATTTTATTATAAAAAGAGAAAAGCGAGGACTAAAAAGTCTCACATCATTTGAAAGTTAACAATTTCTTTTCAGGAGACTTATGTTTATTCATTGCTTTATCATATGTTTTTCTGCTAATATGCGATGCTTTATATATTGGTGGATCGATAGTAGGCATACCCCTGTCTTCTAAAAATTTATAAAATATAAATCGAAAAGTACTATTGTTTTTTATAGGCATCGATTTAAAGCTCATATGTGATGTTGTATTAAAGTACTCTTTTGGCAATGGAGATTCTCTTATATATCGAATTTTCTCCTTTTCATAAAAATCTTTATTTTCTTTATACCCACCTTTAGGTTTATGTATTTCTAAATATTCATTTAATTTTTTAAAATCCATAATATGTTCCCCTTTTTAAATTATTATAATTAGTTTTCTTTTTATACAAAATATATTTTTTTAAAAATGTCGCCTGTCGTTCCCTTTTATTATTCTTTTATTTTCTTATACTTATAACTACAGTCGAGGGGGATAAATATATGACAACTTTAAAAGAAACAAAAAATCAAAAAAAACGACTTTAAATAAGGAGGAGAAAACTATGATAAATTTAAAAGCAAAAGAAAGAGAAGCTTTTAAAAATGTAATTGGATATGATTCTATTAAAAGTGAATTAATGGTTATATCTGATATGTTTTTAAATAAAGAAGCTTATGATGAAATTAGAGCAAGATTACCACATGGAATTATGATTGCAGGTGAACCAGGATTAGGTAAAACTTTACTTTCAAATTGTTTTATTAAGGGTTGTGGTTGCACAAGCTTTTTAATTAAAAACGATCGTTTAAATGATGATTTAATTAAAAATATTACTAATGTATTTGAAGAAGCTAAAAAGACGGCAGATAGTGGTGAGTCATGTATTATATTTTTTGATGATCTTGACAAATTTGCTGAAGGAACAAGAAACGATGATAAAAAAATATTTGTTAATATTCAATCTTTAATTGATGGCGTTAATGACAAGAGAATTTTAATTCTTGCTACAGTAAATAATATTTTAAAACTTCCTAAATCATTAACCAGAGAAGGTCGTTTTGATAAGATTTTTACATTAAGAACTCCATCATCAGAGGACGCAATGAAAATTATTAAATATTATTTAACCGAAAAGAAAGTTAGTTCTTCACTTAATTATGAAGATGTTTCTAAGATGGTTAGCTATCATTCTTGTGCAATGTTAGAAACTTTAATTAACAATAGTGCAATTCGTGCTAAATATAATAGAAGAAAAGAAATTATTATGGAAGATATTGTTCTAACTTATATTGGTAAAGAATTATCACTTGCTAAAGATAATGAAGATGAAAATAATGAATCTATTATAGAAGATGATAAAGATATGGAAAATAAAAAAGTTCTTGCTCTTCATGAGGCAGGTCATATTGTTGTCTCTGAAATATTAGTTCCTAATTCTGTTGGTTTTGCACATTTGTTTAATTGCTTTGAAGGCTATACTTCTTTATGCAAAGATTTAGGTCGAAGACCATTTTTAGTTTTGGGTGCTTTAGCTGGAAAAGCGGCGTGTGAATTATTTGATAAAGGAAGACAGGCTTCTGGCTGCGATAGCGATTTAAATAGAGCATATAATTTAATAATGGAAGGTATATCTTCTAACGCAACACATGGTTATCAATCTTTATATGATAAATTTAGTGAAGGTCGTCCATCTGATATCTCGTTATTCATAAACGAATCAATTGTAAGAGCAGAATTACAAAGAAACGATTATCTTGTTAAAGATATATTAATGAAGAATAAAGATTTCTTATTTAAGATTAGAGATTTATTGCTTAAAAAAGGTTATATTTGTTATTCAGATATTCAAAAAATCAAAAAAGAAACGAAGATTACTTCGTATGAAATATATTAATGATAAGATTGTATAATCGCTTTTTGAAATAAAATACAAGTAATAATTGTGAAAATTGTGGTGATAGAATAAGTTTAGTGAATAAGAAATTATAATTTAATCAAGTTTTAAATTTTCTCCTTTTTAAAACTTGATTAAGTTAAATTTAAATTAATTGTTTCTTTGAATAAGATAAAATTTTGCGTGTTATTCTTTAAGGAGAAAAGTCTCTAATAATAAAGAAATGTTTATAAAATAGATATTTTTAAAGACTTTAAATTTTTTTGAAAGAGAATTTGCAAGAATGATAGGCGTCTTAATCATGAGAAAGATTTAAATAAAGAACGGAGAAGCTATCTTCTTCTTTGCTGGTCATGGCCAGGAACTTAATATATTGAAAATTCTAATGAATTTAAACAAATATTAGATATATCACTCATAGATTCCAATAAAGTTTATGATGTATTAATTCTTCGATATATAAATCCAAGATATAACCTTTATAGAAGTAGACCTTACTATGAAAAAAAGAATACAAAAAGTTATGTTATTAATTCGTCTATAGTTAATAATATCCCTGTTGTATCTTTAAATAAGTTTAGTAAAGAATCCTTTCTTTTTTATTTATTAATTTATTACTTTTTAATCAATTAGTTTATATACAAAAATAAGGTTTATCTGACGCAGATTTTTGTAATTAAAACTTTGTTTTAATAGACCTATTTTAATAAAGGAACATGATTATTCATCTTTATCTGCTAAAGAAAAATATTATTATTCTTTTCGACCGCTTGGAGGTTATTATATTTTTACTGATGTAATTATATTTTTAGAGTTTGTTTATGCCGCAATTACTAGAACAAAAGGCGATGCCTACATTTTATGAATGAATGAGGCAAAAACACTATTATTGCAAGAGATACAAATATTTTTTAATTTTAGTTAAGTAAATGTCTAGTTATATATTTGTTTCATAAAATTTTCTGCTTTATTTAAGCGTAAATAGAACTATTTTTTAACTTAGTAATTATTTACGCTTTTTTAATTTTATTAGTTATCTTAAAACTTAAATTAATGAATAGATAGCGTGTAAAAAAATAATCTTTATGATAAAATTAAAAAGCAAAGAGATTAATGTAATCATTTTTATGATGTGTTAGTTAATACTAAAAATATTCTTAAAAATTTCTTTAGAAAAGAAATCAAATCTTCTGTTATAAAACAAATTAAATATTAAATATAAAATTAATTTTATAAGGAGCAAAACTATGGCTGATTCAAATGTTCGAATAACCGCAAATATTGCGAGTTCTTTATCTTATATTACAAGGCAATGTGAAATATATTTATGCAATAAATATCACAAATTTAATGATGTTAATTCATTTTCTTTTTTAAGAAGTATAAGAATTTTTAACGATACTAATAGTGATATTGTAGATTGTATATTAAAAGTAACATTTAACACCCCAGAAATAGATGATACTTTTATAAATATTTCGTGTTTAGATAAAGGAAAAATTATTGAAATTAGCAATAATATTAATATAAAAATAAATCCTGAAAAACTTTATGAATTAAATGAAAGTAAAATAATTAATGTTAATTTTGTTTTGACTACTAAAGATAATGAAGTGATTTCTAATAAATGTTATCCATTAACTATTTTACCTATTGAACAACTTTCAAGTGGTATAAGTGGTGATAATTTTGTGCCTGAAATGTTAAGTTCATACGTAACGCCAAATGATGATTATGTTATTGATGTTTTTAGAAAAGCTATAAAAATTTTACAAGAAGAAAATAGATCATCTTTTATAGGCTATGAGGCTAATGATCCAAATTATGTTTTAAAAGAATTAGATGCTCTTTATAAAGCCTTAAGAAATGAAGGAATAGCCTACGCACTACCTCCTGCAAGTTTTGAAAAAGTTTATCAAAGAGTACGATTGCCTCAAAAAGTTTTAACTCTTAAACAAGGAACTTGTCTTGATACAACTCTTCTTTTTGCGTCTCTTATTGAGTGTGCTGGTTTACACCCTTTAATCTTTTTAACTAATAAACATGCTTTTGTTGGTTGTTGGTTAGAAGAAGATAGTCAATCTGGAACAAATGAAGATAATAGTGCTTTATTTACTGAAGCAAGTGAAAAAGGTATATCTAAACTTGTTTGTATTGAAACTACTTTAATTTGTAGTGGACAAACTGCATCTTTAAATGATGCAATTGAAGTTGGAAGAAATAATTTAATTAAGAATATTTTTAAAACGGCAATTGATATAAATTCTTGTCGTAAAACTGGAATATATAAACCAATCCCTACTATGAAAAAAGATGGGGTTACCGATATTCATTTTGATGTTTTAGATTTATTAAATGAAGATTTAATGAAGGTTGATACTAGCTTAAGAGATAAATATATTCAAAATCAAAAATCAACTGATAAATTTGATCTATGGGAAAGAAAATTACTTGATTTAAATTTATCAAATAAATTAATAAATTTTAAAACAAGAAAAAATTCTTTGCGTGTATTAATTAATAATCCTCAAGAATTACTAGAAAGTATCACAAACAAAGATAGATTCAATTTAGAAGGTTATTCTTCAAAAGAGAAGGGCATTGATACAGATATTTTAAGTTATCAAGATAAAAATTATATTGATTCCGCTATCAAAAATGGAAAAATCATTATTGAAACAGATGCTTTAAAGTTTGATGATGAAATCAAAAAAGTAGCAAGAAGAAGTAATAGTGCTTTTGAAGAAAGTGGTAGCAATATATTATTTTTAGCAATCGGAATTATTGAATGGTTTCCTACACTTAGTTCGGTTTATCCAAACTATGCGCCTCTTTTATTAATTCCAGCACAAATTAGTTCAAGAAAAGTTGGTAAATACTATACAGCCGATTTCTTCCTTGAAGAAGCGCGTCTTAACATTACTTTTTTAGAATATGTTAAACAAAATTACAATTTAAATATTAATTTAAATGGAAGAGATCTTTCTATTGATAAGAATGGAATAATTGGTTTTGATGAAATTTGTAATACCTTAACAAATGAACTTAATATTAAAAATTGGAAAATTATAAAAGATAAAGCTTTTATTGATACTTTTTCATTTTCACATTTTGTTATGTGGGAAGACATCTATAATAGAAAACAACTTTTATTAAAGAATGCGGTTGTTTCTTCTTTGTATTATGGAACAAGCGAAAAAGTAAATAAGGAAAAGCTAGTAGATATTAATATAGATAAAAATATTAAACCAATAGATTTAGCTGCTCCTTTAAGTGCTGATTCAAGTCAAATTGAGGCTATTTTAAGTTGTGCTAAAGGTGATTCATTTATTTTATTTGGTCCTCCAGGAACTGGTAAATCACAAACAATCGCGAATATGATTGTTAATTTAATGTATCAAGGAAAATCCGTTCTTTTTGTTGCTGAAAAAATGGTTGCTTTAGAAGTTGTTAAACATAGATTAGATGAAATTGGTCTTGGTAATTTCTGTTGTCAAATTCATTCAAATAAAATTTCTAAATCGGAAGTTTTACGCCAAATTGAAAACGCAATAGAAATGCAAACTATTCAAGAGCCAAAAGATGTTGCTTTAAAAGCTGAAAAACTTTTAGAAAAAAGAAATTTATTAAATAAACGTTTAGAAGAAATTCACTCAAATACTAATTATTTTATTTCTTTATATGATGCTATTTTAAAATATGAAGATTTAAAATCTAAAGGTGTAAACGATTATATTGAAATTAAAGATGATTATTTAAGAAGCTTAAATGTTGATACTTTTAATAAAAGCATCGAAGACCTAAAAAACGTTGAATTAGCTGCAATAGAATCTGGTGGATATTTTGAAAATCCATTTAATTTTTATAGAGGCGACACTTATAACTTAGAAATAAGAGAAGAATTAAAGAATAAATTAATTGAATTAAATTCAAAGATTAAAGAATTAATTGTTTTTAATAAAGCGTTCGCTAAAAAGTATGGTTTTTTAGAAATTAATGATTTAAAAACACTCCATGATTTCTTTAAAGTGCTTGATTTATTAAAGGAAGAAGATTGTTTTAATTTTAATTCTTTATTAGATTTTGATTATGAAGAAAACGCTGAAGTTTCTAATGTCTATTTAGATAGTAAAATTAATGAACTAAGTTTAAAAGAAGATATAAATCGAAGATTTAATAAGAATATTTTTAATATTGATGAAAAAGAAATGCTTAATGAATTATCTATAGCTAATAAATCTAATTTTATAAAGAGATTTATTTTAAAGAATAAATTTATTAAACAATTATCTCTTTATTCTTTGTCTAGCGAAGAAAAAATAAAAAGAAAAGAATTAGAAAATATTTTAATAACCATCAAAAAATATAAAGAAGCTAATGATTTAAATAAAAATATTGATAAAGTTATTTATTATCATTTTGATAATTTTGATCATGAAACTTCTAGTGATTATAAAGATATAAAAATTTTATTTAATAATACAAAAGAACTTTATGTTTTACTTAAAAATTCATCTTTCTATAACAAAGAAAATATTGAATCATTTAAAAAACTATTTAATGATAAAGAAAAATTATTCTCTAAAGAATTAGATAATTTTAAAAAGCAAAATATTGATTTTTCTAATTACTTAAATGATTTTTATGATAATCAAAAAATTGATTTTGTTACAAAAGAAATTAGTTTTGAAAGAATGGATGAACAAACTCATGAAGCTATCATAAATATTGGTAAATTTAATTTATGGATTTTATTTAATAGAAGTATGGAAATCGCTAATAGTGATGGTCTTGGTTTTATGATTGATAAACTAAAAAATAACACTATTAAATTAAATGAGATTGCAACAAAGTACATGTTCTCAATTTATTTTAAATTGATCATGTCTTATTTTAAGTTATATGATTTTAATGAATTTACAAAACCAACTTTAGAAAAACATAT
>DKCJ01000013.1:6951-42976 GCA_002451465.1 Caryophanales bacterium UBA6877
ACTAAAAACTCACCAATAATTGATTCTAAATACATTACTTCTACTGAACCAGCAATGATTAAAAAATTAATCAAGAGTAATGGAAAAGGAACAACTTTAAGAAATATAATGAGTAATCTTGGTGATTTTATAAAGAAAATTTGCCCATGCTTTTTAATGTCACCTTTATCAATTGCTCAATATATTGATCCAGATAAAATGCATTTTGATGTAGTTATTTTTGATGAGGCCTCACAAATTCCAACTAGCGAAGCGGTTGGTGCGATTGCTCGTGGTAATTCGGTTGTTATTGCAGGCGATTATAACCAAATGCCACCAACTAATTTCTTTAAAACTCAAATAGATAGTGATGTTTCTTTCTTTGATAATGAAACAGATTTAGATAGTTTACTTGATGATTGTATAAGTGTTGGTTTACCACAAAAGAAATTGTTATGGCATTATAGAAGTCATCATGAATCCTTAATTGCTTTCTCTAATAATAAATTCTATAAGAACAATTTATTTACATTCCCTTCGCCTTCTAATTTAATTAGTAATGTTAAGTTTATAAATGTTCATGGAATATATGAAAGAAATAAAGGCGTTAATGAAAAAGAAGCTAATGAAATTGTAAAAGAGATTATTCGCAGGATTAAAGATCCAATATTATCTAAGAAAAGTATCGGGGTAGTTACTTTTAACCAAAAACAACAAAACTTAATTCAAGATTTATTAGATAATGAATATGATAAAAATCCAAATCTTAATTTTAAGCCTGGTAACGAAACTATTTTTGTTAAAAATTTAGAGAATGTTCAAGGTGATGAAAGAGATGTTATTTTATTTTCAATTTGCTTTGCAAAAAGAAAAGATGGAGAACTTAGTTTAAACTTTGGGCCTTTATCTCTTGAAAAAGGTGAAAGAAGATTAAATGTTGCAGTTTCAAGATCAAGAGATGAAATGATTATTTATTCATCAATTGAACCAATGGATATTAATGCAAATAATGCTAAAAATGAAGGTGCAAGATACTTAAAAGATTTATTAGAATATGCTAAGTATGGCACTAAAACTTTAACAAAAAATGTTGATAATAATGATTTAAAATTTGATAAGAGTGTTGCTGAATTTATTGCAAAAGACCTAGAAAAACTTGGTTATAAATGCGATTTAGATGTTGGAACAAGTAATTTTAGAGTAGATATAGCAATTAAAAATGAAAAAGGTGATTCATATTGTTTAGGTATTATTTGTGATTCATCTTTCTATTATGATGCTAAAACTTGTCGAGATAGAAACATTCTTCATTATGATATTTTAAATCGATTAGGCTGGAATATAGCAAGAATTTGGACATTAGATTATTATGATCATCCAAAAGAAGTTATTAAATCGATTGTTGAAAAAGTCTCCTTAATTAATAAAGGGTTAGTTAATAATCATTTAGATGATGATCGAAACGAATCAAAACCTATAATTAGTTTCAAAAGAAAATCAGAAGATTCTTGGATGGTAAATAAAATCTCTTATGTGAAATATAATGAATTTATCGCAAGATTAAATGATGACCGAGAAGTTTTAATGGTATTAAAAGGACTTATTAATAAAGAAGCTCCTGTCACTTTTGATTATATAAAAGAAAGAATAAGAAAAATGAGTAATATCTCAAGAATTAGCAAAAAAGAAAGTGACCGTTTAAGATATTTAATCGGTGAATGTGGATTTTATCATACTTTGTCTCCTGATACATATTGGATTAATACTGATCAATATCTTTCATTTAAAAATTATCGTGAGAACAAAGGTATCGATATTTGTAAAGTTCCATATGAAGAATTAGGCAATTTATTTACAGATATTATTAAAGATTTAAAAACAATCGATAAGAAAGATTTATTTAAATTTGTAACAGTCTTTTATGGATATAAAGTTATGTCACAAAAAACACAAAATTATCTTGAAGATTGTCTTCATTATTTAGTAATGAAAAAATATAATTCTTTAATGCAAAGTGGAGATCTTATAAAAATTAAAGAATAAGTTTAATTCATAGCAATTTTATTGCAAAAATTTATTAGTAATACATATAATTTACTCGTTAAATAGATTTAACAAATTTATCTTAAGTATCTGGGCTTGTTAGTGGGAAGTGATGTTTTTAGAGGTTAATTAGTTGTGAAATAAGATAAATGCTCGAATAAATATGAAGTGATTATTAAAGGAGAAGAGATTATGAGTAATTACGTATTAAGCTGTTGTTCAACAAGTGATTTATCACCAGAAGAATATAAAAGTAGAAACATTGAATGTCTTTGTTTTCACTTTTTCATGGATGATAAAGAATTTATTGATGATTTTGGTAAAACAATTTCCTATAAAGATTTTTACCAAAGGATGTTAGATGGAGTTGTTACAAAAACAACTCAATTAAATTCTCAACAATATATTGAATATTTTGAGAAATTTTTAAAGGAAGGGAAAGATATTATTCACGTTACATTATCAAGTGGTTTAAGTGGAACTTATCAAAGTGCTTTAATTGCAAGAGATATGTTACTTGAAAAATATAAAGACCGTAAAATTTATATTGTAGATTCTTTAGGAGCATCGAGTGGATATGGCTTGCTAGTTTGCAAAATGGCTACCTTAAGAGATCAAGAAATGTCTATTGACGATCTTTATAATTGGGCAATCAATAATAGATTAAAAGTTCATTATTGGTTCTTCTCAACTGATTTAAAATTTTATGTTAGAGGTGGAAGAATTTCTAAAAGTGCAGGATTAATTGGCAACATTTTACATTTATGTCCTGTATTAAATATGAATGTCGAAGGTAAACTTACTCCACGTAAAAAAATTATTGGTAAGAAAAGAGCAATTGATGATGTTGTAAATGAAATGATTGCAAATACAAGCAAAGATTATAATGATGAATGCTTTATTTGTAACTCTGAATGTATTGATGATGCTAACCGTGTTAAAGAAAAAGTTGAAAACTATTTTCCTAATTTAAAAGGTAAAGTAAAGATATTTAATATTGGTACAACGATTGGTAGCCATACAGGTCCTGGAACAGTTGCTTTATTCTTCTTTGGAAAAGAAAGAATTAACTAATATTTATATTACTTATGTGGAACGCTATTTTAAAAAATAGCGTTTTTATTTGCATTTTTAAAGCAATTATTTAAAGTTTTAATTTATTAGAAATTATTTATTTTATCGATACAATCGAAAGAAATTATTCAATATCAAACACTAATAAAACTTTTTTCAAAATATCAGTAAAAAAATATTGATATATCTAATTTTAAATTATAAAATTATTGTCGTAAGGAGTTTGAAGAGCATTAATGGAGAAACTAAAACCTGTTACGATGAAGCAATTAGGTCGATATCCTGTATATCTTAGGTTTCTTTTATCACAAAAAGAACTTGGATATAAAACAACTAGTGCGCCAATCATTGCTAAGGGGCTTGGATTTAACGAAGAAAAAGTTCGTAAAGACCTCCAAGTTGTAGCTAGTGATGCTGGCAAACCAAAGTCTGGAAGAAAAATCGATGATCTTATAAACGATATTGAATCCTTTCTTGGTTATAACGATGTTAATGACGCAGTAATTGTTGGTGTAGGTCATTTAGGACAAGCGTTTCTTAATTATTCCGGTTTTAAAGATTTTGGTTTAGACATCTTAGTTGGATTTGACATTGATCCAAATGTTGTCGATAGTGAAATTAATGGAAAAAGAATATATTCCATATATAAAATGGAAAATTTAATTCCAAGATTAAATGTTCACATCGCCATATTGACTGTTCCAAGCGATGTAGCTCAAGAAATAGTTGATAAATTGGTGAATGTTGGTATTAGAGCGATTTGGAATTTTGTACCAATTCACTTAGATGTTCCAGATAATGTCGTAGTTGAAAACGTTAATTTAGCTGGTTCACTTGCGGTTTTATCTCACAAATTAAAAGATAAACAAATTAACGATCAAAACTTATAAATTCTTATTTTTTAAAGGAGATCCAAATGGAAGAAAAAGAATTGAACCCTCAAGCTGTAAAAGAAGTTGATGAACTTGTTAAAAAAGGCCAAGTAGCTTTAAACGAATTTTTAAAACTTAATCAAGAACAAGTCGACTACATTGTCGCAAAATGTAGTGTTGCAGGACTTGATCACCATGGTGACTTAGCTGCTGCTGCAATTAATGAAACAAAACGTGGTATTTTCGAAGATAAAGCCACTAAAAACTTATTTGCCTGCGAATATATTGTTAACAATATGAGACACTTAAAGACAGTTGGTGTTATTAAAAGCGATCCAGTAACTGGTATTACTGAAATTGCTGACCCTCTTGGTGTTATTTGTGGTATTACCCCTGTTACAAACCCAACTAGTACTGTTATTTTTAAGTCTTTAATTTCATTAAAAACTAGAAACCCAATTATTTTCGCATTCCATCCAAATGCTCAAAATAGCTCAAAGATGGCTGCTGAAATTATGAGAGATACCGCTGTTGCAGCTGGTGCTCCAAAAAATTGCATTCAATGGATTGAACATCCATCAATGGATGCTACAACTGCTTTAATGAAACATCCAGGAGTCGCTACAATTTTAGCAACTGGTGGTAACGCAATGGTTAGAGCTGCTTATAGTTGTGGAAAACCTGCTATGGGCGTCGGTGCTGGTAACGTTCCTTGCTACATTAATAAAAGCGCAAACGTTGAACAAGCAGTTAATGATGTTGTTATTTCAAAATCATTCGATAATGGTATGATTTGTGCTTCTGAATCTGCATGTTTTGTTGATAAAGAAGTTTATGATGAAGCTGTTAAATTATTTAAGAGATTTAAAGTTTATTTTGCAACTGAAGAAGAAAAACTTAAACTTGAAAAAT
This sequence comes from Caryophanales bacterium UBA6877, assembly GCA_002451465.1. GTDB lineage: Bacteria > Bacillota_I > Bacilli_A > RFN20 > CAG-826 > Onthovivens. The sequence continues at coordinate 11,832 of DKCJ01000013.1, forward strand.
TCATGTTTGGTGTTAATTCAAAAGATCCAGATTATGAAACTAAAGCTAAGCTTAATCCAATCGTTGCTGGTATGAGTCCACAAAATATTGCAAAAAACGCTGGTATTACTGTTCCAGATGATTGTGTTATTATTGCTGTAAGATGTAAGACTGTTGGACCAAAAGAAATTATGTCTAGAGAAAAACTTTCACCAGTTCTTGCTTTCTATAAAGTTGAAGATGATGTTGAAGGATTCAAGAAGAGTAAAGAAATGCTTGAATTCAATGGTTTAGGACATACTGCAGCTATTCATTGTAAAGAACAAAAGATGGCTGATGATTTTGGTGAAAATTGTGCTGCTTTACGTATTGTTTGGAATTCCCCATCTACTTTCGGTGGTATTGGTAATGTTTATAACTCATTCTTGCCATCACTTACTTTAGGTTGTGGTTCTTATGGACATAACTCAATTGGTGGTAACGTTAGTGCTGTCAATTTACTCAATGTTAAGAAAGTTGGAAAGAGGAGAAATACTATGCAATGGTTTAAAGTACCACAAAAGATTTACTTTGAAAGAAATTCAATTCAATATTTACAAAGTTGCAAAAATGTTAACAAGGTCTTTATCGTTACTGACCGTTCAATGGTTGATTTAGGGTTTGTTAATAGAGTTACTGAACAACTTAATTTAAGAAGAGATCCAGTTCAAATTCAACTTTTCTGTGATGTTGAACCAGATCCAGATATTACAACTGTTAGAAAAGGTGTTGAGTTAATGTATAACTTTAAACCAGATACCATTATTGCTTTAGGTGGTGGTAGCCCAATGGATGCCGCTAAAGGTATGTGGTTATTCTACGAACATCCAGAAGTTAACTTCGATGATTTGAAACAAAAATTCATGGATATTCGTAAGAGAGCCTTCAAATATCCAGAACTTGGTCGTAAATCAAAATTAATTTGTATTCCAACAACTTCTGGTACTGGTAGTGAAGTTACTCCATTCGCCGTTATTAGTGATAAAGCTCATTTAAAGAAATATCCTTTAACCGATTATAGTCTTACTCCAACTATTGCAATTGTTGATCCAGAATTTACAACTAATATTCCTGCTAAACCAACTGCAATGACTGGTATGGATGTCTTAACTCATGCTATTGAAGCTTATACAAGTGTTCTTGCAAGTGATTTCACTGATGGTTTGGCCTTAAAAGCAATTCAACTTGTATTTAATTATTTACCAAGAGCTGTTAAAGATGGTCCTCATGATTTACTCGCAAGAGAAAAGATGCACAATGCTGCTACAATTGCCGGTATGGCATTTGCTAACGCATTCTTAGGTATGACTCACTCGCTTGCTCATAAAGTTGGTGCTGAATTCCATACAGTTCATGGTTATACTTGTAGTGTTTTATTACCATATGTCATTAGATATAATGGACAAGTTCCAACCAAACTTAGTGTCTGGCCAAAATATAATGAATATTGCTGCGATAAGAAATATCAAGAAATTTGTAATTTAATTGGTATTAAATGCGATAATCCATCTGAAGCTGGCGATAAACTTGCTGATGCAGTTACTACTTTAGCTAAGACTTGTGGATTAGGAACAAGCTTTAAAGAAATGGGTATTGATAAGAAAGATTGGGATAGCAAGATAAAAGAAGTTGCTGTCTTAGCTTATGAAGATCAATGTTCACCAGCCAACCCACGTGTTCCAATGGTCAAAGATATGGAAGTTATCTTAGAAAAAGCTTACGAAGGGGTTAAATAAAATGTTGAATGTCTCTGTTTGTGTTGGTAGCTCATGCCATTTAAACGGAAGTTATGATATTATAGAAGCAATGAAGAAAGCTCTTAAGGACAACAATATCGAAGACAAAGTTGTCCTTAAAGGGACATTTTGTCTCAATAAATGTGGCACTCATGGTGTTAATGTTAAAGTTGGAGACGAAATTGTTACTGGCGTTACTTTAGATAATTTTCAAGAATTTTTTGATAAATATATTTTAAGTAAAGTTAAATAAATTAGTATTAGAGAGGGCGTATGCATAATTATTGCTTAGTAAGTGAAAAAAATAATTGTAAGAGTTGTTATAAGTGTATTAGATATTGTCCAACAAAATCTATTTCATTTAGTGGCAATCAAGCTTCAATTATTCAAGATGAATGTATTCTTTGTGGTAAATGTTATTTAGTTTGTCCACAAAATATAAAAGTCATCAGAAATGACTTATTAAAAGTCCAAGAATTACTTTCTAGCAAGAAAAAAGTTATTGCATCTATTGCCCCCTCTTTTATTGTGGAATATGGAATTAGTTTTGCTAAATTTAAAGAAGTTTTAATTAAATTAGGATTTTTTGATGCTGAAGAAACTGCACTTGGTGCAACTCTTGTTAAAAAAACATATGATGAAATGTTAAATAAAAACGACAAAGATATCGTTATTTCCTCATGCTGCCATAGTGTAAATTTATTAGTGCAAAAGCATTATCCAGAATTACTTCCATATCTTGCAGATGTCACTTCACCAATGGTGGCACATGCAATTGATATTAAAAATCGTTATAAAGATGCTGCTGTAGTTTTTATTGGTCCATGCATTGCTAAAAAAGATGAAGCAGACAAAAATCAACAATATGTTGATGCTTGCTTAACTTTTTTAGAATTAAATAATTGGTTAAATGTAAATGATATTGAGATTATTAAAGAAGATAATCCAATTAAAATAGAAAAAAGTAAAGCAAGACTTTTCCCAACTAGTGGTGGTATTTTAGAAACCATGAAAAAAGAAAACAAAGATTATAGCTATCTTGTAGTTGATGGAATGGAGAATGTTTTAAATGCTTTAAAGGATATTAAAGAAAATAGAGTTCATAAAGCATTTATTGAAATGTCTGCTTGTAGTGGAAGTTGTATAAATGGGCCGGCTATTAGTAATGAAGCTAGAGCTTTAGTTGCTAATTATTTAAAAGTTCATAAATTTGCTGGAAGTCACGATTTTGATACAAGAGAATATGAACCTAATTATTTTAAAAAACAATATAATCCAATTATTGTTGAAAAAGTAATGCCTAGTGAACAAGATATTCAAAAATGTTTGAAGAAAATGGGTAAAACCAGCAAGAACAAAGAACTTAATTGTGGGTGTTGTGGATATAACACTTGTAGAGAAAAAGCCATTGCTATTATTGAAGGTAAAGCAGTTAAAGAAATGTGTTTGCCTTATTTAATGGAGAAGGTTGAATCATTTAGTGATAACATTGTTAAAAATACACCTAATGGTCTTATGGTTGTAAATGAGTCATTGAATGTTGAATTAATTAATAAAGCAATGCTTAAGATTATTGGACTTATTGATGCTAAAGATGTAATTGGTAAAAGTATTACAACTATTTTAGATCCTGAAGATTTTATTAATTGTTTTAATGGCAACGAAACCATTAAAGGTAAGAAAGAATATCTTGCAGAATATGATAAATATGTTGAAGAAACGCTTGTTTTAGATAAGAAATTCCATCTTATATATTGCGTAATGCGTGATGTAACTGAAGAAGAAATTCAAAAGCAAAAGAAAGACGAACTTGTGCAAAAGTCAGTCAATATTGCAAATAAAGTTATTGATAAAAATATGCGTAGCGTTCAAGAAATTGCTTCCTTACTTGGTGAAACTGCTGCTGAGACTAAGATTGCTCTTAATGCTTTAAAGGAAACTTTAGAAGATGATAATAAATAATTATTGTACCGAAGTAGGCGCTTTGAGTTATAATCATGTAGGCGAACAGCTTTGTGGTGATCATTATCAGATTGTAAAGCCTGATGAAAACACGACAGTTGTTGTTTTAGCTGATGGTTTAGGTAGTGGGGTTAAAGCTTCAATTCTTTCAACATTAACGAGCGAAATTATTTCAACAATGATTGCAAATAATTTATCGATTGAACAATGTGTTGAAACAATCGCAGAAACTTTACCAGTTTGTAAAGAAAGAGGAATTGCTTACTCAACATTTACGATTTTAAAAATTACCAATAATAAATTTGTACAAATTTATAATTTTGATAATCCTGAACCAATTATGTTGCGAAATGGTAAAGAAAAAATTATACCTTCTTCAATGATTGAGATATGTGGTAAAAAAATATATCGAAGTGAAATTGAAGCGCAATTATATGATGTTTTCATTTTATTAAGCGATGGTACAATACACGCAGGTCTTGGTCAATCAATGAATTTTGGTTGGGAAAGACCACAAATTGTGGATTATATGTCGGCTTTATATAATGAAAATTATAGTAGTAAAACACTTGCAACAGAGTTAGTAAGCCATTGTAATGATTTATATGGCGGAAAACCTGGGGATGATACTACCGCTCTTGTTTTAAGAGTAAGAAAGAGAGCTCAAGTGAATCTTTTAATAGGTCCTGCAAGTACCATCGATGATGATGGTAAAATGCTTAGTTTATTTTTTGCAAAAGAAGGTAAACATATAGTATGTGGTGGATCAACTAGTAATATGGTTGCTAAATATCTTAATAAACCATTAATTATGGATACTGATTACGTTGATCCTGAGATTCCTCCTACTAGTTCACTTGAAGGAGTTGATCTTGTTACCGAGGGAATTATAACTATTAATAAAGTTTTGGCTTATGCAAAAAATAATTTAGCTGACAACAAAGATTACTTTGAGTGGTGTTTTAAACAAGATGGAGCAAGTCAAATTGCTAAAATCTTATTTGAAGAAGCTACCGATATTAATTTCTTTGTTGGTTGTGCGGTTAATCCAGCACATCAACAGCCGGGGGTTAAAATTAATTTCACGATTAAAATGCAGTTAATCGATGAACTTGCCAAAACGCTTAAGATGATGGGTAAAAAAATTAAAGTAAGTTATTTTTAGGAGTGTAAATATGTTAAAGTTTGATACTAATGTTCAAGAATTAAAGTATAAAGTTTTAAAAGAAGTTGCTCGTGCTTCCTTTAATGGAGATTTATTAGAAAAATATAATGAAATTCCAAAGATTATTGTTCCTGGACCAAAACCAACAATGCGTTGTTGTATTTATAAAGAAAGAGCAATTGTTTTAGAGAGAATGAAACTTGCTACCGGCGGTAATAAAAATGATAAAAACGTTGTTGAAGTTTTAAATATTGCTTGTGATGAATGTCCAGTTGGTGGATATACTGTTACACACAATTGTCGTGGTTGTATTGCTCATAGATGTGAAAAAGCATGTTTAAGACATTGCATTACCTTCGATCCTGAAACTAGACAAGCAAAGATTGATAAAACTAGATGTGTAAACTGCGGACTTTGTGCTAAAGCTTGCCAATATGGTGCAATTCTTAACTTTAAAAGACCTTGTGAATCTGCTTGTAAAGTCGGAGCAATTTCTATGGGTGAAGATTTCGCTGCTAAAATTAATGATGAAAAATGTATTCAATGCGGGAGTTGTGTTTCGCAATGTCCATTCGGCGCAATTATGGATAAATCATATATTGTTGATGTAATTAATATGTTAAAAGACAGTGATTTCAGTAAAAAATATAATGTTTATGCGATTGTTGCTCCATCTATTTCAAGTCAATTTAAATATGCTACTTTAGGTCAAGTTGTTACTGCAATAAAACAACTTGGATTCCATAGCGTTGTTGAAGCTGCATTAGGTGCTGATATGGTAGCCTATAGTGAAGCTCATGAATTAGCTGAAAAGAAGAGATTAACATCTTCTTGCTGCCCAGTATTTGTAACCTATATTAAGAAAAAATATCCAGATCTTGTTCCTTATATTTCTTCGAATTTATCACCAATGGCAGCTATTGCTCAATATTTAAAAAAGACTGATCCAACTTGTAAAACTGTCTTTATTGGGCCTTGCATTGGAAAGAAAGCTGAAATTCAAAATGAGAGAGTTAAACCAATCGTTGATCAAGTTTTAACTTTTGAAGAATTACAAGCTTTGATTGATAGTAGAGATATTGACGCAAGTAAACTTGAAGAGAATAAACTTGACAACGCTTCATATTATGGAAGAATTTTTGCAAGATGTGGTGGTTTGTCAGATGCTGTTAAAGAAGCATTGAAAGAAGCCAATATTAATTTTGAAGTTAAAGGTTTAGCTTGTGATGGAATTGCAAATTGTAAAGCCGCACTCGATAAATTTAAACTTCCAAATAGCGATATTAACTTTGTTGAAGGCATGGCTTGTGTTAATGGTTGTATTGGTGGCCCATGCTGCTTAACTCATGAATTTAGAGATAAAGCAGAAGTCGATAAATATGGTAAAGAAGCTAAAGAAAAAACCATTCTTGATGCTATAAAAGTTGTAAGCGATTAATTTAAAAGTCATCGACATAGTTCGATGACTTTTTGTTTTATGTTTTATTTGCCTTTCTTATTTAGGTTTTAATAGTATAAAATTATTATTGTACAAAAAGAATAAATATAATAAATGGAGCTATTGTATGGATAAGAAATTACTTGATAAATTGACTTTAGAAGAAAAATGTTATTTTTTAAGTGGAGCAAATAAATGGGAAACCATAGCACTTGATAAGATTAATTTAAGATCTTTTTATATGAGTGATGGTCCATATGGTATAAGAAAAGAGACCGAAGATGGATATTTAGATCAAGCAACGAGTGTATTATCTACTGCTTTTCCTACTTCAGTTGTTTTAGGCTCTACATGGAATAAAGATTTAGCATATAAATATGGAGATGTCTTAGCAAAAGAAGCAAAACATTTTAATGTTGATATGATTTTAGGTCCTGGTATCAGTTTAAAAAGGAGCCCACTTTGTGGTAGAAATTTTGAATATTTTTCAGAGGACCCATATCTTAGTGGAATAATTGGAACAAATTATATTAAGGGTGTTCAAAGTAATAATATTGGTTGTTCATTAAAACATTTTGCGTGTAATAATCAAGAAACTTATCGTTCACTAATCGATGAAGTAGTAGATGAAAGAGCTTTAAGAGAAATTTATCTAAAAGGTTTTGAAATTGCAGTAAAAAATAGTGAACCTACATCTATTATGACAAGTTATAATCGTTTAAACGGTGTCTTTACAAGCAATAACAAAAGCTTATTAACAGATATTGCAAGAAAAGAATGGGGATTTAAAGGCTTTTTTGTCAGTGATTGGGGTGGTTGCGCTTCACGTTTAGAGGCTTTAAAAGCAGGAGAAGAACTTGAAATGCCAAATAGTGGAAAGAAAGCTCCTGAAATGTTAATTGATGCGGTTAAAAATGGTGAAATATCCATTGATTTAATAAATGAAAGAGTTGAAAAATTATATGATTCAATAATGCCAATTATTTCTAAACGCGAGCCAAACTTTAAATGTAATTTTGATGATAGTCATAAAATTTCAAAAGCTGTATCTGATGAAGGTATGGTTTTATTAAAAAATGAAGATAATATTTTACCTTTAAAAAAAGAAGACAAAGTTCTTTTTGTTGGTGATTTTTTTGAAAAAGACAAATTTGAAGGTTCTGGATCTAGTAAAGTTAATGCAAGAAAAATAGTTGGACTTAAAAAGGCTTTAGGTAGTCTTTATAATGTTGAATATGTAAAAGGTTATGATTTAGAAAAAAAGGCCGATACCGCACTAGAAAATGAATGTTTAGATAAAGTTAAAGATGCTCAAAAAATAATATATTTAATGGGTTTAAAAGAATTTGATGAATCAGAAAATTATGATAGAACAACTTTATCTTTACCCGAAAATCAAATTACCTTATTAAAGAAAATTATTAAATTAAACAAGAATATTATTGTAATTTTATTTAATGGTTCGCCAGTTGAGATGCCATTTATTAATGATGTAAAAGCAATATTAGAGGCGTATTTAGCTGGAGAAGCATATGGAGAAAGTATAGTAGATATTTTATATGGAAAAATAAATCCAAGTGGACGTCTTGCAGAAACTTTCCCAATAAGTTTAAAAGACACGCCATGTTATAAATATTTTCCAGGTGGAACAAATGCTTCTTATTATAAAGAATCTATTTTTGTTGGATATAGATATTATTCAAGTTTTAATAAAAAAACTTTATTCCCATTTGGTTATGGCCTAAGTTATGCAAATTTTGAATATCGAAGTTTAAATATAAATATAAAGAAAGATACAATTGCCGTTTCTTGTAAGGTAAAGAACGTTAGTGATATTAGTGGAAAAGAGGTTGTTGAGATATATGTTGGAGGACCAAGAACAACAGTTTTTAAACCTTTAAAAGAATTAAAAGATTTTTCAAAAATTGAACTTAAACCAGGCGAAGAAAAACAAGTTTATATTGAAATACCTATAGAAAATTTAAAGTATTTTAATATTAATGAAAAAAGATGGGTACTTGAAAAAGGTATATATAAATTTTATGTTGGTGGTGATAGTGAAAATGCTAAATTAGAAAAAGAAATTTATATAAATTCTAAAGATTTAGTGCCTTCACCATACTATAAATCGACTTTAAGTTCTTATTATAATGGTCGCATAAATAAGGTTAAAAATAGTGAATTTAGTATTTTATTAGGTAAGAAGCTACCTAAATTAAATGCACCTCTTTTTAAAGCGACAGAAAATTCATGTTTTAAAACATGTAGGCATAGTTTAATTGGTAGAATTGTTTATAAAAAGATTTCTTCTATTGAATCGATAAAAAATGATCGTTCAACCTTAGAATATGCGTTAACAACTCCTTTTAGAGAAATTTTCTTATTTGCAGGAGATAAAATTAGCAAAGAAGAACAAGCGATTGTCTTAAAAGTAATGAATGGCAAAATAAGTAGAAAAAATATTAAAAAATTTATGGAAATTTTGCAAAAGATTACTAATTAAATTACCATTTATTGGTTACTTTTTCAGCCATACCTAAAGCATCAATAAATTTGATGCTTTTTTTCTTATATTTAATTTCGCCATTAAAATAGCCAAAAACTTGATGTTGAAGAGAAGATAAAATAAATAAATTTATATTATTATTACGGTTAACAATCGGAGTGAATGTTAAATTAATATCACCTTTTTCACTAATTATTTTCCAAGGTTCTTTATATAAATACTCGCCTTTTTCATCTCTAGGAATTAAAAATTGTACATCATTTAATTTAAAAGCTTCATCGTTTAAAAAAGCCATATTTTCAGATGCAGCACTTGTATCACCAAATCCATAACCTAAATTGAAACCTTTATAATTCCCTTCTTTATCTTTAGTCGATAAAGAAGCCCAATACAAAGTGTTATTATATGTCCAAACACCTCTTCCCCAATCTAAAACGCCAAGTGCGTTTTTAAAAGTATACTCACTTCCACCAATGTGGAAGGTTCCATTACAAACTAAATTGTTTATTTTTTGATTATAATAAAAATGTTTTGGTTTTCTAAATGGAGTTGCTATAACCATGGATTTATTAGTTGCACGAGTTACTATAAAGTCACATCTAAAATCACTATATTTAGTAAAATTCTTTAAATAGCAAACAAGATGTCTTTCGCTTCCATCATTATAAAATTGAAAATTGAAATTTTTGCTTTTATATATGACATTTCCTTTATTTGATGAGGATGGGAAATGAACTTTTCCAAATGTAAAAAAATTCATTACACTTTTTGATATATGTTTTTTAAATTTAAAATCCATAAAGTCAACACTAACAAGTGACATATATGAATTGTCAGCAATTGTTAATCCGATAGCGTATTCTTCATTTAAAAATAAATAATAATCCCATTCTTTAATACGGGTTTTTAAACCTTTAATATCCTTACGATTATATTCACGAACTAAATCGTAATTAAAACCACATTCTTTTAACTCGCCTTTATTATCAAGCAATTTTCCTTCCGTTAAAATTTTATCCATAATATTTTTCCTTTACTTTTTCATAAGTGATTCATAAATTTCTTTAAAATCTTGTTCATTAAATAAAACTGGACATGGATATAATGGAACAGCTTCTTTATATGAAGCATAAGCTAGATTATATAGATCCTCTTTTTTGATTTCTTTAATGTATGTTGGCAAATTAAATGTTTCATTTAATTTTTCAATCCAATTAATAAAAGTTGTTGCATTAGTTAAATTAGAATTTTTACGTTTTCCTATACCAATATGGATAGCTAAATTCGACATTTTTTTAATGCCTTTACCTTTATTTTTGTAGATATTTAATATTTTAGGAAGAACAATTGCATTTAAATATCCATGAGGTAAGTTGTATATTCCCCCTAAAGCATGAGCAATTGCGTGAACATTCCCAACCATGCTTCGAGTAAAAGCTTTTCCCGCTAAAAAGGATGCTTTTAACATATTTCCTTTAGCTGTTAAATTATTTTTATCTTTATAGCCATCTAATAAATTTTCTTTAATAAGTTTTATTGCTTCAAAAGAATATTTTCTTGTTTTTATAGTAGTATCTATATTTAAATAAGCTTCAATTGCATGTGTTAATGCATCCATTCCAGTTGTAGCGAATACTAAAGGAGGAAGGTCTTTTAAAAGTTCTTTGTCTAAAAAAGCATATTTAGGAACAAGTTTCATTGATTCAATAGGAAATTTAGCCCCGGTTTTTTCGTTTCTAATAACGGCGGCAATTGTTGTTTCGCTCCCAGTTCCTGAAGTAGTTGGAAAAGCAACCATCAAAGGAAGAGAATGTCGTACTTTAAATAAACCCTTAAATTTTTCAATCGATCCATTATTTTTAACTAAAACTCCTATAGTTTTAGCGCAATCCATAACACTTCCGCCACCAATTGCGATAATTCCATTACAACCATTTTCTAAATAAATTTTTTTACCATCATAAACATTTTTAAATGTTGGATTTGGCGTTATATCTAAATATTTTATATATTCAATATTTGCTTTTTTAAGTGCAGATTCACAATTTGCTAGGAGTCCAAATTTAGAAATATTATAGTCGCTCACTAATAAAATCTTACGAATTTTCTTTTTATTTAATACATTAATTAAGTCGTCGTATTTAGTAAGAACTTTTGGCTCTGGCCAATATAGAAAAAATTGGGCAAAAGCTAATGAATAGTTAAAGCATCTTATAAAAAAGCATTGTATAGGTTTCATTTTTTATCTCCTAATTGTCTAATATATTTAATTGAATTTAGTTGCCCACTAATTTTAATATAATCCTTTATATAACCAATAAAATATTTGTTATTTTTGGTTTTTATAGTTAGTGCTCCAGCATCATGAAGAAAAATTGAGAAAAAAGAAATAGTAATAGTGGAATCTTCTAAATCATTTATATTTATTGATATTGTTTTATTTTTAGATCTATAAAGATATATATTATTTTTGTCTATTGATATTAATATTTTTGGTCTTAAAAGATAATTTATTATTAAATAAATTAATACTAAGTCAAAAACAATAAATATAATGGATGTAGTTAAGTATGGCCAATATTCTTTGATTTTAAATACTGGTATAAACATGACTACTGCGATAAAACTACATACAATAAAAGCACCAATATATGCATAAATATAATTAGTTGCTTTTTTAGCTAAAATTTGTTTTTCATTCATAAAAATATTTTACTATTTAAAAAATATTTTTAACACTTTTTATTAAAGAAAATAATATAAGTTATTTAAAATAGAGCATTATATATAGGAAATTTGAGTGTTTAATTTAATATAAATTTTCTTTTTTATTTTTCTTATCTAATATTAAGTAAAATACAAAAAGTAAAATTAAAGAAAATAAAGCAGCAAAAACAAGACCTAAACCTATATTAAAAAGGCTTGGTGTCATTACATAAGTTGCTAAATAACAATAAGGTTCTTTAATTAAAAATATTGTTAATAATGTTTGAACCATAATAAAAGTTGTTTTTCTATATCCACTTAAAAAACCAGATAAACAATAAGATATTGAAAATATAAAACACTCTAACGAAGTTGCCTTTAAAAATATTCCAGAATCTTTTATTGCTTCTTTTGCACTTTCAACTGTTGAATCCATAAAGATTATGGATAAATTTTCACCAAAGAAGAAAAGTATTATCGCCATTATTAAACCTAAAGATGAAGATAAAATTAATCCGGATTTTAATATCTTTTTTGTTCTTAAATAGTTTTTTGCGCCAACATTTTGTGCTGTTATTGTTGAGATAGCTTGTAAAAATGTATTAGGTATTAAAAGAACAAAAACAATAAGTTTTTCAGCGATTCCAACACCAGATGATGCTGCGAGTCCGAGTACATTAACAAAGCCAAAAAGTAACAAATAAGAGACTTCATTAAAGAAATCTTGAACGCCAATTGGGGCTCCTATTTTCATTATTTCTTTAAACGAGTTTACGTCAAACCTCATATCGTTTTTATTAAAATTAAAACCAATTTTTTTAATTTTAATATATATTAACGAAAAAATTACGCTCATAGCTTGAGAGAAAATGGTTGCGATAGCGGCCCCTTTAGCGCCCATTCCATAATATTTTATTAAGATGTAATCGGTGATGATATTTATTATTGAAGCAATAAAAACAAACAAAAGTGGTGATCTAGAGTTTCCACAACCTTTTAAAATAGAACTAATTAAATTATAAAGAACTATGAATATCAAACCACCCCCACATATTTGAATATAGGAGATTGTTCCATCAAGTGCTTCTTTTGGGGTATGCATATATAAAGCTATAGGTTTAGCTAAAAAGAAAATAATTAAACTAAGGAAAAAACCAAATATAAGAAAAATAATTGTACCGGTGACAATTATTTTTTTAGCACCTAAAACATTTTTTTCGCCAATATTTTTAGCTAAAAGAACACTAATACCAGTTGATAGCCCACTTATTAAACCTAGAAAAATTAAAATTGTTTGACTGCCAATTGCAACAGACGAAACATCGTTAGTTGATGCAAATTGTCCAACCATCCAAAGATCGACAGCACTATAAAAAGCTTGCAAAAAAAGTGCTAATAAAATAGGTGTCGCAAATTTTATTAGCACTTTATAAGAATTACCATACAAAAAATCTTTTAATTCTAAAGTCATTAAACCACCAACATTATTAAATTTTACAAAAATGATGTTTTTTGTCAAAGAAGACACTTTAAAAACTTTATTTATCTCCAATTTTTGAGACTATTAGATTAGCAATATATTCAGCATTTTCCACTGTTTTAACATCTAAGCAAATCTGTTGATGTTTTATAATCTGATATCCATCGCTAGTGACTAAATAATTTAGAAACCATAAATATGAGTCTTCAGTCTTTTTACTATCCTTATCGAATTTTATCTTTCGTGTTTCTGCAAGATTTTCATATAAACTATTTTCACTATAAAGTCTACGGCATAAAGTTATTGAAGAATTGCTACTTAAATTGAATTTAATATAAATTTAATTTACAGGTCTTTCGATACAACTTGTATTGAAAGATCGGTGAATTAAATAGGTTATTAAAAAATAGAATAAATAAATTAAATAGGTTAAAATATTAATATGTATAAAATAGTAATAGTTGATGATGAAGAGGCAACAAGATCAAGACTTCTTAACTTATTGGATAAAGAAAAGGAAAATTTTAATGTTATTGGCGCCTTCCAAAACGGATTTGATGTTTTGGAAGAGTTAGATTCTTTAGGTGAATTTGATATATTAATAAGTGACATTAAAATGCCTTTTGTTAATGGATTAGACCTTGCAAAAGAATTAAAAGAAAATTATCCATTACTGCAGATTATTTTTTTAAGCGGTTTTGATGATTTCGATTTTGCTAAAGAAGCTATAAAACTTGATGCAGTTGCTTATTTATCTAAACCTCTTTTGTATTCGGAATTACATGAAGCCCTTAGTAAAGCAAAAAATAGATTAGATACTACAAGTAAAGTTGATAATGATTTAAAGAAAGCACGTGAATATAACGACGCTTTATTAAAAGCCGAACAAAATAATGATTTATTAAAATTAATAACATTAAAAGAATTGCCAACTAGTTTTATAAAAAAATTAAATTTAGATGGGATTAATGTAGTTGATAAATATATTGCTTTTGCAATATTTGATCCTGATGACGAAGAAGATTCTTTAGAATACGATAAATTAGAGCTTGCACATTTTTATTGTGAGAAAGCTCTTAAAGAATTTTTTAACGATGAAATCAAATTTTTTACCTTCGAACAAGGTGCATCTTTAAATGTATTATTTTTAAGCAAAAATATTTTTGAGAAAAATGACTTGGAACCATTTTTAAACACAATATTAGCTAGAATTAAAAGAAGTTGTGGTATTTCTTTTTCGTGTGCGGTTAGCGAAATTTCAAAATCTAATGAAGATAATTTTTCATATAGAAAAACTTATAGACACGCAAAATTAGCTTTAGAATATCGTACAGTTATTGGTTTTAACTTAGTTTTGAATTATAAAGATCTAGTTGTAAAAGAAAAAAATATTGGAAAAATTGATGAAAATGATTTAAAAAATGTTGGATATACCTTACTTTATGGAAAATCCGATGAAACTAAATTATTAGTTAAACAAATAATAGACAAAATTTCTAATATTGAATTTAAAGATTCTTATCTTTTTATTTTAAATAATTTGTTAGAAAGCATGCTTAAAAGTTGTATTTCAATAGATAAGTTATATTCAACATATCATTCGCATCTTGATTTGATTAATGAATTATATTCAAGAAAGAGTAAAGAAAGTGTTATTGAATTTTTTGATAATTTAATTGATAAAATTGTTTCTATTAATGTTTCAACTAGGATGACTGGTATTGATGTGGCTTTCGTTCATGTTAAAAAATTCATTGAAGAAAATTATTTTCAAAATAGTTTATCAATAGATTCGCTTTCTAAAGAATTAGGTTATTCAAATTCATATATATTTACTATTTTAAAAAAGAAAAATACTTCATTTACTAAGCTTCTTACCGCAAAAAGAATGGAAGTTGCTCAAGTTTTAATGGCTAATCCTCAAAATAAATTGGCGCAAATTGCTCATGAAATAGGTTATGATGATCCATATTACTTTTCTCATGTATTTAAAAAATATTATGGAATATCGCCTCAGGAGTATAGAAAAAAATGAAAAAACCTCATTCTTTATATACAGAACTTTTATGTGTATTGAGTTTAGTTTTGTTTGTTTTATTAAGCTCTGTTTTAGCCACGGCTTTTTTCCTTTATAGAACAAGTGTTTTAACAACTGCTAATCAACATTTATACGCAACTAGCGAGCAACTTTTAGGAACATATGATTCTTATTTTTCGCAAATTTTAAAAAATTCTGATGCAGTTATTTATTATTATAATTTGATTGATAATAAAACCGAATTTAATGAGAGAATGGATGAATATTTTTCAAATATGCTTTCTTTAAAAGAAGAAATGATTTCTGTTTCGCTTTATGAAGTTGATAGTGGTGACCTTATTGCCTCTGCTGGTAGTTCTGGAATTTATGATAATGCTAAAAATGAAGAGTGGTTTAAACAAACTTTTGCGACTCCTGAAGATAAATTGATACCAGTATTATCTATACCAAAAAAACAAAATCCAGCATATCCTAATTCATTTTCAATCTCTAGATATGCCTCATATGATAAAAATAATAAATATGATTCTATTTTGCATATAAGTATTTCATTTAATGCGATTGTTGATTTATTAAGCGAAACAGCACTTGAAGATGGTGGTACTTTTTTAATTTATGATAAAACTTATCAAACTGTTTATTCTTCAATTAATGAAGACTCTTCGAAAAAGTTAAAAATATTAGAGGATTTTGTTGTTGGTTCGGGTATATATAAGATTGATAATCATAGTTATTTTGTTTTTGCTTCGTCAATTTCTGATACTTCTTGGAGACTTGGTGTATTTTTAAATTATGATGCGGTAAATCAATCAATGATGACTTTTTCTATATATTTAGTAGCAATAGGATTAGTATTGTTTGTTCTAGGTTCGCTTATTTTCTTTTGGGCGATAAAACGTTCAGTGAAACCAATCCGTAATTTAAGTAAAGAAATGAGTGAAATTGTTTCATTAGAAGACATTCCTTCTAAAAAAATTATTATAGAAGGTTCAAAAGAAGTTATTGAATTAGATAATTCTTTTAAAGCATTGATTTCTCGTATAGAAGAATTAACTAAAAAAGTAATTCACGAAAAAGAAGAGCAAAGAAAAAGTGAACTTCTTGCATTGCAAAATCAAATTAATCCTCATTTTTTATATAATACTCTTGATAGTATACTTGCTTTAATCGATAAAAATAAAAATATTGAAGCGGAAGAAATGATTGTTGCTCTTTCACGTTTTTTTAGAATATCTATTTCAAAAGGAAAAAATATTATTCCTTTAAGAAAAGAAATAGAACATGCAAATAATTATTTATTAATTCAAAAACTTCGTTTTAAAGATGCTTTTGATTATAAATTTGATGTAGACGAAAGTATATTAAATTTCGAAGTTGTAAAACTTATATTACAACCAATCATTGAAAATTCAATTAATCATGGCCTTAAAGAAGGAGAAAAGGGATTTATTACCATAAAAGGTTATAAGGAAAATGGTTTTATTATTTTAAAAGTTATTGATAATGGTTATGGAATGCTAGATGAAACACGAATTGCATTAGAAAAATCTTTAAAGAGCGATGAAGATAGTAAGGGCGTTGGACTAAAAAATGTATATTTGAGGTTAAAAGTTTATTTTGGTGAAAAAGCTGACATTAAAATTGAAAGTAAACTCGATGAAGGAACAACAATCACCTTATTAATTCCAACAGAAGGAGTTTTAAAATGAAAAAAACAAATTTAATTATTTTATTATTTTCACTTCTTGTTGCGTCTTGTGGCGAACATCAAAAAGGAACAAACTTATTTGTTTATGATACAAGTGATGACTTTATGAATTCTTTAGGTGCTGAAATAAAAGAATCTTTTAAATTAGATAATATTGAAATAAAGGTTCATAATGCAAATAGAAAACAAAGTTTGCAAAATAGTCAAATTGTTAAAGCCATTGATAATAATAAAGGTGAGCCTTTTATATTGAATATTGTTGATCGCTTATCAGCTAGTGTTATTATCGAGAAAGCCAAAAGAGAAGATACACCTATTTTATTTGTAAATAGAGAACCATTAATGAGTGATGCTGAAAGTTCTAGTTGGGAAAAAGAGAATATATATTACGTAGGTTCAGACAGTAAATATCAAGGTATTGCTCAAGCCGAGATAGCTGCGGAATATTTTAATTATGCATCTAATTTTGCTAATTCTAATTTTGATAAAAATAAGGATGGCAAATTACAAGTTGTTCTTTTAAAAGGAGAACTTTCTCATCAAGATGCTGAAGCTAGAACAAAATATGTTTTTGATGGTTTAAGAAATTATGGTTTTGATGTAGATATTCTTGAAATTGCTTTTTGTGATTGGGATCAAAAGAAAGGCTATGAAGAGATGCAAAAAATGGTCAATAATGAATTAAATATTGAACTTTTAATTTCGAATAATGATGCAATGGCTATAGGGGCTATAAATTATTTAAAAACAATAATGGTTGGAGAAGAAAGTTTTATTGAACAATTTTTCCCAATTATCGGAGTTGATGGTACACGTGATGGCTTAAAAGCGATTAGTGAAGGTTATATGCTTGGTACTGTTTATAATGATGAAGTTGTTCAAGCAAATTTATTAAAATCATTATATTTAAATATAGTTGAACAAGAAGTATCTATTAATTTAGATGAAAATATTACAAAAAATGGCAACTTTTATTATGTTAAAGGTGAAAAAATAACAAAAGATACAATTCTTAAATATTTAACCTGATTTTTTCCTTGTATAGTTTTTTACAAGTTAATAATAGTTTATTACATTTTTAATGAAAGCGCTTTCAAGTATTATTTTGTTACTAAAAAAACAAAACATTCTTAAAGAAGTTTTTGTTAAGGAATTTAAAAGGAGAAAATATGAAAAAGAAATTAATTCCATTCGTTGCTTTAGCAACATTAGGTGTCGTCCTTGCTTCATGTGGCGGCAGCAAAGCTTGGTCCTGGGACTCAGCATCAAGTGATGGCGTTTTAAAATACGCTTTATTAATTGGTCAAATCGATCACAACGACTCTGCAGCACGTACTGCTGGTATTAGAGAAGCTCTTGGAACACGTCCAGCTAAACACAGCACAAACGCTAACGAAGAAAGTCCAGTAGAAGGTAAACTTACCTTAGGCAGCACTGAATATAAAGTTGAAGAAGTTGCTCATGGTGAACAAAAATCAACTGCTGGTGCTACATGGGATCAACAAACTGCTACAACCTCAACAGAAGCTTGGTTAAACGCAAATAGCGATATTGACTTCTTTGTTTCTAATAATGATGGTATGGCAGAAGGTGCTATCGGTGCTTCAAACTGGGTCGAAGGTATGCCAATCTTCGGTTATGACTCCAACCAATCAACCTTAAAATATATTAAAGATGGTAAGATTATGGGTACAGTTAACCAAAACGCTCCTGCACAAGCCGCTGCTATCTATATGGCTGCAAGAAATGCTGTTGATGGATTAACAGGTAGTGCAGTCTATACTGAAGGTTTCACTAAAGATTCATCAAAAGGCTATGGTAAAATTGCTTCAGCTGTTAACTATAAAGAAACTGATCACAGCTTACTTGTTGATAACGTTTCAGTTACCGCTAGTAACGTTGAAGATTTCATGACTGATGATATTACAGCATTAGCTGAAAAGGGTGTTAAAAAAGGTACCAGCGAAACAGTTAAAGTCTGGCAATCATATTATAGTGAAAGTGATACCTTCCTTAACTCCTCAATGCAACCACTCTTTGATTACTATGATGATTTATTCAATTTCGAAGTTACAGCTGTTAAGGGCGATGGTGCTGATGATACCAAGACAATGACATATCTTGAAGGTGCTACTGGTTATGATGCCTATATCGTCAACATGGTTAAGACAACTGGTACAAAAGAATATCTCGATAAGATTGCTACATTAACTGGCGCTACTGAAGCAGCTCCAACCAGCAAACCAGTTATTTTCTGGAACAGACAAGGTACAAAAGCTGATGGTACAACTGATACCGAAGTTATGAAAGATAAGAGATTTAAATCAGTTTACTATGTTGGATTCGATGCTATTCAAGGCGGACAATTACAAGGTGAAATGATCGTTAATTACTTCAAAGATCTTGCTAAATAATAAATAAAAAATATTAATAAATGTAACGAGTCCATGGAAGTTTAATTCTATGGACTTCGTTAGCATTATAGAAAGAGAAATTATGACTGATAAATATATTTTAGAAATAGAAGGTTTATCAAAAGCATTCGGCAAAAATAAAGTTTTGCGTGATGTTAACATCCATTTAAAAAAAGGTGAAATTCTTGGTTTAATGGGTGAAAACGGTGCTGGTAAATCAACCATGATGAAATGTTTATTTGGCATTTATTCTCGTGATTCTGGCATTATAAAACTTGATGGGAATGCTGTTTCATTTTCAGGACCTAAAGAAGCAATCGAAAAAGGTGTCGCAATGGTCCATCAAGAATTAAATCAATGCTTAGATAGAACTGTTTTAGATAACATGTTTTTAGGAAGATATCCATTAATTGGCAATGTTATTGTAAATGAAAAATTAATGTATCAAAGATGTGTTAAACTTTTTAACGATTTAGATATATCTGTATCTCCAAAAACCATCATGAGAAAAATGTCAGTTTCGCAACGTCAAATGGTTGAAATTGCTAAAGCTGTTTCTTACAATGCAAAAGTTATTATTTTAGATGAACCAACATCTTCACTTTCTGAAAGAGAAGTTGTTAAATTATTCGGAATTATAAGAAGATTAAAAAAACAAGGTATTAGTTTTATTTTCATTTCTCATAAAATGGATGAAATTTTTAAACTTTGTGATGATGTTGTTATTCTTCGTGATGGTGCTGTAACTTTAGATAAACCAGTTAAAGATACAAATCTTGATGAATTAGTTAAAGCAATGGTAGGAAGAAGTTTAGATGCTCGTTTCCCACCTTTAACAAATAAACCTGGAAAACCTGTTTTAGTTGTTAAAAATTTATCTACAAGATATGCTCCAAAATTAAAAGATATTTCTTTTGATCTTAAAAAAGGTGAAATATTAGGTATCTATGGCTTAGTCGGTGCTGGTAGAAGTGAACTTTTAGAAGCACTTTTTGGATGTAGGACATTATCTAATGGTGAAATTTATTATAAAGGAAAGAGAATATTCTTTAATTCTTCAAAAGATGCTATGGATGAAAACTTTGCATTCATTACTGAAGAAAGAAAAGTTAATGGTATGTTTGGTAAGGGTGATTTAATTTATAATACCTGTATTACTAACCTTGATAAATATAAAGTTTTTGGTGTTATTAATAACGAAAAAATGCGTAAAGCAGCCAAAAAAGAAATTGATTCAATGTTTGTTAAGTGCAACTCTTCAACTGATCTTATTTCATCATTATCTGGTGGTAACCAACAAAAAGTTATTATTGGTAAGTGGCTTGAAAGAAATCCAGATGTCTTCTTGATGGATGAACCAACAAGAGGTATTGACGTTATGGCTAAATACCAAATTTACGAATTGATGATTAAACTTGCTAATCAAGGTAAGTCAATTATAATGGTTTCTTCTGAAATGCCTGAAATATTAGGTGTTACAAATAGAATTGTTGTTATGAGTAACTATAGAATAGCCGGTGAAGTTATTACTAAAGACACAAATCAAGAAGAACTTTTGAAATTGTGTAGTAAATATTTATAAGGAGTAATTAATATGGGAGTTGAAAAACTAGTTAATCCTTTTCAAAAAGATGCTAAATATAATAAATATTTAGATGAACTTTCAAATTTAAGAAGTGAAGGGGAAAATAAAATTATTGCTTTAAAAGATGAAATTAGAGATATTAAAGCAAATAAAGCTCTTGAATCTGAAGTTAAAGAAAAGATTGTTAACAATGATAAAGAATTGATTGTTAAGGCTAAAGAAGTTAAAAACAAAAATGCCGAAAAAGTCAAAGAAGTTGTTTTAAAAGCAGTGGAAGCCGCTAAAGAAGATGGAAAAGCTTATTATCAAAGTGTAAAAGAAGTTGTTCTTGCTAAAAAAGCTAAGGCTAAAGAAGATTATCAAAAGGCTGTTGCTGAAATTAAATCACAACATGAAAAATCATTAACTGAATTAAAAGAAAGCAATGCTAAGAAGCTTCAAGAAGCTCAAAGCGATAAAAACTTACTTAAGAGGACCAAAAAAGAAATTGCAATTGCTTTGAAATCAAACAAAATTTCTTATAAATCTGATTTAGAAGAAGCTAAGAGTGATTATGAAGGTAAAATGCAAAGCTATAAGGATGAATTATATAATGCATTCTTAGAAAGAGACAATTATATTTCTAAAGTTAGAAATGGCCACAGATCTCTTGGTGAAGCTCTTGATTATAAAGTTAATACTAATAAGCATAATTTCGCAATTGGAAGTTTCTTATTAAAAAATGCTTTAAATATTATCGTTATTTTATTCTTCTTATTCTCAATTTTATATGGTTTCATGCAAGATAAAAACTTGTTCACCGAAAGAAACTTCTTAATGATTTCTGGTCAATCATCAGTTAAAGTATTCTATTCTTTAGGTGTTGCAGGATTAATTTTACTTGGTGGTACTGACCTTTCCATTGGTCGTATGACAGGTTTAGGTGCTGGTATATTTAATATGATTCTTTCTCAGGAACTTTATACTTCAGCATATGGATTCACAATTAATGTATTAGATTGGCCATTATTCCCTAAAATACTTTTAGCCTTCTTATTACCAATTATTCTTTGTACAATATTCTCTGCAATTGCTGGTTTCTTTACAGCTAAATTCAAGATGCATCCATTTATTACTACATTGTCTACTCAATTATTAATTTATGGTTTATTCATGATTGGTTATGGTAAATATCCTGCATTCAATGCTGATATTAGCATTAAAAAATTATTAAGTGGATCAAATTACGCTAACACAATTATTCTTGCTGTTATTGTTATCGCTATTGTTTGGTTTATCTGGAACAAAACCAAATTTGGTAAAAATATGTACGCTGTTGGTGGAAACCAAGAAGCTGCAAGTGTTTCAGGTATTTCTGTTTTCTGGACAACTTTATTAGTATTCGTTATGGCTGGTGTCCTTTATGGTTTAGGTGGCGCTGCTACTGCTTTACAAGGCGCTGGTGCTAACCCAAATACTGGTTTCGGTACCGAACTTGATGCTATTGCTGCTTGCGTTATCGGTGGCGTTTCATTCTCTGGCGGTATTGGTAAGATTTCTGGTGTTGTTGTCGGTACAATTATTTTCCAAGGTATGACATACTGTTTAACATTCTTAGGACTTGATGTTAACTATCAATACATCTTCAAGGGTGTTATTATCATGGCAGCTGTTTGCTTAGATAGTATTAAATACTTAAAGAAGAAATAATATATAAAAAATGTATATAATTAGAGTGATCCTAGGATCACTCTAATTTTTTTAAAAAAATATGAAATTTATTGAATTTTTTCCAATTGTAGTTTTATTATTCCTAGTTTGTTATGGTGTATGTATAACATATGTGAAAGCACTTAAAACAGGCAAAGAAAAAAGACTTAAATATTATGAAGTTATTCTTGCTTGTTTATTATTTGGTGGACCTGCATTACTTATGACATATATTTTTAAAGAAGTAAGAGATGAAGATTACGTACATCACAAAATATATTTAATTTCTGGAATAGTTTTAACAATACTACAAATATTATTAGTCGTATTATTATGTTATTTTAAAGTAATAAAGTTTTAAGTAATTAAAACTTTATTTTCTTTTTATAGGTGTAAAATCAATTTTATTATCAATTAAACTTAAGAAAAATCTTAATGCAAGCATCAAAGATAGGACTGAATTATCATTTTTTAAGATAAGATAAAATTTACCATCTTTGTAATCTATTTGATATTTAGAAGCTAAATCGTCAAATAAAGTTTCAATATTTTCATCTTTATTTGAATTTCCAAAAGAAAATAGCATTTTGTTTATATTTGAAAAGAAGCCATTTTTAGATTTGTTTTTTATTTCGTATCGTTTTAAAAAATAATTTGAGATAGATAAAATGAAACTATTAAACAATGTAAGAAATTCTTTTGATACTAGAACTATATGAGTATCATCATAAAAAACATCTTCAATTTTCTTTTCACCCTTATAAAAAGGATTATTAATAATGTCATCATTATTTTGAATGTTTTTATCTAACTCAAAAATGTAAATATTTTCTTTATAAATATTATTTAAAGCAAAAAAGTCTTTAAAATCATTATTGGTAGCGGTTACTAAAACGAATTTCTTGTTGAATGATTTATAAACATTAAATGTTATTTTTTTAGAATCTGGCTCAACATTAAGAATATGGTATTTAAATGTTTTATCCTTATCATTTAAAATATTTATTTCATTAGAAAAAGATGATAATAAAGATAAATCTTTATCTTCAGGTTTTATATAATATTTTTCTTCTTTACGGTCAATTGAGACTGCTTTAAGTGCTTGGGAGAATATGCTTTTATTTATTTTCTCACCATTAAGTTCAATATAAATTTCTTTCATTTTTTTATTATAACATTTTTAAAAATAATTAATTTAAGATATTTTTCTTTTATAAAGTAATTTTTATTGATGGAAGGTATTATTATAATTACATAAAATTTCGGTATTAAATATGTTTATGTTAGAATATTCAAAGAGGTAATTTTATGTCACGAAAATTAAGATTAAATTATGGGTTTATTGCTAAAATTGGAACAGTTTTGGCAAGTATTTTACTTATCACAACGCTTATTAATATGGTTGTATCTTTAGTGAACAAATCGTATGGTGATAATTTTTCAATGTTTTTAATTGAAAATGCGATAAACGTTATTTTTTATTTTATTATATTGTCTTATTTTGCAAAGGGGAAAAGCGCATCTTTTTATATTTACATTGCTCTTTGCATGTTTTTAATTAGTGATTATATTTTGCCTACGATTATGAATTTTATTCTCCAATTATCACAATTTATTATTAATTGGAGTGATTTTAGTTTTTATTTTCTTTCAATATCAGCAGTACTAGGTATTGTTTATTTTATACTTCTTGTTTTATCGATGAAATCTGGTGGTAATAAATATTTAATACCTCTTATTGTCATTGGCGCTATTTTAGTTCTTGTTTCATTAGCAAAAGCAATTTTTTTAATTGATATCGCGATTCAATCATTAAAAATATTTTTTAGTGAAACATTTAATGGTAATTTTGAATCAATATTTACTTTGTTTTCGATGATTGTTGTACTCGTATCTGAACTTGCAAATTGCGCCTTGTCTATTTTATATTTATTGTTCCCTATTTGTGCGAAAAAGACATTATAAATCAATATAATTAACTTCAAAAAGTTTTGTAAAATTTATAAAAGTTTTATATTTTCTTTTTTAGTTTTTAATGATTCGCTTTCGTTCCATATTGAAGATTGAACTTCACCAATATGAATTTTGTTTAATAAAACTAAACAAAGCCTGGATTGACCTATGCCTCCTCCTATTGATAAGGGAAGTTTATCATTTAACAAATCTTTATGAAAAGGAAGCGACAACCTATCTAAATTATTAGTGATTTTTAGTTGCTTTGTTAATGAATTTTTATCAACTCTAATACCCATAGAAGAAATTTCAACAGCTTGATCTAAGGGTTTATAAAAAACCAAAAGATCTCCATTTAATTTCCAATCATCATAATCAGGAGCTCTTAAGTCGTGAGGTTTTCCATCTTTTAATTTACCACCAATTTGTGTTACAAATACTGTACCATATTTCTTTGCTATTTCATTCTCTCTTTCTTTTGGAGTGAGATTAGGATATATTTTTAATAATTTACTTGATGAAATGAAAGTTATATTTTTTTCAAAAACCCTATCCAAAACTGGATATTTTTTCAAAATTAATTTTTGTGTTGATAATATTGCTTTATAGATTTTTCTAACAGTCTTTTTTAAAAAAAGAGTATTTCTTTCTTCTAAAGAAATATGTTTTTCCCAATCCCATTGGTCAACATAAATAGAATGAAGATTATCTTCTTTTTCATCTTTTCTTATAGCATTCATATCAGTATAAATGCCACTATCAATAGGAATATCATACACTTTTAAGGCGTTTCTTTTCCATTTTGCAAGAGAATGAACAACCTCAATAGTGTCATTAAGGCCTTCAATTTTAAAACTAACTGGTTCTTCAACACCATTTAAATTGTCGTTTAAACCGCTGGACTTTGTTACAAATAGTGGCCCTGAAACACGAATAAGATTTAATTCTTTTGCAAGTTTTACTTCGAAAGTGTCTTTGATTAATTTTATTGCTTTTTCGGTATCTATTAAGTTTAATTTTGATTTATACATAAAAATAGTATAACGCGTAAAGAAAAAATTGAAAGTGAATATATTAAGAATAAGTATCAAGTTTATAATCATATTTTAATTGTGTATAATAAGTCCATGAAATTATTTGTATTTGATGTTGACGGCACGCTTGTTACTAAAAGAGGTATCTTAAGAAAGAAGACTATCTCCGAATTAAATAAAATTCTTGATAGAGGGGACGCTTTAGCTATCGCTAGTGGGCGACCATTTGTTGGTATTACTAAATTTTTAGATTTATTACATAATGGGAATAAGTTTGTTATTGCTGCAAATGGAGCAGCAACTTATAAATATACTGGCGAAGTATTAGATGTTGTTTCTTTAACTTATAAAGACTTTGTCGAATTCAATAATAAGCATTCTATTGAAGTTAAAAAATATGGTGGATCAATTTATTGTTATACATTAAAGAAAGTTGGATATTTTTATAAAACAAGAAACACTATTAATGAATCGCTATGCAATAATCATATTGAATTACAAAATTTTAACAAATTCCCATTAAAGAGCGAAGAACCTATATTAAAAATTATGGTTGCGATGAATGAAAAAGATTTTTTATCGTTAGATTTTGATGAGGAAAAGAATAAATTTCACTTTGTTGATAGTAGTGATTATTATCATGAGTTTGTTAATAAAAACGCTGATAAAGTGAGAGGCGTTGACACACTCGTTAAATTATTAAATATTAAAGAAGATGATTGTTATTGTTTTGGTGACCAAATGAATGATTATGAAATGATTAAAAAATATAAGGGAGTAGCAATGAGGAATTCAATCGATTCAATAAAAAATATTGCAAAGATTTTAACAAAAGACGTTAAGGATGATGGCGTTTCTTTCGCCTTAAAAAATTTAATAAAATAGTTATGAATGAATTTAAAAATTACGGATTAAATGAAATTAAAGATATATTTCTTAATTACTTTATTAAGGAAAACATCTATAGTTGTGATTATACCCTTGGAGTTAAATTCATGTGGCACAAATTTTTTAAAAGCAGTTATCTAATGGTTGACAATACTTTAACTTTTAAAGAATGCTATGGTGAAAATTATGGATATTATTATCCAATGGGAGAAAATATTGATAAAATGTTTTCTCTTATAAAAGAAGATGCGCTTAATAGTGAAAATAAAAAATTAGAATTTTGTTGTGTTGACATAAAACATATAGCTGATTTAAAAAATAGGTTCCCACACGCTGAATATTATTTTGATAGGAATTGGTCTGATTATCTATATTTAAATGAACATTTTAAAACTTTTGCTGGAGGACAATACTCTAATAAAAGACATCATGTTAAGCAATTTGTAAAAGATTATCCTGAAGCTATTTTTAGAAAATGTGAAATTAGCGATAAAGAAAAACTAATAAAGTTTATTGATGAATTTAGTAAAACTAAAGAAATTGATTCTAGCGAAGCTCAAAATGAATTAAGCGAATCTAAAGATCTAGTAAGGCATTTTGATGAACTTAAATTAGATTGTTTTTGTATTGAATATAGAGGAGAAATTGTTGCACTTTCTATTTGCGAAGTTATTAATGATTGTGTATATGATCATGTTGAAAAAGCTCTTAGAGAATTTTCTTCTATATATCCATTTTTTGTTCAAAAAATTGCTAATTATTATAAAAATATAACATATTTTAATAGAGAAGATGATAGTGGCGATCCTGGGTTAAGGTATTCTAAAGAGGATTATCATCCTACTAAAATGATTGATAAATATATGTTTAAAATTAAAAACAATCTAGATTTATTGAGTGATATTCCTACAATTTATGTTAATAACGAGATTACATTATCAAAGATCTTAGATAATGATAAAAACGAATATTATAATTTATATATAGATGAAGATTTGAATAAATATTGGGGATACGATTATAAAACCGATTTAGGTAATAAAACAGCGACTCCAGAATATTTTTTAAATATGGTAAATGTAGATTTTAAAAATAAAGAATGGTTTTCTTTTGCTGTTAAGAAAAATAATATATTAATAGGTGAAATTACTTTAGGTGAACTTAATAATAATAACGAATGCGAAATAGGTTATCGTCTTATTAAAAAAGAACAAGGCAAGGGTTATATGTACCAGAGTGTATCTGCTTTATTAGAATATTTATATAGTAAACTTGGTATTTCGGTTATAAATGCTAAAGCGTATCACCAAAATGGAAGATCTCTTTCTTTATTAAAAAAGCTTGGTTTTGAAGAAACTTCAAGTGACCAAACTTTTAGATATTTTAAATTAAATATTAAATAATTTTATTTTATAATTCTTGAAATTGTTAAAGCTAAGCTACCAGGACCAATATGGACTGCAACAGAAAGAGATAATGGATTCATAACAAAATGATTTGGCTTAAATTGATTTAAAAATTCTTCTTTAAAAGCATTAGCGTTTTCTAAATTATGAGTATAAGCTAGTCCAAATTCTAATTCATCAAAAGGAACATCTTTAAATTTAGTTTTTAAATCATTTCTTATAAGTTCAAATAAGGTTTTCTTAGCGTTTTTAACACCAATTGGTTTTGCTTTTGCATCAAGTTTGAAACCATTAATAGCAAGTATTGGTTTTATATGTAGTGTGTTTCCAATCATAGCTCCAGCAGCTGTGATTCTTCCGCCTTTTTTAAGATAGGTGAGAGTATCAACCATAA
Organism: Caryophanales bacterium UBA6877; assembly: GCA_002451465.1. Lineage (GTDB taxonomy): Bacteria > Bacillota_I > Bacilli_A > RFN20 > CAG-826 > Onthovivens. Next base: position 39,952 of record DKCJ01000013.1, read on the forward strand.
TATAGATGGAAGTCATTTTATATTCTTCTTCAAGAATATTTTTTATTTCTAAAGGAGTTTTATTATCTTTAATTAAATTAAGTGCATTAAAAACCGCTCTTTTTAAAGTTACCGAAATACTATGATTATCGATTACAATGACTTTTCCTTTATAATCTTCTGCGAGCATCTTTGCGGTTTCGCAAGTTGAACTTAAACCACTAGACATTGGCATATGTAATATACAATCATATTCTTTCAATAAATCATCCCACATTTTGGTGATGATTCCAGGAGATGGTTGAGATGTACATATGTTTTCACATTCTTTTTGTTTTTTATAAAATTCATCTTCTGTCATTTCATCTTCAAAATAACAAACACCATCTATAATAATAGGCATTCTTACAATATAAATTGGAAGACCTTTTATTTCATCTTTTTTTAAACCAGAGTTATCATCAGTAATAATACAAATTTTCATAATTAGCTCCTATATCTAGTTAATATACACTATTTTTAAAAAAATAAAATCTAGTATAAATAACTAGGAGATAGAGCATTTATTATTTCTTTATTTTTTATATAAAAAGTGTAAAATTATCTATCGTGAGTTTAAACGAATTATGTAAAAAAAGAACAGAAATTAATTTAGTTGATGGTTCTACTAAAGACTTAGTTGGCAAAATGATTATTTATACATTGCCAATTGTTTTAGTTGGATTACTGCAATTATTATATAGTGCTTTTGATTTAATTGTTGTTCAAGGCCATGATGGAAATTTAGCGGCCGCCGCCGTTGGTGCTAATAATAGTTTGATATCTTTAATAACTTCAGGTTTTTTAGGACTAACCAATGGAGTTAATGTTGTTATATCAAGAACATATGGTAAAAATGAAAGAGAAAGCTGTTCAAGAGCATTGCATACATCCCTTGTTCTTTCTTTGATTGGTGGAGTTCTAATTGGGCTTTTAGGTTATATTTTCTCTAAATATTTCCTTGAATGGATGAAAGTTGATGTTTCATATATTGATTTAGCTGATGTCTATTTAAAAATTTATTTTATTGGTTTACCTTTTTTATCCTTATATAATTTTGGAACTGCTATTTTAAGAGGTGTTGGTAATAGCTTCACGCCTTTATTATTCTTAATCATTTCAGGAATTACTAATGTAATTTTAAATTATACGTTTGTATATGCTTTTAATATGGGTGTGAGTGGAGTTGCTTGGGCAACGGTTATTAGTGAAGGGCTTAGTGCTTTTTTAACAATTGGATATTTATATTTAAATAAAGGTTTTATTCGCTTTCGTTTTAAAGAACTCAAAATTTCAAAGGATGAACTTTTGACTATTTTAAGAATTGGTCTTCCAAGCGGAATTCAAGGTATAGTTTTTTCAATTAGTAATGTTTTACTTCAAACTTCTGTCAATACATGGGGAGCGGATGTTGTAGCTGCAAATAGTGATGCTTCTTCTATTGAAGGTTTTACTTATATTTCAATGTTTGCGGTATCATCTACATCAAGTGCTTTTATAAGTGCTAACTATGGTAGAGGATTTAAGGAAAATATCAAAAAAATAATTCTTACAACAAGCATTATGGTTATATGCATTGGTTTATTGTTTGGCGGGATCGAACTTTTATTTCATCGTGAATTATTAGAGTTTTACATGGGAGAAAATGTCGATCTTGAAGTTGAAAATTATGCTGTTGAACGTTTAATTGTTATTCTTTCAACTTATTGGCTTTGTGGATTAATGGATACAGAATGTGGAACGTTAAGAGGACTAGGTTACTCTATTTCGCCATTGATAATTACTTTAAGTTCTTGTTGTCTTTTTAGAGTTTTTTGGAATGCTTATATTTATTCAAGTGAAGTTGGTAACCAAATGCATAGTTTAGGTGTTTTATATATGTGTTATCCAATAAGTTGGTTAATCGCTTTTGCAGCAGAGCTTGTAATGATTTTTGCACTTAAAAAGAGATACGAAAAAAGAATTGATGAAAACCTTGTTTTATATAACAAAAAACATGGCATGAATTGATTTATTAATAGATATTGAATAGAGAGTATCTTTTTTTTATAATAAGTCGAGAGGATACGGATATGCCATTTTTTGTAATTAAAGGGGATTTAGTTTCGATGAATGTTGATTGCATTGTTAATGATAGCAATGTAAAGCTAAGCATGGTTGAAGGTGTTGGTAGAGCGATATTTCATAAGGCTGGTGATAGTGTTTTAGCTAGAGCTTGTAAAGCGATTGGTCATTGTGATGTTGGTAAAGCCGTAATGACAGATGCTTTTGGTATTACAAATACAAAAGCTATTATTCATGCGGTTGGTCCAATTTATATTAATGGAAAACACGATGAAGAGAAAAATTTAATAAGTGCTTATAGGTGTTCTTTAGATTTAGCTATTAATAAAGGCTTTAAATCAATAGCTTTTCCTTTAATTAGTGGTAATTTTAATTACCCATTAAAGGAATGTTATGATGTTGCTAAAAAAACAATAATAGATTATTTAAGACAGCATAATGATTTATCTATATATCTTGTTATTTATAAAAATTTTCCACCAATGTTAACGGATGATGAGACATTATCATTAACAAAATATATATTTGATAATGCTTCATATAATTTTGCAAAACAAAATAAAAAGGAAAGTTTCTCACGTTTACTTAATGAAGGATTTAAAAAGAGTAGTCTTGACCTTCTTGAATTATCATTAAGAAGTAATTTAAATCAAAATCTTTTGAATAAAATTATCAATGAAGGCTTTGAGGATTTAACAAAAAACGAGATAATTTGTTTAGCCATTGGTTTAGGTTTTGATAAAAAACAAACTAACGAATTACTAATTTCTAAAGGTTTTGTTTTTGAACCAACTTTAGTTAGTGATTTAATAGTATGTTATTGTCTTGATAAGAAAAAGAATGATATTTATCTTATAAATGATTTCTTATTCCAATATAATCTTTCACCACTTGGTGAATAACTTATTAAAAAACACTCATTCCAGAGTGTTTTTTAAAAATA
>DKCJ01000013.1:43053-50601 GCA_002451465.1 Caryophanales bacterium UBA6877
TTTATAATTTTAAAGAAGTATTTTCTACATATCTTGATAGTGATGCATTTAATGAAGCTTCGCGATGTTTATCGTGCATTAATTCGCCATGTAAAAATGGATGTCCATTAAATAATGACATCGTTAAAATTAATGAACTTATAAAACATAAAAAATACGAAGAGGCTTATGAAGTTTTAATTGAGACAAATCCTTTTCCATCAATTTGTGGAAGAGTATGCCAACAAGAACTACAATGTGAAAAAGCTTGTACATTGAATAAGGTAAAAAATAGTGAAGCGGTTGCAATTGGAAAACTTGAAAGATTTTTAGGCGATAAATTTTTAGATAAACAATTTTTAAAAACAAATTTAAAACTCAATAAAAAAGTTGCGATCATAGGTAGTGGACCTGCTGGTCTAGCATGTGCAGAAAAATTAATAACTAATGGTATTGATGTAACTATTTTTGAAAAAGAGAAATATTTTGGTGGATTATTAATATATGGAATTCCAGAATTTTGTTTACCTAGAATATATGTTGATAGTGTTATAAATAAATTAAAGTTGCTTGGAGTTAATTTTATTAATAATACAACAATAGAAACAAAAGAAGATTTAAATAACTTATTTTTTAGTGGTTTTGGGGCAATTTTTATTGCTCATGGTGCTAACGTCCCTAGAAAAATGAATATTGTAGGCGAAGATTTTAAGGGTGTTATATCAGCGGCAGAATACTTAAAAATTACTAATTTTAAAGAAAATTTTAAAAAACCAGCATACGAATATATATTTGATGCTAAAAAAGTAGTTATTGTTGGTGGAGGTAATGTCGCTATTGATTGCGATAGAATGGCTTTAAGACTTGGAGCAAGTCATGTATATAATTTATATCGAAGAAGTGAAAGCGAAATGCCTGCTAGAAAAGAAGAATTTTTAAATGCTAAAAAAGAAAATGTAGATTTTAGATTTTTAACAAACCCTATTGAAATAATATCGGAAAATAATGATAAAGTAAGTTCAATTAAATGTTTAAAAATGGAACTTGGTGAACTTGATGCTAGTGGAAGGCGAAAGCCAATTCCAATAAAAGGTAGCGAATTTAATATTGATTGTGATCTTGTTGTTATGGCTTTAGGATCTATATCAAATAGTTATAAGATGGCTTTAGAAAATGGAATTAAAATCAATAAATATGGATATTTTATGGTCGAAGAAGATACCATGGAAACTAACGTGAAAAATATTTATGCAGGTGGAGATTGTGTAACTGGACCAACAACTGTTGCTTTAGCTATTAAAGCAGGTTTAAAAGTTGCTAACGCAATAATTAATAAATATAAACAAAACCTCTAGAATTTATTTCTAGAGGTTTTTCCTTATTCAACTTCTTTAACGAATTTTTTATCTTTAGAAAGAAGTTCATTCATTTCATCAATCTCGGCTTGATCTGGCACATATACATATGGAACATTTCGTACGATTTCATGGTAATCGAAGCCATAACCGCATAAAAATTTATTATCTTTTATATGAAGACCAACATAGTCAACAGTGAAATCTACTTTTCTTAAAGGTTTTTTATCAATTAAACAAACAACCGATATTGATTTAGGCTTATATTTAATTTGAATATATTGTTTAACATAATTTAGTGTTAAACCAGTATCAACAACGTCTTCTACAAGAACAACATCTCTATTTTTGATGTCTTCTGATAAATCTTTCTTTAGATGAATAACACCAGTAGAAGAGAGACCACTATAACTAGTTACTTGTAAAAAGTCTATTGCCATTGGGAAATTGCAATGACGTATTAAATCTGTAAAAAATAACACAGCACCTTTTAAGATACAAACAAAAATTGGGATTGTATCGTTATTTTTGAATTTTTCTGTTAACTCATTTCCTAATCTTTTACATGTTTCATTAATTTCTTCTTCGGTTAAAATAATTTCGCGCATATAATTCTCCAAATATTTGAATTAAGAAAATTATACAAATTTAAATATCTATGTAAAAGAAATAAGAATAAATTTAAATAAAAATAATGTCTTTTTAATAACACTATTAAACAAATAGTGCTAATAGTGTTAAAATATTAATAAATGGAGGTTTTTTTATGAATTTTTGCGAATGGTTTGATAAACAAAGTTTAGGTGTTAGAGTCGTATTATTAATTCCTTTTTGGGGATGGATATTCTCAGGCATCTATAGAATTTTCAAATATACCGAATCAAAACAAGCTTTAACTTTACTTATTGGTGTATTAAGTTTTATTGGTTTTGGTGGCATTATTGCATTGGTTGATCTTTTTTGCGAATTATTTAATGGAAAATTATTATTTGGTGCTCAATAAATAGTAGAACTAAATAAAGTGTGTTTAACATGAGTAAAGAAACAGAAAATATTTATAAATATTTAGATGGATTAAATGATTTTAAATTACCATCATTTAATGAATTACCTTCTATTCCTTTATTCATGGAACAAGTTGTAATTTATATAAGTCAATGTTTAGAAAAATTATCTGCTGAAAGCGATGATAAGTATGATGCTAATGTAATTACTCCTTTTATGGTTAATAATTATGTTAAAGCAAAAATTATTAGCGCACCTAAAGATAAAAAATATTCTAAAGAACATTTGGCATATCTTTTAGCAATTGCCTTATTGAAGCCAGTTGTACCAATGAGAGATATTGCAACATTAATAGATTTAGATAAAGAATTTTTTGAAAACAAAAAGAATCTTTATGATTTATTTAAAAAAATACAAGAAGATACTCTAAAAAAAGAAGCTCATAAGACAAAATTTAGAGTAAAAACTTTATCTAAAATTAGTGAAGAAAAAATGAAAATTAGTAAGCAAGCTGATTTAGAACTTGTAAATCTTTCATATATAGCATTGAAGCTTTATGTAGAATCAGAGACTAAAAAACAAATTGCTGATGCAATTATGAAGGATATTACAACGAGTTTGCTTCCTAAAAAAGTATTGAAAGAATCGCGTAAGGAAGCGGTTTTACAAAATAAAAAAGAACATAAAGAAGCGAAGAAAGTCGCACAACGTTAATAGGAGGAATTATGAAAGTATTAGTTACGGGCGGTCTTGGTTTTATTGGAGCAGAAACAGTTGTCAGTTTAATTAGACATCATATGGATGTTGTAGTTATTGATAATTTATTTAACTCTAAAATTGAAGTATTAGACTATATCAAGGAATTAACTGGTGTTAAACCAACTTTTTATGAATTTGATGTTGCGGATAAAGAAAAATTAAAAGAAGTATTTGTTAAGGAAAAACCAGATTCAATTATTCATTTTGCAGGTTATAAAGCAGTCGCTGAATCTGTTATGAAACCCCTTGAATATTATAAAAACAATCTTGGAACAACAATTGCTTTATTAGAATGTATGAATGAATGCGGTTGTAAGAATTTTGTTTTCTCATCATCAAGTACTGTTTATGGTTTACCAAAACGTGTTCCTTTATATGAAACGGATCCTGTTCAAAGTGCTACATCTCCATATGGAGAAACTAAAGTTATGATTGAGAGAATTATTGAAGATTACGCTAAAGTTCATAAAGATTTCAATTTTGCTTTATTAAGATATTTTAACCCAATTGGTGCTGATCCAAGTGGTTTATTAGGTGAAGATCCAAATGGTATTCCAAATAATTTATTACCTTATATCGCAGAAGTTGCTGTTGGCAAATTACCTTATTTAAAAGTCACTGGCCACGATTATGATACACCAGACGGAACTGGAATTAGAGATTATATTCACGTTTGCGATCTTGCTGATGGTCACGTATTAGCTTTAAAGAAATTAAGTGAAAACCCAGGACTTGTTGTTTATAACTTAGGAACTGGAAAAGGAACAAGCGTTCTTGAAATGGTCCATGCTTATGAAAAAGCTACTGGTATAAAAATTAAGTATGAATTATTCCCAAGAAGACCTGGTGATATTCCTGAAAACTATGCTAATTGCGATAAAGCTAAAAAAGAACTTGGATTTACTTGCAAATATACAATAGAAGATGCATGTAGAGATAGTTATAACTATCAAAAAAAGCATACAAAATAAATTGAAAAGAGCTCTAAAAGAGCTCTTTTTTAATGCTTTGTTATTCATTTTTCTTTATAAGAATATTTAATTATTTTAAAATATTAAAGATTGGGGTGTCGACAAGTGGTAAAGTCAAAAGTCTCTGAAACTTTTATACGATGGTCCGAATCCATCCACCCCAGCCATTAAAGAATATTTGTTTCGATGATCGTTTATGGATGCTTGGAAAAGGATTTGCTAAAAGTTGGATAATGCATTTTTTCTAAGTTTTTAATAGGAATACTTTGTTAAATATACTAAAAGTGGAAAAAACATTAATAAAAATAATTAGTATTGTTTAATTGTTGCATTTTGTCTAACATTACTCTTTTAGTAAAGCTGACTATGATACATTAAAAATCCTATATAATCTTTATTATATTTTATTATCTAATCTCAAATTAAAAGCAATTTTTAGGTATAAAAGAATTAAATTAAGAAATCATAATTGTAGATGTAATTCTTATAAAATGAGTCAAAGAATGGTATAATATAAATAAGGAGAATTAATGTTTAGACCAGTTTTTAAAAAGAAAAATGAAATTAGTAAAGATAAGACTATAGAAGTTTTATTAAATGCTAGAAGAGGAGTATTGGCAGTTAATGGCGAAAATGGTTATCCTTACGCTATTCCAATTAATTATTTATATGACCAAGAAAATAATAAAATATATTTTCATGGTTCTAGAGTAGGATATAAAGTGGATGCTTTAAAATTATCTGATAAGGTTTGTTTTACAGTTTATAGTAATGAAATTATTAAAGACGAAAGTTGGGCGCCATATTTAAAGAGTGCTGTTGTTTTTGGGAGATGTCATTTAATAAATGATGTTGATGAATCTCTATCTATTTTGAAAAAATTTGCTCTTAAATATTATCCTTCCGAAAAACTTGTTGACGAAGAAATTAAAGTAAGTGGTAAAGCTGCGCAAATTTTTGTTATTGATATTGAACACATTAGTGGTAAAGAAGTACAAGAAAGATAGTTTAAATTGCGACCAATCAATATTAAGTCGTTAAACTGTTATTGCCCAAAGTATATTTTTGGTCCGAAAGACAAACCTTGTAAAAGTTGATTAGGTAAAGTTGAGCTAATAAGGTTGAGGTATTCCTATTAGCTTTATAAATGTTTATTCGCTAATGCAACATTAAACGCGAAGCACTGAAAAGAAGTGTCTATAAAAAAACGAGTAATGTAAATTAAGAAAGTTGTAACGCTATATTCTCTTTTTAAAACATTAATATTCCTTACTAAAAAGGAGCAAATATGCGAAAAATTTTATTAGTAAATGATGATGGGTATAATGCTGAAGGAATCAAGAAAATAAAAGAAGAGATTAAAGATTATGGTGAAATATATGTAGTTGCACCAAAAAATCATATGTCGGCTAAAGGAACTTCAATTACAATTTCAAATTTTAAGATGCAATTTGAAAAATTTGATGAACATAATTATGCCGTTAATGGAACGCCTGCAGATTGTGTTAGTTTTGCTTTTGATAATTTGAATGTTAAATTTGATTTAGTAATTAGTGGTTGTAACTATGGATTAAATCACTCAATATTTTCAATTTGGAGTGGCACAATAGGTGCTTGTATTCAAGCTGGAGTTCTTGGTATACCAAGCATTGCTTTTAGTTGCTCAATGCAACATATGGAGCATATTCATTTATATACTAAAAAGACTTTAGATTATATTTTAAGCCACAATATAGTAAGTAAAGACCATATTATTAGTGTTAATTTTCCATATACAGAAAAAGCTTTAGGTATTAGATTTACCGATATGTCTTTTAATGACCGTAATTTAGTATTTTTAAATGATGGCCTTATTTATGAAAACTATGATATGGATATAGATTTTAAAGATAAGAGTAGTGATCTTTATTGTTTATCTCATGGTTATATTTCAATTACGCCACTTTCCTTAACAATATTTGATAAGGAAATTTATAAATCTATAAAACCAAAATGCGAGGATGTTAATTTTTAATTAGAAAATAAATGTGGTTAATTTACATATCTTTCGATACAAAATTCTAAATATCTATTAATTACAGGTCTATCGATACAATTTTTTATTTTTTTTGTATGAAAATGCATTAATTAAAGTAAAAAATTGCATGCTAAAAATAAAAATTCATTCTGAATTTACAAGTCTTTCGATACAAATTGATGTCGTTTTCTTTAATAATTTTTTTATTTTAATATAATGTATTTGGAATCAATTTCGCTGATTCCAAAAATTTCTAAAGTTTTTGTTCCATATAATTTTTTAAATGCATTATAGGAACTTTCACCATTTAGAATTTTTCGTTTAATGGAGTTTATGTTAGAAAATATATCGTTTATTTTATCTTGTGATATATCGTCTAACGAAACTCCCTTTTTAATCATATAACGAAAAAATTCATGATTTCGTTCGCACCCACCTTTTTCATAAGATGCATAAGGATTGCAATAAAAGCTTTGAAGTTTATCTCGCCTTCGGTACTTATTTCGAGTAGTGGAAGTTCTTTAAACTCAGCTCCATTGTCAGTTAAGATTGCATCAAAAGTTTTACAATTAAATTTCTTTAATTCTTGTATTAATTTCGATATAGCATTATTTATTGATGTGCTGGTTCTAAATACTTTAATTCCAAATTGAAGTCTTGTTTTAGGTTCAAAAATAGTAAGAATTGCAGTTTTATCGATTTTTTTACCAATAACTAAATCAATTTGAATTACATATGCATTTTGGTATTGTTTTTTAAAAAGTAAATAATCATCATACATTCTTCCAAAAAGAAGTTTGACTGGAACGCGTGTTTTTGCACTTGGTCTTATTTTTGTTGGCTTTCTTTGCACAGTTCTTGGTAGATCCACAGATTTGGCTTTTAAATATCCATTGTTTATGTATCTACGTAATGTTTGTTCACAGACTTCAATAGTTTTATCACTTTGAACAATGTGATATAAAGATTGATTGCAGAAAACTTTAGGTGAAACTTTATTATCCAATTCTTTTAATTGTTTAGTTGTGATATTTGGTCCTTTATTACATTCTTGTTTATTATCTTGATATGAATATTCGGCTGAATAAGCATCATAAATAAATACATCTTTTGCACATTTTTCTTTTCTTGGACAGATATTACAGCAAAAAGGATATTGATCTAAAAGTTTACATTTAAATGGTTCTTCTCTTAAAAACTTTCTTTGTTTTGATGAATAAAGAGTTCTTCTATTTTTTATTTCCCTAAAAATTGTGTTTCTTGTTAAGCTAGTAGCTTTAGCTATTTCATTTATTGATTTTGTAGAAGAATTTTCAACAAGACTTTGTATAATGATTCGTTGTTTAAAGGTAATTCGTTTTCCTGACATAAATATTCTCCTTTCAATTAAGAAAACGACATCTTTTTTATTATATTGTAATTTACAAGTCTTTTGATACAACTTGTATCGAACAATATGTAA
>DKCJ01000005.1 GCA_002451465.1 Caryophanales bacterium UBA6877
TTTAAATTATTAAATTTTATATATAGATTATTTATCTTCTTTATTTTCTAAAGCTTTGGTGTCTTCTTCTTTTTTTGTTTCTACAGGAAATTCTTTATTTAATTCTAAGGTTGTGAAATCTTTTTTCTTTACTACTAAATTAACAAGTAAAACAGCATATGCTACATAAATAACAATACGAGCTAAACCAATGTTACCTATTGAATTTACTGTGCCATCATAATTGAAAATAAGATCTATAAATGAAAATAAAATAAAGATTAAGGCTAAAGTTTTGGTGATTTTATCATTTACGACTTTATTGGCTACTTTTTCGACAATATAGACAACCATAAATAATAAAGATTCAATTAAAGTGAAAATAATAATAAACCAAGCATTTAATTCGATATAATCAGACATATGATTAATATTAATTACTACTATTAAAAATAACATTAATGGAACTAAAACGACAGCAAAGATTTCTAATACTTTATTAGCTACTGGTTTCATTTTATCTTTAAAAATAAGAGTTATAACGCCATAAACAAAATAATATAAACCTGCTAAAGAACAAAAGATACCTAAAAGAAGGTTAATACCATCAGCTTTTAAATAATTAACATAAATTAAAAATAAAAATGTACCTAAAATTATTGATAAAGCTGAATTTAAAAGACTACAATTTTTTTTCATAAATTTTTCTCCTTGTATTCATTATAATATTTTTCTTTTTTAAAAACACTATTTTTAAGGTAATTGAAATGAAATTTAATGCGATTGTATCGGGATTATTTAGTTTAAATTGTAAAGAAATTATAAAGATTTTTGTAAGTCTAAGAAAATGATCTATTTTTATTTTAGGAGCGATATAAGTTTTAAGTTAATTATATCTTTAAACAAGTTAATTATTCTTAAAGTTCATTTTTATTGGAAAAGTGTATTTTTTGACCGTGGAAAATATAGGAAAAGTGTAATTTTTAGTATTAAATTTTATAGGAAAAGTGTAATATATATAACGAATGGAGAAATAAATGTATCATGTTGCATCGAAAAATTGAAAAAACTATTAAAGATTATTTACAAAATGGATCTAATAAAATTATGATCGTCGATGGCGCAAGACAAGTTGGTAAATCATATATTATTAGATATGTTGCTAGTGAATTACTAAAGGATAAATTCACAAATTACATTGAGATAAATTTTGTTGAAGATAGTCTTGGTAATAAGTTATTTGAAAATGTTAATAATAAAGAAGATTTTTATTTGCAATTAAGTATGGTGGCTGGTGAAAAAATGAAAAATAAGGATAATACGCTTATTTTTATTGATGAAATTCAACAATATCCACAATTTTTATCTATGTTAAAATTTTTAAAACAAGAAGATAGATTTACTTATATTTGTAGTGGCTCGTTGCTTGGGGAAACACTTATAAAAACACCTTCTATTCCTATTGGAAGTATTGATGTTATTCATATGTTTCCATTAGATTTTGAAGAATTCTTACTTGCAAATAACTTTAATGATTACGCAATTAACTCTTTGAAAAATAAGTTTGATAGACTTGAAAGTTTAGAAGAAACTACTCATGCCAAGGTTTTAGATTTATTTAAGAAGTATTTATTAATTGGTGGATTACCAGATGCTGTAAATAGTTTTATCAATAAAATGAACATTGTTGAAGTTCGTAAAATTCAATCGGATATTTATGATTACTATGGAGATGATGCAAGTAAGTACGACAAAGAACATAAATTAAAAATTAAGCGTATTTATGATTTAATACCTTCTAGTTTAGAAAATAAAAAGAAGAGAATTGTCCTTCAAAATATTGAAAATATTAAGGGTAAAAGATTTTCAAGTTATCAAGATGAGTTTGATTATTTAATTAATTCTGGTATTGCCTTAGAAGTTAAAGCATTATCTACCCTAGTATTTCCACTTATTGAGTCTAGTAGTAAAAACTTATTAAAATTATACCTTAATGATGTTGGACTCTTAACTAACATTTTATACAAAAATAATATTAAAGCCGTACTTGATGATGAAAGAAGTATTAATCTAGGAACTGTTTATGAATCAGTTGTCGCAAGTGAATTAAAAGCACATGGATACAAACTTTTTTATTATGATAATAAAGCGAATGGTGAAGTTGATTTTTTAATAGATGATTATAATAATCTTTCAGTTGTTCCACTTGAAATTAAGTCGGGCAAAGATTATACAATTCATAGTGCAATAAAGAAATTTTTATGTAATAAAGATTATAATGTAAAAAAAGGTTATGTATTGTCTAATGAACGCAAAATCTTTGAAAAAGATAATATTATTTATTTACCAATTTATATGATTATGTTTTTTGATTGTAATATATAAAATTAAAATTAAACATCATTTAATATTTAAACGTTTGCGTGAATTTTAAAATAAATTGTGAATTTTTAAACTAAATTCAGTTTTTTAAATCAATCTCAAGATCTTGAAATTAAGTCTTAAAAAGTATATTCTGATTTTATGCTAAATGATACTTATAAAGAAATTCTTTCGGCTATAAATCAAGCTTTTATAGATAGTAATAATGAAAGCTATTCTTCAATGATACCTTCATTAATTTATAATGATGATGAACAAAAACAAAAAGTTATTACTGCTTTAAAAAATGAATTATTTAATGCAGATGAATTTTTCTTTTCAGTTGCTTTTATAACTAAAGGTGGTTTACAACTTTTTAAAGAAGTATTTAAAGAATTAAAAGAAAAGGGTATAAAAGGTAAAATTTTAACATCTGATTACCTTTATTTTACTGAACCAAGTGCTCTTAAAGATTTAAGAGATAATTTTAATAATATAGAAGTTAAGATGTATAAATCTTACATTAATGAAGGATTTCATACTAAAGGATATCTAATAAAACAAAAAGATGTTTTTAAGTTATTTATTGGTTCTTCAAATATTACTGATAAAGCTTTAACTATAAATAAAGAGTGGAATACTAAACTTGTATCAACTAAAGATGGAGAACTAATTAAACAAGTCAAAGAACAGTTTTTTAAGTTATGGAATAAATCAACGCCTCTTGATGAATATTTAGATGATTACGAAAAACTTTATAATAAAAATAAAGAAAAAACTAAAAAATTTAGTGAAGAAGAGATTGATGATAATATAGTTGAACCAAACAAGATGCAATTAAATTTTATTAATTGCTTAGAATTATCGATAAAAAATAAATATAAAAGAGGTCTTTTGATTTCGGCGACCGGCACTGGTAAAACCTATGCTTGCTTTTTTGGTTTAAGAAATTGTGGCGCTAAAAGAATATTATTTATAGCTCATCGAACTGAATTATTATTACAAGCTTATAAAAGTTTTAAAAAGATTTTTCCTGCAAACTTTAAATGTTTTTATTATTCTGGCGAAAGTAAAGCTTTCAAAAATTTAAATATCCCTGAATATAATCCAAAAGATATTGTCGATAATAGTATTGTATTTGCAACTTCTGAACTTTTAGGAAAAGACGCTAAATTAAATGAAATTAATAAGTTTTCATTTGACTTTATAGTTATTGATGAAGTTCATAAAGCCGGTTCAAAAACTTATCAAAAAATTCTTGATCACTTCAATAATAACCCTAAATTTATTTTAGGTATGACAGCCACACCTGAAAGAACTGATGATCCAACAAAAATTTATGAAATGTTTGTTCATAATGTCATTTTTGAAATTAGATTAAATGACGCTTTAGATGACGATTTACTTTGTCCATTCCATTATTATGGAATTACTGATTTAAAAGGTATAAATGATGAGACATATAAATTAAAAGATTTTAAATTATTATTTAGTAAAGAAAGAGTTGATTACATTGTTGAACAATGTAAATTTTATGGCTTTAGTGGCGATAGATTACGTGGTTTAATTTTTTGTTCGACAATTGATGAAACAAAAGAACTATCTAAAGAACTTAATAATAGAGGCTATAAAACAATTAGTTTATGTGCACAAAATACTGTTTCTGAAAGAGAAGAAGGTATTAAAAAATTAAAAGAAACTGATATTAGTAAAGATTATTTAGATTATATTTTAACTGTTGATTTATTTAATGAAGGTATTGATATTCCTGAAATTAATCAAATAGTTATGTTAAGACCTACTAAATCATCAATTATTTTTATTCAACAACTTGGTAGAGGCTTAAGAAAGTGGCAATTTAAAGATTTTGTTGTAATTTTAGATTTTATTGGTAATTATGATAATAATTTTATGATTCCTTTGGCTTTTGAACAAACAACTGATAAAGATAATTGTAAAATGCTTGTAACTTCTAATTTTCTTCCAGGAATTTCAACTATTGAATTTGATAGGATTGCGCGTGAAAAGATATTTAGTTCGATTGAAAAAGCAAAATTTAGTTCTATTAAGATATTGGTTGATAATTTTTTATCATTATATGGTGAGTTAGGTAGAGTTCCTACTTATAGTGATTTTTTAAATAAAACTACTTTTGATTCTTATCGTTTCTTTAAGTATGGTAATAAATATCATTCTTATTATGAATTTTTGTGCAAAATAAAAAATAAGATAAAAGATAGCGATAAAAAGACAATTCCTCTTTTTAATGACTATTGTGTAGAGGCTTTACTAGGTCTATCAGTTGAACTTGGAAAAGGAATAAGAGTTGAAGAAGCTTTATTACTAAAAATCTTAATTAACGCAGGAACCTATAGTGATTTTGAAAAAGAATTATTTAGTGAATATGGAATTAAAGCAACTCCAATCATGAAAAAGACAATGATTAGTATTTTAACTGCTGAGTCATATCAAAATCGTTATCCTTCATTTATTGATAAAGTTAATATGTTGCTTGATAATGATTTTAAAAATTCTTTAGACAAATATCCTGATTTTAAAAAATATGTTATGGATTTAATTAATTTTTCTTTAAAACGTAACGAAATAAAATATACTCCAAGATATAAAAATACTGAGTTTAGGTTATTTCAAAAATATACTAGAAATGATGTATGTCAAATTTTAAATTATGGTAAGCTCATTGGCAGCACTTTATATGGGTATCAATATAATGAATTAACAAATACTTTCCCAATATTTGTTAATTATGATAAAGATCCAACTATATCTGAGGCTACTAAGTATGACGATAGATTTTTAAATATTGATACTTTCTTTTGGAACAGTAGGCATAATGTTCACTTAAAAGATAAATTAATGCAAATTTTATATAATCATGATAAGAATGGTGTAAAAGTTTATTTATTTGTTAGAAAAAGTTCAGTTTCTACTACTGATAAAAATCTAAAAGATAGTGATAATGATTCATCGCATTATTTTTTAGGTGAAGTAATTCCATTAATTGATACAATGCGTGAATTTAAACGTAGTGGCATTAGTTATGTTCAAGTGTGTTTTAAGCTTAAAGTTCCTTTAAGACAAGATATATATGATTATTTAACTTCAAAAGTATAGGTTATTAATATGAAAAAAGTTATAAATGTTGTAGCAGCAGTGATCAAAAAAGATAAATTAATTTTTGTTTCACAAAGAGGATATGGTGAATTTAAAGATGGTTGGGAATTTCCTGGTGGAAAAGTAAATGATGGTGAAACTGAGGAAAAAGCCCTAAAACGTGAAATAAAAGAAGAATTAGATGCGGATATAGAAATTGATAAATTTATATGTAGTGTTGAGTATGAATATCCTAATTTCTTTTTAAATATGAAAGTATATCTCACGCACCTTAATAAACCTCATTTAGAACTTTTAGAACATGAAGCTTCTAAGTGGATTAATAAAGATGAGCTTAATGAAATTCCTTTTCTTCCAGCTGATAAGTTGTGTCTTAATAAAATAAAAGAAGCGATAAAAGATTAAACTTTTATCGCCTTTTTTAAATTAATCTAAATCAAGTAGTTTTGCTTGATTAACACGTGTCATATATTTTATTTCTTCTTTAGAAATTCCATTATTTAATAAATAAGTAATATATTTATCAAGCATTACTTCCCATGGATCATTTTTATAATATCCTGAATCAGTTGCAATCATAATATGCTTATAACCAATAGCTTTTATAGCCTCTAAATCAGTTTTCATATTATCAACCCAATGACCATCTTTTAATGGTTGAATATATACTTTTTCAAGTAAAACATTATATTTTTCTACTAAATATTTTTGTTCTTCAATTGATTCGTTTACAATCCAATATTCTGGGTGAGTTATAACAATTTTTTTAACATTATGCTCTCTAGCTTTTTCTACTACTTTTAAAGTTTCTTCATAACTTATGTGTCCTGTAGCTAATATAGCATTATATTTAGCGATTAAATCAAATATTTCAATAAGTTCTTCTTTAACTTCACCTTTATCATTGAGAGGAGAAATACCACCTATTTTTCCTCTTTTTATATATTCATTACGAGCATCAATTGTAGGTAACCAAACAATTTTAGCACCTAACTTTAAAGCATATTCAACAGCTTTAGGATTAAGTCCACCTACTTCATAATTTAAAACAATTCCACCAAATATAGTTAAATTATTTTTATATTTATCTTTGTTATATAAATTAGATAAACAAGCTCTTTCAACAGTTGAACCATGATGAGACTTAATAACTATTGCTCTAGCGTTAATTCTATTTGCCGCATCAACAAGTTCAAAATCATTATAATTTCTTTTTGTTAAATCTGGTTCTGTATGAATATGCATATCGATAATTCTATTTAATAAATCATTCATAGATAAAACCTCCCAATTTTCATAATCATTATATCTTTTAGATTATAAAAATAAATCTAAAAATATATTAAAAAATGATTAAAAATATATTAAATAACATAATTTTTGTATATATTTTATGCATTTTATATTAACATTTGTTATCATGTTTCTTATAATTTAGAAACTGAGGGGGGATGTATAGATGAAGAAAAATAAATTAACTAAATTTTTATTTATTTTAGCCTTTCTTTTACCAATTTATTCTTGTAATACAACTAATAAAGAACCTATTAAAGATAATACTGATCTTTCTGATAATGAAAAACCTGAAAGAAGTGATAAAACTCAATTTTATTTAAAAAATAATTTTGACAATGTTTATCGAGGAATGATGCTTAATTTAAATGATTATATTGAGGTTATTCCTGGAAAAAACGAAAGTGATAGTGCTACAACTTTTGTAGCTAAAATCTTAAATGGTGAAGAAACGAAAAGTGTTGCTTATTTTTTCACTGATTCTACAAAACAAAATAAATTAGTATTGACCTCTCCTGGCGTTGTTTATCTACAAGTTAGTGCAAATAATGAATCAATTGTTTATGAAATTAATGTAAAAGAATCAAAAACATTTGATTCTTTTAAAAGTACCCTTAATAAAACTGAGTCAAATTATGAATTTGAGAGAATGAAATTAAATCAAGATACTAATAATCGAGATGTTTTATTAAAAGGTTATAGAGGCAATAATTATTTTTATAACGAAACTAATAAGATTGGTTTCCTTTTATCAACTAAAGATGATAATGTTTATAACTTTAATTTAGATTCTATAAATAGTGATATTGATATCATTCTTCCTCCAGCTGGAAAAAAGAATGATTTTTTAAGTAGAGCAGTTAATTTATCTAAATTTAGTGATTCTTCTTATTGGGGTTATACAACTAATTTATCAAGAAATACTGCTTATTCAAGATATACATATATGTTTAGTGGTACAAGCGAGGAACTTGATCAATTTTTCTTTTCACTATATTACATTAATGGAGTATTTACTGTTAATGGAACTTATTATTATCCAGCAACTGTATATTCTTATGAAAAAAATAATGAACTTTATTTTTTACCTGTCTTAATGAATTCTAGTGGAACAAGTATAGGATATCTTCCAGAAGTTAGAGTTTATAATATTGGTGGTAGTAAAGTTCCAACCCTTGATAAATATATTGATGAAATGAAAGCCCCAGTTAAACCAGATACTTCTAAATTAATTTCTGCTTTAAATTACATAAATAATAAATTTGATTATACCGTTTCAGCTAATTCGAAAGTTTATGATAGTAAAGGAAAAGTAGTTAGTAAGATGAATCCTTATTATTCAAAATATTTTGAAGATTTTGGTTATTACCCTGAAACCTATATAACAAAAGATGCTTTTTGGGACAATAATTTTCATGGATCATGGGTTAGTGGAACTATAATTCCTGGTGGATTATTCACGGAAAATAAGAAAACATATCACTATTATGAAGTGGATGGAAAATATAAAAATGTTGGTGAATACATTATGGCTGGCTCAACAAGTTCTTCAGCTTATTGGTATGGATATCAACATATTGCAAGATTTGTGATGGCTTAT
Organism: Caryophanales bacterium UBA6877; assembly: GCA_002451465.1. Lineage (GTDB taxonomy): Bacteria > Bacillota_I > Bacilli_A > RFN20 > CAG-826 > Onthovivens. The sequence continues at coordinate 8,369 of DKCJ01000005.1, forward strand.
GCTTATGGTAAAACGGATATTGAAAATGGTTATCCTGAAGTTGATTTAAATAACTACACTTATAAATACTTAGGTAGTTCTGAGGCTGGTGCAAAATTAATAGCAAATACTATTTCTTTTGGTTATTTTAATCCTTTACTTACAAACGATAAGACCTTAGTTAGATTAATTCAAAGCCAATACGCAAGTGTAACTTTTAATATTGATTATGATGATAATGGTTTAGTTATTGCTTTACATGCTAATCTTGAAATTACTTATCCAAAAACTCTTCTTCCAATAGATCAAAATTATACTTGGAAATTAGCTGTTACAGTAGATGATATTGGATCTACAAATTCAAAATTAAAGACGATTTTGAATTCAATAGTTGAATAAGAAAGGAGAATAAATCATGTTAAAGAAAAAAATTATATTATTTTGTCTTTTATCTTTATTAGGTTTAACTGGTTGTAATAGTAACGAAAACCCAACTAACGAAAAGTTGCCTATAGATTCTTCTTTAAAAGTTCGACATTTCGAAGTTAAAAATTTTGAAGGGCTTATGCAAGGAGAGATTATTAATCTTAGTGATTATGTTGAAGTCGTTCCTAGCATTTATGAAACGAATAATAGTGGAAGTGATTTAGATTTTGATTATGAAATTTTGTCTCCTGAAGATGAAGAACCATTAGTTGAAAGTTATACGCCTTCTAATTCGTTACCTTCTTTAAAGAAAAGTAAATATCTAGCGTTAAATAGACCTGGTCAAGCTGTTATAAAACTTACAAGTGAAGGCAGTTATAAAGTTATGACTTTTAATATTGCGGCCAATCCTTCTTATGAAACATTAGTTAATTATTTTGAAAATAATTCTTTTACTAATTATACAATTGCTAAAGGATTTGAGTTAAGTGCTAGTGGAGAAGCTGTATCAATAAAACCAAATAATACATTTTATAAAGGTGAAAATTTTATGTTTGATGCTACTTTGCATCAAGGCTTATCGGCAAATAAAGATGGAAATATTTATTATTTCTTTGCTAATTCATTAGATTCTGAATTTAAATTTTTACCTTATGGAAAAGATGAAGACAAAATTGAAAAGAAAAATCGTTTTAATGCAAGTTATCCTTCTTTATCTCTTCTTTTTAATTCAAAAAGTCTTACTTATAATCCATTAATCGAAAGATTATATGGTGAGGATTATAAATTTGTATTAGGGTATTCAACTCAAAATTCAAAATTATTTGATTCAGCCTTAAGAAATTTAGGACTTACAAGAACAAGGAGTATGAATAATGAAACTGTATTTACTTATTTTATTGTTCCAGTTTTAAAAAATGATTCTATTTCTTTTTATACAATAAGTATGGGAGCTACTTCATATAAAAGATATTTTGAAGGTCCTTATAAATTAATTGATGTTGGTACTACTAGTAATAAAAAGTTAGATGAATTCTATAATAGTAAAGGTTATACGTATTTAACAAATAGCGAATTAGTAAACTTTACTTCAATTAATTCATTTACTGCCTCTGGAAAAGCTTTATTAAAAGATATGAATGGCAATGAAGTTAAAGAAATCCCTGATATATTCCAAAATGAAATTGCATTAGGAGAGACATTAACAAAAGTTACGAATAATGCTTTTGAATCAAATCAAGCTCAATATATTGATGATAGTTTAGGTTTATCACACGTTATCTTTAAAAATAATGATAATCATATAAGTTATTATGATGCTTCAAAAACTACACCAATATTAAAAGGTACATATGGAAAAGGGAATGATTGGAAGGAAGAGTCAAATATTGGGGTTTATTCAACTATATTTGATTCTACTACCCTCTTTACAAGTGCTAATTATTTAAAGCTTGATGAGGATAAATATAGAGTAGCTACTTATAAAGATGATTTTGGTTACTACCCAATTGAATATTTAATGGGTGGGTTAAATGGTGCTAGAAATATTACTAATGATAGTTTGTTTTATTATTATAGTGTATATTCCTACTTAGATCTTAATATATCCTCAAACTGGAAGGATGATGGATTTAGTGGTGAAATACACGAATATGTTATAGCTGATGAAATTTATTATGAATATGTCTTCTCATTTGAGATTAAAGACATTAATAATACGATGATTAATATTTAAGAAAGGAATTTATGTATTATGAAAAAATCTTGTAAATTATTGATGTTAGTTGCTTTATTAGGTGTTGCTGGTTTAACTGGTTGTGAGCCAAAAGATGATACTCCAGTTGTTGAACCAATTACTAAAAAGATCTTTGAAGTTAGTAAAGAACCAAAAGATAAGACTTTTATTCAAGGTGATTTATTTTCACTTGAAGGTTTTACATTTGTAAAATACACCGAAACCGATGGTAAAAAGAGTAGTCCTATAGAAGTATCATCATCTGAATATACTTCTTCAATTGCCGTAGGTGATCCTTTAAATGTTGTTACAGATGATTTAAAAGTTACTTTAACAATGGTAGAAGAAGGATATAACAGTTTAACTTTAGACTTTGTTGTTAAAGCTCCTACCACATATGCGGTTACTTTTAAAAATGAAGATGGAACTGTTTATGAAGCAACTTCATTTAAAGAAAATGAACAATTAGTTTATGAAGGAGAAACTCCTAGTAAAGCTCCATCTGATAATGGAGAATATTATACTTTTGATTATTGGTATGTTGAGGGTGATGAAGCCAAAAGACCTGTTGATCTTTCTACATATAAATTAAAAGCCGATACAACATTTGTTGCGCATTTTAGTGTAAGTACCTCAGTTTTTAGTGAAAACGGGTTAAAATACATGATTAATAATGGAGGTAAGAGTCTTACAGTTATTGGTCTTGCTGATAAAAATTATGATACTGAAATTATAATTCCTGATATAGCTTCAGATAATCTTCCAGTTACTGCAATTGGTAGAGAAGCATTTTTCTACAATACAAATATAACTACTGTTACTATTGGTAGTAATGTCGTTGAAATTGCTGTTAGCGCATTTGAAGAAACTAGTTATTTAAGTACTATTAAATTTAGCGAAAACTCAAAAATTGAAAGAATTTCTGATTACGCCTTTAAAGATAGTGGGCTTAATGAATTTAGCGCCCCTAAATCCCTTAAGTATATTGGAAAAGATGTGTTTGCCTCTAACTATAGTTTAACTACATTAACTTTAAATGAAGGTCTTTTAAGTATTGGTGATGAAGCTTTCTATGGTACTGCAATTACTTCATTTAAATTACCAACTAGTGTTGTTAATTTAGGAACTGGTATTTTAGTTGGTACTGATTCTCTTGCATCTCTTGACTTAGGACTTTCTAATTTAGATTTTAATTATGTAAGTTTATTTGGAACAGATGAAGCTCAAGCATTAACTACTTATATTGTTTCTAGTGATAATACCAAATATACTGTAGAAAATGGTGTTTTATATAGTAAAGATAAGAAAATTTTATATAGTGTCCCAAGTAAAGCTTATCTTGATAATAATGAAGAAGAAAAATTAAAAGAGTTTGTAATTAGTGATTCTGTTGAAACATTAGCTGATTATGCTTTCTTCTATGATCAAGGATATTCAAAAGTTACTTTTGGTGCTAACTTAAAGAAAGTTGGAAAATATGTATTCTCTAACGCTGTTAAGATTCAATCATTTGTCTTTAATGATAAACTTGAAGTAATCGATGATTATGGTTTTAGTGGCTTAAGATATGGTTTAAGTGAACAAAAAGAGATTGTTCTTCCTGATAGTGTAAAATCTGTTGGTGATTATGCTTTCCAAAATGCTAAAAACTTAACTTCCTTTACATTTGGTGCAGGTATTGAAAAAATTGGTCAAAACGTTTTTGATGGCTGTTCAAATTTAAATGATAATATTCATTTCTCCGAAAACGGAAATATTAAAAAGGATAGCGATGGTGCAGTATATAATAAAGATAAGACTGAAGTATTCTTCTATTTTAGAGATGATTCTTTAACTTCATATGTACTTCCAAGTACCGTAACAACTGTTAATGCCTCAGTTTTTTCTAACGCAAGTAATTTAACTGAATTTACTGTTTCAGAAAATAGTGCTTTAAAAACAATAGGTAATAGCGCATTCTCAGGAATTAGTAACGTTTCTTCAAGCATTAAACTTCCTGAAACTTTAACTTATATTGGTGATGAGGCTTTCTATGGTGCGTATAGCCTTTTAGGAATTAACGTTCCATCAAAGCTTGAATATCTTGGAAACGATGCATTTAATGGCTTAACATCGGCTAACTTTGGTGAAGAAGTTGTCTTACCTGAAACACTTAAGTATGTTGGAAGTAATGCTTTTGCTGGAGATGAATTAATCAGCAAGGTTACTATTAATAATGATAGTGTTAGTGAAGGTGAATTTAGTGACGTAACTGGTCTTACATCAGTTACTTTAAATTCTAAAATCACTTCTATTGCTAATGATGCATTTACTGGTGCTTCTTCGCTTAGTACACTTAATTTAAATGGTGCATCAATAACAAGCGTTGGTGAAAGTGCTTTTGAAGACGCTCCACTTACTAGTTTTGATTTTACTAAGTTAACTAGTATTGGTGATGATGCTTTTAATGGAAATCATTTTAGTGAAGTTGTTTTACCAGAAACTTTAGTTAGTTTAGGAAGTGGTGCTTTATCTAATTCATCAACTTTAAGTAAAGTAACGATTAATGCATCTTTAACCTTTATTCCTGATAGCTTATTTGAAGATGATGAAGCTCTTAGTGAAGTGAATATTCCAACTACGGTTACAGAAATTGGCGAATCCTCATTTACTGGAACAAAATTAACATCTGTCACTCTTCCTGAAGGATTAACTAAAATTGGTAGAAATGCTTTTAAAAATTGTTCAAGTCTTACAAGTATTAATATTCCTTCATCATTAAATAATGTTGGGAGCGATGCATTTAGTGGAACAGCTTTAACTGGAACCCTTGTACTTTCTGAAACACTTACAACTATGAATGGTGCTTGGTTTAAAGGCACAGGATATACTTCTCTTGTTGTTAATGGTAAGTTTGATGTTAGTAGAAGTCCTTTCAGACAAATGGAAGAACTTCAAACCATTGAATTTAAAAATGGAATAATGGCTAATGAAAATGATTCAACAACCTTTGAAACTCGTTCTTTTGAAGGCGATAAAGCTTTAACTTCAATAAATTGGGGTGGAACGGTAATTAATTCGATTTCGCAAAGTGCTTTCAAAAATTGTGAAAGTATAACTTATGAAGGATTAGGTTTTGATACTTCAAAAGTTACATCTATTGATTATTATGCTTTCCAAAATGCTAAGAAATTGACTCAATTTACCTTCTCTACTGATGCTTCATTTACAGAAATTTATGATAATGCATTCGATGGTTCTGGATTAACTTCAGTTTACCTTCCAGAAAATATTGCAACAGTTGGTGAAGATGCCTTCTCAAATTGCGAAAATTTAACAAGTTTAACAATCAAGAACCCAGAGATTGATCTTTATACATATGATGAAGATTGGTGCTACACATTTGAAAATTGTAACAATTTAAAATCTGTTACATTTTATGGAACAATTGAACAAGCTAAGAAAGCTTTAACTGGAAGTGGACTTGTTAATGGTTGTGTTGTTACATGTACTGATGGTAGCTATACTGTTGAAGAAATTGCTTAATAATTAATAAATTGTTTAGTTTTTTGTTTTAGATAAGGTGTTTTATGAAATTTAAAAAGGTTTTATATTCGTTATTAGTAGTTCCATTACTACCCCTAGTTGGTTGCACTAATAAAGAAAGTGATTCAATATATGTTAAGTTTCATACAATGGATTCTAAAGATAGTGTAATTAATGTAGATCTTAAAAAAGGTCAAAGAGTTAGTGATATTTTAGAATCTAATAATGAGCTTAAAAATAATTTAGATAAAGTAACCTCTAAAGATGGGGACGAAACTTTTGACTTTTGGTATCTTAGTAAAGACAGCGCTTTAAATTTAGATGTAGGCGAGGATAATCGAAATATTTTTACTTATGAAATTCCTCTTTATTCATCAATTGACGTTTATGCTGGTTTTTATGTTTCTTCATATAAAGAAGATATTGAAAATCATATAAGTTATTATCTAGGTTCGTATCAATATAATGATATTTCTCCAATTCCATATATAAAAACTTTAAATGAGCCAACGATTGAATATGGTGATAATAGTTCAGTTGCTAATTCTTTTACATATAATGGAATAGTTAAGACTAAATACGATTATTATGTTGATTCTTTGATTAATGAATATGGATTTAACAAAATAAGTGAAACATCTTATATTGACAAACTAAATGTTTATACACTTAATTTAGATTATAAAGAAGAGAATAAAACTTTAAATTTGTCTTATAGTTTTAACGATAAAGAAGATGAGTTTCCAGCTAATTTTTTCTCTTCTAGTTTCTTTGCATTAGATACTAGAAGTTTAATTAATGATAATTCGTTTATATTAAGTGAGAATTCAAAAGATGAAAAATTTATCCATAAATCTTATATAGATGGTGATATCAGAGAAAAGAAAATATACTATATCCCAAAATCAGATGATGAAAATCCAACATATAGTTTTTTATCATACCTTTCTAACTATAAAGATGTTTTTACATTATATGAAGATAGTAATAACAAGCCATTATACATAGAAGATTCAACAATGTCTGTTAAAATTACGGCCAATATTGTTGATAATTTATCTTTAGAAGAAGAAAAAATAGGTATTAAAAAGGGAATGGTTGAAGTAACTATTGAAGATAGTGCAACTTATACATTAGATATGGATTCTTTTAACGATATCTATAGTAGGGTATATCCTTCAGCTTTTAATCCTGATGTTTTTGGGGAGATTCCTGGAATTAATGTTTATGGAACTATCTTAAGAGGAACTTTATCTAATATTAAAGTTGCTGGTTATTATGCTTCTGGCCTAAATGAAGACATATTAGAGGCTTATTTAAAAACTTTAAACAATAAAGGTTATAGAGGTGTTTTAGTAGAAGATGATGATGGTGCACTTCAATTTATTTACAACTCGCGAAATAGTGAATATGGAATGGTTTTAAATTATTATTCCAAAAATAATATAACTGGTTTATTTAAAGATTATATTTCTGTATTTTATTATGAACAAGATAGCGTTAATGAGGAATTAAGTAATTGGTTTAAAAAAAGTAACGAAGGTGGTGGTGATATTTATAATATTCCTGAAATAGAAACTGATGGATATTATACTTCTGGATATTATACTTCTAATGATTCATCACTTGGTTATACGCATTACTATAGAGCAAGTAATCTTGATGAAGACTATGTATCTAAGTATGAAGAAAAATTAGAAAAAACCAATAAGTGGACGAAAAACGAAGAATATACAAATAGTTTAGGTTACCCAGTTTACGTTAGTAATGATGGATATTATGTTTTAGGTATTATTTACTCAAAAGAAAATAAAACGCTAACTATCGAACTTAATTATAATGGTTTTAAAATTGTAAGTGATACAAAAGATATTTATCCATTTATTAAAGATAGGCTATCTGCTAGTAATGCTTTTAGAATCCCTGATTTATCTAATTTAGTTGATGGGAAAAATAAAGAAGTTAGTGTTTCTCAATACTATACAGGAAATGATCATCGTGTATTTATTTCAATTCCTTATTCTGATGAGACTTCTTTAAATAAAGCCTATGAAGAATATCTTAATGCTTTAAATAGCGATGTAGTGAATTGGTCTTATGCTGGAGAAAATTCAAGCGGATCTATTAAGTTTTATAACTATAAGGATGGGGCAATATTCGCCTATTCTTATATTTCAACTTTAAGTGATGGAAGCTATTCTCTTACTTTAGCTTTTTATAGAAAATAAATTTTGAATTACCTCTAAATTCTAGGGGTAATTTTTTTATAAATAAAAAAGTACAATATTTTAAATATTTTGATTATTTAATTTCTAAAATATGTTTAATATCAAATGATGTGAGACAAAATTATTCAACAAAAAAAGCATCTCATTTATAATTCAATTAGTACATTCAATTGTAAAAGGAGATG
>DKCJ01000001.1 GCA_002451465.1 Caryophanales bacterium UBA6877
AAAATTCCCCTCTAAATCAACAATTATACTAACTAGATCATTATTGTTGAAGCTATAGACAAATTTAGAATTACTTATTTCAAGACTATCCTTTTGATAAGTTCCAAGAACCTTAATATTATTTTTTAATGTGCAATCCAATCTCACCAAAGAATTTATTGAATCAAAGTACTTCTCTATAAAGATATTGTTAGCAATTAAATAATATGAAGTAACACCTTTATCAACTTTCTTAGTGATGGCACCAACACCAGTAGCATTTAATAGACTATTTTCAGGCAAGAAGTAGTATTCATCAGAATCCAAAGGTACTTGTACTAGAGTACCTTCATCTTTAAATACTTTATCTTCAACGTCATAAACAGTTTTATCACTCAAGACACCTCTAGTGCGTTTATAGTCTTCTACTTTATCACCATAGAAATCGTTAGATTTATAATTTGAATCGACTTCTATTTTGTTATTGTAGTAGACAGTACCATCATTAACGTTTCTCTTTGTTTTACCTTTAACAGTTGCAGTTCTAGCAAGAGAAGTAACGCCTTCATCCAATTCGGTTTTCAATTCAAAATCATAAGCAGAATTAGATAATGCTTTATAAGTTTCAACATTACTCTTAATAACATTTAAATTGTCACTAACTTCCTTTTCACCAATAATCAAATTATCGATATTAGGTTCATTTATCACTAAATTTGAAGAATTAATACTCGTAAAATTTAATGTATAAGATAATTCAAATTCAACTTTTGAAACGTCAATCCGGAAAGAATATGTGTAATTCTTAAGAAATCCATCAGCGTCAAAAGATATATATTGTTTAAAATTAGCATCAGTTTCTGGAATATTAACTCCAAAAATAGATTTAACAATTGGATTATCTATATCAGAGGCTACAACCGCGGAAATAGAAGAGAAATTAGAAGTTGTCTTAAGGGCATACTGATTATTATTTACCTTAATCAAGCCTTTTATATCGCTATCCTCATAGGAAAATAGCGACTTAGCAAATGAGGATGATTCATATTTAAAACTAGGAGTATTCTCAAACTTAAACTTTACGACCTCGTTCTTTTCATTTAAATTAATTTTATAAACATTATCACCCTTTTTATATTCATATAATGTCCCATCATTAAAAAGTACACCAGAATTAACATGCTCATCTAAATAACTGACATTAGTTTTCTCATTATACTTTACACTTCCATCAGTTTTGCCTTCTAGTTTATAAGTTGTGCCAGCGATAAGAGCACTAGCTTTGGTCATGTATGAATAGGAAAAACTACTAGCATCAGTAATTGTCTTAGCTCTTGCTAGATTGAAGTAAGTTACATTATCGATATATTTAGCATAGAGAGTTAAATCATTATTTACAACCAAGGGAAAAGTAGCCTTTTTAGTGTACGAACCATCTAGATACCAATCATCAAAGAAATAGCCATCTTTTTCAGGGCAGGTAGGTTCAAGAAGGCTATAGCCAGTGCTCACTTTTTCAACTGGAAGATCGGTGCCACTGAAGATAACCTCTAATTGTTTTACATCTTGCGGATTAGATGCGCCACCGTTACAAGAAACTAACGATAGTGCCAAAATGGATAGAGATAAAAATAATATTGATTTTTTCATAAAAAATTCCTCCTTAATAATTTTCAATATTTTTTAATGATAAATTTTTATTTGATAAGCTATACACTCTATTTTTTAATTTTCACCCCTACATAAGTTAAAAAATAGCAATTATAGTAATGGCGAAAATAAGTATTTTTTAACATTTAGTAATACTTAAGATAATAATTATTAATGATGATTTTTGTTTAAAATTAGTTGATTAATAAATAATTTAAAAATAATTAAATAAAGAGTTTATTAATCTTTATTAGGCAAATTATACACAATAATTAACCCGATTAAACCTAAAAATAACCCACCAAAAATCCAGCCAACTACGCTTCTATTTCTATGAGCTGCAATAATTGGACAAGCAATGGTAGCAATAATTGTAACAATAGTTCCTATAGCATTAATGAGAATAAGAAAATTTGAATCTATAAGAAATTCTACGAGTCCAGTAATAATTGAAATATCCATCTTATTATCTCCTTTAATAAATAAAAAACATTTTTAATATTTCATCTTAATAAACGTTAAATTTAAAATATAATCACATATAAAAGATTCCCTTCTATAATTTATATTTTTATTTTATAATTCGTTTATTAGTTTTTTCACTAACTGATAAGGCGATTTTGTTCACCAAAAAGGCTAAATTGAAAATAATATTATTTTCAAAAATAAAATAGATATTTTAATAATGAGAATCTAATTTAAATTATCACTATTTAAGATTTAATGTATCAAAGTTTTTTACTTATGATATTAAGTGACGAACTAAATGCAATTTCTAAAATGCATTCTAGTGAGATAAAAAAATAGCCTTCTTTGCTAAATTAGGAAGTTAAAAGTGACAAGAAACACAAAGAGACTAATGGTTGATAATCACCTTAAAATACAAGTTATGGTTTCTGATGAATCATTCACTATTGCCAAGATTGCAAAAATCTTAAAAGTTAATAAATCCACTATTTCACGTGAATTAAAAAGAAACTCAAAAATAAAACCATGGCATGAAATAAAGTGCTATAATCTCCCTAAAAGCGGCGTTTGCAACTCTTGCAATCGCAAAAACAATTGCCATAAAATGCGTAGACTATATTTTTATAGGTCTGAGTAAGAAAAATCAGAAAAAGAACTTCTCTTGTTAGAAGTTTTAGTGATCTTGATCATGATGATTTAAAACTCATTGATGAAATTGATAAAAATGCTTTTTATCATATTACGAAAATTCCATTGCATGTGGAAGATTGGAACCATTACAGAAATATAACGAAAAAGAACTTTTAATAGGATTAGGTTTTTTAGAAAATAACTTTCTGGCAAACGCAGGATTCTATCTTTTTTCAACTAAAAAGCCTGTAGTTTTAAAGCTTGCAACATTTGTAACGGATAAAGAATAAATTTTTCTGACATCAGAAGGGTTGAAGACAACATCTATAATCTAATAAGATATGCCAATTCATATATAAAGAAAAAAATGAATTGGAGAGTTTCGCAAACTACTGGAACTTCAAGAATAGAAATGCCTGAAATACCTTTAGATGCTTTGAGGGAAATAATTGTAAACTCATTTGCACATGCAAATTATATGGGTGTTACCGAAAACAAGATTGATATAACTCCTTCTCAAATTGAAATTTATAATCCTGGTGAATTCCCAATCAAATTAAAGCCAGAAATGTTTGTTGGATTCAACAGAAAAAATTATCCAATAAATAAAATAATCCTAAATACTTTATATAAATGTAAAGATGTTGAAATGTTTGGAAGCGGATTCAAAAAAGTCTTTTCTTCTTGCAAACAACATGATGTTAAGTTTGGCTATGAATCTAATGAAGATGGATTCTCGTTTGTTTTTTATAAAGACAATGTCACTTAAATGTCACTAATAATGTCGCTTTAAACATAGCCAACAACCTTTTGGCTAATGATTATAAAGTTTTAGAAGCTTTAATAGATAATCCTAATCAAACAAGAGAAAATATCACATCTAAAATTGGAATCACCAAAATGACTGTTCAAAGATGTCTGAACAGACTAGTAAACTATGAATACATAATTAGAATTTGACAAAAAGAAGAGATATTGAGGAACAATAAAAAGAAGTTAACTCTAAAATAAGTAATGATGCTTTAATAAAACCACACTTTTTTAACATAAAAAATCTCAGTTATTCACTGAGACCTTTTTAACTTTAATAATGAGAAAATAAATTAAGCCAATTTTAGCAATTTATGTATGCCAAAACTGGCTTAGATTTTTTATACTTTTATTTTATAGAAAGGAATAAAAGTAATG
>DKCJ01000021.1 GCA_002451465.1 Caryophanales bacterium UBA6877
CTCGTCTTTTTATCAAGGATTACGTTTTTATTTATTTACAAAACAATTTATTATAAAATAGTTGCATGAATAAATTTGTAATTTTTGATTTAGATGGAACTTTAATTGACACTTGTGAAGGGATTACGAAGGCAGTAAATAATACCTTAGAACATTTTAATTATCCTTATCATTATTCAAAAGAAGAAATCATTAAATTTTTAGGACATGGTGCTATTTATTTATATAAAAAAGCTACTAAGAAAGATGATATGAGTGATGAAGAATTTAATTATTTTACTGTTGAATATGTTAAAACGCAAAATATCTCCAGTGTCTACCCTTTTGTTAAAGAAACTTTAGAAAAATTATATAAAAAAGGCTATAAACTCATGGTTTATTCTAATAAACCAAATGGAGCCTTACAATTTTTAATTAGAGAAAAATTGCCATCTATTAGGTTTTTAATTGTTCAAGGAAATGTTCCTGAATACCCTGCAAAACCCGATCCAACTTTATTAAATAAAATTTTAAAAGATAATAAATTAGATACTATTGATGGGTATTATGTTGGAGATTCTATTGTTGATCTTGAAACTGCAAGAAATACTAATTTAAAAAGTGTTATTTTAACTTATGGTTATGGTGATTATGAAGATATTAAAGCTCATAACCCAGATTATATGATCAATAGTTTTGATAAATTATTAGATATATTAGATTAATAAGAAAGTTAAATTGATGGAAAAACTAGTTAGAGAAAAATATATTTTTGATAAAAAATGTTTATTAATTCTTCTTTATCTTTTTTATATCAATGATATTAGCTATAAATCTATTATTTTTCGTAGTTTTGGATTTTATTTAGATCCAACTGCAAATTTTAAAGCGATAGTTACCAGTAAAAAAGGACATATTCACGATTATATTGTTCATGTTTTAGATGAAAATACGAGTTTAGAAAAATTAACTTCATTAGATATTCAAGGAAATGTAAACATTGTTAAAGTTAAAGATTGTTTAGATTTAAATTTTTATGATCCAAAAGCTAGTTTAAATATTTATTTTGATGAAGCTAATTTTTTAGCTCATGGTTTTATTGAAGGAAAATATACAAGGTATGACCTTCTTAAGAATTCAAAATCTGTTTTTAAAGAAGAGCTTTTATATAATTTAAGTAATGATGCTAGTAAAAATAACATTAATTCGAGTGCCAGCTCTTTTATCTTGTTTTTATTAAGATTATATAGTTATAAATTACCAATAGACTTAGTTGTTGGAGCAGGCATTAATATAGATTATGGAGCAAAAGATTGGGAACATCTTGTTGAAGCTCTTAATTTAGATTTTTATAAAGATGATAATGTTTTGGTATCAGAAGTTAAACATTATGTAGGAGATGAATTATTTGTTTCAAGCAAATTGATTAAAACTAATGGTTTTGATGTTTATGATTCTTTAAATAAAGAACTTTATTTATTTAAAGAAGCTAAAAGCTTTAACGATCCTAATTCAACTTTATATAAAATAGTTGATTTTATAATAAGAAAAAATGAAAAAATAGATATTATTACTTATAACTATGATACAAATCTTGAATATTTATTACGTAAACGTAAATATTCATATAATACAATTTATAACAACACTTCTTTTGTTTCAAAGGAAGCTAATGTAAATATCTTTCATGTTCATGGATTGTTACCTTATGATAAGAATCGCCAAGCTAAATATTTAGATTCAATTATTTTTAACGAATCAGAATATTTTTATTTATATAACAATCCATATTCATGGAATATTGGTAAACAATTACATGATTTTACTTTTAATTGTTGCGTTTTTATTGGAATAAGTTTAACTGATCCTAATATGAAAAGATTGTTAGAACTTGCAACTAATTATTTAAAATTTAATTTTATCTTTTTAAGAAAAGAAAAAGAGTATAATGAGAAAGTCTATCGAGACGTTACAAATTATTTTTTTACTTATGATCTTATAACCATTTGGGTTGATGAATTTTCAGAAATTGATGAATGGTTACAATTAATTTAAAGGAGTTATTATATGAAAATTTCTAGTGAAGTCTTATCAGCATTAAAGGAGAATAAACCTGTTATTGCCCTTGAATCAACAATTATTACACATGGCATGCCTTATCCAAAAAATGTTGAATGTGCTTTAACTGTTGAAAAAGTTATTAGAGATAATGGTTGCGTTCCAGCAACTATTGGTATTATTGATGGAGAAGCTATCGTTGGACTTTCTCCAGAAGAAATTGAAGCTTTAGCAAAAAGAAAAGATGTAAGAAAAACTAGTAGAAGAGATCTTCCAATAGTTTATGCTACTAAAGGTTGGGGTGGCACAACTGTTACAACAACAATGATTTTAGCACATCAAGCTGGAATTAAATTTTTTGTTACTGGTGGAATTGGCGGAGTTCAAAGAGGTGCAGAAAAAACATTTGATATTTCTAGTGACCTAGAAGAATTAGGAAAAACAAGTGTTTGTGTAATTTGTGCTGGACCTAAAGCTATTTTAGATTTACCAAAAACGATGGAAGTATTAGAAACAAAGGGTGTTCCTGTTATCGGGTATGGCGTTGATACATTACCTGCTTTCTTCACTCGTGAAAGTGATTTAAAAGTTGATTTTAATGCTACTAATCCAGAAATCGTTGCTGATATTTGTAAAGATAAATGGAATAATGGACTTGATGGTGGAGTTTTAGTTTGTAATCCAATTCCTGAAGAATATTCAATGGATCCTAAACTTATAAATGGTGTAATTGATGAAGCTATTAAAGAAATGGATGAAAAAGGTATTAAAGGAAAAGAAGAAACTCCATTCTTACTTGGAAAAATTGTTGAATTAACTGGTGGTAAGAGCTTAGAAGCTAATATAAAATTAGTTTTAAATAATGCTAGAGTTGGTTCATTAATTGCTAAATCATATTTTAAAAAATAACTTCTTTTATGAGTAAAATTCTTTTAATTGGTGGATCAAATATTGACTATATTGGAACCTCAAAATCTCCATTAATTATGAAAACAAGTAATATTGGGAGCCTAAAAATTTCCTATGGTGGAGTTATGAGGAATGTTGTTGAAAATTTAGCTAGATTAAATAATGATTGTTATTTTATAACTGCCATTGGCGAAGATTTATATGGTAATAAATTAAAAAATTTTCTTAAAAATGAGCTTAATGTTAAGTTATTTTTTCCAATAACAAATCTTCCAACATCTAGTTATATTTGTATAAATGATTCTAATCATGATATGGCTATTGCCTTAAATGACATGGAAATTATGCGTGATTTATCTCCAAGATTTTTAGATGCTAATAAATCAATTATTAATGAATTTAATGATATCATTCTTGATTCAAATATAAGTGAAGAATCTTTAGAATATTTATTTAAAAATTTCCCTAATAAAAGATTTTATTGCGAAGGAATTAGTGCTGAAAAAGTTATTAAATTTAAACCTTATTTAGGAAATATATTTTTATTAAAATGTAATTTATATGAAGCAAAAGCTTTATTTAATGAAGAAAATGATATTCAAAAATTATTAATTGCTATTAAAAATAGTGGCGTCAAAAATTGCGTTATTACTCAAGGTGAAAATGATATTTATTATTTTGATAATAAAGAAATTTCTAAAGTTTCAGTAGAGAAAATTAAAAAAATAAATGGCAACACCACAGGATGTGGTGATGCCATGTTTGCGGGTATTATTGATAAATTACTTAAGAATGAATCACTTAAAAAGAGCATAATCTTTGGCGAAAAATTAAGTGTTTTAACTCTTCAAAGTAGTGAAGCAGTAAATAAAAATGTATCAAAATTAATAGATGATTAATTAATATATATCGCATCCGGAATCTTTTTAAAAGGTTCCTTTTTATTTATATGATCATAAAAAAGTATGCCTTTTAAATGGTCATATTCATGTTGAAAAACAATAGCGTCATAGCCAATAAAAGTATGTTTTTCAACTTTGTTTGTTAAGGCATTGAAGGCTTCAAAAGTAATTTTATAAGACCTATGGACTAGGCCTGGATGTTCTTTATCGACCGATAAACAACCCTCTCCCCCTTCTAAAGCACATAACTTTACAGATTCGCTGATAATTTTTGGATTAACAAAAGCATACTCGTGTACTTTATTATTGCTATCAATATAATAAATAGCCATAAAGTTTTTATTTATGCCAATTTGTGGAGCACTTAAACCAACTCCAGGACGAACTTTATTTTTTTCGCTCCATTCTGCATCTTGTGATAATTTTAAATACTCTACCATATCATTTAATAGAGTTTTCATTTCATCATTTAAAGGAAGATCAACAGGTGTTGATTTTTCTCTTAAACTTTTTTTGTTGTCTTTTACAATTTTAAATAATTTCATACATAAAATTATATCATTTTTAAAAATGAATATCCTAAATATGATAAAATATTTTTATGAATGAAAAAATTTTAAATGATGCTATTAAATTAAGAGAATCAATTTTAAATAGCGAAGAATATAAAAAAGTCCAAGAATTAAATAATTTAATGAATAATAGTGATGAAATTAAATTACTATCTTATAAAAAAGACCTTGCTATCATGGAATACGAAGATGCTTTAAAACATTTTTCAAAAAATAGTATAGAAGTGATAAATAAAGAAAGTAATATGGCTAAAGCAATTTATTTATTAAATAATAATAAAATCGTTAAGGAATATAATATTGCTTTTTCAAAGCTTGAAAGTATTTATAAAGAAATAAATGATTCTTTATTTTTATTTTATGAGGTAGAAAAATAATATGTTAAGAATTATTGGTGGACTCTATAAACATCGTCTTATTAATCAACCTTCATTAGAAACAACAAGATGTACCAAAGATATTGCTAAAGAAGGTTTATTTAATTCGCTTGGAGATATTACTAATAAATCATTTTTAGATTTATTTTCTGGTAGTGGAGCAATTGGAATTGAAGCTTTTTCTAGAGGTGCAAAACCTGTTGTATTAAATGAAATTGATCGTGAAGCCAAAAGAACTATCATGAGAAATTTAATGGGTTTAGGAATAACTGAAATTGACGTCTATGGACTAGATGCTTTAAAGTGTATTGATGAATTATCAAAAAAAGAGATGGTATTTGATATAGTTTTTTTAGATCCACCATATAAATTTAAAATTAATAATGATTATTTAAATAATATGATAAATAAAAAAATAACAAAAAATACTACA
The DNA here is from genome assembly GCA_002451465.1 of Caryophanales bacterium UBA6877. GTDB lineage: Bacteria > Bacillota_I > Bacilli_A > RFN20 > CAG-826 > Onthovivens. Next base: position 5,231 of record DKCJ01000021.1, read on the forward strand.
ATTTTTATTATTGAAAGTGATTATAATTTAGATATAAATGATTTTGCAAATTTTAATATAAAAATTTTAAAATATGGCAAAACATATATGAATATTTTAAAAAGGAAAAATGATTTATGAGAGTTGCGGTTTATCCAGGAAGTTTCGATCCTATTACTATTGGTCATATTGATATTATTAAAAGAGCCACAAACATTTTTGACAAAGTAATTGTTTTAGTTGCTAAAAATTCATCTAAAAAATATCGAAACAGTTTAAAAGATAGAATATTTATGATTAAAGAAGCCGTAAAAGATGTCAAAAATGTTTATGTTGATTCAGACGATGGATTAACTGTAAATTATGCTAAAAAAATTGGTGCAAGTGTCTTAATTAGAGGAATTAGAGTTGTTGGCGATTTTGAATATGAATGGCAACTTGCATCAGCTAATGAATTTATTGATCCTGAAATTGAAATAGTATTTTTTATGGCTCACAAAAAGACATCTTTTATTTCTTCATCAACAATTAATGAAATGTACGATAATGGCGTAAATATTAGTGAGCTTGTTCCAGCAAGTGTTATTGAAGTTTATAACAAGAAATTTAAGATAAATAAATAATATAAAGCCTTTAAAACTGTGAAAATAAGTGTGTATGATATTTCTCCATACACACTTTATTTCACAGAGCCTAAAAAACCTATGCAATTTGCATAGGTTTTTAATTAGCAATTAGGATGATTATTTTTTAATTTTGAAATCACCAGTTCCATACCAGGCTTGAGCAAGGAAGTTTGCACGAGTAACTTCATTTGTATCATAAGCACTTGGAACTTCAAAGAAAACGGTATTAGCAATATAATTCCAATCAGCACCATTATTTGATGGATTATTTGTTAAATCAAATAATACAACGCATGGGACATGAACATCATCAGCACTTTGTAAGAAATTTTCAATATATCCTTTTAATGTGGTTTTAGCGGTTGTTTCAAGATTATTATAATAGGTGTTTGTGGTACCAAATTTAATCATATCTTCAAAAATTGTTGAGTGATCATCAAGAATATATTCAAAGGCTTTTTTGTCAGTATAGTAGTCTGAAGCATCACCCATATCTTGATCACAAATTATTGAATAAGCTTTATATGGTTCGCTAGTATCGCCTAATTTATATGTGCTATCAAAATTATCACGTAATTGAATTAAGGCATCACTAATATTTTCACAATATTCGCAATCGCTTTTAGCAAATACTAAGAAGAACTTTTCGCCATATTTTTCTTTAAAAGCATTTAAATCGCTTTCGCTATATTTTGAATTACCATTTTTATAACCTTGTGCTGCAGCATAATCAGTTAAAAATTCATCGACTTGAGATTTTCCATTATATGCATCATCAAGACTTAATCTAATTTCGTTATAGTAAGAAAGACCGTCATCGTTTTCTTGAGTTGCATTTTTGATTGCATTAGTTATTGATGGAATTGAGAAAATAATACCAAATATAACTCCGACAATTAATAATGGTTGAACCCAAGCAGTTTCTTTAATCCAACGCCATATAGCTACAAAAGGAGTAGCAATTTTTCTTAGAATATTCATTCAACATCCTCCAAAGAATATACACGCCTTAAAAATATATCATTTTATCATGATTTCTTCAACTTTAAATTACATTTAAAGTATACAAATAGTATATACCTTTTTTACCTTATTGCTAGAAATAAGATTATCAAAGTTGTATAGTATTTTACATATATGTATTATTTAAAAAGATTTAAACAAATACTTTGTAATTATTTATATGATCACCCACATCAAAAAGATACTTTAGATGTTATGAAGGTTCTTATAATAACAGCGATTAGTGCGTTTGTTTTTGCTTTTGGGTTTAATACTTTTACTAACCCAAATTTTACAGCAATCGCAAATGTTGAGGGAGTTAAAATTCATCAACTTGCTAGTTGTGGTGCCTCAGGATTTTCTCAATCAATTTTACATATCTTAAAATTATTAAAATTTAAATGGATTGTAGATGAAGGAAATTCTAATGTTGTTTATTGGGCTTTATATTTTATTGTTAATATTCCATTAATTATTTTAAGTTGGTGCAAAATAGGCAAACGTTTTTGTGTTTTCACTTGTTTAAATATTTTAATGGCCTCTATATTTGGTATTTTATTAAAGAGTAATGATCCTAACTTTTTTATTAATCAAGTTTCTGCTATTTTTATCGATCAACCATTATCTAGAGTATTATTTGCAGGTATATGTACTGGAATCAGTACAGGCTTAGCGTTTGCTGTTGAAACGTGTCCTGGCGGAACAGATGTTATTAGTTATTATATTAGTGAGAAAAAATCTCTTTTAGTTGGTAAATATAGTTTAATGATTAATTTATTTGTTGTTACACTTTTTACTATTTTAAGTATTGTACCATTAGACCCAATGTATAGTGAAAAAGTTGTACCTGTTGCTACTGCTTTCTCAGTATTTATTTATACATGTATTTATGCTGTTGTTAATACAATGACAATGGATAAAATAAATACTGCAAATTTAAAAGTTCAAGTACAAATTATTACTAGCGAAAAAACATTACCTAATAGTTTGATTGCAGCTTTACCACACAGTTGTACAATTTTAAATGGATTTGGTGGTTATAGTTTAGAAGGTAAGTATGTTATTTTAATTTCAGTTAGAAAAAAAGAGATTCCAAAGATTAGACTTGTTTGTAAAAAAGAAGATCCTAAATCATTTGTTGATGTAATTCCATTAGATAATGTATATGGAAAATTTTATAGAAAGAAAATTAAGTAGTTTTTTAGGTTTTAGTTTATATTGGTATTAAAAGCCAATAATAAAGTATTTTAAAAATGGATAAACTATTTGGTATTAGTAAGTTTATGTAAAAAATAAAAATGTATTTTTAATAATTTATATATAAATGAACTAAAAAAGTATAATTTTATTTAAGTTTAAGTTTACAATAATCTAAGAGTTCTTTATTTTTTCCATTTTTTCCATATTATTTTACAGTTTGGATCAAACCAGTCATCGCGCCAACCAAAATGATAGGATGAAGTTTCACAATAAATAGTTAAGGGGCAATTTTCAAAAGCTATTGGACCTATATAGACAACACTATTAGGTATAGTAATAGAAGTTAAACTACTACAATCAGAAAAAGCATTTTTTCCAATGTGAGTTATGGTGCTAGGAATATTAATGGATGTTAGATTGCAACAACCACAAAATGTTGTGTTTTTAATGGAAGTAATTCCATCAGGAAGTTCAACATGTGTCAAACTTTCGCAGCCTTTAAAAACCCAATCACCGATATAAGAAACACTTTTTGGTATCTTAATATAAAGTAAATTAGTACATCGGGAAAAAGCACCATCGCCAATATAAGTAATACTATTAGGTATACAAATAGAAGTTAGACTAAAACAACCGAAAAAAGCAGTTTTTCCAATATGGGTAACACTATTTGGTATAGTGATTGACTTTAAAGAACTACAATGAGAAAAAGTCCAATCTGAAATATAAGTAACGCCATTTGGTATAGTGATTGATTCTAGCAAGATGCAATGAGAAAAAGCTCCTTCTCCAATAGAAGTTACTTCAAGTGTAACATTATTTATACGAATCGATTTTGGTATTACTACCTCTGTATCATATCCATTATAACGAACAACCGATGCACATATTTTATTAGATTGATCTTTTAGTACTTTAAATTTCCAACGGCCTGCAGTAAAAATTTCACCTTACATATATTTAATTTTCTCATTTTTAAACTAAGCATAAGAATATCTTTAATTAATAATTTAATTTAAGATTATCCCTTATAAAATAAATATTAATAATAGCGGAAAGTATTATTGAATTTTTAGTCATATATTTAAGTAATAGAATAAATTTTATAAATATCTAAATTGGATAAAGATTTATAAAATTATTTAAACAAAAAAATTGTTAAAAATTCATTTTTAACCTTCCTAGATTATTAAAAATTATAGTTATTTTTAGTTTTAAAAACTTTGTAAATTTAGAATATTTATTAAATATAACTGTCGTTGTTGTTTGCTATAATTTTTGTTAAAAATTAATGTGTTAATAAACCAATTTGTTTTCTTATTTTTCGTCTTTTATTCTTAATAAAAAAGAAAAATCAATTAAAATGAAAATATCAAATAACTTTATTATTATATCATCTATTTTAAACAGAGAATATTCTAGTTTAAAATTATGATAATTCATAAATGTTAACTTTCAAATGATGT
>DKCJ01000006.1:0-78860 GCA_002451465.1 Caryophanales bacterium UBA6877
AGACAAAATCTTTTTAACAGGCCATTTAGATTCTTTATATCTTAGGCAAGCAAGATATCTTGTATCAATATCAAGTGGTAAATAATTACGTTCTAATGTTAAACTATACATGGCATCTCCTTTTACAATTGAATCTTCTAATTGAATTATAAATGAGATGCTTTTTTTGTTGAACAATTTTGTCTCACATCATTTGATATTAAACAAACAAAAAAATACCATTATTTTAAAAATATAAAAACACAAAAAATAAAATTATAGAGGAAAAAAACAATTTATAATAAAATATTTAGCATGGAAGAAAAGAAAATTATTGAAGTATACCCAATATCTAAAATAAATAGAATTTTAGTTTTTTTAGGAGACATTTTTATTCATTACATTTTAAGTGTATTTATTTTGCAATTTCTAGTTTTTAATATAGCTAGCAAGATAACTAACTACGATAAAAAATTAAATGACAATCTTTTGTTAATTAATAAAAGACTTGATATTTTATATGGAAATCAACTACTTTTTTTCGATAAAAAAGAAAATAAATATAATGTTGACAAAAATTTAGATACAACCTTTGATAAATTCTTATATTACTACGTGAATTATGAGAGTGATAATGTAGAACCAATAAGAAACTACTTTATTAACATCAAAAAAGATGATATTAAAACTTTAAATAACATTTATCTTAAATATGGCGAACCTTTTTTTGAGTTGAATAATAACCAGATTGTCCTAGCTAAAGATTATATAGATTACTTTTCTCCATACTTTGATAAGACAGACTTATTAAGTGAAGTTGGCAAATCATATTTATCTTCATTTAGGAAAGGGGTATTTATACCATTATTTAACTATGTGATTGAGGATATTAATAAAAATGACTTAGAATATCAAAATTCATCATATAAAATAATAACCGAAGAAATTAAGAAAAATAGTTCATATACTATTATTTATAATTCAATTAATATCTCGATCTCATTTTTAATATCGTTTTTAGTGCTTTTTGTTTTAGTACCGCTCATCTTTAAGGACAAGTCAACTTTATGTGAAAAAGTCATGAAAACAAAAAGAATCAAAGTTTCTAACTATGAATACCTTAATAAAAAAGAATATATTTTTATTATTTTAAATAATTTATTTATGTCTCTTACAATATTATTTTTTGTTGGAGCAATTCTTCTAGGTTTTAAAGAAATATTTAAATATAATATTTTAATGATTATATCTTTAATCTCTTGTCTTTATCTTTTTACTAATTTCTTAGTTTTATGCATTAACCAATATAATAAAAGTCTAAAGGAATTATCAACCGATTCAATTATGATAAGTGAAACTAATTTAAACGAAATATACGCGAGCAAAGGTTATGAAAAATAAAATTGAAATAAGCTATGAACGACCAACTATCTCACGTAGACTTTTTTCTAGAATAGTCGATTCTTTGTTATTAACTTTATTAACGTTTTTATTTTTCATATCTATTAAAGCCATATATTCAAATACACCGACTTATTTAAAAGCTTCTAAAACATTAGAAACAATTAGAATTGATAGTGGTTTATATGAATATAAAAATAATAAATTAATGAACATATCAACAATATCTTTTCAAGATAAAAAAATGTCTTATAAGCAAAAAGAAGATTATTTATTAAATGGTTTAAATAAATTTTTTAATTACATTAAAAACTATAATGTAGACAGTTATAAAAAAGTTATTCAAGATTATGATGATTTTCGTTTATCAACTGCATTAACATATGAAAATCATCCATTATTTATTAAAGAAAATAATGAAATCGTAAAAAATGATAATTACGATATCCCATTAAAAATATACGTTGAAAACTGTTATTCATTATATATTGATACAAATTGTAACGGGTTTTTAACAACTGAAATTAAAGAATACTATGATAGTAATAAACTTATAAGCAATTTTACTTTTTATTTTAATATCCCTTTATCTATTTTCGTATCATCTATAATCATATTTTTTATCCCACCATTAATTTTTAAAAGAGGGAGAAAAACAATTGGCATGCTAATTTATCATATCGGTTTTGTAAATAAAAACTTATATAACTTGACTATAAAAGAATATATTGTTAAGTTTTTATTTTTCTATTTTTTCGAATTTTTATTATCCTTTGTCACATTTGCGATTCCATTATTAATTTCATTAACAATGATGTTAGTAACTAAAACAAAACAAAACCTAAATGAATATTTTTTAAATATAAAAGAAGTTTCAACTCAAAATTCTATCATCTATAACAATAAGTCAGAAATTATTGTTAAAAAAATGAACGAAATAGAAAATATTAATTTCAGAATGAAATAAATAATTAATTAATTTTTTATTATATAAAAATTAAATTACTCCATTAAACTAATAAGCGTTATTCTAGTAAAGACTATCTATATTTCTAAACTTAAGAGCATACCAAATCAACCCATTTAGATTATGTATATTAACTATTGTTAAAATGATAACAATAACACAAACCAAAGATGTTAATATAACTGAAAATATATAAATTTTTGTGTTCAATTCACCTTTAGAACATATGCAATAAATAGCTGAATAAACAGAAACTATGGATGCAATGAAAGTTAAACCTATTAAAAGAGAAAGCACATAAGTCATCTTTAAATAATCAATTGGATCATTTCTATAAGGATAAACATTTGCACCTTTTTGTGATAAAAATTCAAATATAAAAACCAAAATAACTGCAACTAATGAACTAAAACTCAAAGATAAAAATCTCCTTACTTTTAACATATTAACTCCCTTAGATATTTTTTAAAAAGTGAGCAACATAGTCTTTCTTGCCACATTTGCCCTCTCTAACAACCATTTTACCATCTTACCTTTAATCTGAAAATCAAAAATCCATGGACATTACTTCCATTTTGATAGGAGTTCAATTAAAATACCCCCTTCCTGTTTTGCCTAGGATATGGGGGTACACTTCAATTGCGCTAATTAGCTTTTTTACTTCTTTTACGTAAAATACCAATTAATACATAAACACCAATAAGTACAACTATGCTACTAATAAATATTGAATACATTGCAATTTGACTAATTTCATGATCAAAGAAAGTTATCTTACAATCCATTGATTTTTCTAATCCTTCAATAAGTTGAGAAGGTAACTTTTCGTCTTCCATTGCTCTAAATGCTCCAGCAAGAGAGTGGTTTCTTACTAATCCAGTGCCATATGTTCCAGGTAAAAAAGCAAAAACATTTTGTAATTCTTTAGAAAAAGTACTAATAGGCATATAAGCACCACAAACAAATCCATAACCTGCAGATACAATAGTTCCAACAGCAGACATTTGACCTTGAGTACTTAAGAATGAGTTAATAATAGACGAAAAAGCTGTACCAAACATACTTAATAATGTTACATCCAATAAAATAAGCAAAACATCAGTTACACTTAAATACCATCCAACAATAGCTATATAAATAAAACCAAGACCAGTAGATAAAAATCCTATTATTAAAGCACTAATAAGAGAGCCAAAATAATATGCTAAAGAAACAATACTCTTTTTTACTGGTGTAACGAGAATATCTTTTCTAGCTCCTGTTACTTTATCAGAAACAATAATAAAGTTAGCAGAGAAAGCAATAGTAACACAACAAACAGCGAGGAAAGAAGAAACGATTTCTCCACTAACTACACCATCAACTAATTTAAGCACACTATCAGTCCTCATTACTTCAGGAATAGCACTCAAAACATTGTTTTTATAAATTTCTGCAAGAAATGTTGTATAAAGAACAAGTAATATAACTGGAGTAATTAAAGATGAAAAGAATAATCCTTTATCTTTAAAATATAATTTAATGTTACGTTTAGTTAAAATTAAAAATGTTTTCATGGCTAATTTCCTCCAACCAATTTTTTACCAGTTACAGTCAAAAATACATCATCCATCTTCCCTTTAGTAATTTCAAAATCCACAAAAACCTTAGGATGCGAAATCAATAAATCTCTAGCTTCTTTTGTATTTTTAACTTCAATACGGAATCCACCAGGAATAGCTTCATATTTTAAGCCTAAAGACTTTATATCTTTTTCTTTGGCTCCATAGACAGTTATAAAGTCGCCTGTATATTTATTTTTAAGTTCAATTGGAGTGCCTTCAGCAGCAATTTTTCCAGAATCTAAAATAACAACGTAATCGGCATCGGCTGTTTCTTCCATATAATGTGTTGTAAGTAAAATGGTTAATCCTCTATTTTTACGATAATCATCTAGAACTTTCCATAAATTTTTTCTAGTTTGAGGATCAAGACCAGTTGTAGGTTCATCAAGAATTAAAATTTTAGGGCTACTAATAAGGGCTCTTGCAACATCTATTCTTCTTTTTTGACCGCCAGAAAGTTTTCTTAAAGTTCTATTCATTAAATTTTTAAATTCAAACTCTTCGGCAAGTCTATTTATAACTTCATCAGCTGCTTTACCATATATGCCATATAATGCAGCTCTTGTATATAAATTATCTTTAATTGTTAAACTTGCATCTAATACTGAATTTTGGAAAACAACACCTATGTCTCTGCTTATTGAATTCATATCAGTATCAATACTTTTTCCATTAATTTTTACAACACCAGAATCTTTCTTTAAAGTTCCACACATAATTGAGATTGTGGTAGATTTTCCAGCACCATTTACACCAAGAAATGCAAAAAATTCGCCAGACTTAACTTTAAAAGATAAATCATTAACAGCCTTTACTTCGCCATATGATTTATATAAATGATCAATTTCAATAACGTTTTCCATTTTCGCTCCTTTGCTTTTATAAAACAACTTAAAAAATCTACTTATTGAGATTATCTACATCAGTTATAACTGGCTTTCCTTTCTTATCAAGAAGAGGGGTAATCCCTGCACCATAAGCACTTCTAAGGACAAGATAGGTAACACCAGTCTCTTTATCAACTATTAAACTACTATCGGGTCCAAGTAAAACACTATCTTCAGTAAAAACTTGAACAAATCTTTTGTCCTTACCTTTTTTATTTTGTTTCATTTTATATGTCTTTTCTTATTCTTTTGCTTCACTAACATCAAAAACCAAAATAGCTTTGGCAGATGGTGTTGTTGAAAAACTAACTAATTTCCATCCCTTATTAGCATATTCATTAGCGGTTTGTTCAACCATTTCAGCTAATTTTTGAGCAACTGGGCTATATTCTGTAACTATCGTTTTGTATTTCATATAAAAAAACTCCTTGTTAGATATTATATAACTCAGGCTTAATAAATTTATGCTTTATATTGTAATTAAATTGTAAATTCTTTTATCGATAATAAAAAATAAGGTGGACAACACCCTATTTTTTAAAAATTAATGATTTTTTAAATAATTAGGACTATTAGTTGAACCATGAATATAATCTACTAATTTATTATCTTCTATAACATAAATAGCAGGCACAAAGAAAAAATACGTTTCTTTAAGAGTTGTTGGATGAGAATTAATCATTTCTTGAATAAGCTTCTCTAATACGCCCTCATCCCGATAATTATCAGGCTTTTCTTTAAAAGCTTCTCTTTGTTTTTTTCCTTCTTCATTATCTGATTCCTTAAATTCAAAAAAATATAAATTTTCTAATTTACGATTATTTTCTTTCAATGAATCTACATAATTAAATACATCTGTTTTAATTCCATCACAATAATGACAATACTTGCCAAAAGTATAAACACCATATCTTCCTTCTTTTGCGTAAAATTCATCTATGGTGATATATTGACTTTTATAATCATCATATGTTCTAGTTTCTTCAACGTTATTATGACAACTAGCTAAACTTAATAAAAATAGAGATGATAAGGTAAAAAATTTATTCTTCATACTTTTTTAAATAACTTACGATGTTATCCTCCAAAACGATGCAATTATAAACAAAACCATTTTTGATGTGTAAAAGCATTGGAACATAGTAATAATTTATGTCTTTTACATTTTTTGCACCAATAGAATCCTTAGAATACCTATCAATAAATGCATCTTGATCTTCACCCTTTAAATATTCGGTATTTTTAAATAAGAAAACATCTCTTTCACCAGTAAAATCAAGTAAATAAAGCTTAATATTTCGTGGTTTTTCTAAATAACGCGAAATATTAGACACAATAACTAAGCAATGTGGACAATTTGTCCAATAAACAAAAACAAAATATTCTTTCTCTGGTAATCTTAAAATATTTTTAGTTTCTATATAATTGCTTCTAAATTCTTTATAAGGTTCCATAAACTTATTAGTCCTTAATTATTTAGCAAAACGTCTTTTCAAAAATTTAATAAAAATAACTACTTCGTGGATAAAGAGTGGCGAAATTGATAATAATAAAGTTATGATCCACTCATTTGAACTTAAATTAGCTGTATTAAATATTGCTCTAATAACTGGAACTTCAATAACTAAAAGTTGTAAAGCAATACCAATAAAGAAAGCAATAGCCATCATATAATTCTTATTCTTAAAAATATGAACAAATGATTTATTAACATTACTCATTCCTAGCATATGGAAAAGTTCAGCAAAAGCTAATGTTGTAAAAGCCATTGTTTGAGCTTGGTGTAATACGTCAGCGTTTGTTTCATATAATGTTTTTATAGCAAAGAAATCAAATACCCCGCCATTTGGTTGAACCCATGCACAACTAAAGTAAGCAAGTAAAACCGCCAATGTAATTGATGCACCATATCCAATTGTAATAGCAAATCCACCATGAGCAAAAACGCCTTCTTTTGGATCACGTGGTTTTTCTTTCATATTATTTGGATCTTTAGGATCCATACCAAGAGAAATAGCAGGCAAGCTATCAGTAATTAAATTAACCCAAAGTAAGTGAATTGCAATAAATGGAGCAGGAAGGCCAATACAAACAATTAAGAACATACCCAAAACTTCGGCAATATTACTGCTTAATAAGAACAAAACGGTCTTTTTAATATTAGCGTAAATACCTCTTCCTTCTTCAACAGCTTTTTCTATACTTGCAAAATTATCATCAGTAAGTACCATATCTGCAGCACCTTTTGCAACATCAGTACCAGTAATACCCATTGCAATACCAATATCAGCAGCTTTTAAACTTGGTGCATCATTAACGCCATCTCCAGTCATTGCAACAATATTGCCATTGGACTCGAAAGCTTTAACAATACTAACTTTATTTTCTGGTGAAACACGGGCAAAAACTCTAACACTCTTACATTTGTCTTTTAATTCATCAAAAGTAAGTTTATCTATATCTTCGCCCATCATACATTCATTTTTATTTTCAGCAATTCCTAAATCTTTAGCAATCGCAAAAGCTGTATCCTTATGGTCGCCTGTAATCATAATAGTTCTAATTCCAGCATCTTTAAATTTTAGAACAGCTGGCTTAGCTTCTGGACGAGCAGGATCAATCATTGCAACAAGACCAACAAAAATTAAGTCTTCTTCTTTAATTTTGTCTTTATTAGTATAAGCAAGAGCAAGAACTCTTAAAGCCTTATCACTAAAATATGTATTAGCTTTGTAAATATCATCAATATCTTTTTTGGTAATTTTTCTAACTTTACCATTATCTAATATTGAAGTTGCATATTTTAAAATACTGTCTAAAGCTCCTTTTGTATAAACAATTTTATTTTTATCGCTTAATTGATGTTGAGTTGACATCATTTTTCTAACAGAATCGAAAGGAAGTTCATCAATTCTTGGCGTTTCCTTCTCAAGATCTTTTTTGTGCATTCCAAAATTATTTGAAAAAACAACAAGAGCAATTTCGGTAGGATCGCCATAATTTCCTTCGTCAACTGTTGCATTTGAACAAAGAGACATTCCTTTAGCTAATAATCTTAAATCTTCAGATTCATTATCTGCCTTAAAATCATCGGCTTTAAAATATTTATTATCGGTATATGCTTCAAGAACTGTCATCTTATTTTGAGTTAATGTTCCAGTTTTATCACTACAAACAACACTTACTGCTCCAAGTGTTTCAACACTAGGGAGTTTTCTAACAACGGTATTAGCTTTAACCATTCTTTGAACACCAATTGATAAAACAATTGTAACAACGGCTGCAAGACCTTCTGGAATCGCCGCAACCGCTAAAGCAATTGAAGATAATATTGCTTCAATCCAAGATTCAATATTTGAACCATTTCCATCAACAAATATCCAAATAATATCAACAATTAAAACCAAAACAACTACAAATAAAGTAATTAAACCTAATACTTTGGATAATTTTGCAAGAACTTTTTGAAGTGGAGTTTCTTCATCGCTTTCTTCATCAATAGCTTTTGCAATTCTTCCTATCTCAGTATTCATAGCTGTATTAACAACAACGCCTTCTCCTCTACCATATGTAATAGGAGTCGACATATATACCATATTTAATCTATCGCCTATACCAACTCTTTTAGAGAATGTTACATCACTGTCTTTTAAAACAGGAACACTTTCACCTGTTAAACTCGATTCGTTAGCTTTTAAATTTTTTGCATCAAATAATCTTAAATCAGCACCAACTGTATCGCCTTCTTCAAGAATTACAACATCGCCAATAACTAAATCGCTTGATTTAATCTTAACTCTTTTCGAATCTCTTATAACAGTAGATTCTGGAGAAGATAATTTCTTTAAAGCCTCAAGAGATGTTTGAGCTTTTATTTCTTGAACAGTACCAATTATGGAGTTCATAATTATGACTGCCAAAATAATAACAACATCTGGCCAATCGCCAACTTCTAAAAATGGATTGGATATTTTAACTCCATCTACTATCCAACCAGCTTTTGCAACTGTAATGGTTTCATAAATTGATACGCAAATTGTAACAGCAATTGCAGCAAAAAGAACAAAAATCATTGGATTGTTCATTTGCTCAAAAAATATTCTTATCCATGATTTCTTTTTCTTTTCTTCAAGTTTATTTGGACCATATTTTGCTAAACGAATTTTTGCTTCCTCGCTAGTAAGTCCTTTTTTGAGGTCAGTTTTTAAACCTTCTTCAACTTGCTTAGAAGTTAATGTCTCATAAGCAATAACTTCTTTTGAAACGCTCTCATTATTTATATTTGAAGCAGCTTTTTTCATATAAAAATCTCCTTTTGATTTTATTTGGTCTTGCTAATTCACTCTAGAACCTGCGGATAAATACTTAATAATTTATCGAGATGTCGCTTATGTTCTACTCGCTACTCCCCACTGCGATTTATTTTACTAGTAATAGAATTTGTTTTCAAATAAAACTAGCCAATGAATCTATTCTATATTTTAGAGATTAAAATAACATTACTCCTTTCATATATAATAAGTAGGGAATTTCAAAAAATTACAAACTTTTTTAAAAAAAGATTAAACAAATTTAAATGTTTAACCTTTTATAATAAAAACATTATTTTATGCCTTTATAAATTTCATCAATTTCTTTATTTATTTCAATAATCTTTTCTTTTTTAATTTTTAGTATCTTTCTATCAAACGTAAATATCCCATTAACTTCGTCTTCAACATCGCTAACTTGTGTATAAATAGTACCCATTAAACCTTTTTTAATTAAAGGAATAACCTCATTTTTGTGTAACTTTTCAAAATGTTCAGTTAGTTCATTAATGGTTTTATATCGACGATATCCAAAAGGCTTTTTTCCATAAAAATGATTATCTAAATATAATCCATATCCACCATATTCACTTAAAAATTGTGGACGATCTAAATTAAAACGATCTTTATGAATTTTATTTTTATAAAAATAGTTATGGATTGAATTAAAATCACTTGCACCAAAATCAACCCAACCAGAAGTTGTATCATAAAATCTTGTTGAATCGTGATTTTTAAAAACTTTATAGTTTTCTACACTATCAAATTGCCCCCAACCTTCATTAAAAATCGTATAAGCAATTATCGAAGGATGGTTAAATAATTCATATTGAATTATTTTTGATTCGTGGAGAAATTCTTTTCTTCCCTCAAGGTTATTTCTACCATAAACTTTATAACATTTATTATCTTTCTTTCCTTTATAATTTGGGAAAAGACCTGGTAAAAAGGTAGCTTTTTTACTTACTTTCTCTCCACCATTTATGAAATCTTGAATTACAAGCATTCCGAGTTTATCGCAATAATAATAAAATAAATCAATTTCGGTTTTTATATGCTTTCTAATAGTGTTATAACCTAATTCTTTTAAAATTAATATTTCTCTATAATAATCATCATAACTTCTTGGTGTTAAGTTTCCTAAAAAATAATAACCTTGATCTAAAACACCTTTAAGAAAACATGGTTCATTATTTAAATAAAATCTCTTATACCCATCACTAGCTTTTTTGATTTCTATTTTTCTTAAAGCAAAATAAGATTCAACTATATCATCAAAAAAAGTAATATTTACTTTATATAAATATGGTTTAACTAAAGACCATGGATGGAAATTTTCTAATTTAATTAACGTTTCTTGGTTTGTATTAACAATTAATTCTTGATTATCTATTTTAACTTTTGCAATAGAACTAACTGTGGTTAAAATTTTTAAAATTATGCATTTTTCATCATATAAAACCTTGTAAAATACATCTTTAACATAATTTTCATCTAAAGATTCAAGCCAAACTGGTTTATATATACCACTAGTTGTTGTATAAAAAATTCCACCTCTATTAAGTCTTTGTTTACCAATTGAATGGAAACTTGCATCGCTTTTATCTTCAACTACTACCTTAATATCAAATTCATTAGTAGTAACAAATTTTGCTATCTCAAAACTAAACTTAGTATAACCACCTATGTGGCGCCCAACTTCTTGCTCATTTATATAAACAACACAAGATTGATCAACACCTTCAAAATGTAATATAAGGTGTTTCTTTTTAAAATTAAATGGCAAAACAACGTGTTTTTTATAAATAATATATTCATCAGCATCTAAAAGATGATTAACTCCACTTAATGGAGATTCAACGGCATATGGCACAAGACAATGTTTATCAAAAGTAACATTATTTAAATCTTTAGTAATAACAATTTCCCAATCGCCATTAAGTGAAAAATAACTATCTCTTTTAAGTAAAGGGCGAGGATAATCATTTAATGGTTTTGAATTAAAATCTATATTTAATTTATTTATTTTGGTCATAAAGAATACCTTTATTTTTAATTTTATTTATTTTATTTTCTTTCGCAATCAGAATAATTGTAGGAATAAAAACAAATAGTAAAGCTAAAGCCGCAAATAACCATATATAATTTGGTGGTAATTTTAAAACTTCTTTAGTTGTTTCATCAATATATGACTTATTTGACATATTATTTACTATTAATTTGCCAATTAATGGTCCAATAATCATTGGCAAGGCCACTTGGAAAATCATCCTTATACCTTGGAAACTTCCTTCTTTACCATTTGGCGTAAATTCTCTTAAAGAAGCATTAATTGCAACACCTGAAACAATATAGCCAAAAATCATAATAATTCCTGCAATCATTGTATAAACTAATGCGCCTTTTGCAGCAAAAAACACTAAAATCAAACCTAATATAAATATTAAAGTCCAAACAATTAATGATTTAAATTTTGAAACTTTATCCATCAACCTACCAGCTAAAACACTTAAAATAGATCCGCCAACTAAAACTACACCCATTAAAATCATAAAGTTTGTTCCAGTTATTTCTAACGTATTTTGAAAGTAAATGATCATATATGGGAAGAATATTTGCGTTGCAGCACAATATAAAAAGTCCGTAATAAGAATTATATATAAGGTTTTATTTTCTTTTATAAAACTTGGCTTAAATCCTTCAGCTAAAATACGAATATATTTTTCATTACTTTTTTCAACTCTTTCTTTTGGAAATAAAAATATAGAAATAAGTCCAACAATAAAAACAAAACCACCAATCGCTATGAAAAAGAATTTCCAATCTTTATCTGGTTCGCCAACCATAAAACCATATAAAACAGTAATAATAAGCATTGAAGCAAGTGGTAAAACACTTAAAACACCTTCAACTTTTCCTCTATTTTTATTTGAAACATTTCGCGTTACATATGAATTAAAACACGCATCATTTGATGTGCTACCAAAAAAAGTCATTAAACAATCAAGCAAGATAATAAGTATACATGAAACAAATGCTGCTTGATTTGTTGCAATTAATCCAATATTAACTAAATCTTTACCATCAACGAAAGCAAAAGCAATTGTTGATAAACCCCAAAGAAGATATCCTGAAATTATAAATACTTTCCTTCTACCGACTTTATCACTTAAGCCACCCATAAAAATTGTTGTTAAACAAGCAGTTATTGCACTTAAGGCTACAGTCCAAGTAACCATTGTTTGGTAATCACCATAACCTTGAGCAAATATGTAATTATTTAAGTACATATTTTCTAAAGACCAGGCAAGTTGACCAGCGATTCCAATTATTACAAATATGAACCAATTTCTTGCTCCAACTTTATCCTTAATTGAACAATTTTTCATATTATTCCTCCAAATTTTAATCTTAAAAATATTATAATTCAAAAAGCAACATTTACCTACATTATCATTGTTCTTGTTAAATAAAAAATAATTAAAAATATTCTATTGAATCTTTAATGATTTTATTTGTTAAAAACGAAATAAATTATATTTGACTTGTTTCACTAATATATTTAGTTTCTTTTTTTAAACGATTATCAAAATAAGTGGCGAAAACCGCCATAACAACAAATATTAAAACTTTTGTTACTAATGTTGGAATAGGAGCAGATATGCCTGCTAAAAATTGAAAAAGAGTTTGCATAGGGAGAATAACACCTATACACATACATAATTTAAGAATCATCCGTAAAAGAACATAACCAATAAATTTCTCTTTTTTAACTAAAAAATAGGTAATAAACATTAATGGACTTATAATACCCATATCATCAACATAAGTAATTTCTGTTGTATATACTTCGATTAAATCTAAAGATGTATTATTTATAAGAGAGTTAATGATGTCTGGAAGCCAAGCAACAAATAATGCAATACTAGTTATAAATAAAAATAGTTTCATTCCAATAGTAAAATTAAATTTACAAACCTTTTCTTCTTTAGCACCTAAAGCACTTAGTTTTAAAAGTAATAGAAAGACAATAAAAAAGCAAAGACTAAACAATGCGATATATATTAAATGTAAATGATTATATGTAACACAAAAGGCCATACTTGTGGAATAATAAAAAAGCGTAGAAAGTAATCCAAAACTTGAAACATAGTTTTCAATACTTTGGTTTTTTAAAGTTTTCACAAAAGTAATAATGTATAATGGCAAAACAAAAAATAAAATTGTTACATCAGTTCCGATAAAAATAGACGCTTTAAAATATGAATCATGTGCATATATTCCATAACCCCACATTTTAATAACTTCACCATATTGATTTGTAAATTCGTAAGAATATTCTTTATTAAAAGAACATATACCAGTAAGCGTCGTAATAAGCAACAATATCATTAGAATTACATTTAAGACTATATATAATTTTCTCTTTTGTCATAGTATGTATAACTTTTAAAATAAAACTCCTAGATAATTATGTACGAGAATAACCAAAATTGTTATTTTTTAAATTAGTAGGATAATTAAAAATTAGATATATCTATATAAATAACCTATAACGCCTACACATTATAGGTGTTCGTCAGAAATGGTGGAACAAATGGGGATCGAACCCACGACCTCATCGTTGCGAACGATGCGCTCTCCCAACTGAGCTATTGTCCCATGGCTTATATAATATACTTATTTAAAATAAAAATCTTTTACAAAATTAAGATATTGAAAGAAAAATATATTAAAATATTTAAGTATGTCAAATCGCTTTATTGCAGTAATAGATATGAAGGCTTTTTATGCCTCAATTGAGTGTGTTGAAAGAGGACTTGATCCTTTAAAAGCATTACTTGTTGTTACGGATACTACTAGAAAAGAATCTACAATTGTTTTAAGTGTTTCGCATGCACTTAAAATAATGGGTGTTCCATCTAGATGCCGAAGAAGAGATCTTCCAAAAATTAAAGACATGATTTACGCTATTCCGCAAATGGAAAAATATGTTAAAAAGAGTGCCGAAATCGTTTCAATATTCTTAGATTTTATTGGGGAAGATGATTTACATATATATTCTATTGATGAGTGCTTTTTAAATCTTGGACCATACCTTAAACTATATAAATGTACTGCTAAAGAATTAGTAAAAAAGATATTAACAAAAATCAAAGATCAAACTGGCCTCATAGCAACTGCAGGCATTGGACCAAATATGTTTCTAGCAAAGGTTGCTGATGATATCGAAGCAAAAAAGAATAAAGATTTTATCGCAGAGTGGACTTATGATGATGTTAAAACAAAATTATGGCCATTAAAACCACTTAATAAAATGTGGGGAGTAAGTCAAGGCTACACCAAAAGTCTTAATCAATTAGGAATTTATACTGTTGGCGATTTAGCAAACTACAATAAAAACGACTTAATTGATAGATTTGGTTTAATTGGTGAAGAATTATATAATCACGCTAACGGAATAGATGAGGCTGATATTCGCGAAAAATATCTGCCACTAAATAAAGGCTTATCAATTGGCCAAGTTTTAATGCGTGATTATACAAAAAAAGAAACAGTTTTAATTATTAAAGAAATGTGTGATGAATTAACAATTCGCTTAAGAAAAATAAAGAAAAATTGTGGTTGTGTCCATTTAGCAATCGGTTATTCAAGTATTGTAGATGGTGGCTTTTATCATCAAATTAAACTCCTGGTACCTACTTCTACTAATAGTCATTTACTTAAAGGTTTAATGCATTTATTTAATACATATTGCGAAGATAAACCAATTAGAAGAGTGTGTATTTCGTATACTGATTTAACAAATAAAGGTGTTCAACAATTATCACTTTTTAGTGATATAGAATCAATTGATAGTGAAGAAGAAATGTTTAATACATTAGATGAAGTAATGCATAAATTTGGTAAAAACAGCATTTCAAGAACAAGTGCCCTTAAAAAGGAAAGCACACTTAAAGAAAGACATAATCAAATAGGAGGTCATAGGAAATGAACGATCGTGGTATGAAAAAATGGCTTCCTTTTTCTTCATTAGTTGAGCAAAATGAATTTTTAGAAAAAATGATTTACGAGAAAAATAAAATTAAGAAGCCAAGAGTTTCTGTTGAACAAGCTAGAAAAATTGATTTAATATTACACGAACATAAAGATATTCCACTAACTTTTAAAATTTATTTTGACGGTTATTTATATACGTTTCGCGCTAAAATTGAAAAAATAGATATCGTTCATCATAATATTTATTTCAAAGATTTTTATATACCAATAAGCAATATTATTGATATTGATAATCCATCGGATTTTGATTTTATTTGTTAAAAAAATGGTTCTTGTTAGAACCATTTTTATATTGCCCAGTTACCATTTTTAAATATTTGATGCTTTACGCCTTTATCATCAATTCCTACAACATCTAAGTCATTAGTCCCAATCATAAAATCAACATGACTTCCTGAATGATTAATTCCTTTTTTAGTAATTTCTTCAAGACTCATTTCTTCATAACCTTTTAAAAGTGATGGAAAACCAGTACCTAAAGCAAGGTGGCAGGAGGCATTTTCATCATATAATGTGGAATAAAATAATACGCCAGTATTATTAATTGGTGAATCAAATGGAATAAGAGCCGCTTCACCTAAATATGAAGCATTCTCATCTACTTCTAACATTTGAGTTAACAATTCTTTTCCTTTTTTTGCACCATACTCTATAACTCTACCTTCATGAAATTTAAACCAGAAATCTTCAATTAATTGACCTCTATAGCATAGTGGTTTAGAAGCATAAACAATTCCTTCTGCCTTACCCTTCATTGGACTAGTAAATAATTCTTCGCTTGGTATATTTGGTTGAAAATAGACTTTTGTTTTCATAGTAGATTCACCACCACCAAGCCATATAACATCAGGTATTAAACCAATAGTTAAATCTGTTCCTAGAGAATTATGATAATGTAATTCACGTAAATTTAAAGAATTTAATATCTTCATTTTTTCATGAAGATTATTGTCATGTTCTTCCCAATTTTTCACAGGATCCCCTTCATAGGCTCTACTAACTTTTAAAATTAATTCCCATAAAGCTTCAACAGCTTTAGCTTTAGTTAAATTTGGGAAAACTTTTTTTGCCCAACCAACACTAGGAACTCCTGCAATACACCATTGATATTTTTCATCCATGTCATTTCTGAAACTTCTAATAATTTTAGTTAACTCTTTACTAGCTTTTCCATATTTATCAACATTGATTTTAGTTAAAGCTTCTGGATCATCAGATTCAATATAAATTCTACATGGTAATGTATCATGCCAATATTGCCATCTTTCTAATTGCCATTTATTTAATGAGCTAAGATCCTCTAAAGATTTATATTTATAATTATAGATTGTTAAAGTTGGATCATTCCATAAAACTAAAACATCTCTTGCTCCACACTTATAACATTCATTAACAAGCATCCTAATAAATTCGATTTGATCAAAGGAAGCGGTAATAACAACATCTTGTCCTTTTTGAATATTAACACCTGTTGAAGCAATTAAGTGTGCATACTCTTTTAAAATTGATTTTTTCATCTTATTCTCCTTTATTTTTTGCATCCTGTAATTTCTTCAAACAATGGTAATGTTAAACACCAATCACAGAAAGCATGCCATTCATTTAATTTATGATTTTTTCTTTGATTAAAAATAGTTTTTAATTGTTGATAATTTGTTGTCATTGATGCACCTAAACAAAATCCAGATGGCGTTGAAGCGACAAGCTCTCGCCACTTTGCTTTTTTCTCAGCAACATTTTCTTCAGGAATCTTATCATATTCATCTTTAATAGAATTTACGACAGCAATAACATTTTTATTAGTATCTTTAACGCATTGCTCAGCAATATTAAATTTTAATAAGCAATGCATTGTTGATTGAGAGGAAATAAAGTCTAACCAATGGTATCTTTGCGCTTCTTTCCACCAAAATAATGGAGCAGTGATATCAAATTGTACTAATATTCCTTTTAAAAAATTATCATGTCCTTGTCCACTTACAGTGGTTCCAAGTTTTTCAGCCCTTGATAAATCTTTTTCATTTACTTCAGTTCTATCAAAAGCAGTTCTCATAGGATTTCCGCTCGCTTTAAGAGCAAAATCTAATCCATATACTTTTGTGTTTTTAATATTAAATTCCATATTATTTTTCCTCACATGCTTCTTTTAAATTTATTAATAACGCTAAACGCGTAAGTAATCCAACACCACCAGGTACTGGTGATTGATATGCTACATTTAAATTTGGGATGCAATCACCATATAGTTTTCCATCAACTCTATTAATTCCTACATCGAAAACTACACAATCTTTTTTAAAATTAAATCTATTATCAACATTATATTTTCTACCAATAGAAACAACTATAAGGTCTGCATGTTCTATATAAAATTTTTTATCTTCTTCTGTAGTTTTAGTATGCAAATTTATAACATTCATATCTAGAGAAAGAAGGGCTTTTTGCATAGGTTTTCCAACAATATTGCTCCTTCCTAAAACTACCGCATTTCTGCCTTTAAAAACATAATTATTGTCTTTTAAAAATTCTATTATTCCTTTTGGTGTTGCAGGTGTGAATTTAGAATATTCATTAAATCCATCGACATCTTTTGAAGTATCTATTGTTCTTTTAATTAATTCTTCATCAATATGTTTAGGAAGAGGCATTTGCACAATTATCCCATCAACATCTTGATCAATATTAAATTTATTAATTAACTCTATAAGAATTTCTTCGCTAGTTTCCTCTGATAATTTAATTAACTTTGCATCAACATTAATTTCTGCACAATCTTTTAATTTCCCCCTTATATAAGCATTACTTGCGGGATCATCATTAAGTTGAATGATTACTAAAACTTTTCGCTTATCAAATTTATCAAAAAAAGTTTTTAGTTCTCTTTTTTTGATTTCTACATATTCTTTTATATTTTTCATAATCTTAATTTTACCAAAAGAAAAGTTTTTTAAAATAACAACTTTTAAAAAAGAAAAACAAGGTTTTCACCTTGTTTACATTCTTAATAAATTAACGATTACATTTATTGCAGTTGTCGTCGTATCATCAGTTGCTGGCGTTTCAGCTTTAACAAGAACACTGCTTAATAAAGCAAAGAATAAAAATATAATACCAAACCCTAAGGTTAAATAAGAAATGATTAATTCACTTCCTCTTTCCTTGGTTTTAACAAATACGTTCATACCACCACCAGTAATAGCACCAGAAGCACCTTCACTCTTACCACCTTGGAGTAAACTTAAAACAATTATAATAAAACAAACAAACCAAAATACATAATCAAACCATTGCATAATCATACCTCCAATGTTCGCATTTAATCTTAATCTTAAATCTTTCAAAAGTCTACAATTTCTTAAGGAAATTAAATAAGTAATGTAATAAGTCTGTAGTTAATAAAGAATTAATGAAATATAAATTTTAAACAACATCTATAATTCACTCTTTAAATCAAATAAAGCATCTCTTAATTTTATAGCTTTTTCAAAATCAAATTCCTTTGCTGCTTTTTTCATTTCAGATTCAAGTTGAGCGACCTTCTTTTTAATTTCACTCTTACTTAATTTACCTTTATTTTCAATTGCCTCTTCATCCGCTTTTTTGAAATTTGTTATAGGAGGTTTGATTTCTTTTATAATTGTTTCAGGAACAATACCATTCTCTTCATTATATTTCTCTTGAATGCTTCTTCTTCTATTAGTTTCATTTATACATAACTTCATTGATTCAGTTATAGAATCTGCATACATAATAGCTAATCCATTTTTATTTCTTGCAGCTCTTCCAACAACTTGTATTAATGAACGTTCGCTTCTTAAAAAGCCTTCTTTATCAGCATCTAAAATACCAATTAAACTAACTTCTGGAATATCAAGACCTTCTCTTAAAAGATTAATACCAACTAACACATCATATTTCCCTTTTCGCAATTGATATATAATTTCGCTTCTTTCAAGAGTTTTGCATTCACTATGTAAATAAACTGTTTTAATACCTTTTTCTTTTAAATATTTTGTTAAATCTTCAGCCATTTTAATGGTCAAAGTAACAATCATAGTTCTTTCATGTCTTTCAATTCTCTTTTTAATTTCGTAAATTAAATCATCAACTTGATTCAAAGTTGGTCGAACCTCAATTTTTGGGTCTAATAAACCCGTTGGACGAATAATTTGTTCAGCAAAAACATGATGCGTTAATTCAAGCTCATAATCTCCAGGTGTAGCCGAAGTAAATATAACTTGTGAAATTTCTCCTTCAAATTCTTTAAAATTTAAAGGTCTATTATCAAGTGCACTAGGTAATCTAAAACCATAGTCAACCAAAGTTTGTTTTCTTGAATGATCACCATTATACATACCACGAATTTGTGGTATTGAAACATGAGATTCATCAATAAACATAAGATAATCTTTCCCAAAATAGTCTAATAAACAAAATGGTTTTTCACCAGGTTTTCTTCGATCAATATAGCGAGCATAATTTTCAATTCCAGGACAGATTCCAAATTCTTGAAGATTTTCAACATCTTGATTAGTTCTCATCTCAATTCTTTCTGCTTCAAGTAATTTTCCTTCTTTTTTAAAATAGTCAACACGCTCCTTTAAGTCATCAAGAATTTGTTCACAAACGCTTTTCACACGTTCAAAAGTCGAAGCATGATCGTAAGCAGGAAAAATTGGATAGGTTTTAAAGGACTCTAATACTTCGCCCGTAACAAAATTAACACTACTAATCGACTCAACTTCATCATCAAAAGTAGAAACTCTAATAAATTTCTCCTTTGAAGATATTGGAAAAATATCAATTATGTCACCATTTACTCTAAATTTTCCAGGACCAAAATCAATATTGTTTTTCTTATATTGAGATTCAATTAATCTCTTTAAGAACTCTTTTCTATTTATCTTTTCATCTACTCTTACATCAAAAACAAGCTTAATATATTCGCTTGGATCTGTTAAACCATAAATTGAAGCAACCGATGCAACAACAATTGTATCTTTCCTTTCAAGAACAGAATTAATTGCACTAGTTCTCATCATTTCAATTTCTTCATTCATTAAAGCACTTTTATCAATATATGTATCACTTGATGGGATATAGGCTTCTGGTTGATAAAAATCGAAATTACTAACAAAATATTCAACTCTATTATTAGGAAAAAGATTTTTCATTTCTTCGTAAACTTGCCCAGCTAGTGTTTTATTTGGTTCTAAAATTATCGTTGGTTTTTGTGTTCTTTCTATAACATTAGCCATGGTAAAGGTTTTACCAGTTCCGGTTGCCCCAAGCAATACTTGATATTTTTCATGGTTATTTATACCATCTACTAATTGTTTAATTGCTTTAGGTTGATCACCTGTAGGTTTAAAATTACTAACTATTTTAAATGGATTATTTGTTATCATTTTTCTTTCCTTTTTTATTAAATAAATCTTTTTTTAGCATATTGATTGTATTGTCTTTTGATGAAATAAGAGGCGTCCAACCATAACCATTTACTTGCTTTGCTTGATAACATACTAAAAAAGCATTTGGGTCAATCTTTGCGATTTCATTTTTAATTTTCACAAATTCACGTGTCCTTATAACTACTCTAATAACCTTACGATTTATTTTAGAAAAACCACCAATTGCATCATAAATAGTTGATGATCTTTTAAGATTTGAAATAACATAATCATTAATTTCTTTATATTTAGTTGTATTTATATCAATGACTAAACCAGAACCAATGTTATAAATAATATCTATCATTAATGATGCTATTCCAGCACTTAAAATACCAATAAGTGCACTATAAACACCAAAAGAACTCCTATTTATAATACTTATTATTAAACCCACACTAATAATTAAACCATCACATAATAAACTTAAAATGCTAGTTTTAATGTTAGTAAATTTATTAATTATAAAAACCAAAACATCAATACCACCAGTTGAGCCGCCACCATTAAAAGTGATAGCGCAACCAATGCCTGTTAAAGCTCCTCCAGCAATTGCTATAATAATCAATCTTCCAAAATCCATAAGTTCTAAATTGGTAACGATAAGACTACCATTACTTAATTGCACTTCCATTCCATCAACAACCAATAATGAAATAATATTAAAACCTATATTTGTCCTTAACAAAATAGACAACAAAATAGGATAAAAAATCGTAGCAATTAAAGTCGATAACGAAAATTTTATTCCAAGAAATATAACTCCAAAAACAAAAAGCGTCCACATTATAATATATGACCAAGCATCAACGCTTAAAAATCCAAGTTTACTTAAAAGTATTCCAATGCTACCAACTCCACCACTAACAATAGAAAAAGGAACCAAAAAAATACCAGTACCTAATGCTAGAATAATTGTTCCTAACAATGTCAAAGAAATACTTTTAAAACTACTTCTTAAATCAATTTTTAAAAAATTATTTCTAATCATTTTTAATATTTCCTTTGGCAACATATTCTAGATAGCCAAATACAAATTTATTAATATCGCCATCCATTACGTTTTCTATCTGAGTGTCTTCAATACCAGTCCTATTATCTTTAACAAGAGTATATGGGCAAAAAACGTAACTCCTAATTTGACTGCCCCATTCAATATTTTTCTTTTGACCGATGATATTATTTAATTTCTCTTCGTTTTTCTCTTTTTCTAATTCATATAATTTAGAGCGAAGCATATTCATGGCCATTTCTTTATTTTTTATTTGAAACCTATCAATTTGACAAGAAACAACAATCCCGGTAGGAATATGCGTAATTCTTACAGCGGTCTCTACTTTGTTAACATTTTGTCCACCAGCACCACTTGCTCTATAAGTATCAATTTTTAGATCAGAATCCTTAATTTCAATATCGATATCATTATCAAATTCAGGAACAACATTTACGCTTGCAAAAGAGGTATGTCTTCTTTTATTTGCATCAAAAGGTGATATTCTAACTAATCTATGTACACCTTTTTCGCCTTTTAATAAACCATATGCATATTTTCCGCTTATAAGAAGAGTAACAGACTTAATCCCCGCCTCTTCGCCTACTTCATAATCAGCAATTTTGTAAACTAAATTATTTCTTTCACAAAATCTAGTGTACATTCTTAATAACATATTAGCCCAATCACAAGCCTCGGTTCCGCCAGCACCAGGATGAATATCTAAAATACAATTAAGATTATCAAATTTTCCACTAAAAAGAACGATATGCTTTAGCTCCGATAAGTTCTTCATCATTTCTTTATATTCATCGCTTGCTAACTCAATCATTTCAGTGTCATTAACATCAAGCGTATCAAAAACTTCTAATAAATCATTAATTTCTTTATTAGTTTTTAAAAATAATTCTTTTTTATGAATTAATTCGTTTTTATGATCAATTATTTTACTGGCTTCACGTTGATTAAGCCAAAATTTATCATCACCACTTTGTTTATCAATAGAATTTATTTCTTCATCAATTTTAGGGAGGTCAAAGAGAATTACCGAGCTTGGTAATCTCTACTTTTGCCTCATTTAATCCTTCCTTTAATAAATATAATTCCATTTTAAATATCCTTAGTTTGTATGAATTCTAGATTCATCAACATCCGCTGCAGCTTTTTTATCTTTATCAATGTCGCTAATATTTAAATTTGTTTCTACTTTAGCTTCTTCTTTTTTAACAACCTCAACTTTAGGTTCAATGGTAGTTTTAGCAACATCAGCATTTGGTAATGCTTCATCAACACCTTTATCACTAACAATTGGCTTTGCATTATCATCTTTATTGATAACAGTCTTTGCCTTTTCAACTGCTTCTTCTTGTTTAGCAACATCATTGTTTGCAACAAAAGTATCCTTCTTTACAGATTCTTCTTTCTTTTCAACTTTTACATTAAGTAAATTTAAGACTACCTCAAGAGAAATAACTTCATTCATTTCTCTAAACATTGCCCAACCTTCATTAACATAATCTTGTAATGGGTTAATTTGTGCATAAGATCTTAAAGAAACTGATTCTCTAAATCTTGCCATATTATCAATTTGTTGAGTCCAATTACGATCAATAATTCTTAATGTTAATTCTCTTTCAAGTTTCTCAGCAAATTCTTTATCCCAGGCTTTTTTACGTCTTAAATAGGCATCTAATAAAACTTCGCCTAAATCTTCGCCTGCATCATTTGCATCAGCATCATCATATAAAGAAGAATCAAATTCTTCAGGTTGTAAAAATCTTGGAACAACTAAATTTTGTAATAATTTTCCATCAATTAAGTTCTTTGATTTTTCATCCTCAGGAACAGCACGCTTACATAAAGCTTTACCACAATCAGTAAATATCTCAACCATTAAATCGCTAATGTCTTTAGCAAAAAGAATTTTATCTCTTTTTGCATACATAATTGATCTTTGTTTGCTTAAAACATCATCGTAATCAAGTAAACTCTTACGTACATCAAAGTTTTGTCCCTCAATACGCTTTTGTGCAGAAGTTATTGCAGCAGTAAGGGCTTTTGATTCAATTGGATCATCACCACATGCAGCAAATATTTTTCTTAAATTATCATTTGCAAAACGTACCATTAATTCATCATCAAGAGAAACATAGAATCTAGAGAATCCTGGATCTCCTTGACGTCCGCTACGTCCACGTAATTGATTATCAATACGTCGTGATTCGTGTCTTTCAAGACCGAAGACACATAAACCACCAAGTTTTCTTGTTTCATCAGTAAGCTTAATATCGGTTCCACGACCAGCCATATTTGTTGCTAAAGTAATATGACCTAACTCGCCAGCATGAGCAACAATTTCAGCTTCTCTTTCGTGGTTCTTCGCGTTTAACATATCATATTTAAGACCGGCTTTATCAAGATAACTTGCAACTTCTTCACTAGCTTCAACAGATGGAGTACCAATTAAAATTGGTTGACCAGTTGCGTGACGTTGAGCTACTTCTTTAACGAGAGCTTTAATTTTTGCTTCTTTAGTTGCAAAAACATAATCTGGAGCATCAATTCTTTTAATAGGACGATTGGTTGGAATAACAACAACGTTCATATTATAAATTTTTCTAAATTCTTCTTCTTCGGTTTTAGCAGTACCAGTCATACCACCAATCTTTTTAAATAATCTAAAGAAGTTTTGGTAAGTAATTGTGGCAAGCGTTGAAGTTTCTTCTTTAATTTCAACGCCTTCTTTTGCTTGAATAGCTTGTTGAAGGCCATCACTATATTCACGACCTTTCAAAATACGACCAGTAAATGAGTCAATCAATTGAATTTCTCTATTTTGGTCAACAAGATACTCAACATCTCTTGTCATAATATAATTAGCTTTTAAGGCTTGTTGAATTCTATGAACCAATTCTTGATATTGTGGATCATAGATATTTTTAATTCCAAACATCTTATCAGCTTTGTTATTTCCACTTTCAGTTAAAGCAACAGTTTTATCTTTAACATCAATTACATAATCAACATCTTTTTTAAGGTATTTTACAAATCTATCAGCAACAATATATTGAGATGCAGTTGCTTTTTTACCACCAGAAATAATTAAAGGAGTTCTAGATTCATCAATTAAAATGCTATCAGCTTCATCAATAACTGCAAAATTTAAACTTCTTAAGACACGTCTATCAGCTGATTGAGTCATATTATCACGAAGATAATCAAAGCCAAGTTCACTATTAATAGTGTATGTAATATCGCAAGCATGTGCTGCTTTCTTTTCGCTATTACTTAAGCTATGTAAATTAACACCTACAGTTAATCCTAAAAATCTATAAACTTGTCCCATCCATTGAGCGTCACGAGTTGCTAAATATTCGTTAACAGTAACAACATGGACTCCTTTACCTTCAAGAGCATTTAAATAAACTGCCATAGTACAAGTCAATGTTTTACCTTCACCTGTACGCATTTCAGCAATTTCACCATCATTTAAAACAAGAGAACCAATAATTTGAACTTCGAAAGGAAATTGTCCAAGTGTTCTTTTCGCAGCTTCTCTACAAACAGCAAAAGCCTCGACTTTTATATCTTCTAATGTTTTACCTTCTGCAAGTAATTTTTTGAAATATGGAGTCTTTGCTCTTAATTCTTCATCGCTTAATTTAGCCATGCTATCTGCTAAAGCTTCGACTTTTTTTGCCTCTTTTTTATATTTTTTTAAAACTCTTTCATCTACTCTAAATAACTTTTCAATAAAATTTCCCATAACATCCACCTTGAATTAACATTTATAAATTTTGAAAATACCGATATACAAAGGTATCAAACGCATTAATTATACTATATCAATAATTTACTTGCATAATTTTCTACTTATTTCAAAAGATTTTTGGCAATACACAAGATTTTAATGTCTTTTACATGACTTTTTTTAAGTAATTTAATCGCTGCTTGCATAGAACTTCCAGTTGTTACAATGTCATCGACCAAAAGAATTCTTTCATTTTTTAAATTAATACCATTTTTAATATCCATAAAATTAGAAATATTTTGTCTTTCCTTAAATGTAAGCTCCTTTTGTTTAATGTTTTTTGTCTTTATTAAACAATTTAAAATAGGTAGTCTTAAAGATTTAAAAATTTCTACAACGTGATTATATCCTCTTTTTAAATCATCCTCAAAATAAGAGGGAATTGGAACAATTTTATATCCATGATACTTAATTTTAAATT
Source organism: Caryophanales bacterium UBA6877 (assembly GCA_002451465.1). Taxonomy (GTDB): domain Bacteria; phylum Bacillota_I; class Bacilli_A; order RFN20; family CAG-826; genus Onthovivens. The sequence continues at coordinate 25,882 of DKCJ01000006.1, forward strand.
CGCTTTTAAATTGCGAAAGAAAAACATCTTTTAATTCATAATCTTCCAAACCTTTATAAAGAAAAATCAAATCTTTAACTAAATCTTTATACTCATATATAGCCAATCCATCAATATCATCTATTTTAAATTTTAAAAAGATTGGGTTTAATTTCTTAATGCAAGACTCACAGATAAAGATATCTTTATTAAATATATTATGAAAATGAAAACTTGTTATATCTTTAAAGCAAATTTTGCAGATAGGTGTTTGCTTCTTTTGTTTTTTTAATTGCTTCAACCATTTCATTTGTTTTCTTACTTCCTAAATAAATCACCTCTCCATCTGTTGCGCCATAAACTCTCCCAACTCTTCCAGAAATTTGTATTAAACTTGCCGAATTATAAATTTGATGATCAGAATCATAAACAATGACCTGTAGATTTTTTACAGTAACTCCTCTTTCTAAAACCGCAGTTGTTATTAAAAAGTCATACTTTTTATTTCGGAAGCCATTTATTACTTCACTACGATTTTCAATTTTAGAATTTACAAAATTACCATTTTTTACAAATATATTTATGATTTTAAACAAAGATTCAGAATCATCAATCGTGGGAACAAATACAAAACATGGTAATTTTTTTATTTTGTATTCTTTTAACTTCTTAATTAAAAAAATTATCTTCAACAAACCAGGCCTAATAACAACTTTTGGTATAGGAATTGGTTTCATATGATACCTTGTAAATAATTTAAGTATTTTGTGTCCTGGTTTTTTAAATTCTTCAAGGACCGAAGGGGAAGGCGTTGCCGACATAAGAATATAATTCCCTTTTATGCTTTTTTTAAAAAAATTAATCAAAACATCATTATCTTTATACGGAAACGCATCTATTTCATCCAAGATTAAAAGGTCGAAAAAGTTATGATATCGGTAAAGTTGATGGGTTGTTAAAACAATAATGTCGCCATTTAAAATATTTGTGTTACCTCCATACACGCTTACAACATTATTATTAATAAACGTATTTTTAAATCTTACTAGCAGTTCTCTAACTACATCTTTTCTAGGTATAGCAAAACCAACTTTGTACGCATGTTTCAAAGCATATTCAATTACACTAAAAACTAGTTCAGTCTTACCAGCCCCACAAACTGCATAAATAAGAGTATTAAATCCATTTATATAATTTGTTTTTACTTCATTAGAAATTCGTAGTTGTTCCTTACTTAATGGATATTTAAGTACAGCCGATGAGTTAATGGGTGGGTATGTTTCATCGTCAGTAACTTCTTCACCATAAAAAGAAATGCATCTTCTGCAATATGGTTTCCCATTACGCTTACCAATGTAACGTAAGTCTTCATTACCACATATTGGACAAATATATTTTATAAAAAATTCCCCTTTCACTAATATTACTAGGGGAATTTTGAAATTTTACGAATTTTTTTCGTAATTTATAATAGTTTCTACTCTTTTTAAGTGTCTACCACCTAAAAATTCAGCTTTTAAAAATAAATCTGTTCGGCGGATTATATCGTCAATAGGCATGAATTTAGCACCAAAAGCAAGCATATTACAATTATTATGTTGTCTCGTTAATTCAGCAACTTCATCATTGTAACCAATTCCACAACGAATCGACTTGACTTTATTAGCGGCAATAGATATGCCTTCTCCACTATTACAAATTACAATACCGAATTTACATTCTCCACTTGCCACAAGTTCTGCGGCTTTTAAACCAAATTCAGCATAATTACAACTCTCTTGAGAATATGTTCCAACATCTATAATTTGATGTCCCTCACTCTCTAAATGTTTTTTTAATGCCTCTTTTGCTAAAAAACCACCATGGTCACAACCTAAAGCTATTTTCATATTACTTTATACTCCTTAAAATTTCTTCTTTTGTTATTATACCTTGTCTTAATATAGTTAAATTACCATTTTCAATTTTTAATACAGTTGATGGTATACCATTTTTACATTCACCATCAATTACTCCATCTATTTCATTGCTAAAAACTTTAATAACTTCGCTAGTGTTTTTGCAAGGAGATTCTCCTGACTTATTACATGAAGGGACAAAAAGTGGTTTTCCAACTTCATCAATAAGTTTTAAAACAAATTCATCATTAGGCATCCTAATTCCAATAAACCCAGTTTTTAAATCCATATAATCTGGCGTAATTATTTTTCCATCTTTATCATATTTTTTAGCTTTTACTATTAAAGTTAATGGACCAGGCATAAATTTATCTATTATTTTTCTTACAATAATATCATCAAGATTTAAATAAGGTTCAACTTGTTTTAAATTTGAAAACATTAAGGTAAATGGTTTATCAGGTGCCCTATTTTTTACTTTTACTAAATGATTGTAATTTTCTTCTTTATCAGCTTTAACTCCTAGTCCATAAACAGTTTCGGTAGGGAAGGCTAATATTCCATCATTTTTTAAAATTTCACTTGCTTCTTTAATTTCTTTCTTATTTAATACTTTCAAAATTATATCCTCCAAAGATAAATAAAAATCTATCTTTACCATAAAAATCTTTTTTAAAAGAAAAACTTATATTTTTATCAAAATATTTATGAATAAGATTTGTAAGTCTTTCTTTTTGATCATAATTTATCTCAAAAGCCATAAAAAATTTTTCATTCATAACTTTTTTATAGTTTTTAAAATATGTTTCATAAAAATAAGTACCATCTTCAACGTATATTGCATTTATCGGCTCGTTTTCTAAAACATTATCATCTATATCGCTTTTATTTTGCACATAAGGCGGATTTGAAATCAATATATCTATTTTTATTTTATTATCAATAAATGGATTTAAACAATCGCCCTTTAAAATTTTTATATCTAAACCAAGTTTTTCTTTATTTTTTTTCGTAACTAAAAGAGGTATCTCAAAATTATCGCTAGCATAAACTATAGAATCTGGATAATGTTTTTTTAAGTAAAGTGCGATGCAACCTGAACCGCTACAAATATCACCAATAACGTTTTTATTTAAATTAAATTCATCGATATAGTTTTTAATATTTGTTACGAGCTCTTCAGTTTCTGGCCTTGGAATTAAAACACCTTTTTCAATGAAAAGATTTAAATCTAAAAACGATGCCTTATTAAGCACATATTGAATAGGTTCACCATTTAATATTTTCTTTAAATTTTGTATATATATCGACTTATTTTTTAAAATTTCATCAAAGTTTTTTATCAATTCAGTAAAGTCTTTATATCCATTTGCATCAATCAAAAGCTCATATAATACTGTATTATTTATAGATGTATTTTGAAGTTTCTTCTTTGTTTCAAGAAAAACTTCTCTATTAGTTTCCATTTTTACTTGTTTTGTCCTGCTAACTTTTGCTGTTGATCATAATTTATAAGCGCATCAATTAACTCATCAAGGTCGCCTTCCATAATTCTATCAAGTTTTTGTACAGTAAAACCAATTCTATGGTCTGTAACTCTATTTTGAGGATAGTTATAGGTTCTAATTTTTTCGTTACGATCTCCACTTCCAATTTTGCTTCGATAGCCAGCCTCTGTAGCGGCTTTCTTTTCTTCTTCAAGTTGAGCAAGTTTACTTGCTAACATTTGCATACAAATCTCGTGATTTTGAATTTGTGATTTTTCTGTTTGACAAGAAACAACAACACCAGTAGGTATGTGGGTAATTCTTACAGCTGATTCGGTCTTATTAACATTTTGTCCGCCAGCTCCACTCGATCTATAAGTATCGACTTTTAAATCTTCATTTCTAATTTGAACTTTTCCAAGTTCGACTTTTGGCATAACAACAACAGTGGCTGTTGAAGTATGTATTCTTCCATTAGCCTCAGTTTTAGGAACACGTTGAACTCTATGGACACCACTTTCATATTTTAAACGTGAATAAGCATTAGCTCCGCTTACAACAAATTGAATATATGAAAATCCACCAGCTTCACTAACAGAATCATCAATTACTTTTAATTTCCAGCCTTTGCTGTCGCAATAATGACTATACATTCTAAATAAATCACCAGCAAAAATATCAGCCTCATCTCCACCAACAGCGCCTTTAATTTCAAAAATAACATCTTTTCCGTCGTTAGGATCTTTTGGTAATAACAAAACTTTTAACTCATCAGTAATTTTCTCACAAAGTTCAGTATTTGATTTTAATTCTTCCTTACCCATTTCACTTATTTCAGGATCTTTATCATTCGACATTGTTAAAGCATCTTCTCTATTTTTATTCGCATATAAATATTCATGAAATTTTGTAACAATTGGTTCAAGTTCGCTTCTTTCGATATTTAAATCTCTAAATCTATTTGTATCTCTTGTAACCTCATCTTTTAACAATAATTCATCTATTTCATTAAGTCTTTTTTCAGTTGTTACTAGACGATCATACATATTTTTTTCCATAATACTAACCTCGTTAATCGTATGAATTATACCAAAAAACAAATAGCATTAAAACAATCTAATTGTTTTACGAGTATCCATGTTATGGTATAATTCTACATAGGTAAAAATTATGTCATACAAAGCTTTATACAATAAATATCGTAGTCAAACATTTGATGAAATAGTTGGTCAACAAGCAGTTGTTCAAACTTTAAAAAATGCTTTAGCACAAAACAAAATTGCTCATGCATATCTTTTTAGCGGGCCTAGAGGAACAGGTAAAACTAGTATCGCTCGTCTTTTTGCTAAAGCCTTAAATTGTTCTGAGGGTCTTGGTCACCAATGTAATGTTTGTGATAATTGCATTCAAATAAGTGAAGGTCAACATCCTGATGTTATTGAAATAGATGCCGCAAGTAATTCAGGCGTTCAAGAAGTAAGAAATTTAATAGAAAGAGTTAAATATGCTCCTTTAAAAGGTCGTTATAAAGTTTATATCATCGATGAAGTCCATATGATGACAACAAGTGCATTTAATGCATTATTAAAAACTTTAGAAGAACCACCAGAGTTTGTAGTATTTATTTTATGTACTACCGAGCCTTACAAACTTCTTCCTACGATTTTATCTCGTTGCCAAAGATTTGAATTTAATAAAATAAGTGATGATGATTTAAAAAAATTAATATCAAGAGTTTTATCTGGCGAAAATGTAAAAGCAAACTTAGAAACAGTTAATTTAATTGTTGAACTAGCTAAAGGTGGCGCAAGAGATGCTCTATCTATTCTTGACCAATTAATTGCTTTTTGTGGAAATGAAATTCGTGTTGAAGATATTCAAAAAGTATTTGGTTTAACTAGTATGGAAGAAAAAATAACCCTTCTAGATGTTATCGCCAAAAAAGATACTTTGAGTTTGTTAAAAACATTTGAAGATCTTTTAAAAAGAAACGTTGATACTTCAAGATTAACTAACGAACTTCTTTTTATGCTTAAAGATGCTCTTATTTATTCAAAAGTTCATTCAACAAATTTATTAACTGTCTTAAATGAAAACGAAGCAAAAGCTCTTTCTATAGTATTTTCTTCAACTAAACTTTTATCAATGATTGATCTTTTATTAAAATGTCAAGTTGAATATAAAACAGCTTCCAACCCAAACTTCTTATTTGAAATATATCTTTTAAAATTGGTTGACGCTAAAGATGAGTCAACTTTCACTCAAACTGAAGTCTCAAATAAACCTTTAGAAACAAATCATGAAACTAAAAAAGAAAAAGATATTAAGGAAATTATTAAAAAAGAAGAAAAAGAAAATAAACAAAGTAAAGAACCTCAAATTAAAACCATTGAAGATTTAAAAAATTTAAAACCATTAATTAGTCAAACTGAAAAAGAAAAGCCTAGTAAAGAAGAAAAATCACCAATCGCAATTAAAGGCGAAACTTATAATCTTGATAACGATATCTTGTTAAAAATATTAGTTTTAGGTAATAAATCTTTAAGAGAAGAAATAACAAAACGTTGGGAATATTTAGATGCCTTTAAAAACGATAAAGATTACGGTCCATTTGCGATGTTATTAAAAGATGGTGCTCCATTTGTTATGACTCAAGACATCATGATTTTAAAATTTAATTATGAAAATGAAGCATTAAGATGTAACATAAAAGCCAACCAAGAAAAACTTGAGGAAGTAATGGAAAAACTTGTTGGAAAAAAGATTTTCATTTATGGTATTAATAGAAAAGTTTTAACAGATTTAACTCTTGAATTTATAAATTTAAGAAAAGTCAATAAATTACCAAAACCTGAAGAAATTGGTAATATTACAATCGAAAGATAAGGAGATTATTTTATGAATATGCAACAAATGATTCAAGCAATGCAAAAAGCTCAAAGAGAATTTAATAAAGAATATGCAAAGCTTGAGAAAAAAGAATTTAAAGGAAACGCTAATGGCGCTGTTGAAGTTACAGTAACCGGTGACTTATCACTTAAATCAATCAACATTCTTGATGATTCTTTATTATCTAAAGAAAATAAAGAAGAATTAGAAGATATGATTTGTCTTGCCTATAAAAAATGCCAAGAACAAATCAATCAAGAAAGCGAAGCAATTTCTGCAAAATTTAAGCAAGGAACTGGAGGAATGATGTTCTAATGAAAGAACTCCCTTCATTAAATAAATTAATTGATGCCTTTAAATCTTTTCCTTCAATAGGAAGTAAAACCGCTGAAAGAATGGCTTATAGCCTTCTCAACATGGATGAAGAAAACGTTAATAATTTATTAAAAGCCATAAGTGATGCAAAACATGAAATTCATGCTTGCCCTATTTGTGGTTTATTAACTGAAGAAGATAAATGCTCTATTTGTAAAGATCCAAATAGAGATCATTCAATTTGTATTGTTTTATCAGATGCAAAAGACGTTTATAACTTTGAAAAATTAAATAATTATCATGGTGTATACCATGTCTTGAATGGCGTAATTTCTTCACTTCATGGAGTAGGTCCAGATGATTTAAGAATCAAAGAACTTATTAAAAGAATTGATGATGAAAAAATAAAAGAAATCGTTATTGCTACTAATCCAACTCTTGAAGGAGAAACCACCGCGCTTTATATTGCACGAATTTTAAAAGATAAGAATGTAAAAGTATCTAGACTTGCTTATGGTTTACCTGCTGGTGGTCATTTAGAATATGTAGATGAATTAACCATTGAAAAAGCTCTAGATAATCGTACAAATATCAAATAGGAGACAGAATATGTTTATTACCTTTGAAGGTGTTGAAGGATGTGGAAAATCTTCCATATTAGCTCGCGTATATGAAACATTACTTAAAGAAGGTTATCCTATCATTTCAACAAGAGAACCTGGTGGAGTAAAAATCGCTGAAGAAATTCGTAATATTTTGCTCAATAAAGAAAATACGATGATGGATAAAAGAACTGAGGCTTTACTTTTTGCAGCAAGTAGAAGACAACATCTAGTTGAAAAAGTGTGGCCTGCACTTAAAGAAAATAAAATCGTTATTTGCGATCGTTTCGTCGACTCTTCTTTAGCCTATCAAGGCGCTGGCGATGGAATTGGTGTCGATGAAGTTTTAAAAATAAATTTATTTGCCATTGAAAATACTTTTCCTGATTTAACAATATTATTTGATATTGATCCAGAAATTGGTTTAGCAAGAATCAATAAGAACGCAAATCGTGAAGTTAATCGTTTAGATGTTAAAGAAATTGAGTTTTATAGAACAATTAGAAATTGTTTTTTAGATTTATCGGTTAAATATAAAAATCGATATGTGGTAATAGATGCAAGCAAGGACTTTGAAACTGTTTATAACACTGTTTTAAATATTATTAAGAATAAATTAAATGGATTACACTAATTATTTAAAAGAAAAACAACCTATCGCTTATAAGGTTTTTGAAAACGCATTGAAAAATAATCGAATTTTTCATGCCTATCTTTTAAGTGGAGAATCTGGGACACCTCTTCTTGAAATTGCTAAATTTTTAGCAAAATCTTTAGTTTGTCTAAATCCTACACCTTTTGCGTGTTGTAAATGTCAAAATTGTGAGCGTATAGAAAAAGAAATATATGGTGATTTAATAATTATTGATGGTAAAAAAGGCTACATACATAAAGAAGATGTTCAAAGAATAAACGAAGAATTTTCGAAGACTTCTTTAGAAAAAAATGGTAAAAAAATTTATATAATTAATTTAGTTGAAAACATGATGGCAGATTCTGTTAATGCTCTACTTAAGTTTTTAGAAGAACCAAGCGAAGATACCTATGCTTTTTTAACAACTGAAAACGAGTTTAGAGTCTTGCCAACTATTTTATCTAGAACAGAAATTGTTAAATTTAATTTATTAGATAAAAAGGATTTAATTGAAGAAAGTATAAAAATTGGCGTTGATCCGCTTGATGCCGAACTTCTTTCGAATTTTTATAACGATAGTTCTACTATTAAAGAAGAAGCAAAAAATGAAGATTACCAATCCATTAAAAACGATGTTTTAAGTTTATTTGAATATTTAGATGATAAAAATAGATTAAAATATTTTTTCGAGAATAACTTTTGTAAAAAAATAAAAACTTCTCAAAGTGCTAGATTATTTATTGATATATTAATTTTTATATTCAAAGAAAGTTATGTTTTTAGTATAGAAAAAGAGACTATATATAAAAATTTTAGCGAATTATTTGTAAAACTTAATAAAAAATATGCGGAAATTGATGCAAAAATTATCTCTTTAATGGATAGCAGGAATGAAATTAACTATAATATAAACATGAATTTATTATTAATGCATATTTTAAATTCAATTTTATTAAAAGATTAAGGAACCACTATGGAAAAAATATATATCACTGTATCATTTCAAAACACAAAGAAAAGCTATTTCTTTTATACAATAGATAAAACAATTGTTCCAGGCGATAAAGTATTAGTTGAAACTGTCGTTGGAAAAGAATTAGGAACTGTTAGTGCCGTAAATATCTCAATAAATAACCACGAATATACAAAAGAAATCAAACCAATAATATCAAAAGCATCGGCTCAAGATATTAAAATCGCTGCTGCAAACGCAAAACTTGCTTTAAAAGCTAACGAAATTTTTGAAAGAGCTATTGAAAACCTGAAACTCGATATGAAATTAATTTCGAGTGAATATACTTTTGACTGCTCAAAAATTCTTTTTGTTTACGCAAGTGATGACCGTGTTGATTTTAGAGATTTATTAAAAATATTAGCTGCTGAGTTAAGATGTAGAATCGAATTACGACAAATTAATTCGAGGGAGAGAGCCCAACAAATTGGTGGTATTGGTGTTTGTGGACTTCCACTTTGTTGTACAACTTTTTTCCGAACATTCGAAGGAATATCCCTTAATCGTGCAAAAAATCAAATGCTTGCTATTAATATTCCTAAATTAAGTGGACAATGTGGAAAATTAATGTGTTGTTTAAAGTATGAAGATGACTTATACACTCAAGAAAAACAAAAATTCCCTAAACTTGGTTCAAAAGTTTCATATAATGGCCAAGAATATAAACTTACAAGTTTCAATATTTTCACAAAAATATGCACAATTCAAAATGATGAAGATGTCGAATTTGTTGAACTTAAAGAACTTAAAGTGAGAAAATAAATATGTATGGAAAATTATATTTAGTTCCTTCGCCTCTTGGAAATCTAGATGATATTTCTATAAGACAAAAAAATGTCTTAAATATGGTTGATTTTGTAGCTTGTGAAGACACAAGAAATACCACAAAATTATTAAATATTTTAGGCATTAAAAAGGCATGTATTTCATGTCACGAACATAACGAAACTACTTCCTCTTCTTTAATAATCAAAGAAATTAAAAATGGAAAAAACGTTGCTTATTTAAGTGATGCTGGTTATCCATGCATTAGTGATCCTGGATTTTTGCTTACAAAAAAATGTATTGAAAACAACATAACTATCGTGCCCCTTTCTGGTGCTAGCGCTTTTTTAAATGGTTTAGTTGGAAGTGGGATTGATGCTTCACATTTTTTATTTTATGGTTTTTTAGAAAGCAAACAATCAGTAAGAATTCAAGAATTAAATAAATTAAAAAAATTACCATATACTATATTATTTTATGAAGCTCCTCATAGACTTATTGAAACTATAAACGATATTTATAGTGTTTTTGGTGACCGTAAAATATGCATATGCCGAGAGTTAACAAAAATTCACGAAGAATTTATAAGAACAACCACTAAAGAATTCAAAGATAAGCCTTTAGAACTTAAAGGAGAAATGGTAATTGTTGTTGATAAATTTGAAGAAAAAGAAAAAGAAATTGATTCAAAAACAATAATAGAAAAAGTGAATCAACTTGTTGAAAGTGGATTAACAAAAAAAGACGCTATAACAAGCGTCTCGATATTACTCAATATTCCAAAAAACATCATTAAAAAATTGTTTTTCTAATTTTCTTCTTCACCCATAAGACCAACTGAATCACTAACTGGTAAAGCAAAGGCAATACCTTGACCTTTGGTATTAAGTCCACACTCTTTTCCTATAGCAAGTAAGATTTTTTCTTTTTCGTCTTCTTTTACTAAGATTAAAACTAACTCTTTATCAGGTTTTATAACTACACCATAAAATTTTTCAATTTCATCATTGCCTGTTCCACGAGCACCAATTACTGTTCCGCCACGAGCGCCATTTTCTCTTGCTGCACTCATTACCAGATCGCTATAACCTTTATCAACAATGCAACAAATTAACACATATTTATCCATATTATTTTCTCCTATTTTGTCTTGTATTTGTAATAAATCTATAAGCAAATACACTAATCATTGAATCAACCGGAACCGCAAAGGCAATTCCTTTTGCAGCTCGCGAAACTTTAAATCTTTCTTTACAAATTTTTAAGTAATTATCAATTTCATCACTTTTTACTAGGCAAATTACTACATCTTTTTTATCTTCACCAATACCTAATATATGCTTTAAATCATCAGTTGCAGTACCCTTACCATAAGAGAGAAAAGCACAACTTACTCCAAGTTCTTTAAAAGCGTCTAAAAAATAGTTGCCTTGATATTTATTAACAATAACAAACAATAATTTTAATGGTTTTATAAGATATTGTTCATCGTAAGCTTTATTTATGGTGCTTTTATTAACTTTAGAGGTATTAGATGCTTTTTTATCTTTAAATAATTTATTTTTCATTATCTACCTCCATATTAAAATGAATGACTTGTAAATCATCAGAACTAAGTATATTTTTTCTCGCTTTACTATAAATAATTGCAGTTCTTATAACGGCATATAATCCCATAAACTCAACAACGACAACTGGCATAACAGCAATCATCCCAATTACTCCAAATCCACTACTATCATTATCAATTTGACTTGCTACACCTAAAACAAATGGCAAAACAAAAGAAGAGGCCATAAGTCCACTAGCAACTTGACCAGCATCGAACGCAATTGCTGTATAAATATCAGGTACAATCCATGATAACAAGAAAATAAAACTATATAGTGGAATAACTAAATATAATAAATTAATGGAATAAATAACACGAATAATTGAGATTAAAATAGCTAAGGAAACACCAATTGCTAAGGCAATTAACATCTTCTTTTTAGAAATAACGCCATTTGAAATTTCTTCAACTTGGGTAGATAAAATTTGAACACCAGGCTCCGCCATAACAATTGCTAGACCAAAGAGAACTGCTAAAACACAAATAATTGGAATATCTTGACTATTTTTTCCAAGCCCAACCCCAATATTATTACTCACTGATATAAAACCAAAATTTGCCCCAGTAAGAAAAATAATTAAACCTACATAAGCAAAAATATATCCGACTAAAATCTTTAATAATTCGTTCTTTGGAAGTTTAATCATAATTGTTTGATAGATCATGAAAAATATAATAATTGGGAAAAAAGCAATACTAACTGATACAAAAGAATCAAATAATGTATCTAAAAGAGCTTTTAAAGAAATATCACTTACAAAGTGTGGCGAATTAATTACAGGTTTTAAAAACAAACCTAAAAGCATAACACTTACCACTGGACCAAGAGAACACATAGCAGTAACACCAAATGAATCACTTGTTGAATCTTTACCACCATGAACACCAGCTATACCAACACCAAAAGCAATAAAAAATGGAACAGTTATTGGTCCAGTAACTACTGCACCACTATCAAATGATAAATCAATAATTGGACCATCTTTATCACCAAATAATGCAGCAATTCCAAAAACTATTAAATAAAAAAACATGTACCACATTTTGAGTGGCTTTTGAAACATAATTCTTATAAAACCTAAAACAAAAAACACTCCACATCCAACCCCAACGCAAATTTTAAATATTATTGGATTTATTGAAGAATTAGGTACGTAAGAGGTAAGAACACTTACATCAGGTTCGGCTATTGCAATTAATGTGCCTAATAAAACCATTAAAACGATAACCAACAACAAACTTTTTTGCTTAGCAAAACTTGCGCCTAAATACTTACCTGTTTCACCTAAGGCGTTATCAGCACCTATACTAAATAAACCCATTCCAACCATTAAGGCAAGTGAAGACAATAAAAAAACTATATATATCTCGGTATTTAAAAAATTCTCTCCAAAATAATTGGTAAAAAACTGAATAAAAAATAAGCCAGTTACAATAAGTACAATTGGAATAACTGCTATAAAAGCGCCTAAGAATTTTTTAAATAACGTTTTAATCATTTTATTTCTCCATTAATCTTAAAAATTCTTTTGGAGTAGGAGCATCAAATTTATATATTTTCCCAGTAATTGGATGTTTAAAAGATAATTCGTAGGCATGTAAACATAACCTGTTTATTGGATTTTCTGGTTCACCATACTTATCATCACCTAAAACGTAATGACCAAGACTACCTAAAGTAACACGAATTTGATTTTTTCTTCCGGTTTTAATATTGACATCAAGTAAACTATATTTTTTATTTTCTTTTAAGACTTTATAAGAAGTAATTGCTCTATAAGCACCTTCTCCACCATGTTTAACAACATACATTAAGTCTAATTTATTTTTTCTTAAATAATTAACAATTGTTTTTTCTTTCTCTTCCATATGCCCTTCAACAATTGCAAAATATCCTCTTTTAATAACCAAATCGTTCCAATTATCCATTAATAAATCACGTATTTTTTCGTTTTTACAAAACATTAAAACACCACTAGTTTCTTTATCAATACGATGCACTAAATAAATTCTATTATGTTTATCTTTTGCTTGGACATAATCCATAACCATTCTAATTGCGGTGCTATTTTTTTCAGTATCACTAGGAATTGAAAGCAATCCATAAGGTTTATTGATAACCAAAAACTCATTATCCTCATAAATAATAGGTATATTTTTACGATTTTTTGTTTTTATAGGATTTTTTGAAATAATCAAAGTATCGCCTTTTGATAATTCAAAATCAAATTGAGAAACTGGCGCCCCATCAATTGAAATAACGTGGTGCGACAATAAAGCTTTAGCGTTACTTCTTGAAAAATGAAGATCATCAATTAAATAATCTAAAAGTAAAGAATTATGTTTAACAACATATTCTTTATAATCTAGTCTTTTGACTTTTTTGGTTTTTTCATCATCAAAAGAAACCTTAGTTTTTTCTTTTATTTCTTTTCTATTTTCTTTAAAAGTCTTTAACTGTCTTCTATTTTTTTCTTTATTTTCTCTTTTAAAATTTGTTCTACTATTTCTTTTCATGGTTTTTTAAGGAAGCTTTTATAAATCCATAAAACAATGGATTTGGTGAAAGTGGTCGAGAAGTAAATTCGGGATGAAATTGAGAAGCCATGAAAAATGGATGGTCTTCTAATTCAATAATTTCACAAAGTCCAGTTTGAGGATTTCTACCACTAAATATTACACTATTTTCTTTAAATGAATCTATATAAAGATTATTAAATTCATATCTATGTCGGTGTCTTTCTCTAATAAGAGGTTTTTTATACAATTCATAAGCCTTGGTATTCTTTAAAACTTCACAGTCATATTCACCAAGTCGCATCGTTCCTCCAAGATTTATTCCCTTATATTGATTTGGTAAGTAATCTATAATTTTATGAGTTGTTTTAGGATCAAATTCGGTTGAATTTGCATCACTAAAATGTAAAACATCACGTGCTATTTCAATTAAAGCAACTTGCATACCAAGACATATTCCTAAAAACGGAACGTTATTTTCTCTAGCATATTTAATTGCTACAATCATCCCATCAATTCCCCGTTTTCCAAATCCTCCAGGAACAATAATACCATCGACATTTTTTAAAGTATCATCTACATTTTCATTAGTTAATTTTGCACTATCAACCCAAACAATATTTATTTTTCTATTTAATGCGTAACCTGCGTGTCTTAAAGCTTCAACAACTGATAAATAGGCATCATGAAGTTGGGTATATTTACCAACAAGAGCAATATCTATTGACTCGGTAATATGTTGGATTTTATGTACAAAATGACGCCAATCATCCATATCAGAAACATCTTTACAATTTAATCTTAGATGTTTTACAATCAAATCATCTAAATGCTGTTTCTCCAAATTTAGTGGCACTTCATATATGTATTTACAATCCTTAACAGTAATAACAGCATCATCATTTACATTACAAAAAAGTGCGACCTTTTTTGTTGTTTCTTTATCTAAATCTTCACTTGTTCTTAATAAAATTGCATCGGGATTAATGCCTAATCCAGTGAGTTCTTTTACACTATGTTGAGTAGGCTTAGTTTTTGGTTCCATTGATGTATAAAGAAATGGAACCAAAGTATTATGCATATAAAAAGTGTTTTCATAGCCTAAATCTCTTCTAAGTTGTCTTATAGCTTCTAAAAATGGAAGAGATTCAATATCGCCAACGGTTCCACCAATTTCGCAAATACAAACATCTGTTTTTTCTTTGGCATCAAATGCTTTTAAAATTCTATCTTTTATTTCGTTAGTTATATGAGGAATAATTTGGATTGTTTTCCCTAAATATTCACCCTTTCGTTCTTTTTCAATAACTGCACTATATATTTTTCCACTCGTTACACTAGATTCTTTAGTTAAAGAAGTATTAATTAATCTTTCATAATGTCCTAAATCAAGATCCGTTTCAGCTCCATCTTTAGTAACATAAACTTCGCCATGTTGTAAAGGAGACATTGTGCCAGGATCTACATTTAAATATGGATCAAGTTTAATTGAAAAAACATTTAATCCCCTTCTTTTTAATAATCTACCAATACTTGCAGCACTAACGCCTTTACCAAGTCCACTAACAACACCACCTGTAACGAATATAAACTTTCTTTCTTTTTTATTATCCATATATATACCCACCTAAAACAATATAAAACACATAGGGTTGCCCTTTTAATTCTATTACAAAATTATAATTCTATCATCCTAAAAGATTGCTAAAATTTATTTAAAAGCTATTGATGCTGCTCCAATAATTCCAGAATCATTTTTAAGAGTTGCAATTAAAACATCAACTTTTGGTGTAGCTTTATAGCCATAATGATTATCTTTAAGATATTTTTCAACTTTATTTTTAAGGTAATCACCTTGATTGCTAACTCCGCCACCTAATATTATTGCTTGTGGTCTAAAAATATTACAAATATTTAATAAGCCTTCACCCAAATACATTATATATTTATCAATAACTTCATTAGCGGTTTTATCACCTTTTTTAGCACATTCAAAACTTGTTGATCCATCAACATTATTAATATCATTATGACAATATTCCCACATTAAAGAATCTTTATCATTTAACATCGCTTCTTTTGTAAATTTTAATAAAGCTGTAGCACTTGCGTATCTTTCAAAACATCCTTTTCTTCCGCAATTACATTGATCACCATTTACAACAATAACCATGTGACCAATTTCGCCACCTCTTCCTTCATAACCTTCAAATAATTTATTATCAATAACAATTCCGCCACCAATTCCTGTACCAAGAGTTACAAAGACTACATCTTTATAATTTTTCCCAGCACCAAACTTTTGCTCAGCTAAAGCGGCAGCATTAGCATCGTTCGTTAAATAAATTGGAATATTTAAATCATTTAAATATTCTTTTAAATGGACATCATTAAAATGAAGATTTGTAGCGTAATCTATAATTCCTAATTTATTATTAACTACACCTGGTATACCAAATCCAATTCCATCAATTTCGTATCCATTATTATGTGCAAAATTAATTAAGGAAACTAAGAGATTTTTAGTATCCTTTAAAAATAAAGTAGCACCATTTCGACAATCAGTTTTTACAACTTCTTTATGAACTATTTTTCCATCTTTAGTAACAATGCCACCTTTAACAGACATTCCACCAACATCAACTCCAATATACGCTTTTTCCATAAAACGCACCTCCATATTAAGTCTAAATATTATAAATTAATTAAAAACTATCGATGACAATTAGATAAATTTTCTTTTTTGTCTTTTTCAATTGCTTTTTTAAATCGATATAAAAGATAGAAAACAACAACAAAAATCCCACATAACAATATTGAACAAACAAAATTTGTCCAATCAAACCAAGTAAGTGTTTCTAAACTAGTTCCTTTAATCGCGCCATAAATAAGAATTGCTAAAATAAATATTTCGGCCAAAAATATGATGCCAATTAATAATGCATAAACAAGTGAAATGACATTTATAACATCCTTTTTAAATTTAATGTATAAAAACGCAATTAAAAGAGAAAAAACTTCCAAGGAAAATACAACTATTTCAAAAAAATGCCCATATAATTCAGAGTTTGTTTGAGAAGATTTAAAACTTATTCCAGTATAAATAATTCCAACAACTCCCCATATAGTTAATAAAAACGAACAAACAAATAAAATCCTTTTTAATATAATTTCTTTTCCCATAAAATATTTTATAAAATTCTCAACTTTCTAAATACAATAAATATTATATCAAACCTTGTATTAAAAACTTAATAGCTAATAAAATAAAAATAGTACCGGCAATAAATGGAGCATATTTTTCAACTTTACTACCTATCTTTTTTCCTAAAAAAATTGTTAAAAGCGAAAGAGAAAATGTAATTATACTTATGATAATAAAAGTTAAATAAGGATATAAGCGGTCATTAGCAGATAAAAAAGTTAATCCAATTGTCAAAGCATCAATTGAGGTAGCAATACTTTGGACAAATATTTCAAGAATTGATAAAGTTTTTTCTCTATTAGTTACTTCTTTATCTTTTCTGCGTCTTTCAATAATTGCTTCAATAATCGATTTAATTCCTAATATAAATAAGATTGCAAAAGAAATATAAGGTATATATTTCTCGATATATTTATTTATAAATGAACCAAGAATATAGCCAATTAATGGCATTATTCCTTGCATAAAACCAAATAAAAAAGCAATAAAGAAAACTTTTCTTTTCTTCATATTACTTTCTATAATTCCATCATTTGCACCAACACACATGCAATCAATAGACATAGCAAAACCTAATAAAACACTATAAAGATAATTCATAAATTTAATTTTAACTATTTCTTTTCGGTTTTATTTTTTTCTTTCATTTTCTTTCTATGTGAAACAAATTCGATATAAGGAAAAACATATATACCTAACGTAAATAAAAAGGCAATCAAAAAGACAAACGTTGGTTTATATTGTTCAAAGAAAAAATATAATGCAAAAGCAAAAGACCATACAAGTAAAACTAATAAGATTCTATCAAACTTAGATTTACCTAAAATAAAATTAACTATAAGTAAAGTTAATGGGATAAATGGAACAATAAATAAATATGGGGCAAAACTATGAATAGTTTTATATAAATCAGCAAAACTTATTAAACTAGCTTCAGCAGTTATAATAATCGCAGTTATAAAAATTAAAACGGCAATTATTTTAATTTTTATTTCACGCTTTTTAATTTCATTATCAATTTCTTTATTTAAATCATCATCATTTTCGTGTTCCTCAAAAAGATAAGAAACAGGTACATTAAAAAGATCTGCAATTTTTTTAAGCATTTCTGCATCAGGCAAGGAATCGCCTCTTTCCCATTTAGAAACAGCTTTATTGCTATAAAATAATTTATCTGCTAATTCACTTTGAGTTAATTTATTCTTTTTTCTTAAATAAGTTATGTTTTTTGAAATTATATCTCTTACATTCATAATTCAATTATAAAATAAAAACATCCAATTTTTAAACAAAAATTGGATGCAATTTTATCGATATTTTAAAATTTATTTCTCCTTATATTCTTCAACTACTTCTGATTCTTTAACAGACCCAAAATCTGTAAATTTTTTAGCATGATAGCTAACATATAAAGCAAAACAAAGTTGAGTAATACCAGAAAATAAAAGAATTAGACCAAGCAAAACAAACAAAACGCCAACAACATTATTGTCTGTTGCATAATGAACAACCACAATTGATGTACCTATTGTTGCAGCAATAGCACCAAATACTAATTGTAAAATTTGTATAACACCATTTCCTTTAAAAACAAAAGTTTTAATTGCAACTGAAATTAAAATTAAACCAATTCCAATTAAACCAACGCCAATTACTAATGGTAAAATTTCAACAAGAATTAATGGATCAACAAATAAACCAACAGATATAACTAGCAAAATTAAACCAGACAAAAAATCACCACTTAATAATGGCAAAGAAAAAACAATCGATGAAACAATCAATAATAAAGCATTGATTAATAAATAAGTTCCAACAATATAGCCAATTGCGCTATATAAATTTTTGCTGCTATTAAAGCAAATTACTAAAATCCCAAGTAAAATTAATAAAACACTTTCAACATATTCAGTCCACTTCCACTTTTTAAATAGTCTTTTCATAAAATATATCTCCCTATGTTTTTTATTATAAATAATGTTCAATTTATTTCTATCTATAAAAAATAGAAATAAAAAAATAATGCTTTTTTAAACATTAATTTATGGCTTATTAGATAATTAGCATTGTTCTAATTAAAGACTACAGTTAGGAGCTACCAACATCCCCTCGTGATGGTAGCTTTTAACTATAGCCTAATTTTTAGGCTATAGAACAAATATTATTCAAGGGCAGATACTGCTTTTGTTAATTTAAAACCTTCAATTTTTTCTTTTAACACTCTTAATTTTTTTGATTTCATTTTTTCGCATGTATCAAAAATCTCATCGGCAGAATTTTTAATCTTTAATGCTTTATTTTGCATATCACTAATATCTTTTTCAAGAACAGCAATTGATTTTACAAGAATATAATCTTTTAATTCATTAAACATTTTCGTTGCTTCTTCTTTATTTAATAAATCTAACTTCTTTGAAATAATTAAGTCTGTATATTTCTTTGCAAGTGAAGCCAATAAACTTAAGAAAAACATTAAATACTCTGGTCTAACAACATACATTTTTTCGTATTCTGTAACGCGAATAACAGGAGCTGTATTAACTTCTCTATTTCGTTCTAAATTGGAAACTAAGATCGCGTATTCACAACCTTTCTTACGACGGTCACCATCAAGTTTTTCATAATGTTCGCTATTCTTTTTATGTTTTGTTGAATCTGGGTTCTCATCTTTCATATCAAGTAAGGCCGAGGTTAAAAGTGTATCAAGTTTTTTAGTGTTATCTGCAAAAACTTTAAAAATGAAATCGCCTTTTGTATTATTAGGATCAACTTCATCACCAACAGCTTTGTTATCTTTTTCCCAACTACAATTATCAAATCCATTAACTGAGTATTGTAAATATTGATCATTACACCATTGTTCTAAATTCTCTCCGGTATCTTTAATGCCTACCATTGACTTAGAAAGTCTTAATTCATCAAACTGTCTTTTTAACTCATCATATTTTTCATTACATGATTTTTCTTTTTCATTAACAGCATTTGTGATTTTAATTTCATTATCCTTAAGTTGTAATTTTAAATTACTAATTTCATTATCTTTTGTTTTTTCTAAATCAGATAATTTCTTGCTCCATTCATTATCTTTTTCAAGTTGAGTATTTTTCACTTCATTTTTTAAAGAGTCAATTGTTTTATCCAACTCAGTTCTAACTTTTGTTTCAGATAATTCAATATCTTTTGCTTTATTGCTTTCTAACTCATTTAACTTAATTTTTAAGTTTTCAATTTCTTTGGAATATTTTTCTTTTAATTCATTTTTGCTATTTTCGATTTGAAGCTTATATTCAGCTTCTAATTTTTGAGTATTAACAGAAATTTCTTTACTAAGCATTGCTTCATACTCAGCTTTTTTATTTTTATCAATAAGTCTTAAAATAAAATTAGTATCTACTTGATTTAAATTTGCAAGATCAATAATATCACCTTTTTTAGCATCTTCTAATAATTCAATTTCTGTTTGACTAACAACTCTAATTTTATTATTTATGTTCATTTTTGTCCCCTTTCATATATATTTATCTAGTTTTTATGATTCTCTCTAGTTCTTTTTAAAACAGCATATGTAGCACATTCTGGTGATACGCCACATTCTCTTTCAATTTCTTCAACGCCAAGCGATGAAGTTAACTTCGGAGGGATTAAAATATACCCCGCCAAAGCATTCGCTTGCCATTCAGGATCTTTATAAACAGGAGGTTTTTCATCACATTCTTTTGGGTGCCTACCTGTAACAACCATTAGAAAAAAATGCGAAAGTTCATGTGTTAATGTAAATCTTGACCTAGGTTCACCATCACATGCGGCATTATATTGAGATTCTCTTATATACAGTACATTACTATTAAAATCAAATTTAGCTAATTCATCTTTTGAAAATAAATCATCATTATCATTAATGACTTGATATTCAAATCCTAAAAAATTTTCATTGTTTTGCATTATTTCTAAGACATCAATGATAGGAAAATTTAAGCTTTTGCAATTGAATATGTTTCTAATATTTTCAGCATATATTTTCAATTGATGAGCACTAGTAGGAGCACATAGGTAATACACTATTCTTTTTTCTCCTCTTCCTCTAACATTTTTTTCAATTTACTTAAAGTGTTAGGATCAATATTTTTTATAGATCTAGCAAACATAAGTGAAACTTGTTGTTTATCTTTATCCATATCTTCAATATTCAATAATATTGATTGTTTTGTCATATCATAAGCAGTTTTAAGCTCGTTTATTCTGGATGGACTCAACTTATAAATCTTAGATATTTCATCAACCCATTTACGAGGAGCAGATTTTTTACCAACTTCGACCGCACTCAAAAAAGAAGTACTCACCCCCAATTTCGCCGCCATCCCCTTCATATTTTCAAAATTATCCAAGCGAATATGTCGTAAAACTTTTCCAAATTCAGTATACATTTATCCACTCCTCTACCAATATTATAAATATCTAAAAATTTTTATCAACCTTTTTAGTTGATTTTTTCAACTTTTTTTGTTTATAGCAATAAACCCATAATATTTTGATTTAAAAATAATTCAAAATCCTACTATAATTTTATTATGTCAAAAATAATTTACTTAATGAGACATGGTAAAACTGTGTTTAATGTATTACATATTGTGCAAGGTTATAACTCGGATTCCCCACTAACTTTGAAAGCAAGATTAAAAGGAAGAAAAATCGCCCATTATTTTATAAATAATAAGATTTCTTTCGATGGCGTTTTTGCAAGCGATACATTAAGAGCTACAAAAACCGCTAAACTCGTTACAAAACATAAATATAAGGTTATAAAAGTTAGAAATTTAAGGGAACTTAAATTTGGCGACTTAGAAAAAAAACATCAACATTTAACATTTGATAGACTATTTGATGCCCCTAACGCCTTTAAAGATCAACATGGAGAATCAAACGAAGAAGCTGGAAAAAGATTACATGATACTTTATTGGAATTAATTAAAAATAAAAATCAAATATTATGTGTTTCAAGTTGTGCCATAATTCTTAGTTTTCTTAAAGTTTATATACCAAATGAATTTTTGAAAATTAAAAAAATGAATAACTTTCCTAATTACTCAACTATTGTATTAGAAGTTAATGATAATAAATTTAAATTTATAAAACTAATATCTTTTAAAGATATTTCTTAATTTAATAGAGATTTAAACCTAAATTAAAAATAAAATAAAATTATCAATTATATTTACCACTAAAAAAGCAAATAACAAAATGTTATAATATTTTAGATTTCTATTGAGGAAATTATTATTAAATGAAAGGAGTTTTAACTCATGGAATACTCAGCTGAAATAAAACACATGTGTACCGTAAGAAACGGTTGTGATGCTGGCGTTAGCCCACTCCCAGAAGAAGGAAAATGGGTAAAAGTTAAAGAGGTAAAAGATATCTCTGGTTTAAGCCATGGCATTGGCTGGTGTGCACCACAACAAGGTTGTGCAAAGCTCACTTTAAATGTCAAAGATGGTATTATTGAAGAAGCTTTAGTTGAAACTATTGGTTGTTCAGGTATGACTCATAGTGCTGCTATGGCTGTTGAAGTTTTACAAGGAAAGACTTTACTTGAAGCAGTTAATACTGACTTAGTTTGCGATGCTATTAACGTTGCAATGAGAGAAATCTTCAAACAATTTATGTATGGAAGAACTCAAACTGCTTTTAGTGAAAACGGTTTACCAGTTGGATCATCTCTTGATGATTTAGGAAAGAACTTAAGATCACAAGTTGGAACTATGTTTGCTAGTAAAGCAAAAGGCCCACGTTATCTTGAAATGACCGATGGATATGTTTTACATATTGGTCTTGATAAAAATGATGAAGTAATTGGTTATCAATTTGTCAACTTAGGCAAAATGATGAAAGCAATTAGAGAAGGCGTTGATCCAAAAGAAGCTTATGCAAAAGCTATTGGAACTTATGGAAGATATAATGACGCAGTCAAAACTATCGATCCAAGAAAGGAATAATTATCATGGTTACATTTGAAAATTATGAACGTAGAAAAGATTCTATCGATGCCTGTTTAAAAGCTAATGGTATCAAAGATTTAGAAGAATGCCGTAAAATGTGTCTTGATAAAGACGTAGATGTCGAAAAAATTGTTAAAGGTGTTCAACCAATTTGTTTCGATAACGCTGTTTGGGCATATACATTAGGTTGCGCAATTGCTATTAAACGTAATGTTAAAGAAGCTGAAAAGATCGCTGTTTGCATTGGTGAAGGTCTCCAAGCCTTTACAGTTCCAGGCAGTGTTGCTAATATTCGTGAAGTTGGTCTTGGTCATGGTAACCTTGCAAGCATGCTTCTTGATGAAAAAACAAGATGTTTCTGCTTCTTAGCAGGTCATGAATCATTTGCCGCTGCTGAAGGTGCAATTGGTATCGCTTTAAATGCTAACAAAGTTAGAAAGAACCCAATTAATGTTATCTTAAATGGTTTAGGAAAAAATGCTGCATATGTTATCAGCCGTATTAATGGTTTCACATATGTCCGTACTGAACTTGATAGACATACTAATACATTAAAAATCATTGATGAAACTAAATTCAGTGATGGCGATCGTAGCAAGATTCGTTGCTATGGTTCAGATGATGCTACCGAAGGTGTTGAAATTATGAAACACGAAAGTGTTGATGTTTCAATTACTGGTAACTCCACAAACCCAACTCGTTTCCAACACATCGTTGCTGGTCAATATAAAAATTGGTGCTGGGGACATGGTAAGAAATACTTCAGTGTTGCTAGTGGCGGCGGAACTGGTCGTACATTACATCCAGATAATATGGGTGCAGGTCCATCAAGCTATGGTTTAACTGATAATATGGGAAGAATGCATGCTGATGCTCAATTTGCCGGTAGCTCAAGCGTCCCAGCTCACGTAGAAATGATGGGTTTAATTGGTATGGGAAACAACCCAATGGTTGGTGCTAGCGTTGCTTGTTCAGTCGCAGTTTACGAAGCATTAAAAAAATAATCAATTAAAATCTAAATAATAAAAGGGCGCTGTTGGCGCTCTTTTTTTATGAAATAAAGTGTGTTGCGTTTTGTCTCTATGAATTGCAAAACAATTAAAAATATAAAAAATGTGTATGTTATCTTTACCATACACACTTTATTTCATAAAATCATTTTTGTTATCTTTGATTATAAATATCTTTTATAAGTTCGTACATGTAATCGACGTCTTTTGTCCCGGCTGTCTCATAGCTTGAATGCATAGAAAGTTGAGCACATCCAATATCACATGTTTTTATACCAATTTGTGAAGTGCTTAGTGCTCCTAAGGTTGAACCACCTCTTACATCGCTCTTATTATAAAAGAACTGATAAGGTATGTTGTTTTTCTTACATACATCTATAACAAGCGAGGAAGTATAAGCGTCAGACATATAAGCCATATTAGAATTAAATTTAATAATTGGTCCTTTATCTAAATATACCAAATTATTTGGATCACTTAATTCAGGATGATTTGGATGTACAGCATGTCCATTATCGATCGAGACTAAGAATGAATTTGCTAAAGCTGCATAAAAATTATTTTCGCTAAAACCTAGTGAATTTGATATACGTTTCAAGGTGTTTTTTAAAAAATCACCATCTGCACCACCATATGTTTCACTTCCAATTTCTTCGTTGTCGAAGGAAACATAAACCTTAATATTTTCGGTTTCTCCACTATCTAAAAAAGACCTTAAACTTAAGTAAGCTGATTCTAAATTATCGATTTTTGGTGACATTAAAAATTCGTTATTTATACCACCAACCATGCTCTTTTCATAATTATAAACATTTAAATCATATGAAATAACATCCTCTTCTTTTAAAGAAGTATATGAACATAATAATTTCATAATCGAATTATTTTCTTCACCTAAAGACATTATTGGTTTTAGATCGACTTCAGGATTATAAATAAAACCATTATTAATATTTCTATTAAAATGAATACAAACATTAGGAATAATAAGAACAGGTTTATCTATATCAATTATTTTAGTTTCGACTTTATCATTGTTCTTGTAAAAAATTCTTCCGGCTATTGATAAAGGTTTATCAAGCCAAGTTGAAGTTATAAGTCCACCATATACTTCAACATTTAATTTATGATAACCATAACTTCTTACTCCATTATCCATTTTAATTTTTAAACATGGTGAATCTAAATGAGAGGCCATTATTGTGAAGTCAAATCTTCTAAGCATTGCAGGTATTTTAAAAGCAACAATGCTGCTATCATTTCTTGTTAAAAAATAATTTTTACCTCTTTCTACTTCAAAGTTATCACCTTCATTTAATTCTATAAAATTATTTTCTAATAAAATATTTTTAATATTATTACAAGCATTATATTCACTATGACTTTTATTTAAAAAATCTACTAAATCATTGATTAAGTTTTCCATTTAATTATTCCTCTTTTCGATAAATTATATTAACACAATTTAAATAATAAGTTTAATAAATAAACATTAAATTTACTTAGAATTATTTAGGTATCAATATACCGAATTTTATTTAAAAATAACTTAAAAAATCATATAATATTTAAATGTTAGGAGTTTATATGGATGGTCCTGTAAAAATAATTGAATTAAAAGAAAGTGTCTTTAAAGACAATGATGAAAAGGCTGACGAATTAAGAAATAAACTTAAAAAAGATGGAGTATTTCTATTAAATTTGATGTCAAGCCCTGG
The DNA here is from genome assembly GCA_002451465.1 of Caryophanales bacterium UBA6877. Lineage (GTDB taxonomy): Bacteria > Bacillota_I > Bacilli_A > RFN20 > CAG-826 > Onthovivens. The sequence goes on from DKCJ01000006.1 coordinate 51,521, forward strand.
AAGTGGAAAAACAACAACTCTTATAAACCTAATTAATAAAATTAAAGATAAGGTAAAAATTGGAGTAATGGAAGCTGATATTGATGGAGACATTGATACTAGCGATGTAATTAAATACACTGGCGTTAATGCTATTCAATTACATACTGGGGGCATGTGTCACTTAGATGCCTCAATGACAAGCCAAGGCTTAGAAGGTCTTGATAATACTAGATTTGATTTAATTTTTTTAGAAAATGTTGGAAATCTAGTTTGCCCTGCAGAGTTTGATACAGGTGCTTCAAAAAATGCAGTTATATTATCAGTTCCGGAAGGCGATGATAAACCATTAAAATATCCATTAATGTTTGAAAAAGTTGATCTAGTAATCATAAATAAAATTGATGTTGCAAAATACTTCGATTTTGATTTCAAAAAATGTGAAGAGTGGATTAGACTTAGAAATAAACATTGTAAAATCATTAAAATTTCCGCTAAAACTGGCGAGGGAATTAATGAATTAGCAAACTACATACTAAATGAAGTAAAAACTTGGAAAGAGAGTAAAGACAATGCCTGAACAAAATAAAAACAAAAACGTAATATCAAAATATCAAGGTGAAAAAAATCCTGATAAAGAAATATTAAAACTCGGAAGAAAAATTACTGATGTTGTTGCACATAAACTTAAAGGTTTAACGAGTAATGATCCAGAATATTGGGGATTAAGAGAAGTTATAACTCATGAAGAAGCTGTCGTATTAAACAAAATGAAACTTCGTAAGTTCTACACCATTGAAGAACTTATTAAGATGAATAAAAACATTGAACCAGCCAAATTACAAAAAATGTTTGATGAAATGTCTGTAAAAGGCATCGTCGAATATGATTATGGCGACCACTATACAGATGAAGGTCCAATTAAAGATGCTCCTCATATTAAAAGATATAGAATTTGTTTCTTTGTTCCTGGTTCAGCTGAATTATTCAACTCTACAAGAAAACAAATAAACGATAATCCTCCAGTTGCTTCTTTCTTTGAAAGAATGACATTTATTCCACTTGCTGGAATTACTCAAATGGTGCCTCCAGGAGGAGATGGCATTGGAATGCACGTTATTCCAGTCGAAAAGGCTATTGATTTTGAAAACAAAGCTATAAAACTTGAAAGAATATCATATTGGCTTAAAAAATATGATGGACATATTAGCGCAGGAACATGTTCTTGCCGTCTTTCAAGAGCTAAATTAGAAGAAGGATGTGCTGATGATGGCGATGACTGGTGTGTCCAAGTTGGTGATATGGCTGATTATTGTGTTGAAACTGGTAGATCACACTATATTACAACCGAAGAAGCTTTAAAAATTATGAAGAGAGCTGAAGACAATGGTTATGTTCACCAAATTACTAACATCGATGGCGAAAACAAAATATTTGATATATGTAATTGTAACGTCAATATTTGTAATGCTTTAAGAACAAGCATGCTCTTTAATACACCAAATCTTTCAAGAAGTGCATACACCGCTAAAGTTGATACTTCAAAATGTGTTGCTTGTGGTTTATGTGTTGAGTATTGCCCAGGTGGAGCTGTTAAACTTGGTCAAAAATTATGTAAAAAAGATCATAGTGAAGTCAAATATCCAAAAGCACCTTTACCAGACAACTTAAAATGGGGTAAATATGCTTGGGATGAAGGATATCGTGACACTATAAGAATGAAAGATACTTATGATACTGGAAGCGCCCCATGTAAAGCTGCTTGTCCAGCTCATGTTCCAGTTCAAGCATATTTAAAGAAAGCCCATGAGGGAAAATTCAAAGAAGCTTTAGATCTTATTAAAAAAGAAAATCCATTCCCAGCAGTTTGTGGAAGAGTTTGCAATAAAAGATGTGAAGAAGCTTGCACTCGTGGAGATTTAGATAAAGCAGTTGCAATCGATGCAGTTAAAAAGTTTATCGCTGAAAAAGATTTAAATAGCAAAGATAGACTCATTCCTGAAAAAGTTATTCCATCCATTCATGATGGTTTTAATGAAAAGATTGCTATTATTGGTGCTGGTCCAGCAGGTTTAAGTGCGGCTTATTTCCTTGCATTAAAAGGTTATAAACCAACAGTCTTTGAAAAAAATGCTAGACCTGGTGGTATGCTTGTTTATGGTATACCAACATATAAACTTGAAAAAGATGTTATTGATGCTGAAATCGAAATTATTAAAGAACTTGGTGCAGATATTAAATGTAATGTAGAAGTTGGCAAAGATATAACTATCGATGAACTTAAAAAACAAGGTTATAAAGCCTTCTATATTGCAATTGGTTGCCAAGGTGGAAGACGTCCAGGCATTTTAAACGAAAATGCAAATGGTGCTGAAATTGCTGTTGAATATTTAAAGAATTCCTTTGAACATCAAGATGAAAAATTCGACAAAAATGTTGTTGTCGTAGGCGGTGGTAATGTCGCTGTAGATTGTGCAAGAACTGCTATGAGAAAAGGCGCTAAAGAAGTTACTATGGTTTCTTTAGAAACTAGAGACACAATGCCTGCAAGTGATGAAGAAATTAGCGAAACATTAGATGAAGGAATCAAAATCCTTAATCAATATGGTCCAAAAGAAATTAAAGTTGATGAAAATAACAACATTACATCAATTGTCTTTAAAAAATGTACAAGTTTATATGATGAAAATCATAAATTTAGTCCAAAATATGATGAAAATGATACTATTGAACTTGAAGCGTCTAAAGTTGTATTTGCTATTGGTCAAACTATCGTTTGGGGCGATTTATTAAAAGGTACAAAAGTCACCTTTACACATGGTGTTTATCCAGTTGCTGATAAATTAACATACCAAACAGCTGATCCTGATATTTATGTCGGTGGTGATGTTTATACTGGTCCAAAGTTTGTAATTGATGCTATCGCTCAAGGACATTATGTTGCTGATTCATTACATAGACATGTACAAAAGGGTGCCTCACCAACTATAGGTCTTTATAAACATAACTTTAAAGAATTAGATAAAACAGATATCTCATTCCCAGTTGGTTATGATAACGCTAAACGACAAGAAGCTGGCATGAATGAAAAAATTGATTATAAACATTCATTTAGAGATGCACATAATACGTTAACAGAAGAACAAGTTAAAATTGAAACTGGTAGATGTTTAAGTTGTGGTGCCTCTGTTGTTGATCCAAATAAGTGTATAGGTTGTGGTATTTGTACAACAAAATGTAAATTTAATGCCATCCACCTTTTCAGAGATCATCCAGAAATGTCTAAGATGACTATTGCTGAGAAAAAAGTTGGCGGATTATTAAAATATAGTTTAAAGCGTGGCATGAGAATTCTCTTACATAGTGGCTCTAAAGAAGCTAAAGAGATGAGAAAGCTTCGTAAAGACTACAATAAAAAGAATAAAGAATTTAATAAATTAAATCCAAACACTGGAAATTCAAAATGCACGAACTTGGAATAGTTTTCTACGTCATAAATGCTGTTGAAAAAAGTTGTAAAGAGAACAATGTAAAAGAAGTAAAAAGCGTTTCATTAGAAGTTGGTGAAGTTTCAACGATAGTTCCATCATACTTTGAAGAATGCTTTAAATGGGCGATTAAAAAGACTGAACATATGAAAAATTGCACACTTAAAATAATACCAATTAAAGCTATTACTTATTGTAAACATTGTGAAAAAACTTATGATACAGTTAAATATGGTAGAAAATGTCCATATTGTGGATCATATGAAACTTATTTATTAACAGGAGATCAATGTAATATTAAAAACATTGAAGTTGTTTAAAAAAACAAAGAGTTAATTAGTTAAAAATAATTAACTCTTTTTTTAATTTACGATATATATAATCCCTTATTTTCTTAAAAATCCATATACATGTATATATCAAATTTATCGCTTTGTTTAGTAAATTTATATATATTTGTATCAACGCCACCAATATAAAAATTACATTTAATGTAAAATAAAAATGCTCCTAAATTATTGTTTTGAACAATTGTGTATATGCCTTTATAATCCTTATTTTTAGCAACTCCTATCGCTTTCTTTATAAGCATTTTCCCAATTCCTTTATTTCTATATCTTTCATTTACTTTAAGTTCATCTAAATAAATATATTTATATAATCCATGTTCTAAAACTAATAAACCGATTAATTTATCATCATCATATGCACCAATAAAAATAGAGTCATTTAAACTTTTTAAAGAATAATCTTCATTAGGAAAAATCATTGTTTGAAGCTTTTCCTTTGGGTAATACTTAACTTTGTAGTCCCAATTAAGATTATTAAAACTAGGAATAACTTCACCAATTAAATTAAATGGCTCATTTTTAATAGTAATAATATGTTTTTCTATTTCATTTAATATTCTAATTTTAATCATATCGTTATTTTATAAAATTATTGATAAATAAAAAACCTTTTATTATTGTGGATTAGTTAAATTTATTGTCAAAATTTTTAAATATAGTAATTATTATTTATTATTTAAAATATCGAAATGTTATTTTTGTAGAACCTATAAAATTATTTTTGTTTATTTAAAAAAATGGAAACATAATTATACATTTCCATTAAAATTTGGTTCTATAAAATAAAGTGCGTACGAATAAATATCATACGCACTTATTTTCATAGAACCTATCAATTATATTTTATAAATTAAAAACACATTGAAAACATAATAAATTCAATATAAATTAATCATTTTATATTTTTTTATGTTCATTCAACTTGTTCATCTTCATATAAGCAATCTTCATGAGGTGTACAAGCATATAGAAAACTATCTTTGCCAATATCAATATTTTTATAAAGAATATAATAAATATATGTGCATCCTAATGTTTGCTCATCTTTAACAACATTAATTAGATATTCTTTAACTTCTTTATTTAAGTTAATTAATAAGGTTAAATTATTTTGTTTATTACCTAAAATAAAGAAATCTCCTAGATAAGCATATTCTAGATTATTAATAAAAGATTTATCAAACATTGATTTAAAAACACTATTATTAATTACATCATTTACTAATCGATTGTGTAATGGCAAATATTTTCGATATAATTTCCTGATTCTTTCTATTAGTTCCTTACTTAATTCATCATCATAGCTATAATGATCAAAGTTAAAAGTTACATACTTATAATTAAATCCTTCTAAGCTTAAAGCAATAGAAACAAGATTATATAAATAAAATTTAATTGTTTCATTATTCTTTTTATCATAATGCTTTAAAGCATATTTTCTAATTTCTAATTTTTCGTTAGTGAATTTAATAAATTCTTGGTCTTTTTCATAAGCAATATTAATAGAAAAATCAGTAGTAAGAACAATAATTTTGGCTTCGTTAGATTTTTCAAATATATTTTTAAACTTCATAATGAAATTTTATTTATGATTTAAAGAGATTTTAAATGAATCACTATAATAACCATCATATTTAAAGGTCACTTTAAGCTTGTCTTGTCTACTATCAGTAAATTCAATTTTTGAAACATAATTACCACTTGCGTCACTAAATACAAATTTCCCATCTTTAAATGTCCATTTGCTACTTATCGAATATTCGTCATACATTTCTACATCCTCATATGTAAAGGAAATGCTTCCACTATTACTTCCTTCATCTTTAGTAAAAGATAAGCCTTTAATATATGTAGTATATCCAGTTTCAATACTTATATTAGAATTAAAAATCATATCTAAGATGCTTTCATCGGTCTTATCATATGAATAAAATATTTTATCATAAGTTAAACCTGAGATGGCTTCTTTAAATGTAACTTTAACCGAACCTGCTTTTGTTGCTTTTAAAGTAAATGACCCATCTTCTTTAACATCAATTGTTGCTTCGCTAGTGTTTTCACTTAATGTTGCGCTAAATTTAACTGCAGCTTCACTTGGTGAATATGTAACTTTAGAAGAATAAGCTTCACCACTAAATAAATATGAACTACCAGAATAACTTATTTTAGTTGTTCTTGGAGTAACAGCGTTTAAAAGAACTTCTTTAGAATAATTCTTAGTTTTTACTAATATTTTATAATTTTGAACAGGTTTTACGAAACTAAATGTATTGCCCCAATAAGCTTTTCTTATATAATCTTCGCCACCAACGAATTCAAATTCAACCTTATCAACATCTTCATTATAAGTTGAAGGTAAAACATTGCTTAGTTCAAGGTAGACGCTTTCGCCAATATTAAATTCATTTGTTTCAACATATGTTCTATCTCTATAAGCTTTTGAAATTACATCAAATGAAGTTGCATAGAATGTTCCAAAATCAACAAGGTCACTAGTTGGAGCTTCTTTTTCACCAACATTAAGAGTTGCCTTATAGTATGTTGTTTCATTTAAAACATATGTTGATGGAGAATCATAGTCATAACTATCTTCCCTATATTTTTCTATGGTTGCTTCAAAATTTTGAATTAAATCATCTTTGAAATTCATTGTTAAAGAATATTTATTTCGTGTACCATAACTAGAAGTAACTGATGCAGATACTTCAACTTTATCGAAATCACCATCGCTTGTTTCATTAAATGTATAACTTCCTTCGTCAATGTTATTACTATTTAATGTACTAAACGTAAAGAAAGTATGTCTAACATAGTTTGAAAAACCAAAATAAGCAGGATATCCAACATAGGCCATAGTAGAAGATTCATTTAGAAGTTCTTCTGTTAAACTATTTTCACCAACTTTAGTTGAAGTGTATTCCATAACATCAGGATTGTCATATTTTGTTTGCCCTTTAATTTGTTCACCATTATAATTTGCAAATAAATAACTTGATTTTGAATCGGTATAAGATGATTTATTTGTTGTTTTTGTTAGAACTCTATTATCGCTATAAGCAACATAGTCATAAGTTGTCTTAGATTTTTCAACATTAGATTTGTCTACGGTAGTAACGCTTAAATTTCCGGACTTAGCAAAAAGCATTTCGTTTGCTTTTGAAGTCTCAAGTTTATTAATCAAATAACTATTATATTTTTCTTGTGGATTTATAACATTTACTTTTAATTTAAAAGTTGCTTCATCCGCTTTTATAACTACATTAACTGGTTCTTTTGTAAGTTGCTTACCAACAACCATATTTCCTTCAACGGTTACAAATAGTTCATTAGAACTTTCTAAAGTAAATTCTTGTTTTGCTGTCTTAGGTAAAACTTTAACACCTTTAAGTTCAAATTTTTCTCCTACAGCAACGCTTATTTCTTCACTTGCATATGAAACGCTGGTTGCCTTATCATATTTTTCAATAACTTGAACGCTTAAAACTTTTTTAACGTGTCCAACAGAAACTTCAACACTTGCTTCCCCAACATTAAGAGCTTTTAATAAACCTTCTTCAGTAATAGAAACAACATTAGTGTTTAAACTCTTAAATACTAATGGATAATTATTAATATTTCCTTTAACTTTTGCATTAATTTTTAACTCACTTCCCTTAAGTAAAGCAAAATCATCACTACAATCAAGAGTTAAGCTTAAATCGGAAGATTGTTGTAAAATTGTAATTGAAATTTCGTTACTCTTAACTTCACCTAATTGAGCATAGATTTTGCATACACCTTCTTTTAAAGCAACAAAATTTAAATCTTTATCAATTTTGCCTAAGGAAGGATCACTTAATACAAAGGTTACATCACTTGCTGAACCATTCTCAACTTCAAGATTGACCTTAATAGTTTCACCGACTTCAATGCTACTTTCACTAAATTCTTTTAAAGTAAGTTTTGTAACTTTTTTTGCGTTAACTGTAAAACTTACTTCATTACTCTTAACACCATTTGATTCAGCATAAACTGATGCTTTCCCTTCTTTAAGAGCAATTACTTTACCATTTTGCGTAACACTTAAAACACTAGTATCGGTTGAATACCAGTTAATAACTGCTTCATCTTCAAGATTTTCTGTTTTTACTGTAAGAGTTAAAGATTCACCAACTTCTAATAAAGTTTTCTCAGCCGCAATCTTAATCTCTAATACTGTTCCAACAGGATTATTTTTATTATCACATCCTACTGTTGTAACACCTAAAAGTGCAGTTAAAGCTAATGCACCAACTAATAAACGTCTTTTTTTCATAATTATTTCTCCTCCACCCAACTTGGGATTGTAGTTTTTCCAACATTTATAAATCGTAAAGAATATTCTCTACTTACATCATAACCTTGAGAATCAACATCGTAGAATCCAACGACCATCGAATCTATTTTGCCATCACTTGTTAAAGTAATTTCTGCTTTGTTACCATTACCAATTGTGAAATCTCTTATTTGATAACAACCTGGAAGTATCGCATTGCCAAGATAAGCTTTTACATAAGAATCACTTACAACGTATTTGTTATTTTCCTCATCATATTCAAATAATTTAGGATCAACCATTGTCGCTTTTGTATCAAGATCAGAATATTTTTTTGGTTTGACATTATATGATTGTGAATAAATTGGTTCATTGTAATCCCAAACATTTGTTGTTTCGTTAAAATCATAAAGGTAAAGTAAATCATCAGATTTATTTAAATCCTTCTTATAATAAAGATCATATTTACGAGAAGTATCATTTAAATGTTGTTGATGATAAATTGCATTCCCACCATCAAAATACCAATAAGAATCATAGTCGGTATTGGCTTGATCGCCTTGATAATGTTCATTAATAACAATTGTGTAGTTATTACCCAATTCAGTTAAAGCCTTTTTTAATGCTGCTTCTTTTACGCTATTTTTACTCTTGTGAGGTTTTGCACCATCAAAAATAGCATCACCAACATTTTCAAAAATCACATTCATTTCATAGTTAACATAAACTGGAATATAAAGTCCAGTGTAGGCATCTTCATAACGTGATTCGAATTGCTTTGCTTTAAAACTAAGATTTTTAACACCACTATCTTCTATTAAAAAAGAAGCCGATTCAAGTTCATAACTTATTCCAACTAAATATTTTGCAAAAAATGTTAATTTATCATTATTTAAATAAGCTACTAACTCTTTATTGTCTCCATTTTTATTTTCAACTACTTTAAAATCTTTTGCTGTTAAATATTCAAAAGGGTTTGGAAAATTCTTATCATAAATCATTTTATAACCATTAGAATCAGTGGCTTCTGTTAAGAATACTTCGTTCTTATAATTAATGCCCTCTAATGAAGCATACCCTCTTTCATTTTTAACATATTTTATTGTTGCAGTTTGAGTACCTTCGCTAGTTTGTTGAACTAATGTTTCACTAAAAGATGGTCTATCGCCTCTTAAAGAAGTTATATTATATTGATATTCATTAGTAAACATCTCGTTCCCATTAGTTTTAGAAACAACTTCTTTTTCGACTGCTTTAATCTTATAAGAATTTTTTGCTTTTGTTAAAAATTCAACAAAGGCTTCTGGTACTTCTTGATTACTATCATTATTAGAAAATACACAACTACTTAATGATGTTATAGTTAATAAACTTAATATTAATAAATTTTTTATTTTCATATTTTGTCCTCCTATAAATCAAATTCAGGCAACTTTGTAGTACCTAAATCTAAGTATCGTGCAACATATGTTACTTCAATATATTGTGACGAGGAATATGGAAAATAAAAATCAACTGATACTTCAATTCCGGTTGTTATTGATTTTATTTTTGCATTAATTCCATATCCAAGCGAAAAATATGATAAATTTTCAGCATCCGAAAAGAAACCTTCACCCATAAAAGCTACAGCGTATTCGTTATTACAATTATAATAGCCGCCAGCATCTTTATTATAACCAAATAAATATGGAGACACTTCTTTCAAATGTGGAATAAACATTGATTTATCTTGTGGCTCAATATTATAACTAGAAGAAGAAGTATTACTGCTTTTTACCCATAATTTAGATGATTCATCATATTTATATTCATAAAGCAAACCATCGTTATTAAATGGATCAACATGATATAAATAGTTCTTTGTCTTGTCTTCTTTGTCCATTTCTATGTAATAAGACTCACCATCAAAATAACTTGTTTTTTTATTAAGCAAAGAACCATCAGCTTTTAAATACATACTTGTTTCAAGAGTAAAATTTTCACCAACTTTATTTAAAGCTTCTATAACGCCAATGTTATTATTTTCTTCGCTAACTTTAGGTGAATCAAGTTTAACATCACCAACATTATTAATTGTTAAATTGTTTTCATAAGTCCAAGTACATGGATAATAATACCCAGTTTCAGTATCTTTTGTTGTTCCAGTAAACAATGATGAAATAGTTTTAATATTTTTTAAAACACCATCATAAAAGGTGAACTCTAATGATTTTAATGGTTGAGAATTACCTGTTAAATAATAATCAAATAAATCAATCTTATCTTTAAATAAGGAATATATTTTTTTACTTCCTTCACTTTTAACTTCAGTTAAATCATCTTCTTCGATTAAAAAGAATGGATTTAAAAAATAATCATCATAAGATGAATAATATCCTTCATCATTTATAACTCTATAATAATCAACTTCATTTTTATAATTTATATACTTTTGAGAAATATAACCTTCTTTATCTTTAACAACGGAAATTTCAGAAGATTCATATTTACCATTATATGGATAAGTATACTTTTGATAGACACCAATATTTTCATTACTATTTTCAAACGAATAATCGTATGAATACTGGTTTCTAAAGATCTCGGTTTTATCTAAAGAAAGACATATTTGCTCTTTTACCCCTTCCATATGAAAGCCATTTCTTAAATTCAATATAGCTTGCTCTAATTCAGATTTAGGTTCGTCTATGGTATTTTCTGAATTATTTACACAACTACTCAGTGCGACTAACGACACTAATAAAATTATTTTTTTAAACTTCACTATACAGCCTCCCCGAATCTACTATTATATATAAAACAATATATAAAGTATGTCAAAAAATATATTTTTAATGAAATTTTAATATATTTTTATTCATAATTCCTAAATTTTGTGGAAGGTATAATTAATTAATAAACGATAAAATTCATAGTTCCTTAAAGAAAATAATCGATAAAAAGACTAACAATTATATATATTATTTATCAATACAAAAATCAAATTCACCAGCACCAGCTTCGTAAATTTTATTATTCAAAACAATTTTAGCCTTTGTATTTGAGGGAATACTTATATGATATTCCACCTTGTCTTTATTAATTTTCCAACTACTTTTTACTAATCCATAAATACTCAAATAACTAGATTCAGCAAAAGTAAATTTCCCACCAATGATTGGATTAATTAAAAATTCATTTTCATTCACTACATTAATACCACACATTCTTGAGATAATCCATTCGACTACCGCGCCTTTAGAATAATGATCAAGGGACGCAATACCTTTTTGTGCACTAGTGCCTTCCCAACTTTCCCAAATGGTATTTGCCCCCATTTTGGTCATAAATAACCAACCTGGCATTTTTTCATTTTCTAGCAACCTATAAGCATATTCAATATTCATATCTTCTAATACATATAAAATAAAAGGTGTCGATAAAAATCCAGTCCCTAATTTCCAATCATAAAAGTCTAAAGCTTTCAAAAGTCTTTCTTTAGCATATTTTGTTTCTTCTTCATCTAATAAACCCATATATAATGGCCTAACTAATTTAGATTGTCGATTAGTATCTAAACTAAATTTAGGACATTTAACTAATTGCTCATAAGATATTTTTACTTTATCACTATATTCTTTAAATAACTTTGCGTCGTTATCTTTATTAAGCTCTTTTGATATTTCAATCATCTTATTTAACACAAAATAAACATATGCCGTTCCTTCTTCTGGATGAGGTGAAGCAAAATCTTTAAAGCTTGTTATATAAACATCAGTTGGTTCGGCCCATTCTCCATAACTTTGTCCATAATTATGAATATATTTATTATATTTTCTTTTTAAACCTGTCCTTGCAGCTGTTATATACCATTTACCTAACTTATTTAACTTATATAAAACATATTTTTTCATTGATTCATAATTTTGAGCAAGAATTCTTTTATCACCATAATGTTTAAATATGTAATAAGGTATAAGTACTCCAGCATCTGACCAACCAGCCGATCCATCCATAGGTTTCATATAAAAATCAACCCCGCCTTCTGGATTAATTTGCCTATAACATCCATTTTTATGTTGACCATCTTTCATGTCATTTATATATTTTCTTGCAAATGGAACATAATTAAATAAATAAGATGCTGTTTTTGTAAATATTTGTGCATCCCCAGTCCAACCATGTCTTTCCCTTGTTGGACAATCTGTTGGAACATCTGCATGATTATTTTTTGCAGACCAACGAGTCGCATCAACAAATTTATTTAAAAGTTCATTGCTAGATTTAAATTCTAAAGTTTCTTCCATTGAAGAATAAACCGCAATTGCCTCAAAATCATCTTTATTCCAAGAGACATCACCTTCAACTAATACATATTGAAAGCCAAAAATCGCAAATTTTGTTTTATATTCATTTACGCCATCCTTTAAAAAAACTGTTACTTCTTGACGTGGAGTAATCTTGGTACCCTTTTTATTTCTACATTGGATGTTTGTTTGAGTAAATTCCCCATCTTTATCAAACATTTCTCCAAAGCGAAATTTAATTATTTCCCCTTTTTTTCCATTTATTTTAAAAGAAATATAACCAGCAATATTTTGACCAAAATCTAAAACTTTCTTTTCACTTTTTGTGGTAATAACTTTTTGAACTTTAAATATTTCATGTTCTTCAAGATTAACATTATTTGAAGCCTTAGGAACTACCTTACATTTTGTTTCTTTTGCTTTAAATGCATAACTAGGTTTTAAATTCATATCAAAAATTTCACCATCTTGATTATCTGCAAAGCGAATACTCCCATCATTTGACCATGACCACGAACTATCAGTTCCTAAAGTTGTTTTATTATTATCTAAATCAATATATTCAAGTTGAATAAATAATTTCGTTTGAGTTCCGTATTGGTTTTTTATACCCCATGCCCCACAACTACCTCTATACCACCCATCAGCAAGTTCAGCTTCAATTATATTTTTACCTTCTTTTAAATAATTTGAAATATCATAAGTTTGTAGTTGGATTCTCTTACGATAATCTGTGTGACCAGGAGCTAAAACAAAACTACCTACTCTTTTTCCGTTTATTTTAACTTCATAAAGACCACAAGCAGTTGCGTAAAGTCTAGCTTTTTTAATTTTTGGAACAGTTATTTCTTTCTTAAAACAATCAACAGGATATCTCTTGTTTTTGTTTACAAAATAATTTCCTCTAATCCATTTCGCTTTAAAATCATCTTTATTGAGTAAAGACATCTCAAAAGAGGCTTTTTCGGATTCTTCTCCTTTTATATCATTTTCATTCCATAAAGTAACTTTCCAAATAATATGGTCACCTGAATGAAGTTCTTCAGGAAAAGAAACGGACATTGTAGAAGAATTTACTTTTTTTGAATCATAAACTAATTCGTTATCTTTATAAGCTACTACTCTATATGCGGTTTGCTTTTTATCTCCTAATGCGTTCCAAGATAATAATGGATTTTTAATATCAATTCCAATTGGATTTACTAAAAATTCAGTTCTTAAATTTATTGCTTTCATATTTTATTTCTCCCATAATTTCATAGCTTTTACCAAACATTAGATTTCTATTTTTTCTAAGCCATGTTTTTTGTTATCGATTTTAATATATTAATTTAAAACACCTTCATTTTCTAAAACTATTTATAAACTTATAATGTTTAAAATTTAAATAACTTATCATTTATTTCTTGATACATAAAAGACTTAGAAAACTCTTTTTCAATATCCTTTTCATAATTATTTAGGCATTTTCTAATTCTTTTTTTATTTTAGCTCTAAAAGAAGCACCATATGCACTTTCTTTTGCCCAGGCCTCTTCTTCTTTTTCTCGATGTAACTTTTCTTTTAATAGAAGTTTTTCTTGTTTATCTTTTGGAAGTTTATTAAATTTATCTAATTTTTTCTTTTCCAATTTCGCAAGTTTTAACTTTTCTTTTTCCTCTTTGAGAGCCTTTTTCTTATCAAGGTTAAGTTTTTTTGTAGTTACTTTGTTTTTATGTTTATTTAATTCTTCTTCATAATTTAAACCTTTTTTCTCACATTTTTCTTTTAAAGAAATAGCAAAAGCTTCTTCATTTTCAAGCATATATTTTTCTTCATCTTGAATAGCTTTCACTTCTGGTTCAACCCAAACTTCATTTCTTGCTAAACATTCAGCTTTATGGAATGCACGTATTTCAGCTTGCTTTTTATTAATCGTTTTTTCAACATTTAAGAATAATAAAATGAAGGCAATAAATAATCCTGTTATAGTTTCTAATCCAACAAAAGCAAAAGTAATAAGATTTTTGCAAAATTCATTTTGCTCATAAACCTTAATAACACCATCAATCATTTCTGGAGCTTGATATCCAGATGATGATAAAAATCCATTAAATACAGCAGTAGCGACACCAATTGTTGTAACAGCTAAAATATTATAAATCGACATTGCCGTTCCATCACATCTTATACCTGACTTCCATTCAAGATTATCGAGCCCATCAGCAAAGAGAGCCATAAAAACATATGCCGAAGGAAGCGAGCCAAGATTTTTAATAAATTGACCACCAATTACAATACCCATATCATTAGGAACAAGCCAGCATATTGCTGAACCTAAAGACATAATAAGGAAACCAATTAAAGTAATATTTCTTTTACCAAATTTTTTAGCAAGTGGCCATACAGCAAAAATACCAATACCCATTGGAATACCACCAACTACCGAAACAAGAGTTTGGGTTATTCCATCGTTATAAGTTCCCAAAACAAAATTACAATAATAAACAAGACCTAAATTTTTTAAAGAAGAAGCAAATGTAGAAATGAAGAAATAAACAAACATGATAATCATGTATCTATCAGTTAAAACAATTTTTAATTGTGTTAAGAAAGGAACCTTTTTTTCTTCTCTTCCGATACTTTCTTCACTAACACGTTCTTTTGTGTAGTAATATTCAAGCAAGGTAAATGGAAGGGCTAAAATAGAAAGGATCGACATACAAATTAACCAAGAATTTCTATTTACACCTAAAATTGGCATAACAACCATTGGGAATATAAGAGCAACAATTATGCCACTCATCATAATTGTTGTAACTTGATTAAAGACTGATAATCCACCTCTTTGTATCGTATTTCTAGTAGATAAAGGACACATTAAATTGTGACTCATATTAAATATCGTATAGGAAAACGAATAAAATAAGTTGTATGAAACTATAATCCAAATAACTTCAACTGTCTCATTACTTGTTGGAACAGTAAATAAGAGTATTCCAGAAATAACAAGTAAAGGGGCTGAAACTAAAATCCAAGGACGCGCTTTCCCTTGTTTAGTTTTCGTTCTATCAATGATATAACCCATAATAATGTTTGTAACAGCATCAATAATTTTCGAAATTAATGGGAAAATAATTAAAAACAAACCACCCCATATAGATGTAAGTTTTAATACATCAGTGTAAAAAACATTTAAATATGTCGCTAAAACAGCGTTCAAAAGCAACGCACCTGCTGGTCCTAAAAGATAACCAAACCATCTTTCTTTGTTTGTGACATTTCTTCCATGAACTTTACTATCAAAGAATTTTCTATCAATTAACTTTGTTCTTTCCATATTTATTCTCCTTATTTTTTATCAATATCTTTGGCTAAAGAAATTGTTTTTATTGGTGTGGTAAAGTTTTTTATACCTTTAATCAAGTGCCAATTCGCTAAATTCATCATACCTTCTACAAAATTATATGGGCAAGAATTGCCAGCCGACATCGACATTGTAATTAAAGAGTTATTTTCTAATATTCTTTTTAAGAAAAAGGATCCTTTTAATTTATTGTCTTTTTCTTGTCCTTCAGGTAATTTTTTAGCAGCTTTTTCTTCTTTCTTTTGAACACTTAATATGGCATTAAATAATATTTTTCCAAAAAAAGTATAATTTAAATCATAAAAGCGACTTTCTAAAGTAATTGGTTTCTTTTTCTTTAACATAGGAATTTTTAACCCGCTCATTTCTTCAAATGTTTCATCACTTATCTTTTCTAAAGAATCTAAATATAATTTTTCAACATTTTTAGAATATGGGGAAGGTAAATTTTCACCATCAATGTTAATTTTAATTCTTTCTTTAGGTGTCAAGCAATCTGTAGAGGCCTCAAATTCATAAATTCCACTTACAAGAACAAATCTATTTTCTTTTATATCCCAATATCTTAGATCATTTTTATTAATTTTAATTGTAATATTCTTTTTTTCATTTGGTTTTAAATACACTTTTTTAAAACCTTTCAATTCTTTAAGAGGTCTAAAAACCGTATTTGGAGCTTTAACATAAATTTCTACAACTTCTCCACCATATACTTTTCCAATATTTTGAACGTCTAATGAAAGTAAAATTTCATCATTGCTATTCTCTATTTTTAAATTAGAGTAACTAAATTTAGTATAGGAAAGTCCATATCCAAATGGGAAAAGTATTTTTTCAGGCTGTTTTAAAAAATATCTATAACCAACAAAAATACTTTCTTTATATACTTCGTTTTCGTTTTTAGAAAACTCTTTTCCATAAGGAATATCTTCATATTTTTTTACCCAAGTTTCTGCTAATTTCCCAGATGGATTTGTCTTACCAAACAACAACGAATATGTGGCTTCTCCACCAGTTTCTCCTGGTAAATACATATTTAATATTGCATTAATATTATCAATAAATGGGAGTTCTACTGGAGAACCTAAAAATAAAACTAAAATAATTTTTTTATTGTGTTTTATAAGTGCATTTATTAAATCAATCTGATTTTTTGGGAGAAGCATATTATCTCTATCTGAACCCTCGGATTCATAATAATCAGTTAATCCAGCAAAAAGTAATACTTTATCAAAATTATTTGATTTATTAATAGCTTCATCAATGAGTTTTTGATTTGTCTCAATTTTATTTTCTTCATAACCTTTTGCATATCTATATTTAACTTTATGATCATCAAAAGCCATTTTTGGAGAAATATAAATTGCAGGATTAATCATAGAACTACCCGCTCCTTGATAACGCATTTTTGTAAAAAGATCGCCAATTACTAGGTATTCTTCTTCGTTTTTTAAAGGTAACAATCCATCATTTTTTAGCAAAACAGCAGAATCTTCAGCGATTTTACAAGCAAGTTGTGCATGTTTTTTAAAATCAACATGGTCAACTTTTTCTTTGTTTTTATGTTTAGAAACTAATTTTAAAACATTATAAACAGCTTCGTTTAAAGTATCGATTTTAATTTTATTATTGTTTATACCATCATAAATCCATTTTCTACAAATCGCTGTATCGCCAGGCATCTCAAGATCTAAACCAGCTTTAAGCATTGATAATCGGTCA
Source organism: Caryophanales bacterium UBA6877 (assembly GCA_002451465.1). GTDB lineage: Bacteria > Bacillota_I > Bacilli_A > RFN20 > CAG-826 > Onthovivens. The sequence continues at coordinate 68,989 of DKCJ01000006.1, forward strand.
TGTGTTGCGCCCCAATCAGTCATTACTAACCCATCAAATCCCCATTCATTACGTAAAATATCCTTTAATAAAGTTCTATTTTGTGAACAGTATGTACCATTAATTTTATTATAAGAACACATTATAGTTTCTGGTTTAGCTTCTTTAACTATCATTTCAAAAGGCTTTAAATAAATTTCTCTTATAGCTCTATTATCAGCAATTGAATTGCCTAAAAAACGATAATTTTCAGCATTATTTAATGCAAAATGTTTACAAGAAACGCCTATTTTTTTGCTTTGAACGCCTTTTACTTCACTAATACCCATTTTTCCTGAAAGATAAGGATCTTCAGAAAAATATTCAAAGTTTCTACCAGCTAACGGATTTCTTTTAATATTCACTCCTGGTCCTAAAATAATATCAACACCGTATAATTTGGCCTCTTCTGCCATAGCTTTTCCCATCATATAGAGATTATTCTCATTCCAACTAGAAGCTGTTGATGCAGCAGTTGGAAAAGATGTTGCAATTTCACTATTTGATACACCATTATCCCCACTTCCAATTTGTACACGTAGTCCATGAGGTCCATCAGACATTCTAAGCGACTCAATATTTAGTCTAGGGATTGAATTCGTGTACATAAAATTAGTTCCAGCTACTAAAGCTATTTTTTCTTCTAATGTTAATTCATTTAATATATTTAAAATCTTTTTATCCATACTATATTTACCATTTTGCTTTATTTAATCACAAAATGTAAGCGCTTTCTTGCATAATTGTTTGTTTTTTATTAAAATTGTTTTATGTTATGAAAAAAGAAGATTTATTTTATTTATGTAAAATGATTGGAAGTTTAATGGGCGAGCCAATAAGACTCTATGAAAATGATAGAGAAATATTCTTCCATTCCTTAGTTAATCTAGTTAAAGACCCAATAAAACCATATGAAAAAGAAATTTTAAAAATAAATGAACATATAAGTTATTTTATTGCCTCCAATTTTTTCTATTATGGGGTTTTAAATTTTAATAATTACAAAATTATTATTGGTCCTTCTATTCAAAAAGAAATGACCGATAAAGAACTTAAAGAACTTGCTTTTGAAACTGACGTTCCAATAGAAGAAATTGATACATATATTTATTCATTAAAAAATCTAGTTTCTATACCTTTGCCATCATTACTTCAAATTTTATGTGTAATTAATTTCGCTTTAAATAATGAAAAATTATCTATTTATGATCTTTCAATATACGATGATGAACAACTAAAATTATCTAAACAAATAGAGAAAGAAAAAATTGATTATAACGAAGATAAATATATTAACCGGTGTATTAATAAGATACATAACACTTTAGACGTTGAATACAAACTTTTAAGTTATATTAGACATGGCGATGTTGAAGCTTTAAATAATTGGATCAAAAATGCTCCGGCAGTTACGCCAGGAATATTATCTAATGACTCAATAAGACAAGCGAAAAACATGTTTATTGTAACTACAACTTTAATTTCAAGAGAAGCTATTAGAAGTGGAATAGAGCCAAATGAAGCTTTATCTTACTCAGATGCCTATATTCAAAAATGTGAACTCTTAAATTCTCTTGAAAATATTACCAATCTTCAATTTCATATGATTTTAGATTACGCAACAAGAATAAAAAGATTACGTTTAGGGGATAACCCTTCTAAACTAGTTATTGATATTGCAAATTATGTGCAAAAACATATTTCTGAACCTATTGAAATTAATAAATTAGCTAAAGAAATTTATTTAAATAGAACCTATCTTGCTACAAAGTTTAAAAAAGAAACTAATAAAACTTTAACCGAATATATTTTGAATGAAAAAATTGAAGAAAGTAAAAGATTTTTAATTTATTCCGATAAATCACTTTCTTCGATTGCAAATTATCTTGGTTTTTCTTCTCAATCTCACTATACAAATGTCTTTAAAAAAATTACGAAAATAAGTCCTAATGAATATCGAATAAAATATAAAAAATAAATTTATTTTTACCGAAGAATAGCGTTTATTTTTCTTTTTGTTTATAATTTTAATGATTATGATTACAAATATGTTTACCAAAGAACGATTTAAAATAATTGAGGAATATTTAAAGAAAAACTCAAGAGCTACTGTTGAAGAACTTGCAAATCTTTTATTTGTCTCAAAAGCAACAGTCAGAAGAGATTTAACCGAAATGGAAAAATTAGGACAAATTAAAAGAACTCATGGTGGCGCAATTTATAATAATCAAGATGAACTAAATATTTTTGTCCGCATAGAAAATAATTCAAAAGACAAAGAAGAAACCGCAAAAATAGCCTTAAAAAACATCCCTCAATTTAATACAGCTTTTGTTGACAATTCTTCAACATGTCTTGCTTTACTTAGTTTAATGGATCTTGATAATAAAACAATCGTGACAAATGGTTTTCAGCTTGCAGCTATGCTCGATAAGAAAAAAGGAGCAAAAGTCATCTTTCTTGGTGGACAAGTATTATATTCTTCATTCTCTACAACCGGATATTTTGCAATTAATACGATAAATCAATTACATTTTGATTTATTTTTATCTTCTTGCGCTGGACTAAATGAAAATGGTACTTATGAACAAACTCTTGAAACAATGGAGTTAAAAAAACTCGCATATTTTAAAAGCGACACTAAAATTCTATTAGTTGATAAAACTAAATTTGATCACATCTTTACATATAAAACAAATTTATTAAATGACTATAACTTAATTATTACTAATGCAAGTGATGAAAGCATTAAGGATTATAAAAAATTGTTAGACAATAAGATAATCAATAGTTAACTTTAAACAAAAATGTTTCCGATTAAACGGAAACATTTTTAATTATTCTTTAACTGATAAAAAGTCCCAACGAACAACTTTTTCAAGCTTAAATATATGTATTAATTTAGCCATATCCTCATCACTAATATTATTTATGATTGGTCGGTTACCAATTATATTATATATAGTTGCCGCTTTTTCAACAGTTTCAATTAATCCAAACGCTTCATCAAGAGTTTTTCCAGCACCATAAATACCATGGTTTGTCCATAAAACTATACGGAAATCCCTCATTTTCTTAGAAGTTGCAACTCCTATTTCATCCGTCCCACAAAGCATCCAAGGCAAAACACCTACTCCTTCTGGGAAAACAACAATACATTCGGTAGACATAGTCCATAATGTATGTGAAAAACTTTTTTCATCAAGTGGATGAATATAGGTCATCGCTAAAATATTTGTTGGATGAGTATGCATAACCACTCGATTATCCTTATCTACCTTAAGCCTTTCAATATGACTCATTAAATGAGCTGGTAGTTCGCTAGTTGGTCTACCTCCATCTTTATAACCCCACAATAACTCTAATGTATTTCCATCCTTAGAAATTCTAAAAATACCAGCATTAGTTTCTACATCATCTTCGACATTTTTAAAATATTTTCCTGTACCTGTAACTAGAAAATATTTTCCACTTAAAGATGAGGCATCTAATGAAGATTTATTGATACCTGCAAGTGGAATTTCTCGGATTACATGGTTTAAATCCAAATATTCTTTAACTTCTTCTTCTTTTAATAAATAAGAAATATTCCCACCATTTCTTTCATCCCAACCAAGTCGGTACATATTAGAAGCGGTTTTTGCAAATTCCCTAATAAATGGAGCAGTTAATATATCTTTCATTTTATTTTCCTCTTTTACTTAATACATCTTTTTCATATTGTTTAATATCGTTATAAAAATCATCATTTAAACCTTGTCTTTTTAAATATTCTTCCCAAATATAACCAAAAGGTAATGTCTTAACTTTTTCTTGCATATACATAAGTTCAGTGAAATTAGCTTCTTCTTGTAATTTCTTCATTTTTTCATTTGGTAATAATGCCGCGTATAAAAGAGCTTTTTCAACGCTTCTTTCACCAACAACCCAAGCAAGAATTCTATTAATTGAAGCATCAAAATAATCAAGCCCAATAAGAACTTTATGATCAGCGTTGTTACGAATTATTTCTTTCGCAACTTCTTTTAATTCATCGCCAAAAATAACAACATGGTCAGAATCCCACCTTACTGGACGAGATACATGCAAAGCGACTTTATCATAAAAACAAAGCAAAGCAGAAATTTTATCAGAAACAGTTTCAGTAGGATGATAGTGTCCCATATCCATTAAACATGTAATTCCTCTTGTTGCTGCATAATTTTGATAAAATTCACTTGATCCAACTGTGAAGGATTCAAGACCAATGCCAAAAACCTTGCTTTCTACTGTTGGAATAACAAATTTTTTATCATAATTTTTATCACCTAAAATTTCATCAAGTGATTCTTTTAATCTCAATCTAGGAGCTAATCTATCTGCAGGAACATCCTTATATCCATCAGGAATCCAAATATTCATCATACATGGTGAATTAAATGCTTTACCAAATTCACTAGAAATTTCTAAACATCTTTTGCCATGTTCTATCCAAAACTTTCTTGTTTCTTCATCAGGCGAAGATAACGTTAAATTATTTTTAACTTTTGAAGAAGAGAAAAATGTAGGGTTAAAATCAATACCATCTACACCAATTTCTTTGCCAAAATTTGTCCAAGTTTCAAAATATTTATATCGATATTCATCACGATTAACTTTTCCTAAATCTTCTTTTAAATCAGCATATGAAGCATGTAAATTTAATCTTTTTTTACCAGGCATTAAAGAAAAAGCTTCTTTAATATCTTCCATAAGTTCACTTTTGTTACGAGCTCTATAAGGATAATTTCCAGTTGCTTGAATTCCCCCACTTAAAGAGGCATTCCCTTCAAGTCCTAAAACATCATCTCCTTGCCAACAATGGACAGAAATAGGAATATTTTTTACTCTTTCAAGAGCTTTTTCAACATCTACTCCGATGAATTCATATTCCTTTTTTGCTTTTAAATAGTTTTCATTAACACTCATATATTTTCTCCTTTATATCCTTTTGGATAATACATTTTTGTTTCGATCGACCTTGATATATCGTTTCTTCCTTCAACTACATCTTTAATATCTTTTAAGGCAATAAATTGAGCCATAGCATTACCAAAAATTGTTGCTTCAGAAGAACCAATTATTACTTTCATATTACATTCATCGGCTAATAATTGATTTAGCACTTCTGCTTGATTACCTCCTCCTACAATTACAATTGTATTGATTTTTTTAGAAGTAATTTCTTCAAGTTCTAATATAATTTGTTTATAAGTTTTAACCATTGATTTATAAATTAATTTCATACATTCCCCAGCGGTTTTGGGTTTTTCTTGCTTTGTTAAAGTTAAATACTTATCTAGCTTGTTTAACATATCTCCTGGCGCCTCAAAGATCGGATCATTAACATTTATAAAAGAATTTATATCTTTAGATTCTTTGATTAAAGAAGCAATTTTATTTAAAGGAATATCAATTCCTTTGTTTTTATAATCATTTCTAATTTCGTTAATTAAAAACATGCCCATTGTATTTTTTAAAAGCCTTACAGATGAATTATATCCAATTTCATTTGTAAAATTATATTTACATGACTTTTCATTCATTATTGGCTCTTTTAATTCGACACCAATTAAAGACCATGTACCACTAGAAATATATACAAAATCTTTTTCGCCATTTGTTCCAAGAACAGCGCTAGCTGTATCATGACTTGGAACAGCAATAACTTTGATTTTTCTATTTGTATTAATTGGCAAAAACTCTTTGTTAAGATAACCATATAATTCACCAGCTTTAATGATTTTAGGGAAGATTTTTTCTGGTATATTTATTATATCTAAAAGAGTTTTTGCCATCTTCCCATCTTTTTTAATGTATAAAGACGTTGTCGAAGCATTTGTTTCTTCAAGCCTTGCCTCTCCTGTTAAAAAATATGCTATCAAATCCGGAATCATCAAAAATGAATCAACTTCACCAAAATTTGTTTTATCACACGCTAATTGGAAAATTGTATTAAAATGGAGATTTTGTATACCAGTTTGAAAATAAAGATCATTAAATGATATCTTTTGTAAGACTTCTTTTCGCCCTAAAAAAGAATGAACATCTCTATAACAAATTGGATCATTTATTAGTTTACCATTTTTTAATAATCCATAATCAACGCCCCAAGTATCAATACCAATAGATTCAATGTCTTTATTCTTGGCTAGAGCGACTTTAATACCTTCTTTTATATTATTAAGAAGATAATCAAAATCCCAACGAAGATAACCATCTTTATCATAATATGTCTTATTTAAAAATCTTGCATTTTCTTCGTAAGAAAATTGGTGATTTATATGTGTTATGGTCATGATGCGTCCACTAGTAGCACCTAGATCGATAGCTAAAACTTTCATGATTAAATAATATCATAACCACTTATCATTTTCCATTAATGCTCATTTTATTGAAAAACAACTATAAATTTTAAGCAAAACGAACAATAACAATCAATAATGAACATTTTTCATCTAAATTTTCCTTTTCGTCTTATATTTTCTTTACAATTCATTACAAACTCTTGATAGATTGTAAAACCATAAATCCGTAAACTAATTTTGTTATGAGAGGTATTTTATGAAAAAAATTAGTTTGTTAGTATTGTCTTCCTTAATTAGTTTTAACACGCTAACTTTAGTAAGTACAAAATTTAAAAAAACTAACGCAAACACAACTTCAAATAGCATTAGAATTAATGAAGTTGAATCAAAAGATCCAAATGGTGAAGATTGGATAGAAATTATTAATGTTGGAACTAGTGATGTTGATGTAAGTGGTTATTTTGTTAGCGATGAAAAAGGTTTAGAAAATTTAGAAAATAACGAAACAACTCCTATTAAAGAGGGAACAATATTAAAAAGTAATGCTGTACTTGTTCTTGAAGGAAAAGTGAATTTTGAATTTGGCTTAGGAAAAGCAGATACCGCTAATCTTTATAATAAAAATAAAGAATTAATTGATACATTCACCTATACTACTCAAGCAACTGGAAGCTATTCAAGAGTTCCAGATGGTTTAGGTGATTTTGTTGATCAAACTTCAACCAAAGGTGAATTAAATATTGTAAAAGAAGATCCAAAAGAAGATACAACTAAAAACCTTGTAATAAACGAAGTTAATAGTCAACCTGACGATTGGATCGAACTTTATAATAACAAAGATGTTGAAATTGATTTATCAAATTATGAATTAAGGGACAATAGTGATGATCATCGTTTTAAAATAAAAGAAGGAACAAAAATTGCTCCAAAAAGTTTTTATCTAGTTGATAATTCAACAATTGGTTTAATGTATGATGACACCACGAAAACATATGTTGAAGGAAAATATGACATTGGTCTAGGCGGAGGCGATTCAGTTAGACTTTATAACACAAAAGAAGAATTATTAGATGAATATTCTTGGACTGCACATGCAAGTTATAATGGAGATGGTGCTTTAGCAAGTTATGGTCGCTATCCAGATGGAACCGGATCATTTACTTTAACAAAAGAAACAAAAGATAAAGCAAATGAATGGTATGCTCCACAAGTTAAAATCAACGAAATTGAATCTGATGATCCAAATGGTGGGGTAGATTACGTAGAAATAATAAATATTGGCACTACCGCCGTCGATATTTCTGGTTGGCACATTTATGATAGTGATAAACTAGCTAGAAAAAACGAAGTTACGCCAGTTAAAGATAACACTATTCTCGAACCAAAAAAGATATACGTTTTCGAACAAAATAAAGATTTTTCTTTTGGTTTAGGAAAATCTGATGAAGCAAATTTATATACAAAAGATGAAGTTTTAGTTGATTCTTATTCTTGGAAAGATGGACACGCAAATGGTGTCTTTGCACGTATTCCAGATGGAACTGGTGAATTTATTGATTACCCAACACCAAGCAAAGGAAAATTAAATAAAGTAACAAGTCCAGTAGTCATAAATGAGGTCCAATCAAACCCAAAAGAAGGCGAAAATGATTGGGTAGAACTTGCAAACCCAACTTCTGAGAAAATAGATGTTTCAAATTTCATTATCAAAGATAATAAAGATGAAGATAGTTATATTATTAAAGAAGGCACTACTATTGAACCTTATGGATTTTTAGTAATAAATGATTTATCTTTTGGTCTTGGTAAAAATGATTCCGTTAGACTTTATGATAATAATTCAGAATTATTAGGAGAAACTACATGGAGTGGGCACACAAATCCTACTTGGGGATTGTATCCAAACTTCAACGGAAGTGAATATAAAAACACAAAAGAAGAAACTCCAGGAAAACCTAATAAATTTGCAGATATTCCTGATCAAATTTCTTGGCCAGGCGATAATGAAATCGAGGTATTTGATAAAGAAAGTGTCTTTTTAGAAGATTCTTCTGGTTTAGATTTCTTTAACAATAAACTATATGCAGTTGATAATGGAACAGCCACGTTCTGGATATTAGATGTTAATAAAGATGGTTCAATGAAATTCCATGATGGTTATTCTAAAGGTAAAAAAATTAAATTTATAAAAGATAAAGATAACACAAGTGCTAAAGGCCCTGATGCCGAAGGCATAACAGTTGATGATGAAGGAAAAGTATATTTAGCTTCTGAAAGAGATAATAGTAATAAAGGGGTTAACTATAACACTATTTTAATGGTTGATCCTAATACTCAAGAAAATGAAATTGTAGCTTCAAAAGAATGGGATTTAACTTCTTCATTACCTAATGTAAGTGCAAATATGGGTATTGAATCAGTAGAATACGTTAACTTTAAAGATATTGAAGGCGCTATTTTAGATAAAAACACTAAAGAAACATTTGATATTAAAAATTATCCAAATTCAATAAATGATGGTATATTCTTCGTTGCTCTTGAAGATAATGGATTCGTTTATGCTTATGTATTAAATAATGATGGAACATACACTTTAATTAATGAATATGATTCAAAATTAGGTGGTGCTATGTCCATGGATTTTGATACGTATAATAAAGAATTATGGGTAATGAGTGATAATGGTTATAAAAATTTAGGAGCCAAGATTAAGTTTAATAACGGCACCACAAGCGTTGAACATTTACTTCCACCAACTAAATTAAATGTTAATGGGAATTATGAAGGTTTTGCTATTAGTGATGTAAGTTATACTAGAAATGGAAAACGTCCAGTTTATCGATTTGAAGATGGCGTTGCAAGCGGAGCTTTAACTATTGGAAGTATTGCTTCAGATTATAAGAAAAATTATGAAGTAAAAGGAAATAAAAATGAAATTGAAATAACTTCAGGAAATAATCTAGTTCTTACTATTGATGGTGATTTAAATGATTTGGTAAGCATTTATTTAGATGAAAAAGAAATAGTAAATAAAAATTCTTATAAAATCGATGTTTCTAACTCGACAATCACTATAAACAACGAATTCTTAAAGACTTTAGAAATAAAAGAACATACTATTAAAATCAAGATGGTTGATGGAGAAGGATCATTCAGTTTTAAATTAACAAAAGAAGAAACAAAACCAAATAATCCAGAAACTCCTAGTGAAGAAAATAAAGAAAGCAATAACTCAAAAACTTATATTATAGTTACTATCGTTGCAGTTGTTTTAGTCATAATCTTAGGCGTTTTAGGAGTCTTCCTAAAAAAGAAATTCCACAAAAATAAATAATTAAAGATCAAAAAACAGCATTATATTAAAAAGGCATGATTTAGCAAAATCATGCCTTTTATCTATTAAGAATATTTGATAATGTTAGTAAATCAAGAATTTAACATTATTTTACATAAAAATATACTTCAAGTGTATCACTACCAAGATTTACCACTTTAATTTTAAGAATATTATAGAAAGTTGAATAGAAA
>DKCJ01000006.1:78885-100026 GCA_002451465.1 Caryophanales bacterium UBA6877
TGCCAGTTATTTCGCCTTCTTCAAGAGACTTAATACTAAGTTTTTTATTTGAAACAACAAATGTTCCTTTTACTTTTGTATCTTCATGATTTTCGCCATTTTCTGATAAAGTAACGCTTCCTTCTGTCGCGCTAGATGGATCAAGAGTAAATTCAAGCGAATATAAATCGTTACTGTTATATAAAGATACTGAAGTTAAATAGGAAGCAATTCCAGAATCTGTGTCTTCAAAGAAAGTAAGTTGTTTTTCAATCTTCTTTTCTTCGCCCAAAACGCTATCAACGACCTTTATAGTTACCGTTCCGGCTTTAGTAGCCTTTACTTTGTATTTATTGTCTTGAACTTTTACAAAAGTAACATTTGCAGTATTTTCTCCAACAACTGATGGGGTAATTACTGGTTTACTACTTGTATCACCATCATAATAAACGTTTAATGGATACTCATTATTAGTAATTAAGTGTGATGGTAGATAATTTTTTGAGCTAGTAACTTGAACATCAAGAGTAATACTATAATTTGATAATATATTAAAATTTACTGTTTTAGTAATTTTACTAAGAGTTGTGGTTGTTGTAACTACAATATTTCCTGCTTTTGTTAAAGTTAAAGCATTTTTATTAGTGCCAATAGTCGCAGCTCCTTCACCTTCAACCTTTACGATTTCAACTTTATCTAAATTAGACGAAACTTTACTTGGAGTTGAGTCTTTTTGTGATAACATAATTTTTTTACCAATTTTTGCTTCGGTAATTTCTTTATGCTTTAAATAATCTGAACTATCATAAAAATATGGTGTGTAATCTTTATATATTGCATCTTTATAGTTAGGGAAATCAGCAGGAATATCTTCTTTTTTATTATAAGTAGCAATTGCTTCTACTTGTTCAATCTTTACTTCTTTACCATTAGTTTCAGAAGGTATTTGACTGATGTCGGATATTTCAGAATAATAACTTGTCGTTGAACTAAGTTTACTTAATTCACCGCTTTCTAAAAAACTTAAAGATAATTCATCTCTTATTCCTTGGGTGACTCCAAAATATGGAAAGCGATATGTAACAAGATTATATGTGTTATTTTCTACACTATATTCAATATTTTTTTGTAAATTGTCATCACCAAAATGTTCGGCAGATTTAAAGAAATTTGTATAGGTCCATTTAGCAACACCAAAAATTGAAAGTGGATTAGATACAGATTTTGTTTGAATATAAGGAAGAATCATCCTATTTTTTGCTTCTTCTTTATTCATTTTTGTACCAACAGATTCACCATCAATTAAAGTTAAAGCGGAATAATCTATAGATTTAGAGGAAATATTTCTACTAGTTTTAATCATTGTGTCTTCATCAATGAGACTATATGTATAATATTTTTTCGTATCCTCAACGCTAACATTATTATTAGTATAAAAATTATAAATTGTGTGTTGATTATTACTTTCTGTAACTGTATCAGAATAAGTAAAATCTAATGAATTAATTTTATTAGATTCTAACTCAATAGATTTATTTAATTTAGCAACCAACTTATCTTTGGCAGTTAAAACTGTTAATTCAGAAACAGCTTCATAATCTTCATACTTAATTTTTAAAGAAATAGGACTATCTTTTGTAGCATCAATCGCTTTAATAACAGTACCGGTTCTTTCTACTTTGTCTTCATTACTGATTTCAAAAGATACTTTTGAAATTTCTTCAACAACATTTGAATTTATATATTGTTTAAGATCTAAACTTTCATTAATTACCAATTCTAATTTACTAGGCAAAGTAAATGCCTTTTCTTGAACTGGTGGGTTTGGGTTTGGTGGAATAACATCTGTTTTATCACCTTTATCACAACCAACCAACAATAGGGACGCAAATAGAAATGGAATTATTTTAATTTTTTTCATATTTATAAAACTCCTTAGCACTCAATTATTATAATTATTTATAACCATTAGTAAAGTTATGTTATTAAATTTATAAATAAAATTGGCTCTTAAAAACATCTTTAATAAATAAATATTTTGAGATTAATGTTTTAAAAAAAATTAATCCAATATTTCTTGTTCTAATTTAATATTTTTAGAAAGCATATAGATAATAACTTCCTTAAAAATAATAAATTTAGGATCTTCTAACATTTTCTTTAACCTTTTGATATCGTTATCTGTTAATTGTTTTGAGTTTTTAAGATTAGATTTTAATTCAAAAATATCCATTTTATATGGTTTAAATGGAATACCTGTTTTCTGTACTAAATTGTTGAAAATTAAGAATCCACCAGCATCTATATCGCCAAAATGGAAATATTCAGTTTTTGGATATTTTTCATATATCTTTAATAATAAATTTTGTTTTGTGTGGTTATGAAATCCTGCAAGATAAATTATTACGGCATCACGATTATTCATTGCATAAAAAGATGTTAAATTTTCAACTGTGATTACTTTTGAAACAGAAGAATCCAATAAAATTACTTTGTTAATCATTTCATCAGAAAGCAAAAATTCATAACCTAAGTCGTTTAAATTAATTATTGAATTATTAATCTTTAAAACAAGATTATTCTTTACCATTGCATATGAAGAATTGTTAATTATATTATATGCAGCCAAAACATCTTCGTCAGATTCATAATAATTACCATCAAAATCCTTTATAATTTTAATGAGTTTCCCTTGAACAGACTCAAACAATTTTGAATCTCCTAAATACTTTACTGAAAAATCTCTTTTTTTAATATCTTCTGTTAATCTAAGTAATTTATCAAATATATTGAGCAATAGATCAAGTTGCTCTGCATTAATAAAATATGATTTAGGATAATCAAATTTTTCACTCATATAATCTTCTATATAATCTATAAATAATCCTACGAAATTATTAAAACTATATTTTGATAGAACCGCGCTTATTTTTTCAAGTTCATCAGAAGGTTTCTTCCTTTTTAAATAATCATAAATATTATCAACTTTATCTAAGTTCAATGTTAAGGATTTAAATGTATCATAATCATCAAAATTAGCTTTTATAAAACCCATGGATTCAAGTTTTCTTATCACGGCATCGTTGTCATCAGAATGTTTATAAGAATCAAAACCAGTATAAGAATTTAAAACGTCATCCTTAGTAGTAAGTTTTATACTTTTATTAATAATCGTTCCTCCTTTGGATAATTTTGATTTCTCAAATTTATCTAGCAACTTATTTAAAATTCTAGTTTCAAAATTTGTTATCATTGTCTATCCACCACACGAATATAAGGATGATTATTTACTTTTGTAATACCAACTAACGTATCCATATAAGGAGATATGGCACTTATTCTATTTGAAGGAACAATAATAATAATTTGAATGTTGAGCTTCTTATAGAATTCCATTAATGATTTAATTCTACTTTCATCCATATTGTTGAAAGCTTCATCAAAGACAACTTGGCAAGTACTTTCAACTTTATTAGAATCTTTATTCATTAATTCATCAAAGCATGACGCTATCACAATATAGAATGGCGTTTGTGTTTCTCCACCACTCTTTTCTCTATTAACCTTGGAAAAATATGATATATCCCCATATTTATTGGTAATTTTTATATCGTAGTTCATATAATTACGATAATCTAAATATCTTTCTACTTCTTCTTCGGCTTTAGCAGTGTCAGTTTCCATAGAAATTTTACCAAATAAATCATTCATCAAAGAATAATCTTTTTCATCAAGAATTTCTGTAAACAAATCTTTTGTTTCCATTAATTTACCAGACATAATAATTCTATAGTAATTATAAAATTCACTATCCTTAGTAGGCTCATAATAGAACTTATATTTTTCTTCATCGTTACCAAATGGATGTAACGCTAAATTCTTGTTAATTTTATCTAACATTCTCTGTGATTTTTCAATCTTTTCCTTTAATTTAGCAATAAAATCTTCTCTAAAAGAAAATTCAGCTCTTTCATAAGCTTCTTTTGCATCCATTTCGTATTGAACAATTCCACGATTATTTAAATCATAATATTCATTAACATAATCATCAATGTTTTCGATAATAGGATTAAGCGATGGCTTATAAGTATTTGTGTATTTTTGCATTACAGAAATTAAAGAAGAACAAACAGCATTGTTATATTTTTGAGCACGATCGTTATCCTTATCTATTTGTTCACTATCTAGCCAACCATTAGAAGTATATTTTTCTTTAAGTGATTCGTATTTTTTATCATCTAAATTTTTAAGATTTTCATTATAATTTTTTTGTTCCTCTTGTAATTGAGCTTCATTATCAGCAAGTTTCTGATTTAACTTCCCTTGATTTGTATTATTTTCTTTTATTTTAATGTTATTAGCATTTATAGAGCGTTCAGTGATCGTTAAGTTTTTCCTAGCATCATTAATTCTTTCAGTTATTTCTAAAAGCCCTGTATTCTTCTCGTCATTTTTTATTTCTATTTCTAATCTTTCAATAGATTCTTCTTTATTTGATATTTGCGTCCAATAATTATCTGATTTTATTAATTTTCCAATGACACTATTATTTATATTAGAAATAATCTTGTTATAATCATCAAGTTTCTCATAATATTTAGAGTTTATATCCTCTAATTCTTTAATTTCATCTTTCAAAATACTAATTCGATTTTTTATTGAATCACGGCCTATAAAAGGAACTTTATAAATATCTGGATTGGTAGCTTTTTGAACATAATTTTTATAAACCATAACGTCAGGCGTTATTGACGATTCAAAAAACTTTAATTCTTTAACATCTTCAACGCAAATTAAGTCACCTAAAAGATAATTTGCATATTTGCTAGCAAATTTATTTTTTACATAAATTTTAGTCATTAAAGAATTCTTTAAAGTCTTATTATTTGGAATCTTAGCAACATTAACAATACCTGCGATGTATACTTTACGTTCTTTTTTATATTTATTATATGCTTCGCTTACAACGTCATAATACTTTGGATCAAAAATTAAATTAAATCTTCGCGAATTTAAATAGCCTTCTAACGCATTTGCCCATTTTTTATCATTGATTTCAATATATTCGCATAATGGTCTAACATCTGGATTTTTATCCTTTGGATTATATTCGATAATAGCGGATTTTGCTATTTCAATTAGATTATTTACATCATTAGGATAATTATTGATGCCTCTATTTAAGTTCTCTAATTCTCTTGTCTTTTCATTTATTAATTTTTTATTTTCTTCTAAATGGTAATTTGTTTCTGCAATCAAACTTCTTGTTTTTTCTTCTAATTCTTTTAATTGATCATTATAATTTTCAAAATGTGCTTTCAATAAACCAAAGTCTTTTTGCTTATAATCTTCATCAAATTTATAATTAAATCCTAAAGTTCTAACCACTTTTTGCTCTTCTAGTAACATCTTAGAAAATTCACTCAAATATTGATTCAAAACCCTTAATTCTTTTTTTAAGTTTTCAAGAGTTTGTTTTTTATTTAACAAAACTTTATAAGATTCATTCTTTTGAAGTTCGTGAATTTCTAATATTAATCTATCACGATTTTCGCTTAAAGATTGTTCTTCAAGAGTTAAACCATTATACTCATCTTCTAACCGCTTTAACTCTATATTTGTACGATTTATAAGGTATTTAATTTTTTCAATTTTAGAATTAATTTTTAGTACATAAAAATATTTTAATTCGTTTTTATTAAAAATATATTTTTCGGCTATAGGTATAAAATCTTTTAATAATTCTATTTTTTCTTTCTCTTTGATAACCATCTTATGAATATTTTGATATGATCTAATTTCTTCTTTTAAATTATCTAAGTTAATATTATCTTCTTGTAAAAGAAAGCCATTAACAAAAGTTGATACTTCACTTATAGGTTTAAAACAAATTGCGCTTTTAAGCAAATCATAATATCTCTTATAATCACTTAATTTAAAGATGTCTTTAGCTAATCTTCGGCATCTATCTCTCTTTGAATCTGGCAGTTCATCAAAATCATATTTCATTGCTTTTGCATTAGCTTTAAATGATTTATATTCAACTATTTGTTTATTTTTAATAAAATCTTCATCATTAATTTTATAATTATTTACTACAAAAAAATGATTTTTTGGCTGAGTAGAGGAGATAATTTCCATTTCACAACCAAGCACCATGCTGTGTTTTCTCTTTTCATCTTCGTACTCTAATACAATATAACTTACAATATCTGATTGCGGTCTCAAATATGGATTTTTTTCAGATCCAATCTTCCCTCTCATATATGATTCAAGAGTTCTTTGTCCACCATCATTAGCTGCTTTATTAAAATGATACTGATCTCCACCTGAAAGAATATAATAAATAGCATCCATTAAGGTAGATTTTCCACATCCGTTTTCGCCTGTAATTAATATATTGCCATCTACTTTAATAGTATTATCAACGAAGATGTGCCAGTTAATAAGTTTGATCTTCTTCAGTTTCATCTTCATCATCTCCTTTTTCTGCAGTATAAGTTTTTAGTTTATCATTTAGCATGTCGATATTATCCACTTTTACAACATATAAAATAGTTGGGTAAATTATAATCACATTATCTTCTTTAAAATCTTTAAAGTTAAAATAAATTAATTTATAGCGCTTCAATAATCTCAAAGATTCCATATAATCGGTCATTGATGGTTGTGATTTAAATATACCAGTTTGATTAACCTCAGTAATCATTTTTCCAAGAGTTGTTGATATATCAGAGCTCGAACTTACGTCTAAACTTCCTTTATAGTATAAAAGTCTAAATATCAAAACAAGAACTGTATCCAACTTTTTTAACCTAATTCTATTTCTATCAGCATTTGTTTGTATATAAAATAATTTATAGGAATCAACATGGATTAAATCAAAATCAATCATTGAAAAATAATTTTCAATAAGTTTCTTCATGCTTAAAATTTCATAGTAATCGCTTTTATCTTCTTGTTTAGATGCATAAATAAAATTCTCATTTAAAAGTTTATTACATAACCTTGAAAAGGTATTCTTTCGTGTGTCAGTTAACTCTACATAACTCTTAGCATATTCTTCGCACGCTAAATTTTTTTGTTTAGTTGCCATATATTATATTTTCCTCTCTATAATAAAGTCCTTCATTTTATAACCTAAAGCTTTATATTCATCGTCAAGATATTTAACATTGTATTTAACATTAGGATTTGCGGAATACAAACTTACCAAAAATACTTTTAGTAAATCATTGAAATTTTTAAGTTTTATCTCTTTTGCATGTATTTGATCACGATTACCTAGTACATATAGTACAAATTCATTAATCTTATATACAGAAAACTCATCATCTTTAAATAAGTTTTTAGAGAGTCTTTCAGCTTCTTCTTCATCATCTTCATAATTGTTAATAATTGGCGCTAGTTTTGGTTTTGCTTTTCTTAAAAATGGCTTATATAAAGAATTTTCATCAACGTTTAATCCTGTATATATATCTAAATAAGATTCTTCAAAGAAGTCATCATCAACATTTTCAATTCCTTTTAAACAGTCAATTATTCTTCCTTCGATATCTGTTTCTTCGTTAAGCAAGAAATTTAATCTTGATTGTGCTGTGGCAATATATTTAGTATTTTTTTTATCAAGCATACTAATATAATCTTCAATTTCTTCAAATTGGTTGCTTACATAATTAAGTCTAGTTAAAAAGAACTCTCTTGCTTCGTTTTCATTTTCGATAGTTAGCGAATTATCATATTTTACCTTTATAAAATTTTTAATCATCAAATTTAATTTTTCTTCGGTTAACAAATCATCAATTTTAGTTTCAATACGAAGCTTATACTTTGATGGATTATCTTTTTCTCTAAAATTTTTAAATGCTTTAAGTACAACTTTCTTTTGATAATCAAAAAATATAGTTTGTAATATATCCCTAGGCATTGCTTCATTTTCGCTAATAAGCTTCGTCAAAAATTTTTTTATATTTACATTTAGGCCTCTTAGCATTGAATTCAATTCTTTAGATGCATTATAAATCTGTTCAATAATATCAACAGCATGATCGTAGTTGAAATTGTACAAATTATTATAAATATTATAAACATAACCCGAAAATTCTAAGGACTTTGTATCATCTTTAACAGCTCTTTCCATTGCATCTAAAATCTTAATACCGTTTTCATCTAATTGATATGTAACTTTAATTCCTTCAAAATCCTCAATTAGCCAACCACATTTAACAAAGTATCTAACTTGATCATATGCAAATGATCTAATATCCTTTTCTTCTTCATTTGTATAATCACTATACATATCTATTGGGCAATTACTTATATAATCAACAATCCACTCAACAATATCATCTTTAGCAACTTGAAGATTATCTAATGACATTTTGTTATTTATAAGTTGTAACAAATCATAATTATATCTTTTGTTTGGACTAGAAAATGGATTAAAAAAGCCATCTTTAACTAAATCAAAGAAGTTTTTTTCCATTAAATCTCCTCTCTTTTATATCACTAAGATTATTATAGAAAAACATTGAGAATTTGTCACAAATAAACTGAACAAAAATTTATTTATTCATTTATATGATATTGAAAATTTTTCCTATTTTGTTAATCGCATATATGATTTTTATATCCTCTTGAGAACTATAATCAAAAAATTAGCATATCTTAAAGTAAAAGGAGATATTTTAATATCACCATACGTATTAAAAACAATAAATCAATAAATCTTCCTTCTTTGTTACAAACTTTAATATTAATTTTTTCATTATTTTTATCCTCTCTTTATTAAAATAATAAAAAAAGTATCAATATGTGCACTAACTAGTGATTCTTAAATGCACACTATTGGTACTTTTATATTAACGTTTATACATCTTTATGATATGTAGCTTAGACAGCAAATGACGGATGCAACGCAAACAAAAGCATCCACAAAAAACAAAACGTAAGTAATCAATCTAAGAATGGCAGAATACTGTTTCCTTTTAAAGATAAGGCATAAGGAAGACAAACAAATCAAAGCAAAGCTAAGCAAAAATGAAATCAATCCAATTGGATTTCCATGCTCATAAGTCCCAAAGAAAATGCTTTCGAAGAAATATTCGCGGTTTGGATAGTTTTGTCCAGGCGGAATTGGATAAATGTATCTACTTCCTTTAAATATTGGGATGAAGATTATAATAGAGTAGATTGTGACAATTGCTAGAATAGAAATCAAAGTAATAAAATGAATTTTCTCTGAAATATCTTTTGCTTCCACCGCAACCAGTGTTGTTTCATCCTGACTAATGAGCTCAGAGATTGGTACATCAAAATAAAGAGCAAGTTTCTCTAACGTTTCCCTATTAGGATACGCCGCTCCGGTCTCAAATTTTGCTATAAGGCTTCTTGATACGTAAATACTCTCAGCAACCTGGGTTTGAGTGACACCTTTTTTCTTTCTTAGTTCTTTAAGACGGTCTTCAAACATTTTCGCACCTCCTTTCACAATAAATATATCATTAAGGTATTTCTAAATTTTGTTAATTCTTAGGAACATTTGTGAAATATTAAGAACATTCAATAAAACAAACATTTCTTTTGCAACTTTATATAAACACCACTCCCTATATTCTCTTACTTAGAGAAGAAATAAGGAACGCTTTCCCTCTTTAGCTATATATGATGTCGTTATTTTTTTCGACTAAGTAATACCACCGTCTCAACGTGCATAACATGGACACAAAGAACAGGTCTACCCATACGAGGCACAGTGTGAAAGGAACATATCCACTACAGTCTAAACATGACTATGCAACTGGCAAAAACTGCACACATTACATGTATGGGTTGCGTTGTCCAACTGTTTTATCACGGTTTAGATCAATCACATTTTCAGAGACTGTTTATAAAACCAATCGGCCACTATATTGATTTTGATCGACCCAAACGTAATTTCTTGGTTCATCGATTATAATTTTGATTGCAGCGTTGGTGCTTAATGCCTGTGACAGCAACGAATCGATGGTCGCTTTTATATTCTGGATATTAGGATGCCTATCGTCTGAGTATATCTCGTAGTTTTGCATCTTGTGAATCGTTGCCCCATAGGCATTGGTGGTTTTGTAAATTATCGCTAGTTCCAGCATTCCGTTACTAATCACGGAAACATGCATAAAACTGCTTAGCGCAGGTCCGACCCCTGGAAGCTTAAGCATTTAGCTCCCTCTTGAAGATCAGCAAGAATTTTGACGAGGCATCATAACATTGGAAATTGACCAATTCCCATCCCTCCTTGGCCATTTCGTCGCAAACCGACTGAACCTTCTCCTTGCAACCATCTCCAGTATTAAAATAAACGTTAATATTTACAACCTTATATTTCCATTTCATGATTTGAAGTTTCACCTTTCTTTCGTCGCATGCAAACACATCTAATTTAATGACTCAAACATTGATTTAATAGTTTAATTCATGTTAACACATTTATAGTTTGAAATAAACAAGGAGAAATCATATGTTATCGGTATTATTTACAGCGCTTTTATCTTTTAGTCTAGTCGGCTCTTCTTTTAATGCGGTTGCACAATCTGATTACCAGCCTGAATTGAATGTAAGTATTGGAAGCTTTGAAGTAGAATGGTGGCGTGAAGGCTTTATAGGTAGGCATCAAATGGCTTCCTATACTTCAGTTGAGTATTTAGGGCCGAACGAAGTCAAGAAATTATCAAAGACATACAACGCAACCGTCTTAGGCAATTTTCATTTTACAGAAAGCGTAAAAACCGTTGAAGAGAGCACCGTTTCATTAACCATCTCTGCAACATCTAAATTCGTTTCTACTTTAGGCGTTAAAGCAGGATTAGATAACATAGAAATCAGCAGTAATTATTAATTAGAACAAATCTACTCGATAGAAGGCACTAGAACTTATACTATAGCCAACGAGTTGGTCTATACGGTCGAGTATGACGTCAATCCAGAGGCGGTATCAGGTCGAAAATTTTACCTTGCTGAAGCTGCTTATGTATACAAGATTGAAAGTGAAAAATGGCAATATGATGATTATTGGTGGGGAAACTATGAAGTTGACGGCAGCCGTAGTTCCTTCGTTACGTATGTCACATTAGATCCATACGTAACCATCGCCTTTGAAGATGGTACGTTATTATGATGATTAAAAAATGTCTTTCCAAAATATCAATTTTGCTTATTTGCTCCTTCTCGTTGCTTTCATACAATTCTAATAATTTCAATCGCAAATTATTAGACAATTACACCATAGAGAAAAGCGAGTTAATATCACATGCTAAAATATCTAGAATCTCAAATATAGTCAATATTAAGACTATAAGTAAATTTTCAACCAAATACGATTGGACTTACGACACCGCTGCTTTATTCTTTCAGCCAGAGTATTGCACTATGTCAAGGAATGAATTGGGCGCCTTCTTGAAATGGGTCCAGCCAGGTGATTTTGAATTTGAAAATGATAGATATAGTTGCACTGGTACTCCATTTTATTCATACAACAGCAAGAAAAAAATAGATCCTGTAGAAGTCTCCATAGATGCAAAAGACATTGAGACCGATGATTCTCTTGAAAAAAATTCTGCTTTTTTCTACATCACCGACTTGAGAGAATATAAATTAACTTCAAAGACCGACAACTCTACTTTTAGTTTGTATGTAAGCTTTAACAGCTTGATTGTATCCTTCGAGCCAGCTTAATGTAATTTTCTAAAATCTAATTGGGATAAGCCGTTTGGAGTTTTTAAAATTCAACATGGATAGCAAAAAAGCGTCTATCCAAAAAAAGCCACCAGTTCCATATTCGGTGGCTTTTTATGTGTGACGGGCATGTCATATATCTAAAGGGTGAAAGTCCCGAGTAGAAATGTCGTTATAACTACCTAGTGAAATTCAAGTCTAGTATCGTGAGGTACGGGATAAAAGAAGAGCCTAGCAAATGGACTGGGTAACGGAAAGAAATTTGATATAAGGCGATTAACTTGTGATGAGATAACATAACATATCAAAATCACAAACGACCGTAAAAGTTAGTCAGTAAATCAAATACTCTAGTCTAGAAAGATATATGTCTTACCCCGTGAGGTCTTGGAGATTTGGAAAAATCCAAAGTCGAAAAAGGTTTGCTCCAAGAAGTCAGCAGAAGCCATAGTAGTCGAAAGATGAAGGGCTGAATAAACAAACCTTTGTAAAGTACAAATGGCAGTGTCTATTGAATCCGTACGGAGGAGAAGTAACAATCGTATATTGTGAAAAGTAATCAAAAAACGACAATGATAGACAAACCAAAAGGAGGAAACGCAAAACTATGAGATTGATTGAAGAAATTGTATCGAAAGACAACTTGAATCAAGCCTTTTTACAAGTCACGAGGAACAAAGGTGCTTCAGGCATCGATAATATGACTTGTGATGAAGTGAAAGAACATTTAAAAGTCTATGGTCAAGCCTTAATCAATCAAATCTTAAGTCGTGAGTATCAGCCTCTTCCTGTTAGAAGAGTTGAGATACCAAAACCGAATGGTGGAATAAGAAAACTTGGTATTCCTACCGTTGTTGATAGAATTGTTCAACAAGCTATCGTTCAAAAACTGACACCGATATTTGAACCTACATTCAGCGAATATTCATATGGATTTAGATCAAATAGAAGATGTCAGGATGCAATCAACAGAACACTTGAACTTGTCAATCAAGGGTACGAATGGATTGTTGACTTAGACTTAGAGAAGTTCTTCGACAATGTCCCCCAAGACAAGCTTATAAGAATCGTCGATAATGTTGCAAAAGATAGCGATGTCACTGCACTTATCCATAAGTTTCTAAGAGTGGGTGTCATGGTGAATGGAACATTGGAAGAGACTAATTTAGGGACACCACAAGGCGGAAACCTTTCGCCCTATTGAGTAACATTTACCTAAATGAACTTGATAAGGAACTAGAAAGAAGACGGTTGCATTTTGCAAGATATGCGGATGACTGCGTTATCTTTGTCAAAACTAAGTTTTCAGCGGAAAGAGTGATGAAGAATATTGTCACATTCATTGAGACTAAGTTAAAACTCAAAGTAAATGCTACTAAGACACATATTACGACACCGAACAGCCTTAAATACCTAGGATTTTCTTTTTGGAAATCAAAAGATGGTTGGAAAGCAAAACCCCATGATGACAGTTTTGTTAAACTTTTCAAGAAATTGAAAATGCTTATGAAACGCTCTTAGAGTGTAGATAATGACTATCGAATTTTAAAGGTAAATCAGGTTCTAAGAGGATGGATTAACTACTATCGTAAATCTAGTATGAAATCAAAAATCACTAAAATAGGTGAGTGGCTAAGAAATGCAATGCGTGTTGTAATTTGGAAACAATGGAAGAAAACCCATACGAGAGAACAAGCTTTAGTGAAGCTCGGACTCAGTAAGAATGAAGCGAAATGTGTTGCGAACTCTAGAAAAGGATATCAACATCTTTGTCATTGTTGGAGTATAACCAAAGCGATTTCAAATTCACGACTAAAGAAAAGAGGGCTTTTAGACCCTCTTGAATACTATCTTAAAGAGATAGGAGTATAGATGTTTGTTTAAACCGCCGTATGCGGAAGACCGCACGTACGGTGGTGTGAGAGGGAGCGGAGAAACTATTGTTTCTCACTCTCTACTCGATTTAACTAAAACTTTCCAAAATTATGCTTTAATCAAGAAAGTATTTATACGGAGAATACAATTTTTCCATCGTTTTTTTCAAAATTTATGGTGCCGCCCCAATAAATGCCGTATTGATATACATTTTCATCGAAAGGCTTTTTGTTTATATCGTCATAATAGACAATGAAGTATCCAATTTTTCCCTTCATTAAATTGATGGAGGAAAAATCAAATGCATCAGCAATATGGCCACTATAATGTGGAATGACACCATCTACAGTCCCTTCGATAGTCTCATAGGTTAAGAGGTATTTCTCTTCATTGGGAAAATCGTCAATAATCATGTAATCGTTTTTGAACGTCTCATCAGCTTCAGTTTTAATCTCTCTATTAATGGCGAACTTCCCGTATCCCGGATTGCAACCCCATAGATCATTTTTCCAATCTTCGGAAAAACCTTTTCTAGCGCCTACATATACATCAAAAGTAGCATTTAGAGATTGCTTATTTTTGGAAGTAAATGCAAGGCCCACTTGAGGAGTAGGAGCCGAAGAACCTGAGCATTTATCAAATCCAACTTTAAGAATGGCAACATTCGCTCCTTCGTTGCAGCCACACAAAGTCAAAGAAATGATGGATATAGCGAAAATTTTCTTCAAATTTGTTTTCATCGTGTTAATCATCTCCTATCCTTATGCTGCAGTCTTTCTATAATTTGTAATGTAATAATTATTTTCGTTACTTCCAGTTTTCATACCTAAAACAATATCATCGATTGATAGTCTACCCATGTTTCTACTGCCAGTTGCTGTAGCAGTACATTCAAATTTGAGCCCATAAATACCATTAGGGAAATAATTAGAATATCGTTTCAGTCCTTGTCCTCTAGCGTTTAGTTGAAGAGTAAGCAAATTGGTCATTTGAGTCCAATTACCATTGTTGTCTTTTATCTTAAGCGCAGCAGTACCATCTAAATTTTCAGAATTGCTCCAAAAGCCTACACTATATAGCACCGAATAAATTGGTTTGTTGAAGTTCATTTCAAAGTAGGCATAGCCCGCATCTTCCCTGCGTGGTGAAAGATTTATATATGATTTTTCAATATACCCACATCTTAATCGGTCCGTAGTAATGGTTAAATCGTTTTTGGCCAATTCAAAAAAGCGAATATTATTCGTATCATTTTCTATGGAATTAATATTTTCTATCTCATTAGTAAAATTATATCTACCTTCGAAGCCCCATTCATTTGGCTTAATTTGAATCTTGCTAGATGAAAACTTCGTTGGCTTATTAAACGTTGTGATTTCAGAATAATAATTACCACTAACATATGAGAGCGTTTGTCTCGCGACGAAATATGCATTAAATGTAGTACCAACTGCGTCGTATATTTTTTGCCATATAGCACTTGTTGGAGTATATGAAAGATAGTTGCTAGAAGCTGAGATATTCTCAATTTTTTGGATTACTGCGCCTGCCGGATTTGTAAAATATAAATCAAATTGGTCGAATCTTAAATTGCTGCTTCCGCTTCCTGTTGACCATGTAAATGTAGGCAACGTATCAAAATATTGGTAGTTTTTTTCAGCAATCCTTCCAACGATAACATTATATTGATTTAAAAGTATCCCTAAATCATTTTTATCGTATCCGTCATCATATAAATCCTGTATGAATTCACTAAAAGTAACTGGCTTGTTTTCTACAACAACGCTCCATAAGGTTGTCTCCCCTAAAGCAAATTTATCATAATTATCAGTTTTAGAATCGTATAGTTTGAAAAGGAAGCGTTGAATAGCCTGCTCATCAGCGTCACCGCGACCACTTCCGTAATAATCCAACTCATAATTAAACCCGTTTGTCGAAGTGTATTTCGTGTCGCCGACAGTGTAGATTGATTTCAGATCATCATTAAAATGCGATTGAGCAACGGTCGACCAATAAGTTGGCCAGCCTTCGCCCCAAGATAGTTTTTGCCCCCTATCTTTCGCCTCAGATAAAGCATATCCGGCATCAAATTGATCATCAATGTTATTTCCTGGAATGCCATGCGTTCCGCCAGGATTGGCAGAGATTCCAAACACTTTTTGAACATGATGGCCATATTCATGCCCAAGGACATCCCAAGAAGCATACGCTTCTGGAGAATAGTTATATTTTGGAGTTTCAGCACTCAGATGAATGGTTCCGTTCCCGTCATAATACGCTCCCTTCATTCCATCTGGATACTTCACATTGCAAAACTCTATAGGAACACCGCCATTCAATTCTTCCGCATGATTAGAAAAATTCTTAACCCCCTGGAAAACCATCATGGCCTTTCCCATATCGCTATCTTTATCTGGCGAAAAAGTATATGAGTATTCCCCGCCTTCGCCAGAGGCAAACTCATAAGTCTTTTCGTAAGTTCCATCACTAAACACTTTTACATTATCGCTCTCCGTATAGATATGAATCATCGGAATTCCGCCAAAAAGATGCCATATATCTGTATAATCTATTTTGTAGTATCCATTGACGTCAGTGTATGTTTCTGCACTCCACCAACTCATAGACATAGTTGCCTTAACTTTTGCACCTACTAAGGGGTGGACACCACCTTGTTGATCCGTCCATTTTAGTTTCCCATAAATAATGCCACTAGCGCCAATTCCATATGGAGTTACAACTTCATCATTTGAGTTTTCGCTTGTGGTTTCATCAACTAAATTGTAATTTAGGTTTTGTCCAGCAGCTCTACGAGCTGTATCCAATGATATTGCTGAAGAATAAAAAGAGTCGTTTTTATCTTTCGCAAAATACAATGAGCATCTATCAATCAAGTCGTTATCATCAAAAAAGCTTAAAGAGATTTTTGAATAATCCTCGGGTGCATAAATGCTACATGTGACCGTTTTGCCGTCTTCATCCACTTGATAGTTTTCAAGTTTTGCATCGCCTTCCCAACTCACTAGATTCACTTTAACTGACGAGATGAATTTAAAATAGTTTAGATTGGTTACATTTTTCCTTTCGCTATCAATTGGTTGAACTTGGCTTTCATTTTCTTCAGGAGCATAAAAAGCACAATTTGTTTGCGAATGTTGATTATCACTATTTGAATAGCTGAAATAATACTGATTATTAGAAGGAAGCGTTATTAAAAGAGGTGCAAAAAAAGCTAAGATGTTTTTAAACATAATTTTTCTCCTTTAAGAAATTTATTTTATCACAACGAAATTAAATTTGAAAGGGCTTACCTATTATGGTATAGGTTTTAATTTTTTGAAAAAGCCTTTGCTTTTCATGTTTTTAGATTTGATTTTATATTAGTCAAAAATACGAAAAGCACTTCCATAAGGTCTTCTCTCCCTCAGATGACATCAAGCCCCTCCCCCTTCTTCTTTATTGTGTGCCTGTTCCTGCCGAAGGTCCGGGCAAGTTCACTGAAATTTGGCACCATTTCCATAGTTCTAAACATTGTCAAGGTGTCGATTAGATTTAGCTCCATAATCGTTCCTTAAAAGCGCATTATAGAATATTCCCCAAAATGGTGAATTTTATTTTCCCTTTTTGGTTGTTTTTATGTTACCTCTATCAAATTTAAAAAGGAGGACCGCATCCTCCTTGTCTAAAATCTAATCAAATAACGATTTCGATCAATCGGCCGATTGAGCCGACGACGTCATCGAATGCTATCCCTTTGGCGTAGCCCACCTTCCTCGCATAGGATTCCCACAGTTTCCTCTGCATGGGACTCGATGAGACGGATTCGAGCGTCTTCGTCGCCTTCTCTCTGTCGGCTTCGAATTTCCTATGTTGGCATGTTTCCGTGAAGGCCTCCTTCAAGGCTGGGACGTTCTTCTCGACGACCCTCTCCAAAACGTAAAGGTCGTACAAGTCCTTCGACCTGCTATTGAGGGGTCCTCTAAGGAGAAGCGTCTGCAGCTTCTCGGCTACGACGCTCTCGACGGAATAGCTCTTTAGATGAAGCGTCTCGCCAGTGATAAGGCATTTGTATTCGTAGTTCTGGTCTGAGGGGTACACCGCGTCCGCGGTTGCCAAATCGATGTCGAATCTCTGCCTGATGTTCTCGAGCCTTCCCTCGATGGAGATGCTGAAGCCGCCGTAAATGTCGTCCTTCTTGATTTCCGAATCGCCGATGTATTGGAAGGAGACGTTGTCGTCCGCATCCTCTTCGCAGATTTCCTTCATGATTTTGACGATTGTCTCTCGCTCCATGCGGATTCTCCTGACGATGAAGTCAATGTCCATCGTGGCCCTGTTCTCAATACCGAGGACGGAGGACAGGAAGAGTCCGCCCTTGAGGACGAACCTCTCCGAATAGGGGGACAGCGAAAGTCTTTTCAGGAAGCAGTCGAAGAAATACCTCGAGTAAACGACGTTCGCGCTGACGCCTTTCTCCTTCGCGATGCTTCCCGCCCTCGCGGAGAGCGAATCCCTGTTAATCCTCATAATCCATTGCCTCCAGAATCCGATACACTTTTTCTTCCACCTTCCTCATCCTCGCGTATCTGAAGAGGAAATCCATATCCTTGTCCTTTCCCTTCAGAAACGTCTTCACCGCCTTTAGGAATAGCTCCGAATCATAGTCATCTCTTTTCCTTATCATATCCACGACCATCTTCTCCTTGGAGAAGCAGGTAACGCTATTCCCGAACATTGTCTCAGCGCTAACGTTTCCCAAATCGAATAAATCGACATTGTTCTCGATGTGGCAGACGGCGTCATCCCCGACACTGCCCTTTCGTACCCTATATCCTTTCGGAATCGTGAATTCTATCGAATCCGGGATCCTGTCGGTCAGCCCAAGGAGATAAAGCGCGGTCATGCCGGAATACACGATCCTCGGATATCTTGTCTGCAGCTGGAAGAGTTCGTCGACAGCTCTGTCCTTCGCGTAAACGCCACGCCTTATCCTTACAAGATTATTGGAGCTGACGTACCTTGCAAAGGCCGCCGGCGGCACACCATTCGCGATAGCGTCTTTCCTGGATACGCTTCCATCTCCAGTTTCCATCATCCTTTCAAGCGTTTCATAATTCTGATTCATTCGTATCACCTATTTCCTTTATTAGTGTAACCGATGTATCATGAATTATCAACGTTTTGTCCGCATTCTCTGAAAAAACGTTAGATTTTGAGAAAGCCATACCGCCAGTTTAGAGCATTCGCTCCTGCGAATATGCTTTATTTGGATTTCGAGGAGCGTTTATCGCAAAAAGGAGGAACGCATCCTCCCTGTCTTAAATATCATCTTTTGAACGTCAGTATGATGTTGCAATCATCTATGATCTTAGACTCAACATATTCCCATCCTCATTCCTCCATCCTGTTGATTTCATCCGTGATCCTTTGCTGGGAAGCCTCGGATGAGAGAGGGTAAAGGAACAGATCAATCGTTCTGCATTCCATCGATTTTGCGTTCTCCTTCCATGTTCAGGCTCACATCAACATGAACCGACTTAACGAGTCTCTTTCTTTTCGAGCCCGTTTCCGTTTTCTCGAAGATGAAATGCGGGTACTCGCATTCGAATTCCGTAAGCTTGACGGCTTTATTCACATCGAATTTTCCGATGTAGTCCTTTTCGCTTACACCGCATTTGAAGATGAAGTTCAACCTATGTGGGTCGGGGTTGCCGTAGGAATCGGACCCTCCGACGATGATCTTGTCGATGGTCGTCTCGAGTATCTCCCTTTGGAACTCATCGATTTTCTTGTGCCTGAGGATGGTTTCCTTGAAGGCCTTGAGCTTCCCCCTCACTTCGGATTGCTCGCGCCTTTTGTCCTTATAGCTGTCAAGCTCTGCTTTCACCATCTCTATTTCTTTCGTTATCGAGGCGTATTTCTTCTCGCAATCCTCTTTTGAGACGATTCCGCTGACCCTGAGTTCGACGATGTTGTCCTTCTGCTTCTCAAGATTTGAAATCTTAGCTTCCAAATCCGTGATTTTCTTTGCCGGGGAACTTGATAGGATGGTGTTCTCCACCGTTTCAAGGAATTCCTTCATCTGCTGCGAATCGTCTTGACCGATCAAGGCGTTTATCGATTCCAGGAAGGCCTTCTTGAGCAAATCCTCATCCACGGCGAGCGAATGGTTGCATTTCTCTTTCCCGCTCTTGGTGGCCGTCACGCATTGCCATGTCCTCATTTGGAGATTCGACCTCGAATTGTATTTGACCCTCCTTGTGAGGGTGCTCCCGCAATATCCGCATTGAAGCATACTGGAGAAGGAATAGGCCCTAGTTATCTTCTCCCTCGTTTTGTCGTTGTACTGATTCACCCCGCGCCTTGGGCAGGCTTTTTTCCTCCTGATTTCGTTCGCTTGCTTGAAGACCTCCTTGGAGACAATCGGCTCATGGTGGTTCTCCAAATAGAATTGGTCCGATTCGCCGAAATTCGCAAGCCTTCTTTTGGATATCGGATCAACCGTGAACGTCTTCCCCAAGAGGATGTCCCCCTTGTATTTCTCATTTCCGATGATTCCGAGAACACCGCTGCTCCTCCATTCGAGGCTTCCGCTCTTGGTTTTGTACCCGAACTCCTTGAGCTCTCTGGCGATGATTGTCGCGCCGGCACCTTCAATGTATCTTCTAAAAATGTAGCGAACCGTTTCGGCCTCCTCTTTATTTACGGTCAAAGCCTTAGACTTCGTATCGTAATCGTAACCAAGGCATCCCTGGAAGCCGATTAATTCTCCTCGTTGCATCTTCATCTTTAACCCTTTTTTGACGTGCTCGGATGTGTTATGGACTTCCTGTTGGGCGACCGAGGAAAGGATAGTCAGGAGCAATTCGCCATCCATCGTGAGCGTGTTGATGTTCTCCTCTTCGAAATAAATGGCGACATTCTTCTCTTTTAGCATCCTCACGTATTTCAGAGTATCGAGGGTGTTTCTTGCGAATCTAAAGATGGATTTCGTCATGATGAGGTCGATTTCTCCATCCAAAGCCGAATTGATCATCCTTTGGAAATCCTCCCTCTTGTCGATTTTGGTTCCGGATATGGCCTCGTCCGCGAATATCTTCACGAGTTTCCAGTCATCCCTTTCCTCGATTTTTTCCTTGTAATATCTGACCTGCGATTCATAGCTCGAAATCTGCTCCTCGGAATCCGTGGAGACGCGGCAATAGGCCGCCACCCTGAGTTTCTTGCTCGCCTCGTTGGAGTTCCTGTTCACCCCAATGGTTTTCGCTTTTATGTGTGTGACTGCTCCGAGCATTTCCGAAAGCCTCCTTTATGCATGCATGTTGAATTTCGCCAACAAAGCCTTTTTGATCCTGATGAACTCATCGATTTTGATAGCCTTTCCCTGGTAAAGGATGTAAAGCCAATGGAGCTGCGTGGCGTAATCGAGCATGTCCTTTGTCTTTCTTTCAACCTTGCTAATAGTTAAGTCCTCCTTAATAGAACTATATTAGTTTGGTTTGCAATATCAGTATACAACCATTATAGGATGGGCGTGCATTTTGAACGTCGACCTGTTTCCCCATACTAGTAAAG
>DKCJ01000006.1:100102-115080 GCA_002451465.1 Caryophanales bacterium UBA6877
GGATTTCCCATTTTTTTGAGAAGTAGGAAATCCTTCAGTTTTTTATGATTTTTGGCTATTTTTAGCCATTTTTGCGACTAAGCAACACCACAGTCTCAACATGATACGTAAATGGAAACATATCAACGGGTTGAACTTCTTTTATTTCATAATTTTTTAAAAGGAAAGTCAAATCTCTAGCTAAAGTTGCAGGATTACAAGAAATATAAACAATTTTAGAAGGTAATAAAGTATTTAATGAATTTAAGAACACCTCATCACTTCCTTTTCTTGGAGGGTCCACAAAAACAACATCAATGTGTTCTTTTTTAGATGCTAAATCTAGCATATATTTACTAGCATCTTCATTAATAAAAAATGCATTATTTATTTTATTTGCTCTAGCATTGTTTTTAGCATCTATAACCGCGTCGCTTACGACCTCAACACCTAATACTTTTTTAACATAATTACTTGCAACTAGTCCAATTGTTCCTATTCCACAATACGCATCTAATACAACATCATTTTTATTTAAAGACGCTAAATTAATTGCGGTTCTATATAGTTTTTCACATTGAGTAGGGTTAATTTGATAAAAAGATTTAGGTGAAATTCTAAAAGAAATATCACATAATTTATCAAGAATAAAACCACTACCATATAAAACTTTTTCTTTTTCACCTAATATAACATCAGTTTTTCTTTTATTAATATTTAATATAATGGTTGTTATATCACTACATTTATTAATTAATTCTTTTACAAAATTATTGCGTCCTTTAAAGTCTTCTATAGTCATGACTAAAACAACCATCACTTCTTTTCTATAAAAAGAAGTTCTTATTAAAACGTGTCTTAATTCTCCAGAAAGCTTATCTTCATTATATGGATGTAAATTATATTTTGGCATAAGTTTTTTAATATTTTTAAGTATTAAAGAACTTCTTTTATCTTCAATATTACATGTATCAATATTTATTATTTCATGAGTATTTTCTTTATAAAAACCATATATTATTTTTCTATATTTATCATAACCAAATGGCACTTGGATTTTATTACGATAATTATATGGATTTTCCATGCCTAAACAATCATTAACTTTAAAATCAATATGACCAATTCTTAATAAAGCTTCTTTAACTTTATCTTTTTTAAAAATAAGTTGACTATTGTATTCTAATTGTTGAAATTGACAACCACCACAAGAAGAACAAACTTTACATTTAGGCTCAATTCTATGTGGAGATTTTTTTATTAATCTTTTAATCTTTCCATAATAAATACCAGCTCGCATATAAAGTAGTTCAACTTCAGCTTCTTCATCGATAAATAAACCATTAACAAATATTATTTTGTCTTTATCTTTTATAATGCCTTTGCCTTCGCTTGATAAATCTATGCATTTACCAACAATAATTTCTTTTTTAAAATAGTTCTTCATCTTTATTATTATGCTAGTTTTATAAGTTATTTTCTATAAAAAATGCGTTCAATAATGAACGCATTTATTATTTTAATTTAATACTAAATTATTTTTCAAAGAATCTTCTTACTAAATCTTTTGAGTATTCACAAGTTTCTTCCATATCACCAAAAGCCATAACTTCACCCGCAAAATAAGTGTTTTTATTTCCTTGTAAAGCTTCAACTTTTTGATACCAACCATTTTTATAATCTTCACTAGTGACATGAGGGAAATAATACCAGTCATCTACTCTTCTAGTATTTTTAACTTTAAGTTTTGAAAGTTCAAGATCCTTTAATGTTGTATCTTTTGCTTTTTTAAATGGAACATCTTTCATATTTAAATGATTTCTTAAAGTAAAGGTAACTACTGGTTGCTCTTTAATATCTTTATTATCCCATCTATGATAAAAAACCATTAAATGTCCTAAAGTTTCAGGTGTCATATTATCAAAATAATAGTATGAAATTTCAGGAGTTGGTTCTACATCAACTGCCATTGTAAAATACTCTTTATGAACAATCTTAGAAAATAAATCTTTTTCTTCTTTTGTAGCATCGGCATACTTTGCAAATAATTCAAGAGGAGTACAGATAATTAATTTATCAAATTCTTCGGTTTTACCATTTACAGTTACATATACCTTATCGTCTTTTCTTACGACTTTAGTGACTTCACTATTAAGTAATGCCGGGTGTTTAAGGTGACTATTTACACCTCTCCAAATACTTTCAGTTCCATCATACCATGTCCAAAGTTTACCAGTTTTTAAGAACTGTCTAACAGTAAAGAAATCAAGATATTTAACTACATAAGCAGCTGGAATTTCATCAAAATATCCATAACCAAATGAGGTGAATGGTCCTTTCCAAACAAGTTCAGCGTCTTCACAATGATTAAGTTTTAAGAAATCTTTAAAGGACATTGATAAATCTTTAAGATGTGGATTCACTCCTTTTACATATCTTAATCCTTCGCCTGGCTCATTTGGTTGTTTTGGTTGAAGACCATCATAATAGCCTTCTGAAACGCCTCTATGTCCGTTTAAATCATAACCCTTATATTTTTTGGCTAATAATTTACCAAGTTTTCTCATTTTGAGAACTTTCTTTAATAAAGCAAGTTTTGAAGACTTTAAATCACTTCCATCAGTGTTTTTAAAGACACGCCCCATCTTAGGACCATTTTCGTGTGTCGTTCCACCAAAAACTTCACATTCATGAACAGCGTAATATGTATCGCATCCCATGACTGCACCCATTTCAAAAGAACGTTCAGTTTCTTTGCCATTAGCGTCAACAACCTTCATCATTGGAGATAAACATTTTCCACCAACACGATTATCTCTTTCATAAACGACATAATTATCATAACCATTTTTTTCTAAGTACATAGCTGCACTCATACCGGCTGGTCCGCCACCAATTATACAGATTCTTACATCTTTTTTATTTTTGTTTTCCATAAGGATACCTCTTTAAAAATTATTATAGTCCTACAATATTAAATTTTCTATTAAAATCGGTAAAGATTTACCTAATCATATTAAAAAAAACTATATACATAATTGTATATAGTTCTCGTTTTGTCATTTACTTTTGCATTAAAGAAGCAACGTATTTTACTTCTTCGTCAACTTTTAATCTTGGAAACAAATTAGTGCCTTTAGTTACTTTATTTGAATCAAGAATATGTTCATTATAAATGTTTTTATATTCTTCTTGTTCTTTTGTTAAACCAAGCTGGGAATATATTTCTTTTACTTTTGTAACAAGTACAGGTTCAAGAAGTTTTGCTCCGACATATATTGTATAAATTAAATGAGACATAACGCTTTGAAGATTAACTTTCTTACTTTCATCTTTTGCAAGATTCCAAGGAGCAGTTTCTTCAATGTATTTATTTGCTCTATCAAGCATTTCCATTACTTTAATATAAGCTTCACTAATTTTTAAATCATCAAGTAAAGTCTCATTATCTTTGATAGTATTTTTTATTAAATCTTCTAACTCTTTATCTTCTTTATTTACGTTTGAAACAAATTCAGGAACAACACCATTAAAGTATTTAACAACCATGGCAACGCTTCTACTCAATAAATTTCCTAAATTATTTACAAGATCATTATTAATTCTTTCGATAAATTGTTCTGGTGTAAATGTTCCATTTTCACCAAAAATAATTTCTCTAACAAGATAGTATCTTAAAGCATCGACGCTATATCTTTCAATTAGTGGATATGGCGAAACAACATTCCCTTTCGATTTAGACATCTTGCCATCTTTCATCATGATTAAGCCATGAACAAATACTCTATCAGGAAGTCTTAAATTCATTGATGCTAAAAATTCAGGCCAGTATATAGTATGAAATCTTGTAATATCTGCACCAATTACATGGATAATTTCTGAATCTTCACTCTCCCAAAACTTCTTAAAAAGTTCATCGTGATCAGTTCCATAACCTAAAGCAGTAA
This sequence comes from Caryophanales bacterium UBA6877, assembly GCA_002451465.1. GTDB lineage: Bacteria > Bacillota_I > Bacilli_A > RFN20 > CAG-826 > Onthovivens. The sequence continues at coordinate 104,029 of DKCJ01000006.1, forward strand.
TATAATTAAATAAGGCATCAACCCAAACATAAGAAACGTGTTTTGGATTTTCTAAAAGTGGAACCCCCCATTTAAATGATGTTCTAGAAACACAAAGATCAGTTAACCCTGGTTTAATAAATGTATTAATCATTTCATTTTTGCGACTAACAGGAGTAATAGATTCTGGTAATTCGAAGAATTTATTAACAACGTCTAAATATTTATTTGTTTTAAAGAAATAACATTCTTCCGTTTCTTTTTGAACAGGTCTACCACAATCTGGACAAAGATGTTTTTCTCCAACTTGAGTATCGGTCCAAAAAGATTCACATGGCGTACAATACCAACCTTCATATTTTCCTAAATATACATCATCGTTTTTTATCATATGAGAAAATACTTTTTGTATTATTTTCCAATGTCTTTCTTCAGTTGTTCTAATAAAATCATTATTAGATATTTCCATAGTTTTCCATAAATTTTTAAACTTTTCACTTATACCATCAACATACTCTTGAGGGGTCATATTGTTTTCTTTAGCTTTCTTTTCAATTTTTGCTCCGTGCTCATCAGTACCGGTTAAAAAATAGCATTCAAATCCACGCATACGTTTATTACGTGCAAAAACATCACATAAAGTAGTGCAATATGCATGCCCTATATGAGCGTTTCCACTTGGATAATAAATAGGTGTTGTAATATAAAATCTTTTTTTCATTTTTAAACTCCTTTGAATGCAATTGTTATTATAACAAAAAAACAATCCCGCAGGATTGTTTTATTAATTTTACCTACTATCTTTTAGCGTTTTTATCTTCTAAATGATATTTCTTATTGAACTTATCAATTCTACCATCAGCTTGGGTAAATCTTTGTTTACCAGTATAGAAAGGATGGCAATTGTTACAAGTATCAACACGAATTTCATCTAAAGTTGATTCGGTTTCAAATGTATTACCGCAAGAGATGCAGGTAACTTTACATTTGTGGTACTTTGGGTGAATATTTGGTTTCATTTCTTAACTCCTTCCGCCTTGATCTACTTATCTTCAATCAAAGAAAGCATGTATTAGAATTATATTAGTAAGTTTTTAACTAATCAAGACATTTTGATTTATAAATAATGAAAACTAGTTAAAAACAAACAAAAGTAAAGGATTATTTATATTTTGATAAGTAAAATCGCTTTTAAAATAATTTATTACTATTAAAATATTTCTTGTGGAGGTAAAAAAATGTTAAGTAAAAATTTTGCAAAAGAAATTTTAAATACCTGTTTAGAAACTGGTGGCGATTTCGCTGAAATTTTCTATGAAGAACATTATTATTCTAGTGTTTCTCTTGAAGGTGATAAAGTTGAAACCTGCGCCGATAATTTAATAACGGGTGTTGGAATTCGTATTTTAAAAGATTTAAGAAGTGTTTATGGACATACTAATGATTTATCAAAAAAGAATTTACTTGAATTAGCTAAAAATCTTTCAAAATCTTTTAATGGAAAAAGAATAAAAACTGTTGAAAATTTAAAATCTAAAAGATTTAAATTGGTAAATAAACCTATTGAATCCTATAAAGATTTAGATAAAAAGACTGTCGTTGAAAGATTGAAAAAATGTTCAAAAATAATCTCTGATTATGATAAGAGAATTGTTCGTGTAATCACTGGTTTTAGTGCCGATTGGCAAGACGTCACTATATTTAATAGTGATGGTCATGTTTTTAAAGACCATCGTGAACATGGTAGAGTCATGCTAGATTCTATTGCTAGCGAAAATGGTAAAATTGAAACAAGGTTTGATGGTCCAGGAACACAAAAAGGTTGGTCTTTCTTTACTGATGAGTTAAATCTTGATGAACTCTCAAAAGAAAACGCAAGAAAAGTTATATTAATGCTTGGTGCAAAAGAATGTCCAAGTGGAAAATTCCCTGTTATTATTGGTAATGGTTGGGGAGGAGTTATTTTCCATGAAGCTTGTGGTCACCAATTAGAAGCTACATCTGTTGCTAAAGGCTTAAGTGTATTTACTAATGCTTTTAATACCCAAATTGCTAACCCAATTGTCAGTGCTTATGATGATGGAACAATCCCAAATGAATGGGGAAGCAATAATATAGATGATGAAGGTTATCCAAATAAAAAGAACCTTCTTATTGATCATGGTATTTTAAAAGGATATTTAGTTGATCCATTTAATGCACGTAGAATGGAAGGTTTTAAACCTAATGGATGCAGTCGTAGACAATCATATAAATATGAACCAACAAGTCGTATGACAAATACTTATATTGCTGCTGGCGAATCAACAAAAGATGAAATTATTCAAAATACTAAACTTGCAATATATGCAGTTTCATTTAATGGTGGCTCAGTTAATCCAGCAACTGGAGAATTTAACTTTGGTTGTAGTGAAGCATATCTTGTAAAAGATGGTAAAGTCGTTATGCCACTTAGAGGTGCAACTTTAATTGGTAAAGCAACCGAAATATTAAAACATATTGATATGGTTGGAAACGATGTTGCTTTTGGTCAAGGAATGTGTGGATCAGTAAGTGGAAGTATTCCAGTAAATGTTGGTCAACCAACTATAAGAATTGATGAAATTATTGTTGGTGGAAGAGGAGGTAATATTGATGAACTTTAATAAATTTTTTAAGGAAGCTAAAGAGGCAGGAATAACTACTTCAGAAGTTTCATTTTCAAAATCTACATCAACATCTTTTTCCTTATTCCATAAAGAATTAGATAATTATTTAATTAGCAATCAATCAGTTTTAAAGGCTCGTGGTATTTATGAAGGAAAACTTGGAACAGTTACAACTGAAGATTTAACCAGTAATGCTATACCTTATTTAATTTCTACTATTAAATCAACCGCTTATTATATTGAAAAAGATGAAGAACCTATTATTTTTAAGGGCAGTAAAAAATATCATAAGAAAAATCTTTATAATAGAGAATTAGCAAATGTTTCAATTGATAAAAAGATTGAAACTTTACATGAAGTTGAAGACTTGGCCTATGCATATGATAAAAGAATTACTGAAGTTTCAGTTTCTTACCTTGAAAAAGATGTCGAAAGTGTTTTAGTTAATAGCTATGGTTTAAAACTTAAAAGCAAAACAAATTATTATTATTTTTATTTATATGTTGTTGCTAAAGAAGGCGATGAAGTAAAATCTGATGGCGATCTTTTCTTAGAATCTGATTTTTCAAAATTCTCAGCTAAAGATTTTGTTAAAAGCGTTTGTGAAAAAACTCTTTCTAAATTCCATGGCATTTCTATTAAGAGTAAAACCTATAAAGCTGTTTTAAATCAAGATGTTGTTGGAAATTTGTTAAATGCTTTAATTAACAATTCATGCAGTGCTGAAAACGTTCAAAGAAAGTCTTCCTTATTCGTAGGGAAACTTGGAACACAAATTTTATCAAATAAAGTTACAGTTGAAGAAAAACCATTAGAGAAAAACTGTTTCTTCACTTATTTTGATAATGAGGGTGTTGCTACTTATAATAAGAAAATTTTCGATAAAGGCGTTTTAAAAACTTACTTATATAATTTAGAGACTGCAAAGAAGGACAACGTTGAATCAACCGGAAACGGATATGATCACGGTTCTAAAATAGGTATTGATGCAGTGAATTTATATTTAAAACCAGGGAGATTAAGTGAAGAAGAACTCTTTAAGAAAATAAAAAATGGTGTTTATATTACTTCAATCACTGGTTTACATGCAGGTTTAAATCCAAATTCTGGTGATTTTTCATTACAAGCTGAAGGATATGAAGTTGTTGATGGTAAAATCACTAAACCATTAGGATTAATAACTGTTGGCGGAAATTTAGTTGATGTTTTTAAAGATGTATTAGCTGTTGGTAATAACTCAAAGTTACTTGTTACCGCAATAACTACACCATCAATTGCAATCAAAAATTTAAAAGTAAGTTCTTAATTAAAAGAATAAAAAAAATACTCTACTTCGAAATCCGCTAGGTTTCTAGTAGAGTATTTTTATTTTTAAAGGAAATTATTTACCTTCTTTAGGCTTTTTAAGTATATAAAGTATGCCAATTGTTTTAGGTCCGCAATGTGAACAAACAGTACAACCAGCTTCAGTTATATGAATGTTTTCTTTTGGAAAAAAAGGAGAAATTTTATCGTAGATATATTTATCCCATCCATCAATTCTTCCTGAATGAGTAATAAATAAACAATCATCATCAATATTAGGTAAATCTTCCATAAATTCTTCAATTTGAGCATCAACAGCCTTTTTATATGGGCCACGTGGTTTTTTATAAACAACTAATTTACCATCTATCATTTTAGCAACTGGGTGAATGTGTAAAGCGTGCGCAACAATCATTGTCATTCCACTACATCTACCACCTTTATATAAATATGTTAATGTTTCAATACAGAATTTTGCACTTACTAATGGGACAAGTGCATTCATCTTTTCATAAATTTCTGATACGGAAAGCCCCTCTTTTATGAATTTTGCCATTTTCATGACAAGTAAGCCAGTTCCGGTAGAAAGCGACCCGCTATCTAATACTTTAATTCTTCCCTCAGGAAATTCTTGACTAGCAAGTAAAGCATTTTGATATGTTGATGAAAGTTTACTTCCTATACCCGTGAACATAATATCATCACCTTCATCAATATATTTTTTGAAAACATTAATAAATTCAGCAACATTAATAGCCCCTGTTTTAGGAGTGCTACCTGTTTCTTCAACTTTTTTATATAATTCTTCACTATTAATATCAACACCATCATGATAATCGTGTGGATCGCCCTTAAAAGCAACATGTAATGGCACAACAACAATATTATTTTCTTTAATTAAGTCATTTGATAAATCAACAGTGCTATCAACAATAATTTGTATTTTATTCATATCCCACCTCTCTTTTATTATTATATACATTAAAAATTAATAATAAATAATTTCTATAAATAGTAGAGTCTTTGTTATATAATACTTTAAGAGGAATTTTTATGAAAAAACAAGAAATTAAGAAGAAAAAAGTAAAATTATGGGCTGAATTCAAAGCTTTCGTTTCAAAAGGTAACGTCCTTGATATGGCAATAGGCGTTATCATGGGCTCTGCTTTTGGCGCTATCGTAACTGCTCTCGTTAATATTTTAATTAGCGTTTGCACTTGGGCAGTACCTGGAGGAATTAAAGGACTAGTAACAGTTTTACCTGCTGTAAATAGTAGTCAAAGCGGTCTTGAAGGAATTGGCCAAACTTTTGATGCAGCGAAATTAAATGAAATAATAAGCACATATGCAAAAGCATCTGGTTTTGATCCTAAAGATGCTGCTGCCTTTGGAAATGCTCAAAATGCAATTTTAAGTAAATATACACTTCATGGCAGTACATATTACTATAATGGTTCAGCAATAATTGATTGGGGAACTTTTATTAATGCTATCATATCATTTTTAATTATTGCTTTAGTATTATTTATAATTCTTAAAGTATTTTCTATTTTAAAAGCTAAGAGACTTGAATTAGAAGCAAAAGAAAAAGAAGCTTATTATAAAAAACATCCTGAAGAAAGACCAGTCGCTGGAAAACCAGTTGATACTCCAGAAGTTGCATTATTAAAAGAAATTCGTGACACTTTAAAAGCTAATCAACAAAAATAAAATAAAAACTTAATTAACAAAAAAACAGCCAACTATTTCGAATGTTGGCTGTTTTTTTCTTTATTAATATTTTTAGTTACTAAATGAAATTTTCTTGTTGTTACAACTGAATTCTTTGGAACACTTTCTGTTATATAAACATTTGAACCAATAATCGAATTATCCCCAACAACACTTTTTCCACCTAATATAGAAACTCCACTATAAATAATTACATTGTTACCGATAGTTGGGTGTCTTTTAGTATTTTTTAATGCATGTCCTCTGCTTAAAGATAACGCTCCTAAAGTGACACCTTGATAAATTCTAACGTTATTTCCAATAATTGTTGTTTCACCAATAACAATTCCTGTTCCATGATCTATCATAAATGATTCACCAATTTGAGCGCCTGGATGAATATCAATTCCAGTCAAGAAATGTGCCTCTTCACTTATAATCCTCGCAATTATTTTAAAATTTTGATTAAAAATAATGTGCGCAATTCGATAATAAAAGATTGCAGTAAAACCAGGGTAGGCTAAAACTATCTCACTATATGTGTCAGCTGCAGGATCTCCATTAAAAATCGCTTTAATGTCTCTATCATATAAATCTTTTAAATGATCAATATTTTTAAAAAAATCATCAACCTTTTCTTTAGAAATATATTTTTTATAATATCTTCTAGCTTTTTTAAGTTCGTGATTTGTATTAATTTTTTTTGCAACTAAATATGGATAAAAAGCAATTTTTAAGGAATTTACAAAACACATTATTCCTTTTTTATTAGGAATATCTTTATTTAATTCCATGAATATCTTTCGCCAGTATCTGGCATAATAACAACAAGTTTTTTATGATGTAAATTTTCTTTTTCTATGGTTTGAAGTGCACCTTTTAAAGCTGCACCACTTGAAATGCCGACAAAAAGACCTTCTAATTTTGTAATTTCTTTTGCTGTATTTATTGCATCATCATCTTTAATATCTTCAATAGAATCAACATATTGTTTTTTAAAGTTATCAGGAACAAAGTTTGCACCAATACCCTGTATTTTATGTGGTCCAGCATAACCTTTAGTTAATAATGGTGATGAAGCAGGTTCTATACCAATAATTTTTGTTTCAGGTCTATGTTCTTTAAAGAATTTACCAATACCAGAAACAGTTCCACCAGTTCCAATACCAGCAAAAATATAATCAACATCACTTAAATCCTTATATATTTCTGGTCCAGTGTGATTATAATGTGCAGCAATATTTGCTTCATTATAGAATTGACCAGCAATAATTGAGTTTTTAATTTCAGAGTGAATTCTATTTGCTTCATTAACAGCTTCTTTCATACCGCCATCAACTAAAACAAGTTCAGCATGATAAGCACGCATTAATGCTTTTCTTTGTTCACTCATGCTTTTTGGCATTACAATAATTACTCGATTTTTAAAATAATTACCAAAAGCTGATAAAGCTATACCAGTGTTTCCGCTTGTAGGTTCAATAACTACGGTATCAGGAGTTAAAACACCTTTATTTATATAATCTTGATACATTGCAAGAGCAATACGATCTTTAACAGATCCGGCTGGATTTTGTTTTTCAAGTTTTGCATACAATTCACAATCTAAACCATATTTCTCTTCGACTTTTTTAAGTCTAACCAATGGAGTATTACCAACAAGTTCTAAAATTGAGTTATAAATCATTTTTCTTTTTCCTCCTTAATGATTATTTTATTTAAAACTTCTTTAGCATTTTCAAGCAAGATTTTTTCATTCTTTTTATTAACTTCAGTTTCTCTTTCAAGAGCTTTTTTAACACGGCTTAATTGGACATCAACTTCTTGTTTAGATTTCTCAATAATTCCAAAATATAATATCGCTGTTCTTATAGTTAACATAGAATAAGTTTTTTTAAGATATTCTTTTTCTTTTGCATTAAATGAATCATAAAATTTTTGAGCATCCTTTAATTTATTTTCCATTAATAATATATTTAACTTATACGTTTTAGCTTTACATAGATTTTCTGATGAAATTTTGCTTTGATTTTCAATAATTTTAGCAAGCAATTCATCCGCTTTTTGATAGTCGTTGTTTTTTAAATAATTTCTAACAGTTAAAAGATTAACTTTTGCTGTAAAATCAGTTATATCATCAAAAACCCTATACGTTTCCTTATCAATTCCTAAAAACTCATCGCCTTCTATTTTTAAAAGTTCGTTAAATGCATTAATATTTATTTTTTTATTTAAACAAACTAAACGATATCCATCAGTAATTGAGTCAAGTTTTGCTGGAAAATAATCATATATAAAAAGCATTCCACCAACAGTAACTAAAATTAATTGGAAATACTTTAAAAACATTAAAGGATTCTGAGTTCCCTTAACTTTATCACTTATAAAAGTATAGGCAAATACAAGTAAAGCAACCTCAATTGCAAAAATAAATAAAGGTGTCCAAACAAATGGAATAGGTGTAGATTTTTCACTTTCTGGAATAATTAATGTTTCGCCAGTTAAACCATCAAAAGGTTTTGGAAACTTAAATTTAGTAATGAATTTTTTCTTTTTCTCATCATATTTTTTATAAAAGCAAAAACCCAAAATGTTAAAACTTATAATTTTATATTTTCCAAGTTTAGCGCCAATAACATGTCCTAATTCATATAATAAAACCTGTAAAACACATGCAATAATTAACGATAAAATTAAAAAAGCATTAACAGACATTCCATTAACTTCATAAACACCTTTAAAAGCGGGAGTTATTACAGCAAAACCAATAATTGCTGCTGTTGCAAGCATTAAAAGGTAAACTATAAAACTTAAAATATCTTCTTTTGTCATAAAATCTCCTAAGGTTAAGCAACCGACGTGAATTAACCAAAGATTTACGCTCATTATGATAACACAAAAAATAATTAAGTAAAAATTATATGATAAAGAATTTTATTCGATACTATTTTGATATTTTCTAATTATTGTTTTTAAAACATCATCATTAAATAAATATGAAATTCTTTTAACTGATTCATTAATGCTATACTCGTTTTGAGCAAAATAATATATACATTGTTCGCTAATACCTTTAGAAAAAAACCTAGCAATATCTTTCTTATCATTAATTCTAAGATTATATTTATCTAATAATCTTGTAAGCATAATCGATATATAACTAGCTATAAAATTATTCAAAATATCGTTTGCATTACTTTTAGCAATAACTAAATTAAAGCTTTGATTTTTAAATAAAAAATTAAAAATATTTCTTGTAATTGAATTTAAATCGTTATCATAAGAATCTTGAATTTTTTGATAACAATATATTGAAAAAATTACATCATATATATTTTTAAAATGATAATAAAAAGTTTGCCTTTTAATATTTAAAGAAGAACATATTTTATTAACATCAATTTCATTAAATTCATATTTATCTAATAATTTTTCAAACGCTTTTTGAATATCTTTTTCTGTGTTAACCATTTATTGCTCCTTTTTTTAATTTATGTTTCTTATTAATATTAGCACTTAAATAATATAATCCGATTGAAAGTATAATCATAACAATGATCATAATTAAATCAATTATAAAAATGTGGCCTAAATCAATATTTTTATTAATTTTTAATATATTCCATGGAGAAGTGTAACTTAAAACAAATATAGCAAAAGTTCCAATAATAGAACCAATAAAAATAATCAGTCGATACCAATCAAATGGGTATGAGACCCCAAAGAGTGCAACAATAGAACCTCCAGCCATAAAATAAACAGCAAATGTTACAATTTCACTATTAAATTCTTTATTCATTAATGGAGATATTAAAAATAACAAAATAACTTCAAAGGCCATTATAGTCCCATTAATTGTTGCTGCTTTAAAAATCGTACCAAGAAAACTTCCTTTAACAATTTCATCATTATTTTTTTCAAGCGCAAGGAAAAATGCTGCTACACCAATACATATAACATCCCATCCATAAAAGTGACTTGGCTCAAATGGATAAGTTAATTTTAATGGTGTAATTGCAGTAATAAGGAAGAAAATATTAATCAAAATTGCATATAATGTTTTAATTAAAAATAAGCTACAAGTTCTTTGTAAATTATTAATTACTCTTCTGCCTTGAGCAATAACATCAGGTAATGATCCAAAATCATTGTTATATAAAATAATATTTGCTAAATCTTTAGCGGCTTTATTTGCACTTCCAATAGTTATTCCAACATTACTAGCTTTTAAAGCTAAAAGATCATTAACTCCATCACCAAACATTCCAACAACATGGTCATTATCTTTTAAAGTTTTAACAATAATTTCTTTTTGTTCTGGCGTAACTCTTCCAAATATATTGTATTTTAAAGCTGCTTTTTCTACCTCTTCATTTGTTAAGCCTTCAAGAGAAATATAATCATCGCTATTTTTAATACCAACTTTTTTTGCAACTTCCATAACAGTTAAAGGATTATCACCACTAATAACTTTTACATTTACACCCTTATTAATAAACCAATTAATAATATTTTTTGCGTTAATTCTAATTCTATCTTGAATTAAAATAATTGAAATAGCTTCCATTTTCTCTGGAGATTTATCATTTTTTATAGGTTTTTTAGAATATCCAACAACAAGTACTCTATAGCTTTTTTTGCTATAATCATCAACAATATTTTTTACTTGTCCATTATCATCATTAATTGGTACATATCCATATGCACCAATTGTAATTGTCCCAACATCTTCTAAAGTAGCAGAAGAATATTTATTATAGGTAGAAAATTGTAAAGCGTTGATTTTTTTAAATACTTTATTCGTACCAAAATAATCTTTTAGAGCCTGCGCAGTAAAATTATCATCATCAGTAGCACTTAAAAAACTTCCAATAATTACTTTTAATCTTTCGTCATCGTACATGCTATTTTTTAACAAAATCATATCATATACCGACATATGTCCATCAGTGATTGTTCCTGTTTTATCAAGACACAAAACCTCACATCTAGCAAGCGTTTCAATTGAATACATATCTTGAACTAAAACTTTTTTACTTGTTAAATCAATAACACCAACTGTTAAAGTTGTAGAAATTAATAGATACATTCCAGATGGAATCATTGAAATCAAAGCCCCAGCAATAGGCGCAATTTGATTTTTAAAATTTTCATAATTTTTAAAAGCACTATTAACTAAACCTTTTGAAATAATTGTTAATACACCTAGTAAAATTACAACCGAAGATATTATTTTAAATAATCTACTTAATTGTAAAAACATTTGTGATTTAGGTGTCTTATAATTCTTTGTTTGTTCTTGTATTTTATTTGCATAATTATCTTTCCCAACAGCCACAACTTTACTAAATAAAGAACCACTTAAAATATACGAACCACTCATTAAACTCGAACCCGCAATCTTTTCAAT
>DKCJ01000003.1 GCA_002451465.1 Caryophanales bacterium UBA6877
GATATCAACGAACCTTTTCTCGTAAGTCAAAATTTTATCGAGAGAACAAAACAAGGAAGACAAATTACAAAAAAAGGTATAGAAATTTATAAAGAAATATCGTTAAATGCACTATAAATATTCAATTGTTTTTTTACTTGATTTAATGTATATTTATTGGGTATAGTTATGCCTATTTATAAATCTATTTATAAATACGGATTGGAGGTAATCTTGTGAAAAGATTTTTAGCATATATCTTATTGTGCGTAAGTATATTATTAAGTACATTTGTTGGCTTTGTTCCAACAGTATTTTCAATTAATGGAAGTGCTGATTATGATTCAGGTCAAAATTTTATTTATCAAATTTCATTAAAAGAAAATGGATCGAAAAATGAAGGAAATATTACCGATGGTAGTGCGATCGATTATGTTACAAATATTTTCAAAGAAAGATTAGATGCTGCTAATATTTCAACTTATAAATTAGAAAACGAAGGTAATGATACAATTCGTTTATCATTTAAAGATAAAAGTGAGATTAATACTTATGTTTCTGAATATTTAAGTTTCGATGGAAACATTCAAGCAATGGATTATAGCGGAAAAATTATTCTTGAACAAAGTGAATTCTTAACACAAGGTGCTGCTTATATTGATTATTCAAATAATACCCCAGTTATTGTTTTACCATTAGCTGATCCTGAAGGATTTAAAACCAAATTATATGAAAATATTAATGGCACCAAAAAAGATAACCAACAAACTACATCAAGCGTCAAATTAAATTCTATTTATGAAACTATGGAAGATGATAGTTCAAGTGATGATACAGAAGAAACAAAAAATGAAAATTATCTTTACATTGTTAACAATTGGAAAACCGAAACTTATTCAATGGAAACCATTATTACTGATGTAAATAGTGCTGATACTGACGAATTAAATTCATATATTGATCGTATTGATGCTACAAAACCAGAAGAATTCTATTTTGACTATGATAGCACTAATAAAAATGGTACATTCACTAAAATAAAATATTCTGGATTTATTAAAGATGCAAATAATGATATGACGATGGCTAATAGACTTGCAAGAATTACTGTTAGTAAATTTAATGCATCAGCTCTTGATTATAAAGTAACGTTAATTAATAAGGATAGCATAAATGAAACAAGCAATAATAATGCTCCATTCATTGAAAATTTAATTTATCATGGTGAGCAATATGGACAATATCGTTCAATTGTTATGTCCACTTTATTAATTTCTACTTTGATTGCTTTAGTTATAACCAGCCTTTTCTTAGTATTAAATTATGGTATTGGTGGAATTTGTTCAATTGTTTTAACTCCTGCAATTATGTTATTAACTTTAGCTACATTTAATTCATTTGGAGCAGAATTCAATATTGGTACAATTATAGCCCTTATTTCTATAAGCATAGTTTCATTATTTAGTGGCTGTTCTTACTTTAGATCAATTAAAAATAACCTTTATAAAGGTAAAAATTTAAGAAAATCAAATCAAGATACTAGTAAAAACACTGCATTTGTACAAATTGATTTGTCAGTTATTTTGCTTATATTAGGATTAGTTGCATACTTAATACCAAATAGCATTATGTTATCTATTGGCGCAACATTAATCTTAGGTGGTATGTATAATTTATTATTAAATGGAATTTTATTAAGAGTTTTATACTATTTCTTAACAAATTCTAATTTTATTGAAAAACATTTAAATCTTTTGATTATTGAATCAAAAAAGATTCCTGATTTATCTAAGGACGAAAAACCAGTTTATTTTGATCAATTCAAAAAGACCCAAAATAATAAAAAGTCAAAAACATTTGGTTTTATAGGCCTAGCATTATTATTCGCTAGCATCATTGGTATTACAACATTCCAATTAGTTAACGGAAACATCTATAACACACAAAATGATAGTATCTCAGCTTCAAGAATCTATCTTGAGTTTGATTATAATGAAAATAGTTCTATTAAAAATGTTTCTGACCTCGAGAAGAAAATTTTAAATAATTTATATACCTATAATACCGAAAAAGATTCAAGGTCAGACAATAAAGTATCATATTCCAACATTCTTAATTTTACTTATTCATATAAGGAAAATTATGCAACAAATAAGGAAATTTTAAAGAAAGTTTATTATATCATCGAACTTAAAAACGTTTTAGATGATAATTCTAAATTCAGTGCATATGTTGATGATTCTCATAAACTTGAAAATGTTAGTGTAGAAGATGCATTGCAATATTTAATTGTTGATTATAATAACGTTTCATATTTCAACAATGTTGAATTAAAATCTGTTAAAAATGTTAATTCTGATACAAACAATTATTATTGTTTAATCTTTGGATTAGTTGGTACAGCATTAGTTGGTGTTTATATGATGTTTAGATTTGGTATTTCAAGAGGTATTACAAGTTTCTTGTTCGTTGCCTCCGGCATGACAATTACCACTGGAATATTTAGTTTAATAAGAGGCAACTTTACTAGCCAAATCACATTAGGAATTGTTATACTTGCTGTTGTTGGTTATGCTATTTTAGAAAATTACTTTAATACAGAAAAAGTATTAAGAAAAGAGCAACATCTTGATCACAATAACGTTGATGAATTAAAAGATAATAGTAGATTTGCTTTAAATGTCGCTTATTCTAATATAATTATTATGGTTATTTTATCTGTTTTTGTTATAACGAGTTTCTTATTTGCCAAAACTTTTTCAACATATTTTATATTATTTGCAATATTAGGTTCTTTATTAATGCTTTTATTTTATAAACAAATTACTGTTAATTTTGTATATGCCTTGAGTGGTGTATTTAATAGTATAGGAAAGAGAATCAGTGCAAAATACAATAGTCATCGTCAAAAAGTAAATGATAAAAAACATAAAAAAGATGATGGCGATGGACCTCAAGAAGCAATTTTTATCGGTATAAATGATTAATTATTAGCCACAATTATTTGTGGCTTTTTTTAAAATATGAAAAACTTTAAATCCAAATTATTAGAATATTTTAATTTAACTGAAAACGAATATGAAGAATTATGCAAGGATGTAAATTTAGAAGATTTACCTTCATATAAAAATTACCTACACATTGATGATTGTGCAAATTTTATCCATGAAAAAATAAAAAAGAATACAAAAACCCTTATATATGGAGATTATGATTGTGATGGCATAATGGCAACTTCAATCATTTTCTTAACTCTAAAAACTGAGAATTTCACCCCAGGTTTTTATATACCTTCTAGAGAAAATGATGGTTATGGATTAACAATAAAAAATATAGATAAATTCAATTCTTTAGGTTACAAATTAATCATATTGGTTGATAATGGGATAAGTCTTTATGAACAAATCAAACATGCTAATTCCTTAGGTATTGACGTAGTTGTTTTAGATCATCACACATTAGAGGGGTGTTTCCCTGATGCTAAATTTATATTACACCCAATATATAGTAATTTTTCAAAAGTTAATATGTCTGCTGGAAGCGTTGCATTCTTTTTTAGTATTGCATATCTTCAAATAGTTGATGAATATCTATTAACATTAGCTGCAATCTCTACAATCAGCGATTTAATGCCTTTAATCGAATATAATCGTCTTTTAGTTAAGTTAGCTATTAAAATAATAAATAAAAATAAGTACGAAAATGTAATGTTATTAATGGAAAAGGATGATAGTAGTACAATAAATGAACAAGATATTTCTATGTTATTAGTCCCAAAAATTAATGCTATTGGTCGCCTTATTAATGATAATTCATTGTATACAATAGTTAAATATTTTATTCGTGAAAATGATACAGTTTTTATTAAAAAAGCATCGAGCTGGATTAAGGAAGTAAATTTAAAACGCAAAAAAATGATTACTGATATTTCACTTGAAAATTCTGTAGACGCAAACAACAATTCAATTATTGTTGTCGAAAAGAACATAAATGAAGGTTTAATCGGTCTTTTAGCTGCAAAATTTATGAACGATTATAATAAACCAACTGCAGTTCTCATTGAAGATACACATAACAATGATTTATATAAAGGTAGCATGAGAAGTAAAGAAGGTTTTAATGTTAATGTTATATTAGATGATTTAAAAGATATATTAATCTCATATGGTGGACATAAAAATGCAGGAGGTTTTGTTTTAGAGAAAAATAATTTTGATATATTTAAAAATAAATTCGAAATAGCCTCTAAAAAACATCCTTTTAAGAACTACGAAGAAAAAACTATTGAAATTAGTTTACCAGACGTTAATAAGGAAAATTTTGATATATTAAATAGACTTGCACCATTCGGTCAAGATTTTAAAGAACCTAAATTTATGATTAAAAATATAAAAACCTCCTTTTTACAACTTAGTAGGAATAAAAAACATATTTATACAAAATTTTCTACAAATGGTGTTATAGTTTATTTTAATTATGATAAAAACATATATAATAACAATTATGTTGATTTAATCGGGAATATAAACATTAATTATTTTAATGGTTTATACACGATTCAATTTAAAGTTTTAAGTTTTTTAGAAAGCAAATAGGGGGTAAAATATAATTATGGAAGAAATAAAGAACAAAGATGTTAAAGTTAAATTAGTACCAAATGGTGGTTACCCAATGCACACATTTGAAGATGTAAAAGAATTATATTATCCTTATATTCATAATCAAGATGATCGTGAATTAATTAAAAAAGCTTATGATTTTGCTGCAAAAAAACATGCAGGAATATTTAGAAAAAGTGGTGAACCATACATTCAACATTTAATTGAAGTAGCATATATTTGTGCTCAATTACAAGCTGGACCAGTAACTATCGAAGCAGCTTTTCTTCATGATGTTGTAGAAGACACTGACGCAACAGTTGAGGATATAGAACAAATGTTTGGTGACGATTGTGCTAAAATCGTTGATTCTTTAACAAAAATTCAAAGACTTAAATTATCGCATAGAACACAAGAAGAATTCGAAGCCGAAGACCATAGAAAAATTTTCCTTGGCATGGCAAGAGATGTCCGTGTAATCATCATAAAATTAGCCGATAGACTCCATAATATGAGAACTATTCAATCTTTGGCTCCAAATAGACAACAAGCTCTTGCAAAAGAAACTTTAGATGTTTTTTCTCCAATTGCTCATCGTTTAGGTATATATAAAGTCGAAAGCGAATTAGAAGATTTATCTTTAAAAATATTAAAACCAGATATATATAACGAAATTTCAAAATTAGTTAACAAGAGAATAAAAGAAAAAGGAAAAGCCTTAAATAATTTTAAGAAAAAATTAGGAGATATTGCCTTTAATGCAAATATTCCGTTTAATATTGAGTCAAGAATTAAATCAATTTATTCTATATATAAGAAAATGTACATTAAAGGTCGTAAATTTGATGAAATTTATGATATTTTAGCTTTAAGAATAATAACAGATACGACATTACATTGTTATGAATTACTTGGTTTAATACATCAAGAATATCGACCTCTACCTGGTAGATTTAAAGACTATATTGCTGTACCAAAAAGCAATATGTATCAATCATTACATACAACAATAATTTCTGGCGACGGAAATATTTTTGAAGTTCAAATTAGAACAAAAGAAATGGATGAAATTGCTGAAACTGGAGTTGCTGCTCATTGGAGATATAAAGAAGGCGAACATTATGATCCAAAAGCGGAACAACACGATATAGAAGAAAAACTTCACTGGTTTAGAGACTTTGTTTCAATCTCTAAAGAAAATACCAATGCTGATGCTCAAGAATATTTAGATAACCTATCTAAAGACATTTTTGATGCCGACATATATGTATTTACCCCAAAAGGTAGAGTTATAGATCTTCCAGCCGGTTCAACCCCATTAGATATGGCTTACAAAATTCATACAAAAATTGGTGATAGTGCAGTAGGAGCTACAGTTAATAACATTCTAGTCCCTTTAAGTACGGTTTTAAAAACAGGTGATGTTGTCGAAATAAAGACAAGCAAAACATCGCCAGGCCCTAACCAAGATTGGCTAGACTTTGTTAAAACTAGCACAGCCAAAGCACACATTAAAAAATTCTTACAAAAGCAAAATATAGATTTGAGACTTAACGCAATAGAAAAGGGTAAAGAATTATGCGCTCAAGCATTTAAGGAACGTGAGCTTAATCCAGAAAAAATAAATGAGTTATTAAATACTACAAATGTACTAAATAACTACCATTGTTCAACAATTGATGAATTATTATTCAATATTAGTAAGAAAAATCCAACAATTAATGCGATACTAGATTTCCTTGGTTATAAGAAAAAAATCAAAAAGGAAGTAACATTATCTAAGAGAGAAAATGTTTCTTCATCAGATTGTCCTGTTTATATTGAAAATGGTGAAGGAGTTAAAATAAATCTAGGTAATTGTTGTACACCTATTCCTGGAGACGATATTGTAGGATATATTACAAAAGGCATGGGTATTACTGTACATAGAACAGATTGTCCAAATATAAAAGGTGAGAAAACTCGTTTAATTGATGTACATTGGAAAGACAATGTTGATGGGGTTTATCCTGTTGACATTTCAATTGAATGTAACGATAGAAATAATCTAATTGCGGATATCATGAATTGTTTATCGTCATTTAAAATTAAAGTAACCGAATTTAACGCAAAAATGCACCAAGAAACGAATACTGTAACAATTTTATGTGAACTATGTGTCACAAATGTTACTATGTTAAATTCCATTTTTCAATCACTTAAAAACATAAGTTGCGTTTATGATATTAAACGTGTAATTCATTAATTTCCCATTTAGTTATCACTTTATTATTTGCGCTTAATTATTTATAATTAAGCGAGAGGTTTTTTATGTTTAATATTGTAAAAGGTACACATGACGTCATCTTAAAAGATGCTAATAAATATAGTTACGTTGAACAGTTATTATCGAGAGTAGCTGAATTATATAATTTTAAAGAATTTAGAACTCCTGTAATGGAATATAGCGAGCTTTTCTTAAGATCAACCGGTGAAAGCAGTGATATTGTTAGAAAAGAAATGTATACATTTGAAGATAAGGGGGGTAGATCAATTACCTTAAGACCAGAATTAACGGCTGGAATTATGCGTTCTATGGTGAATAATAAATTATTTGCTCTTCAAGATTACCCAATTAAAGCTTATTATGTTGGACCATGTTTTAGATATGAAAGACCACAACAAGGTAGATATAGACAATTTAATCAATTTGGCGTTGAATGCGTTGGTATTTCTTCAATTTACCAAGATATTGAAGTTATAATGCTAGGATATAATTGTCTTAGAATGCTAGGTTTTAAAAATATAAAGCTCAAAATAAATTCTCTTGGGGATGAAGAAACTAGAGCAAATTATCAAAAAGCTTTGAAAGAATATTATTCAAAATATATTAATGAAATGTGTGATGATTGCAAAGAAAGATTTAATTTAAATATATTGAGAATCCTAGATTGCAAAGTTGAACATGATATTGAAATCAATAAAAATTCCCCTTCCATCGATAATTATTACTCAGAAAAAAGTAAAAATGATTTTAACAATGTTATTAATTTCTTAAAAGAAAATGATATAGATTTTGAAATCGATCATAATCTAGTTAGAGGCCTTGATTACTATTCTGGTATTGTATTTGAATTCCACTATACATCTAAACAAGGCAAAAATTGTGGAGCTTTAGGTGGTGGTGGACACTACAACAATTTAGTAAAAGAATGCGGTGGACCTAATTTAGAAGGAGTTGGTTTTGCTTTTGGAATTGAACGACTTGTTTTATTAATGGAAGACGATAATTTGTTTCCGAGTGAAATTGATTCTCCACTTGATTTTTATATTTTGCCTGTTGGTGATCAAAATTTTAATAAATCTTTAGAGTTAGCAACATTTTTAAGAAATAATGGATATAGCGTAGATGTTTGTTTAGAACATAAAAGTATTGGCCAAATGTTTAAAAAAGCCGATAGAAGAGACGCTCTTTATGGAATTTTACTTGGCGATGATGAAGTTAAAAATAATACAGTTCAATTAAAAAATTTAGCCTCACAAGAACAAATTACAGTTAAAAATGATGATTTACTCGATAAAATCGATGATTTATTTGGCGAAAACGATGAGCATGAACATTAGTAGTGAAAGGATGAATAATTTATGAAAGAATACAAAAGATCACATCATTGTGGAGATTTACGAATTAGTGACGTTGGAAAAACTGTTGATATTTTAGGTTGGGTATCTAAAAAAAGAAATTTAGGAAGTTTACTTTTCATTGACTTAAGAGATCGTTATGGAATTGTTCAAGTTTTAGCAAAAACTGATGAAATTGAAATTCCAGACATCAGAAATGAATATATTATAGCTGTTCATGGTGTCGTAAATAAAAAAGATCAACCAAATAAAAATCTTGCAACAGGGGAAATTGAAGTTTTAGCAGATAAAATTGAAATTATTAATACTGCAGCGCAACCTCCTATAATTATTGCAGATGATACAGATGCTCTTGAAGATGTAAGATTAAAATATAGATATCTTGATTTAAGACGTCCTGTAATGCAAAAAAGATTCTTTACTAGAGCTAAAATAGTGCGATGTGTTCATGAATATTTAGATTCTTTAGATTTTGTTGAAATTGAAACTCCAACTTTAACATTGTCTTCGCCTGAAGGCGCAAAAGAATATCTTGTTCCTTCAAGAATTCATCATGGTTGTTTTTACGCATTACCACAATCGCCACAACTCTATAAACAATTATTAATGGTTTCTGGCTTTGAAAGATATTATCAAATCGCTAAATGCTTTAGAGATGAAGATTTAAGAGCTGATAGACAACCAGACTTTACACAAATTGATCTTGAAATGTCTTTTTTAAACGAGGACCAAATCCTTACCATTGCTGAAGGTCTTCTTAAAAAAATATTTAAAGAAACCATAAATTTTGATGTTAAATTACCTTTAAGAAGAATGCATTATGATGATGCAGTTGCAAAATATGGAAGTGATAAACCAGACACAAGATTTGGTATGCTTTTAGAAGATGTTAAACAAATCCTTGAAAAAGGTGAATTTAATGTTTATAAAGAGGCAAAATTTATTTGTGCTATTAAAGTTGATGGCATAGCAAAAGATACATCGCGAAAAAAGATTGATGAATATAATTTATTAGCAAATAAATTTAATATGAAGTCTTTTGGTGTGTTTAAAGTTGAAAATGGAACAATTTCTAGTAGTTTGTCAAAATTTTATCAACCTGATGTCCTTCTTGAATTGAAAGAAAAAATGCACGCCAATGATGGCGATGTTATATTTGTAGCAACTGGAAATAATAGCAAGAATGTACACTTTGGTTTAGGCGCACTTAGAGAAGAATTTGGTTACAAATTAGGACTTATTAAACCAAATACTTATGATTTGCTTTGGGTAACTAAATTCCCATTGTTTGGTATGAGCGAGGATGGCCACATTGTAGCTGAACATCACCCATTCACAAGACCATGCGATGAAGATTTAGATAAATTAAAAACAAATCCAGAAAAAGTATATTCATATGCATATGATATTGTAATTAATGGTTATGAAGCAGGTGGTGGAACATTAAGAATATTCGACCAAGACTTACAAAAAACAATATTTGAAGTCTTAGGCGTTAGTGATGAAGATATCGATAAAAAATTTGGTTGGTTTGTTAATGCATTAAAATATGGAACACCTCCACATGGAGGATTAGCTTTTGGCCTTGATAGACTCACAATGATTTTAAGTGGAACAGATAATATTAGAGATGTAATTGCGTTCCCAAAAAATTTAAGTGCAGTTTGTCCAATGACTAACGCTCCTCGACCAGTAACTGATGCTCAATTAAAAGAACTTGGATTAGAAGTAATAGATAAGGAAAAATAAAATGAAAAAAAATAATTTAGAAGATAGCAAAAATATTGATCAATTAGCCATTGCAACCATTAGAAGTTATTGCATAGATTGTATTAACTTACATAAATCTGGACATCCTGGTATGGCTTTAAGTAGTGCTCCTATAGTCTATGAGTTGTATAAGGATTTTATGATCGCAAATCCTAAAGATCCTAATTGGATTAATCGCGATAGATTCATACTTTCTGCTGGACATGCTTCTATATTACTTTATGTTATTTTACATCTTTGTGGCTATGATATTTCAACAAAAGACTTACAAAGTTTTAGAACATTTGGAAGCAAGACACCTGGTCATCCAGAAGTTCATATTACACCTGGAGTAGATGCAACAAGTGGTCCATTAGGACAAGGTATTGCTCATGCAGTTGGTATTGCAATGGCAGAAACCATGCTTCAAAAACAATATGATGAAAAAATTTATAATCATTATACTTATGTTTTATGTGGAGATGGATGCTTAGAAGAAGGTATTAGCCAAGAAGCTATACAATATGCTGGTTTTCAGAAATTAAGTAAACTAATTCTTCTTTATGATAAAAATAATGTTACATTAGATGGTCCATTATCTCAATCCCAAAACGAAGATGTCGGAATGCGTTTTGCCGCTGAAGGATGGAATGTTGTTACTTGTAAAGATGGAAATAATGTTAAGGAAATAAGAAAAGCCATAACAAAAGCAAAAAGTTTTATAAACAGTTGTCCAACCATAGTTATTTTCAATACCATAATTGGTTTTGGAAGTAAATTCCAAGGGACATCGAAAGTCCATGGTTCACCTTTAGGTGATGAAGATGGAAAATATGCAAAAGAATCATATGGTTTTAATTACCCACCTTTCACAATACCAGATCAAGTTTATGATTTATTCAAAAAGACATTTTTGGCAAGAGGAAATTATCACTACGCTAAATATAAAGCAATAATGAAAATTCTTCAAAAAAATGATGCTCATACTTATAAAAAAATATTTGATTTATCAACAAACGATATACGTGAATATTTAAATCCAGAACATTTAAAAATGGATGAAAAAGAAATTGAATCAACAAGAGTATCATCTCAAAAAGTTCTTAATTTTTATCATAAATTACTTCCAAATTTAGTTGGTGGTAGTGCTGATGTTGCCGGTAGCGTCATGACAAAACTTGATGGTGGAGTAAATTTTGCTCCAGATTCGAGAAATGGTACTAATATTAACTGGGGAATAAGAGAATTCTTCATGTGTTCGGCTAGTAATGGTATTTTATTACATGGCGGATTAAGAACATATGCTGGTTGTTTTTTAATTTTTAGCGATTACGCTAAAAACGCTATTAGAATGGCTGCTTTACAAAAATTGCCACAAATATTTTTATTCTCACACGATTCCATTGCTGTTGGCGAAGATGGACCAACACATCAACCAATAGAACAATTAGCTGGCTTAAGGGCTATACCAAATTTAAATGTAATAAGACCATGCGACGCTAAAGAAACATATGCTGCATGGCGTATTGCGTTAGAATCAACTACAAATCCAACATCTATAATAATTTCAAGACAAGGTCTTCCATTATTAAAAGACAGTTCTAATTATGAATTAGTTAAAAAAGGGGCTTATGTAATAAGTCAATCCAATAAAAAAACTCCTGATGTAGTTTTAATTGCTACAGGTAGTGAAGTAAGTTTAGCTTTAGAAGTTAAAAAAGTTTTAAGTAAAAACAATATTGATTCTAGAGTTGTTTCGATGCCATCAATGTTTTTATTTGGACAACAACCAGAAACATATAAGGAAGAAGTCTTAGGAAAAAGCTATACCAAACGCTTTTCAATCGAAATGAGTTCAACATTTGGATGGGGCAAATATGCCAAATTTAATTACGGTATTAATGAATTTGGTGCTTCTGGAAATGCAAAAGATTTATTCATTGAATATAAATTTACAAAAGAAGATATTGCTAACTATGTTATGCAACATTTAAAATAATAAGAGGTGATTTTTCATGCCAAGTTACGTTTATTTACAACATTATACAAGTCAAGGTGATCTAGGGATATCTAGAAATGTTTTTGTAACTTTAGGTCAACATGTTATTAGTTATATACGAGAACATAATAAGGGAAAATTTAAAATTAGTGATTATTTGGATGTTAATATTCGTTCAAACAAAGTTATTTATAAATTTTATGTTACAAAAAAGAGTTCTGTTGATTCAAAATTTATTGAAAAAAGTATTACAAATTATATAAATACTAATCTTTTAATGATTTGCGAAATAATTCCTTTTGAAATTAACATTAAAATCACCATTGATAACGGAGAAGAAAATGGAGCAAATTAAAACAGAAACTTATTCTCGTAATAAAATGCAAGAATTAGCAGTTCAAATAATGTATGATTTTTTAATACAACAAGAATTGAACTCAACTATTGATGTTCAAAAGACTATAAGTGAAATGCAAGATAAACCATACGAAGAATGCGATTTATTTTTAAAAGAAGTCTTAATTAAATCTTTAAAAAACGAAAAGGATATTATTGATAATATCTCAAAATATCTAATAAATTGGAAATTTGATAGACTTAATAAATGCATTCAAGCAATTTTAATTATTGCTTTCAGCAATTATTTTTATTGTGGCAACAAAGAAAAACCAATAATTATTAATGTTGCCGTTCAACTTGCAAAAAAATATGGCGAAAGTAACGATTATAAATTTGTTAATGCCATATTAGATAAGGCTTTAAATTAAAAATGAATGAACCTACTAACAACAATGTTATTTCAGTAAAAGAACTTAATAATTGTATTAAGTTCCTTTTTGATAATACACCTATTCTTCATAATATAGCCGTCCATGGCGAAATTAGTAATTATACAGGCGTTAATCGTAGTGGCCATATTTATTTTTCATTGAAAGATGAGGACAGCATTATTAGGGCTGTAATGTTTAAATATGATACATTTTCTTTAACTTTTGAACCAAAAAATGGCGATGAAGTCATCTTATATGGATCAGTTTCAACATATGCACCAAGTGGCACATACCAAATTATTGTCAAAAAAATTCAATTATATGGCGAAGGCGAAATACTTCTTAAGAAGAAAAAACTCATAGAAAAACTACAAAAAGAGGGTCTTTTTGATGAAAGTCATAAACTTCCTCTTCCAGAATATCCAAGGAAAATTGCAATAATAACTGGGAAAAATAGTGCAGCTTGTGTAGATATTTTGACAAACATTAACCGACGATTTCCACTCGTAGATATAAATGTTTTTTATAGCTTAGTTCAAGGAAATGATGCCGCTAAAGATTTGATGAAAAGCCTAAAACTAGCTGAACAATCGAATCCAGATGTAATTATTATTGGTAGAGGTGGCGGAAGTTCAGAAGATTTGAGCGCTTTTGATGACGAGGATTTAGCTAGAGAAATTTATAATTTAAAAATTCCAGTTATTAGTGCAGTTGGCCACGAAATAAATCGTTCAATATGTGATTATGTTGCTGATAAATATGTGTCGACACCTACAGGAGCAGCAGAAGCAGCCGTTCCTGATAAAATGGAGATAATTCAAAATTTAAATGCAACATATGATTTAATTAAATCTATAGTTAATAGGAAAATTTCTTACTTAGAAAATAAATTAAATTTATTAAAATCTAATCCAAATCTTACTAATCTTAATAATGTCTATAGTCATATTGAAGAAAATATAAAGCACAAAAAAAGCGATTTAAATATTAAAATGCTAAATATTTTGAAAATAGAGGAAAATAAAATCTTATCCATTAATAATTTGATTAATGCGATTAATCCAAATAATTTATTAAAAAAAGGTTATTCAATTATTTATAAAGATAATAAAATAATCAAATCTATAAACGATGTTAATTTAGATGATTCACTAACTATAAAATTATATGATGGAACGATCGAAACGAATGTAAAGGAGATTAAAAATGACTAAAGAAAAGAAAAACTTAACATTTGAACAAAAAATGATGAGAGTAGACGAAATTGTCAAAATTATGGATTCAAATGATCTCCCTTTAGAAAATATATTAAATTTATTCACAGAAGCTCAAGAATTAATTAAACAACTTGAGGACGAATTAAAATCTGCTAAAGAAAAAGTTGCAAAATATATAGAATAGTAAATTTTTAGTATTTAATTAGTTTTTGTTTTTTACATCTTTTTAAAATAGAAGATTTAATTTAAAATATTCTTGTGGCCGGGAAAATTATTTTACACATAGATTTAAACCAATTTTTTATAACTTGCGAAAGATTAAAAGATCCGTCATTAAACAATAAAATATTAATTGTTGGTGGCGAAGGAAGGGCAGGAATTGTTTCTACTGCCTCATACGAGGCGAGAAAATATGGCATACATAGTGGAATGCCTACCTTTCAAGCTAAAATGTTATGCAAAAATCTAGTTTGTAAACCAGTAGATTTTAAGTTTTACAATTTAATGTCTAAAGAGTTTATTAATTTTATTAAACAATATTCAAATAAAATCGAGCAAACATCTATTGATGAATGTTATGTTGATTTTACTGAAACATATAAGTTATCATCTAACAAAAACATCGAACAATTATTAACTAATATTCAAAATGGTTTATATAAAAAAACCGGTTTAATGTGCTCAATAGGCGTAGCTACTACAAAATTTTTAGCAAAAATGGGTAGCGACTTTAAAAAACCAATGGGTATAACAATCATCCATAACTATGAAATACCTAAAAAAATTTTCCCATTAAGCATTAAAGATTATTTTGGAATTGGTAAAAAGACTTATCCTAAATTAGAAGATATAGGGATAAAAACAATCGGTGATTTTTATAATGGATTAAAAACAAATAATCAAGATTTAATCGATATTATTGGCAATTCAAAAGAGTATCATATTGCGGAACTAGAGGGTAGAAGTAACGATATAGTAAATACAAAACATGTTGACCCAAAATCCATAGGTATAAGTAGGACTTTAACATCCGATACCAATGATCGTATATATTTAAATGAATTTTTATTAAAAATTGCCAAAAATGTAATTGATGAAATGAAATCAAAAAATTTCTTTACAAAAACAATAACTATTTCATTTAAAGATGCCGACTTTGAAAATACTAATTTTAAGGTCACATCTGTTTCAAAATCATTAAGTGATTATACAGATGACGAAAATTATATATTAAAAGAAACGTCAAAATTATTTTATAAATCTTTTGATGATAGATTAATTAGACTTATTGGATTTACAGTTAAAAATTTAAAACATAAAAGCGATATTGTTAGACAACTAACGCTAGAAGATTGCCAATTTTCACAAAAAGAAGATGAAATTGATAAAATTATCAATGATTTAAATAGAATAACTAAACAAAAAACGTTTATTAAGCTCAGCGAGTTGGAGAAAAAATAATGAATATAATTGATGCAATAAATAATTTCCTACAATACTCCTTATTTGAAAAAGGTTTACTTAAAAATACATTAAAAGATTATAAGGATGATTTAAAATGTTTTTTAAACTACTTTCCATACATTAAAACAACTGATGATCTATCATCTGATGACATTGATAATTTCATTTATCAACAAGGTATAGATGAATTAAAACCATCGACTATTGCAAGAAGAGTATCAACAATAAATGCATTCTTTAAGTTTTTAGAAAAAGACAATATTCGAAAAGATTTAGTAAAAGAAATTTTATTACCAAAAAGAGAAAAACATATTCCAACAATTTTAAGTGAGGAAGAAATAAATAAATTACTTGATGCACCGAATTTAACCACGCCAAGTGGCAAAAGAAACAAAGCGATATTAGAAATAATGTATGGTTGTGGTTTAAGAATTAGTGAAGTGATCTCTATTAAAAATAAATCAATTAATTACCAAGAAAAAATTATCACAATAACAGGAAAAGGATCTAAACAAAGAATCGTCCCAATAGATGATTGTGCAATAAAATATTTATTAAAATATATAGTCGAAGTAAGAGAAAAAAACCAAAAAAGTAAGAATTCACCTTATTTATTCCTTAATTTAAAAGGCAAGCCTTTAACAAGACAATATTTATTTATGGAAATAAAAAAATACATAAATGAAGTTGGAATAGAAAAAAATGTATCTCCTCACACACTAAGACATTCTTTTGCGACCCATCTTTTAGAAAATGGTGCTAATATTCGAACTGTCCAAAGAATGTTAGGACATGCAAACGCCGAAACTACTCAAATATATACGCACGTTTCCGATAAGACAATTCATAAAGCATATGATTTGTATTGGAAACATAAATAACTTAAAATATTTAAGGAGTTTAATAAAAATGAATAAATTTAAAAGAATATTTTTAATTGTAATGGATAGTGCTGGAATTGGCCACGCTAAAGACGCAGCAAAATTTCATGATGATGGAGCAAATACTTTTGGTCATATAAGTGAAAAAATGCCACATGGTCTAAATATTCCTGTATTAAATAGTTTAGGAATAGGGGATTTAGATGAAATTAAAGGATGCTTTAAAGTTGATCATAAAAAATCTTACAGTCTAAAACTAAACGAAGCTAGTAATGGTAAAGATACTATGACTGGTCATTGGGAAATGATGGGAATAAAAACGACAAAACCATTCCAAACCTTTACTGAAACTGGTTTTCCTAAAGATTTAATAGATGAACTTGAAAAAGAAACAGGGCACAAAATTATTGGTAACTACGCATCAAGTGGAACTGAAATTTTAAAAGTTCTTGGCGAAGAACAAATGCGAGAAAATTCATTAATAGTTTATACTTCTAGTGATTCAGTCTTACAAATTGCTGCTCATGAACAAGTTACTGGCTTGTCTGAATTATATAGATGCTGTGAAATAGCTAGAAAACTTTGTATGAAGCCAGAATGGTTTGTTGGTAGAATTATTGCTAGACCATATGTAGGAACAAACAAAGACAACTTTAAGAGAACAAGTAATCGTCATGACTACACAATTTCTCCAACAGGAATCACTGCTATGGATATTTTAAAAGAACATGGTTTTACTGTAAGTTGTGTAGGTAAAATCAACGATATATTCAATGGTGTAGGCGTAACTGAAACTGTACACACAACCTCTAATCAAGATGGAATGGATAAAACGATAGATTTAGTTAATAAAAGTTCTTTTAAAGAAGGCTTTTGCTTCGTAAATCTTGTTGAATTCGATAGTGAATTTGGTCATAGAAGAAATCCATTAGGCTATGGAAATGCTCTTGAAGAATTCGATAAAAGACTTGGCGAAATGATAAAACTATTAAGAAATGATGATTTATTAATGGTGACTGCTGACCATGGCAATGATCCAACTTATAAAGGTACTGATCATACTAGAGAAAAAGTCCCATTATTAATCTATTCCCCATTATTTAACAATGGTTCATATCTAGGAGAGAGAAATTCTTTTGCCGATATTGGTGAAACAATTCTTAAAAATTTTGGTTTAGAAAAGGATAAAACAATGATTGGTGATCCAATCAATGAAATTTTATAAAAAGGAGAAAAATCAAAAATGAATAAAAAAATTAAATTGTTTTTGAATTCGTGTGCGCTAATTTTAAGTTTAAGCGGTGTATTATTAAATGTTTCTTCTTGCGATAAAAAAGAAACTCCAACCGTATCTACCTTAGAATCTTTTAAATTATCTTTAAAAAATCATAAAGATAATACATTAGCTACCGGTGAAAAAGACCAAATTGTAATCAATTTTGATAAAGACACTAAAATTGATGATAAATGGACATTTACTTATGAATCAAGTGATCAATCCATTTTAAGTGTTAATGACACTGATGGAACGCTTGAAGCATTAAAAGAAGGTAGTGTAGAAATAAAAGTAACTGAGAAAAGTAGCAAGGTTTCCGAAATATTAAACGTCACTATTAATGAAGGTGATGAAGAATTTAGTGCGTTTGCACCAAAAGGCGCACCTTTATTAGCTGTTTATGATTCAGTCGTTAATAAAAAAGGATTTGAAGTTGCCGGAAACAATACTGATGTGCCAGTTCAATTAAAAGCAAATAAATATAACTATATAATCTTTGATAGTGTATCAGCACTTAAATTAACTAATGGAGTTAAAAAAGCTGATGGAACGATTACTACAGCAACCTCAAGCTACACATACTATGGATTATTAACAGCCGGTAATTTCCATTTAGTAAGCAGAAAATATGATAGAGAGCCTCAAAAAGGTGACAAAATATTGACATTCATGAAAGGTCAATCTCCTGATATGGCTTTAAAGTCATGCTATAAAGAATTATTTGATAAAGATAATATTTCAAATATTACTTATGTACAAGATAACACAAAAATGCCTGCTGCTTTGATTGCAGGACAATATGAGGGCAATCCTATTGATTATTTCTTAATAGCTGAACCTGCTTTAACATCAGCAAAAAGCAAAATTACAGAAAATAATGTAATTTACGACTTAAATTTAAATGACAAAATAAAAGAAATAACTAATGGTGAATTCGACTATATTCCACAAGCAGGATTGTTTGTAAGAAATGATTATCTAAAATTAAAACCAAATTATGTTGAAAATTATTGGAAAGATGTTAAAAATCAAATGAAAAATGCCTATAGTGGAAATATTCAAGAGTTAGAAAAATCAATAAATACTATTGAATTTGATAAACAAGCCGGTAAATATGGTTTTAACATTAATTTAGTCAAAAAATTACAAAGTGGTGGTGCTAATAAGTTCGGGATTGCCAATCCAGATAAAGAAGTTACTTTATCGGATATAAATAAATTTTTAGAAAAAGTTAATGCTGATTTCCAAATTAACAAATAAGATAAAATAATTTAAAATATTAGAATGAAAAAGAAAAAGCAAAATCGATTAATAAATTTTATATGTGTGTTTATTGGAATATCGATTTTGCTTTTTATTTGGGAAATATCAAGCAAAACTTTCAATAATTATCAAATTTTTCCAGATGTTATACTAACATTTGAAAAATCATTGCAATTATTATCTGATCCGAAAATATATTTGGCTATATTAACTAGTCTAGGAGTTTGCTTAATAACTTTGATAATTTCTTTTATATTAGCAATAATAATGGGCATTTTGTCGGGTTTATTCGAACCAATAAACAAAATTCTAACACCTTTAATTTCCGTAATGAAAGTTGCACCAACAGCTGTAATAGTAATTTTGCTTTTGGTTTTTGTAAAATCTTCGATTTCAATTATTACAGTGATTTTTTTAGTTGTTTTCCCTATTTTATACGAATCTATAGTAAATGGTATTAAAAATATAGATAAATATATAATATTATCTTTAAAACTTGAAGGTATATATAAATTCAATTCAATTTTTAAAGTAATAATTCCGACTATAATGCCATACATATATTTAGGCATTATGCAATCAATTGGTTTATCAATGAAAGTTGAAATAATGGCCGAAATTGTTATAGGAAGTCAAAGTATTGTTGGAATGGGCTATTATGTATATCAAGCATATGCCATAAATGCTGATTTTATCGAACTTTTTGGTCTTGTTCTTATCATTCTATTTACTTTCGGTTTGGTCGATTTACTTTTATTTAAATTAAAAAATATATTAAAAAAAGAAAATTTTTTATAAAATTTCTAAAATTCCCCACATATATATAGTATAGGAGAAATTTTATGGAAATTAAAAATGATGGCAAATTTAGACAAAAATACTGTCTTTCATGTGGTGATGACAACGAATATTTAAATGACCGAATTAATTGGGCTGATGAACAAATTAAAAATTTAGCAAAAAACAACGAAAATTATTTTCGTCCAACTGTACAGGGTGAAGTTAGAAGTTATACAAAGAAAAATGGTAAAACATCTTTGTTTTTAGTTTTAGAAAAAACAAATCATACACAACCTACAGTATTAATTTGTCCAATATACGCAATAACATCTAAAGATGATTTAATTCATGGTTATAGGATTGGTGTCATACCATCTATAACAACAAATTATGAATTTATAGCAGCAATAAGTGAGATTCGTTTTGCAAAAAAAGACCAACTTGAAATAAGCAATTCAGCAAATAAACCAATTTGTTATTTAATGCAAAAGCAATTATTAGATATTTTTTATCTTTATAGATCCTTAATAGATTATGCAATGAATCTGACATATAAAATAAAAAAAGTTTATACAGTTTAACTTAGTATTAGATATTTAGTATTTATTTAGTAGATATTTGGTATTATATTTTTTTAATTTTTTATGTATAATTTGCATTATTTAATTATATTTTAATATGTAATTATTGGCTTATTATCGCTTATTTTTTGTATATTACTTAACATAATAGATATTATACGAAGTAATACATATCTTAAAAAATAAGGTTAGATATTCCTATTTTAAATCTAACCTTATAATTGTTTTATTTTTTATCTTTTGTTTTTATTATTTCATCTAAATTAAGTCTTTCTCGTTCTTCTTTTGTTAATATATGAACAACAATATCATTCAAATCAACAATAACCCATTTAGAATCTTTTCTTCCTTCAATATGATTAATCTTGATATTATTTTTGCTTGCCGCTTCTTCGACAGAATCTTGAATACCAAAAATATTCCTTTCATTTAAAGCTGTGCAGACAATTATCGAATCGCATAATGGATTAACTCCTCTTACATCATAATACTTTATGTCTTCAGCTTTCCTATCTTCAATCGCTTTAATTAGAATTTTTTCAATTTTATTCATATACACACCTATTTTTTTCTCAAATAATACATTAAACAACGATTAGTAAGATCGTTATTTGATGTTTCTCCACTATTTTTACATAAAAATTTAATATTTTCATTTAAAACTTTAACGAAACCGGCATTATAATCTTTCATACATGCATTTATTAAAGGTTCACTATCATAGCCGCGTGTTGGCTCAATTTTATCCGATGAATAAATAACTTTTTGAATTGCGTTCATATTATCTATTCCTGTGCAATGCATCATTATTGCTCCTAAAATATCATCAGATACACATGGGAATAATTGCTTTGCTAAAAAAGCTCCGACAAATTGATGATAAGCATATTCCGGCATATAAACATATTTTCTAAAATATTTTTCCATATAATTCAAAGATTCGTCTTTATCAATATTTTTGCCAATATCATGTAGTAACCCGGCTATAAAGTAATTGTCAGGATTAGATAAAGAATTGGATTTGGCAATTT
This sequence comes from Caryophanales bacterium UBA6877, assembly GCA_002451465.1. Classification (GTDB taxonomy): domain Bacteria; phylum Bacillota_I; class Bacilli_A; order RFN20; family CAG-826; genus Onthovivens. Next base: position 21,210 of record DKCJ01000003.1, read on the forward strand.
TATATGCGGTTCTAGCAACACTAATCGAATGTATTAATCTATGACCGCTAATATACCTATTAATGATTTCCATAAAATATATATTTTTACTAATAATATAATCTATTACATCATCGTCAGTATCGAGATTTTTTAAAGTTCTTATATTATAAGAATCATCAAAATTAATATTATTTAAATCAAAAGTTATTTTATATTTAATTATTTTTTCCTCACTTAATAAAACAGGTTCAGTTTCATTAACCAAAACATATACTTCCGAACTAGGCTGTTTTAAGCCACATAATAAAATTAATTTTGATAAATCAATTTTTTCTTTATATTTATAACTTAAAAATAAATTAACATCATAATTTATTTCATACTTTTTCAAAGCAAGATTAATCATATAAATTCTATCATCTATCGAAGAATTCTTAGAGTAAATAGGAAATAGAACAAATTTTGTATTCTTATCATTAAAATTTAAGATATCATTTATATTTTTGTTAGAAATTGGATCGAATGAAGATATTACAATAATATTACGCATAATTAAAACACTATTTTATTAGTTAACTTTTTATTTTCTCTATAAAATAAAGCTGTACGGCCAATAATTTGCACAACATCGCAATTTAAAGAACTGGATATATCTAAAATTAAAGCTTCAATTTCATTATTAATTAAAGATGTCTTAAGAAAGGAAACCTTAATTAATTCATGTTTTGTAATGGCATTATTTAGCATTCTCAATACGTTATTATCAAGTGTTTCTTTGCCGATTTGAAATTTTAAAATTTCATTTTTTTGTGCATATTTTCTTAAAAATATTTTTTGTTTTGAATTTAACATAATTTATTTAATTTTACTACGAGTTGTATAGACGTAGACTCCTTTAGGTACAAAAACACGGAAAGTTTGATTATTTGAAACAAATGTAAACCATCCTAACCCCGAAATTCCAATATCCATCTCACCATCTTCAGTGATTTTTAAGTCATAGATATCAAAATCAGCAATTGATCTAAATTTATCACAGCATGGCTTTAAATTTTGTTTAACTAAAACATTATTAAACTTATCAATTCCAAAAATCGTAGTTTTTAAATCGATACCTTTTGAACAATATACAGAGATTGTTGTAGAATTACCATCAATCAATTGAACAAACGCTAAACCACCTAATATTAATGATGTTTTTTTATTGAGTCTTATTCTCTTAGGAACAATAGTTTTGTTAGGAATTATTTTTCTGGCAATTGTAGGTCCAACCTTGCTGACAATAGAATTTTCATTTGGTAAACCAGGCATTTCAAAAATATAATGTTTATTACCTAAAGGTATTTTAAATCCTCGAATAGATGTTCCAGGATAAGTAAATGTTACGATATATTCGCTTGTTTTGTTCTCATATTTTTTTAAAATCAATTCAATAAGAGCTGTTTTTCCGCTTGTTGCAGAACCAAGAAAATAAACATCTTTGTTTCTTCCTAAAAGATGAATTTTTTCAATTAATTTATCGATATTATAGTCGCTAATCGTTGAAGTTATAATTGCATCGCTAACATTTAAATTTGCAATTTTTAATCTATTTTTCATGTATTTTAATAGTTCTTCATCGCTAACGGTATCAGGAAGTAAATCTCTTTTATTTCCGATCGCTAAAACATCACAATTATTTAATATTTCCGTTACTTTATCAATAAATGAACCTTCAAACGAAAATAAATCAAGAACATAAACAATTAAAGCTTTCTTATTTTTGATTTGTTCAAGAACCTTATAATAGTCATTACTGACGATTGCATCAGTATCATTTGATTGTTTTTCGCTTTTATAACATTCATTACACACCAATAAACCATCTGGATATTTATCAATAATTTCTCCACTTATATATCCTGGTTCATTTGGATCTTTATCTTGCAAAATAGCTCCGCAATGATAACATCTCTTAACTTTGCTTATTTTAGACATAATTTTCACCCCATTTTTTTGATAATTTATTTTTTATAATCTTTTTACGATAATGTTCATCAATTTTTCTATTTAAAATTGTAATAATTTGATCTTTTGTTGTTAATCTATTAGTAAGGATCGATTTAATACCCAAATTATTAGCACAAAATATATCAGTCATAACCTGATCACCTATTATTATAGATGATTTTTTATCAATATTCTTTAAAATACAATATTTTTTAATCTTAAAAATAAAAGGTTTAAATGCTCTACTAACATATTCACATTTTAATACACTACAATATTTTTTAACCCGTTTTTTACTATTATTACTAAATACAATAGGAGTTATATTGTTTTTCTTTAAATTATTTATTAAATTGATTGTTTTAACTGATGGAATCGGGATTTTTGGTCCATCTAATGTATTATCTAGATCAATAAACATATATTTAATATTGTGTTTTATATAGAACTCAATATTTATTTCAAATATAGAATCAGCCAAAAAAGTAGGAACATATTTTTTCATATGAAAATTATAAAATAATAAAATGATAAATAATAGAAAAATAAATGGAAAAAAATTGTATTTATTATAATATTTTGATATGCATATAAGAAAAAATGAAATTTTAAGCAACTTATCAAGATTATTAACTACGATTGGACTTGGTTTAACTATTTTCAATTTAATTTCAGGAATACCTTTTCTTTTCGCAGGTTTTATATTGTCTCTTATCCACTATGGAAATAGACGTAATATCCTTTTCTCAATTATTAGTATTTTTTTTAGTAGTTTTAATGTTAGTTTTTTCTATAATCTAAACTAATCGCCCATATCATCAAATATAGAAATTTGTTCATAATTATCATCTTTATCATCAGCATTAGATGACTCTTCATTATTTTTATCAATTTCATCAGATTCTATAGGTTTTTTGGTTATATTTTTATCATCTTTATTATTATTTTCTTTTTTCTTAGAAACAAAACTAGAATCGATAACATCTATATTATTAATGTAAATTTTACTAATTTGTTTAGATGAATCAATTGAGTCCATATTCGCTTTACAATATTTATCAAGCGGAGTTAAATGAAAATCATCAACTGTATATTTTACAACTGTTCCATCATTTAAAAGACAGTTTAAGATTATTGGCTGCTCTTTGTTCAAAATTTTTTGGGCATAAATCAAATTATGAGGGTCAGATTTGAAAGATTTAAACGCAACTTGTGTTCTGCCAAGTCTTTGTGTTAAATAAGCGCAACTATTATCATAAATACGACACATACGATTATTTGTGACCAATAAAACTTTTGTTTTTTCAGCATCATCAAATGACAATATTGACTTAACATTTGAACTTTTTAATGTAGAAATCCCTTTTACACCACTTGTTTTTAGACCAGTATTTGTAATTTCGTTCTCATTAAAATATGTAATATTGCCTTTTTCTGTAATTATTAATAAATTAGAATTTCCATTTGAAACACAAACATCAGCCACTTCATCACCAGCCAACAAACGCATACATGTTATAGGTTTAGAAACTCTTGAACTATAGAACTCGTTTAATTCAGTCTTTTTAATTTGGCCGTTTTTAGAAACGAGACATATATTAGCATTTGCATTAATATCTTTTACGATTATGCATTTAATAATATATTCATCAAATGGTAAATTTGTTAAATAATTAATGTGTTTCCCTTGATCCTTATATTTTCCTTCAATAATGTTATATACTTCGATAAATATATAATTACCTTTATTCGTAAAAGCAATGATAAAATCGCTAGTATTGCACAATGCAGACATTACTAAAACATCATTTTCTTTCATTTTTGGTAAATCACCATTACTTGCATCATGAGACTTAACAGAGGATCTATTAATATAACCATCTTGTGTAATACTTACATAACAATCTTCTTTAATAATTAATGCTCTCTTATCAATAACAGTTTTAGATTCATTATTTTCTTCAATCAACGTTCTTCTTGGATTACCGTATTTTTTACTTATTTCTTTAAGATCGTTGATTATTATTTTTTTAACTTTTGATGAAGAACTTAAAGTTTCGTTATAATCATTAATTTGTGCTTCTAAATCTTTTTTCTCATTCAAATATGTTGTTACATCAGTGTTACTTAGTTTATATAACCTCATCATAACAATAGCTTCAGCTTGAGGTTCAACAAAACCAAATTTTTTAATCAAATTATTCTTTGAATCTGCTTTATCTTTGCTAGTTCTAATCACTTTAACAACTTCATTCACAATCGAAATTGCCTTTATAAGACCATCTACTATCAACAATCTATCTTTTGCTTTTTGCAAATCAAATTTAGCTCTTCTAATTATTATAGAATTTTGGAATTCTAAAAAATCATCCAAATATGTAAGTATTGGTAGAAATTTAGGAGTTTTTTGGTCGATTGCAACAATATTAGCACTATAGCTTATTTTTAATTGAGTTTTACTTTTAAGATAATTTAAAACAATCTCTGGAGAGATTTCTTTCTTTAAATCAACAACAACCTTAATATCATCACCAGCTGTTTCATCTATTACATCAATAATTCCATCAATCTCTCTGGACTTTCTAATTTTATCAATAGAATATACTAAATTAATTTTAACAACCCCATAAGGAATATCATGAATAATTAATTTGTTAACATTTTTATCACTTGTATCAATTTCAACTTTACTTGTTAACTCAATTTTTCCTCTTCCTGTTGCATAAATATCCCTTAAACCAGATGATTTATAAATTATTCCACCCGTAGGAAAATCTGGACCTTTAACGATATCTAATATTTCATCCAAACTACAATTAGGATGATTTATTCTATAAATAGCAGCATCACACATCTCTACAAGATTATGTGGAGGAACTTCAGTTGCGATTGCAAAAGCAATACCACTTGCACCATTTACAAAAAGGTTTGGAAATCTTGTAGGTAAAACGATTGGTTCAAATAATGTATCATCAAAATTTAGGGTCATATCGACTGTTTCTTTATCAATATCACCTAGCATTTCATCAACAGAAAATTCATTAAGTTTTGCTTCAGTATAACGATATGCTGCTGGTGGATCGTCATCAATGGAACCATTATTACCTTGAAATTGAACTAAAGGTTGACGCATCTTCCAATCTTGCGACATTCTAACAAGCGTTTCATATATTGATGTATCGCCATGAGGATGATAAAAACCCATAACATTACCAACAATACCAGCGCATTTTCTTGGCTGTTTATCGAATGTATTACCATTTCTATACATAGAATATAAAATTCTACGTTGAACAGGTTTTAATCCATCTCTCAAATCAGGGATAGCTCTATCTTGAATAACTTCTTTTGCATACATTGCGCTACGTGAATCCATAATGGTATCCATTGGTTCAACGCTTATATTTTCAACATAAGAAGGTTGACTTTTATCTTTTTTAGCCATTATTTTTTAACCTCCTTTATAAATGTATCGACTTCTTCGAAATTTATATGATCAATAATCCAATCTTTACGTAAATCTGGATTATTGCCCATCAATATATTAACTTTTTTCTCGACTAAAAGCGGATCATCAATTGATATCCTCAAAAGTAATCTATGTTCAGGATTCATCGTTGTATAACTCAATTGTTCAGGATTCATTTCACCAAGACCTTTATATCTTGAAATCTTATATCCAGGACCAACGAGTTTTTTTGCTTCATCCAAATCTTTATCATACCAAGCGAATTTTTCGATTTTTATATTACCTTTTTGATCTTCCTTAAATACTCTATACAAAGGTGGTACAGCCACATAAACCATGCCACTAGTAATTAAACTTTTCATATATAAATAGAAAAAAGTTAATAATAAAGTTTGTATATGTGCACCATCAGTATCAGCATCAGTCATAATAATGACTTTGCCATAATGACTATCCTCAACATCAAATGATTGTCCAAAACCTGCACCTATAGTATTAACAATAGTTGAAATTTCTTCATTTTTTAAAATTCTATCAGCAGTCAATCCATAAGTATTTAAAGGTTTTCCTCTTAAAGGTAAAATAGCTTGAAACTTAGGATTTCGTCCTTTTTTTGCGTTTCCGCCAGCTGAATTACCTTCAACAATAAATAGCTCATTTCTTTTATAATCTTTACTTGAACATGGTGTTAATTTATCACTTACAAGTGTTGCTTCGCGTAATTTTTTTGAAGTTGATCTAGCCTCACTTTTTGCTTTCCTTGCAGCTAATCTTGCATTTTGTGATGCAAAACATTTATTAATAAAGTTTACAGCAAAATCTTTGTTTTCATTCAAATAATAAGTAAATTTAGTGTAAACAAGATTTGAAACAACGGTTTGAGCTAATTGTGTTCCAAGTTTTCCCTTAGTTTGGCCCTCGAAAACATTAATAGATTGTGGTATTCTCAAAGAAATAATTGCTGTTAATCCTTCACGAATATCGGTACCATCTAATTTTTCTTTGTTTTTGCTCAAATTATTGTTTTCAATATAATCATTGACAGCTTTCGTTAAACCCATTCTAAAGCCAACTTCATGAGTTCCACCATCTCTAGTTCGAACATTATTTACGTAGCTAAAAATAGATTCAGTATAATCATTTTTACAATATTGCATTGCAATTTCTACATGAATTTGACTTATAGTATCCTCAAAATCAATGGTATCATCAAGCTTTTCTTTATTTTGATTAAGAACATCAATATATTCTCTTAATCCATTTTCATAATAAAATTCCTCAGTCTTTTTAACTCTTTCATCAGTTAAAATAAATTTAACCTTTTTAAGTAAAAAAGCTTCTTCTTGTAAATGGGATGCTATAGTGTCCCATTTAAATTCTGTAGTCGAAAATATTGTTGGATCTGGTTTAAAAGTAATAATCGTTCCATGTTTCAATGTTTTTCCTATTACTTCTAAAGGCGTTTCTAATGAACCACCATTATGAAATCTAATGTGATATTGATAGCCATTATAAAAAACAACAACATCACAAAACGATGACAAAGCATTTGTAACAGAGCTACCAACACCATGCAAACCACCACTAGATTTATACGCATTATCGCTAAATTTTCCACCACTATGCAAAGTTGTAAAAATTAATTGTACAGCAGGCATGCCGGTTTGCTCATTAATATCACAAGGTATTCCTCTGCCTTCATCAGCAATAGATATACTTCCATCTTTATGAATTGTGACGCTTATTTTATCACCAAATCCATTTAAAGCTTCATCAACAGAATTATCAACTATCTCCCAAACCAAATGATGTAACCCAACACTATTTGTGCTACCAATGTACATACCTGGCCTTTTTCTTACACCTTCTAAACCGGTTAAAAGTTCTATACTATTTGCATTATAATCTTTATTCGAAGTCATTTTTTTCCTCAATCTCTAAAAATTATACAAGAAAGATTTATATATTTCTAGAATTAAAAAACTCTTTAATATAAAATATCTAACATGAATTATTTCTACTGTTTTTTGGTTATTTTATTAAGTTCATTATTTGGATACATGATAGGATCTATACCAAATTCTGTTATTATTGGAAAAGTCTTTTTCAAAAGAGATCCAAGATTAGAAGGAAGTAAAAATGCTGGCGGAACAAATGCAGGAAGAATATTTGGAAAAAAAGTCGGCATAATCGTAATTACTTTAGATATTTTAAAAATTGTTATACCTTTTTTAATTACTTACTTTTTATTCACATATATTACTTTTTTCAAAGAAATACTCTTTTATAGCAATGATATAAATGCCTTTGGTAGAGGACTTACAATATCACAACTTGCTTATTGGATTACGCCATTGTTTGGAATTATCGGTCATTGTTTTAGTCCATATATTAAATTTAATGGAGGAAAAGCTGTTAGCTCATTCATTGGATTAGGGATTAGTTGCACATGGATTGGCGCTATTTTATTCCCTTCAATATTCTTTTTCGGAATAAAAATCACCAAAAAAGTAAGTTTATCTTCTATAATATCCACTGCATTATTTACTTTAATTTCTTGGATAATTTATTTTATTTATATTATTTTTGGTGCAAAAATAGCTAATTATTTTATGTTTTTTGGCTATGGACCAGAAATTTGCATTTATTTTCCTCTTTTTACCACAATTAGTTTTATAATCGTTGTTGTTAGACACAAATCAAATATTAAGAGATTAATAACAGGTGAAGAACCTGATGCATATTGGCTTAAAAAATAAATATTTTTAAATTTATTTAATTAGTTAAGATATAAAATAACTAATAATCTAATTTAATATGTCTAAACACTTAAAATAAGAACCAAAACCAAACATGCCTTAAAAGTCACATATTAAAAAAATTAACAATAAACGCAAAATGATACTAAGAATCAAAAAATTATTTGATAAAACAAAAACGACGCTAATCAAACATAGATTAACATTACCACTTTATTATTTAAACATGATAATATTATTTAAATTAAAAGAATATATTTACTAAGAGAAGATACATTTATAATACATTTCAAAAACTCTATTTTAAGAAGGAATTCTTATTGCATACATTCTATAACACGAAATAATCTCTTAAAAAAGAGTTTTTAATTTTTAGTTAAAAAACGATTCAAAAATATTATCTACTAGTAGTTATTTAGTATATTTATAGTAGTGTGTAATAATGAAAAAATAAATCCACAATTCAAAATTTATTCGATTATTATCGTATTTTTGATTGACATTTTTTTTGAAAATTTTTTTAACACAAATTCCATGAAGTTTTTTAGTTGATATAAAAACTACAAAAAAATAATCAACAAAAATTGATTTTGAAGTCGTATCTCCTTCCACCACTACACCTCTTTCACTAAATAAAAAACCACTCATAGAGTGGTTCGTAAATATCGAAATTACAAATTTTATTTTTGGTTCTTCATGCTATTCATGACAGCTCTTATTTGAGCTTCACTTGGTTTTCTGCCCATTTGCATAAACATAGCACGAATCATCTTTTCATTTATTGGAGGATTCTTCTCCATTTGTTTCTTAAATAAATATCTCGTAACAAAATAGCCAATAACTAATCCAGCAATTAAAGCTAAAGATAAATAAAGAACTAATAAACCAATGGATAATTCAACCATTATTTATTTGCTCCTGTAGATCTTCCATCATATTCACCATTATCTGTTCTAACTTGAACGCTTTCGCCTTCTTCGATAAATAATGGGACTCTAATTTTCCAACCTGTTTCGACAATTGCATCTTTCATAGCTTTATTAACTGTATCACCACGTACTGCAGGTTCACAATGTGTAATAGTTAAATCTACTTTTGCAGGTAAATTGATACCTAAAATTTCATTTTCATATGATACAATCTCAACTTCTTGATTTGGTTTCAAGAAATGCATTTCCCATTCAAGTCTTTTTTTCTCAATATTGACTTGTTCAAATGTAGTTTGATCCATGAATACTAAAAAAGTTCCATCATCATACAAATAATTCATTTTTTTCTTATCAAGTCTAACAGTTTCAACTTGATATCCGCTATTAGCTGACATTTCAGTAATAGCACCACTTCTTACATCTTTAACCTTAATCTTAGCAACCATTTTTCTCATTGCTGTTTTATTAAGTAAAATATCTATAACTAATAATAATTTATTGTTATCAATAAAATAATTTCCTGGTCTTAATTCAGTTACGTTCATATATATTCTCCTTATTTTATTTTAAATATCTGTTTTCTTCCAATTCTTTTCCTAAAGTTGAAATATCACCATGTCCTGGATAAATAACTAATTTTGGATTAAGTTTTTTAATCTTTTCTAGTGATGTTTTTTGCATTCTCTTATTACTATGTGGGAGATCGCTTCTACCAATATCACCTTTAAATAAAGTGTCACCAGTAAATAAAGCATTTTCCTTTTCATATAAGAAACATACACTACCTAAAGTATGAAATGGTGTTTCAATTACTTTAAATAAGAATTTATTTTTAAAATTAATTTCATCACCATCTTCTAATCTATAAGGCTCGATATTTATAATTCCATTTTCACCCATCATAGCCGAACAATTTAACCTTGAATTAATTAAACATTCGCTATCCAATTCATCGATAAATATGGTTGTATTAGGGTAATATTCAAGGAATTTAGTAATTCCTCTCATATGATCCCAATGCCCATGCGTTAATAAGATACCGCAACAACTTTTAAAATTCTCTTTTACATACTTAATGAGTTTGTTGTTTGTCGATCCTAAATCTATAACAACAAAATCACTACCATCACTTACAACATATGAATTTGCACTAAATTCATTATTATCGTCATCGTATCTAAAAGTTTTAATCATCTAAAATTTACTTCTTTTCTTTATGTAATGTCATTTTCTTGCAACGTGGACAATATTTCTTCTTTTCAACTCTATCTGGATTATTTTTTTTGTTCTTGTTGTCAAGATAATTCTCTTCACCACAAACTGTACATTTTAATAAAAAACTATCTCTTGCCATAATAAAAACTTCCTTTCTTTATGCCATATGAATATATCACAAAATTAGCAAAAAATCTATATAAAATACATATAATAATGTATAATGTTGATTACATGTTTAAACGAAATCAAACTAAACTCATACGGAATAAATCATTATCTTTTGGAGGAACTGAAGATGTACTCATTCAATCCATGTGTACTTTTAAAACTTCAAATATTAACGAAATAATAAAACAAATTAACCTCTGTGCTAAACATGGAGCAAACCTTATGCGCGTAAGCATTCTAGATAAAGAAGACGCAAATGCAATTAAGGTTATTAAATCAAAAATAAAAATACCTTTAGTGGCCGACATACATTATGATTATAATCTTGCATTACTCGCAATGGACAGTGGAGTCGATAAAATAAGAATTAATCCAGGAAATTTAAATAATAAAAATGAAATAATAAAAATAATTGAAAAAGCTAAAGAAAAAGATGTAATTATAAGAATTGGTGTAAACCTAGGTTCTATAGAAACAAACACTAACGAGGAAGAAACTCATTTATTGGTTGAAAAAGCTTTAGAATACATTAAATTTTTTGAAGAAAATTCTTTTTATAAAATTATTGTTAGCCTAAAAAGTTCTGATCCAATAATAACAAAACAGGCAAATGAACTTTTTGCTTCACTATCAAACTATCCTTTACATATTGGCGTTACAGAGTCTGGTTACGATGAAATTGGAATAATTAGGTCTGTTGCCGGACTTTCGCCACTACTCATAAATGGAATTGGAAACACTATTAGAATTTCTTTAACAAAAAATCCATTAAAAGAAATTGAAACCTGCAAACGTTTATTGCATGATTTGAATTTATATAAAAATTATCCAACTATTATTTCTTGCCCAACATGCGGAAGATGTAAAGTTCAAAATACAAAAGAAATAGCAAAAAAAGTCTTTAATTTTTGCATTAAAAATAAAAAATATATAAAAGTTGCTATTATGGGTTGTATTGTAAATGGCATCGGCGAAGGCAAAAATGCCGATATTGGAATTGCTGGCGCAAATGGCAAATTTATAATATTTAAAAAAGGTCAACAAATTAAAGTTGTTGACCAAGAAAATGTTTTAGATGAATTTTATAAAATAATCTTAGAATTCTAAAAAAATTCTTCTTTTAATAAAGGATTAAATTTCTTAGATCTAATCATTTTTATTTCAGATTTATATGGTGCAAATCCATTTATAAATGGTGTTTCAAGTATTTTAGGAATAGAAATTAACTTAGGTTCATAAACATATTGTAGCAATACATCAAAACCTATTGTTCCAAAGCCAATGTTTTCATGTCTATCTTTATGGGAATTAATTGGATTTTTACTATCATTTAAGTGTATAACAAGTAATTTTTTCAATCCAATTTTCTTGTCGAATTCATCCAAAATAAAATTTATATTTGATAAGTCATATCCTGAATCATTAACATGGCATGTGTCAAAACATACACCAAGTCTGTCACCAAAACGAGATTTATTAATTATTGAAGCTAACTCATCGAAATTTTTGCCTATTTCACTTCCTTTTCCAGACATAGTTTCTAAAGCTATCTTCACATTATTATTAGCTTTTTCAATTGCTTCATCAAGACCAGAAACTAAAGCATTTAATGACTCATTGTAATCTAAGCCAAGAGTGGCGCCAGGATGTAATACCAATATATTTGCACCAAACGCTTCTGTTCTTTTTAACTCATTAATCAATAAATTTACAGAAAATTCATGCTTTTTTGCATCAATATTAGCTAAATTAACAATATATGGAGCATGAACTACAATTTTATTTAAATTAATTTTATTTTTTAAAAGTAATTTTTTGCCTTCCTCAATATGGCATTTATCAAGAGGAACCCTAATCGAATTTTGAGGTGCACCAGTATAAAACATAAAGGTATTTTCACCATATTCAATAGCTTTAAGTGCTGTTTCTTCAAAATAATTAGGCGAACACATATTTATATGTGAGCCAATTAAAACATCATCCATTATTCTTTCCTTCTTTACGATAACGTTCTGTCATCTGTCTACGAATATCCTTTTTAATAATCTCTCGTTTATGCTTTTGACGGACTTTTTTGACCGCTAATCGGACTTTCTTTTTGTATCCAGGTTTAACACCTTCACTTCTCGCTTCAAAAACAGCTTTTTTAATGTCTTTTTCTAAATCTTCGTTTAATTTTTTATGTTTCTTGGACTCTGTCTTAACAATTGGTTTATCTTCTATTAAAGAATTGTCACCAAACTTTAAATATTTAAAATTAATACCGGCATCAAGTAATTTTTGGACTTTCTTTAAATGATCTGAATCATAAAAAACATAAGAATTACCAGTTTTATAATTTCTACCACATCTACCAGCTCTATGATAATAATATTCTAAATTATTTGGCAAATCTATCGACAAAACATCACTTACATTTTCTATATCAAGTCCACGACTAGCAATATCAGTACAAACAATAATTTCAAATTCATCGTTTTTAATCCGTCTAAGCATTGATTTTCGTTCACGAGGTTGAAGTTCTCCACTCAATATTCCGCATTTAAATTTTTTAGAACATAAAAAATCATACAGATCACGTGTTTCGCTTTGAGAATTTGTGAAAATCATCAGTAAATAACATTTTTTAAATTTAATAAATTTTTCAACACAAGTTTTTATATTTGCATGACGTGTATTTATTAAATAATGAGTTACTGTCGAAGATGTTGGACATTTTTGATTTACAGTAAGAACATAATCAGCCGAGATATATTTCTTTAAAAATTGCTCAACACCTTTATTAATTGTTGCACTAAAAACTTCAATTTGAGGTTCACCTGATTTTTTAATAATATCATCGATATCATCAATAAAATTTCCATCAATAAACATATCAGCTTCATCAAGAACTATAGTTTTTATATCACAAATTTGTTCATTAAAAGCTTGTTTCAAATAGTTTAATCTACCAGGGGTTGCAACAATTATCTGACAACCATTTCTTATCGACTCTAAGTCTCTTTTTTGTTCTTCACCACTAATAAAAATTTTACAATTTAAAAAAGGAAGGTATTTTTTAAAATCCATAATAAAATCGTATGTTTGTTTGGCTAATTCTCTTGTTGGATCAATTATAAGAACCTGAATTTTATTATTAAAAACTAAATTATTTAAGATTGGTACTATAAAAGCATGCGATTTACCTGTCCCTGTCTCACTTTTTGCAATTATATTTTCATTTTTTAATGCTTTTGGAATAACTAAATCTTGTATTGGCGTAGCATTAATATAGCCTTGCTTATACAATGCTTCAACTATAACTGGTTTAAGATTAAACGAACTAAATTTCATAACACATTCCTTACTATTTTCATACTAAATATACACTATTAACTAACTTTGGTCAAAATGAATATATTTTGGATCGATAGATAATTCTTTACAAAAAATTTTAAGTTTTTTAATTGATTTTACTTCAATTTGTCTAATACGTTCTCTAGTTACACCTAGAATTTGACCAACTTCTTCAAGAGTTTTTGATTTACCGTCATCAATTCCATACCTTAATCTTATAACTAAAGCTTCCCTTTTATTAAGTTTTCCAATAACTTTATCTAACAACTCTTTAATATCATTTTGATTAGCATATTGTACAGGAGAAATTGATTTTTTATCAGTAATAAAATCAATATTAGTACTTTCTTCACTATCACCTTTTGGAGCATCAAGATAGGTTATATTTTTATTATAATTAGCATAAGTTAATGCTTCTCTGATTTTTTTAATACTAATCGAACTATCATTCATTTTGCTGAAAATCTCTTGTTCATTTGGTTCTCTTCCTAATTCTTGGAACAATTGATATTTAATTTTATTTATTTTACTAATTCGCTCACTAACATGAACTGGCGTACGAATCATACTTTTTTTATCAGCAATTGCTCTTGTTATAGCTTGTCTAATCCACCAAGTAGCATATGTAGAAAATTTATTTCCTTTAGAAGCATCAAATTTATAAACAGCCTTAATTAATCCAAGATTACCCTCCTGAATTAAATCAGACATATCTAAACCTCTATTTAAATAATGTTTTGCAACAGAAACACACAATCTTAAATTATGATTAACTAATTTATTCACTGCATTTTTATCACCATTTTTAACCAACTCTGCAAGTTTTCTTTCTTCTTCCTGTGTTAATAATGAATATTGACCTATTTTTTTATAATAACTTTTAACAATATCATTACTATATTTACTATCTAAATTATCGCATTTAACATCTTCATAATCACAATCTAATATTTTAAATCCATCAACTTTTATCCTCGAAAGAATAAATTCGATATTATCTTCAGAAAGATCATATTTAAAAATTTCATCATAAAATTTATTTATATCAATATTTTTCGTATCTCTACATAAATTTTCTATTGATTCAATAATATGATTTAGAGTTGCAGTTTCATGAATAGACCTATCAATATTCAAATTAGTTTTGATTTTTATTTTTTTATTTAACAAAATACAATATACTCCCACCCGTAATTATATAAGCAATTAAATTATACTCTTTAATGTAATTAAAATTTTCTTGCTGAACAAATTATTCATTTTAAATTTATTGTTCACACTAAAATTAGAACAACAAAAAATGTTTTAAAATAATTTTGCAATTAACTTACAATCTTCAGTAAGTTTACTAACTTTCTTGTTATCATTAATTTTTGTGATTATTTTTTTATTATTTTCGTATTTATTTTGCCATTTTTCGAGAAATATTTGAGATTTTTCTTTCATTAATAATGGTCCAAAATGTAGTTCCATCTCATTATAATTAGAATTTCCTCTTACAAAACGTATTATCTCGTAAAAAATTCCCTTTTCTTTCAAAATTAACTCACTATCTATCATATAACCAAGTTTTGTAAATAATTTCCTTATTTCATACTCTTTAGTATGTGAATCAATAATAAAAGATTTAATATGACCTATTTTTTCTAATGAATCATCAACGATTTTTTTAATAGAATCATATCCCATACCAGCAATAACAACCGTATCATAAGTTTCATCAACATCCTTAAGACCATCAGATAATGAATATTTTATTGAATCTAAATAACCTTTACTTTTCAAATTATTTCTAAAAGAAGTTAATGGTCCAATTTTATTTTCAACACCTAACAATTTTCCAGCAAATCCACTATCTTTTAAATATATAAGTAAATAACCATGATCACAACCTATATCGGCAACATTGCTATCTTTTGGAATTAAAAGAGCTATTTTTTTTAATCTTTCACTAAGCATCATATTAATTTCGATATTCTTGATCGAGATTTTTCTGTTTACATGGATTTTTTAATTTTCTAATAGCTTTAGCCTCAATTTGTCTAATACGTTCTCTTGTAACACCAAACACTTTACCAACTTCTTCAAGTGTTAAAGGTTTATTATCATCAAGACCATATCTCAACCTTAAAACACGTTCCTCACGTTCATTAAGAGTAGACATTGCACTATTCAACAAATCTTTAATCATTTCTCTAGAAGTATATTCTGTTGGCGATAAAGTTTCCTTATCTTCAACAAAATCACCCAAATGACTATCATCTTCTTCGCCAATTGGAGATTCTAATGAAACAGGCTCAAGAGCAATTCTTTGTATATCACGGATCTTTGCAGGCGAAATTGCCCCATCAAGTTTTTTACTAATTTCTTCGGCTGTAGGCTCTCTTCCTACTTCTTGTACAAGTTGACGTTGAGCACGTGTAATCTTATTAATAGTTTCAACCATATGAACAGGAATTCTTATAGTTCTAGCTTGATCTGCGATAGCTCTTGTAATAGCTTGACGAATCCACCATGTAGCATAAGTAGAAAATTTAAAACCTTTAGATACATCGAATTTATCAACAGCTTTCATCAATCCTAAGTTTCCTTCTTCAATTAAATCTAAAAGTTGCATGCCTCTTCCGATATAATGTTTAGCAATGGAAACTACAAGTCTTAAATTTGAGCTAATAAGCTTATTTTTAGCCTTTACGTCACCATGTTCTACCCTAATAGCAAGTTCTTTTTCTTCATCAGGTTTTAATAATGGTACTCTGCCAATATCTTTTAAATACAACTTAACAGAATCATTAGTTTTAACATCGCTAGTAAAGTTATATTGCTCTACATCGTAATTAGCAACTTCTTTTTCAGATTCATCTATTTGATTATCATCATCAGGATAAACATCATCGTCGTAATTAGAATTGTTAATATCCTCTAAATCTGGTTCTTTGAAATCTTCTTCAGCTTCATCTTCATCAGCATTAGAAATTTCATAACCATCTTTTTTAAATTGTTCAAAAATATAATCAATATTATCATCACTTAAATCATATTTATTTACATAATTATAAAAATCATCTTCATCGATTGTTTTATTAGAACCTTTCTTTTTTTCATATGATTTAATAATTGATTGTAAAGCTTTATTTTCATCATCATTTTCATCAACTAAACTATCAACAACATTCACTTTTTTCTTCTCCATAATTATTTCCCTCTTTCTTTTTCTTTTAATAGCGCCTTTTTTTGTTCAAGTAAAGCTAAGGCTTCTTTTGCCTTATCAATATTTGATTTTCCAATGGTGCTTTGCACATAAACTTCATTAATTCTTCTTAACTCCTTTTCTTCATTAATGACCTTAACACAATCATTAAATGCTTTATGGGAGTAAGGAGGAATTACAAAATTATCCATCGATATAGATGAAATATTATTAATAATATTCTCCTTTTCTTTTTCTCCGATCTCCTTTTTATAATAATTAATATAATTTATGATACTAGAAGATGAATATTTAGTATCTTTAAAAGAAGAATTTAAATATTCTTCTAGCAAAGCAGCAATTTCGCGGTAAGTATCATTAACGAAATATCCTAATTTTTCATTATAGAGTTTTACCGCATCTTCGTTTTCAAGCATATAACGTATAATTTGTCGTTCACCTAACTCAAGTCTAGTTAAAACTGGATTCTTTTTCTTAAATGTAATAGATTCACTCTTATTATTGTCATTATTTTGTTTAGATTTAAATGACTTTATTTGTGAATAAATAATTTCAAGAGAGAAGCCACTAATTTTAGACAATTTATTTGCATAAAGTTCAAGATCAACTTTATCAGTAATACTAGCCAAGAATGGTATATATTCTTTTAAAATAGTCTTTTTATCTATCAAAGAATTCATATCCAATTTTTTCGAATAAAAATTTAATATAAATTCACCTTCACTAATTAAGGTCGAAACGTATTTTTTTAAGTTTTCTGGTCCTTCATTTTTTAAAATTTCATCACTATCTTTACCATTAAAATTTTGATTATTAGAAACAAAAACATAATTTAGTTCATTTTCCTTCAATAATTTAGCAATTTTCACCATGGCATCTTGACCAGGTTGGTCATTATCTAAACAAAGTCTAATTTCAACACCTAAAAATCGCAAAAGTCTTATATGTTCTTTAGTAAGTGCTGTACCCATTAAAGCGACTACATTATGAATTCCAATTCGGTCAAGAGCAATAGCATCCATAAAACCTTCAACAACATATATGTATTTTTCTCTTTTAGCAAAATCTTTGGCATTAAAATAGTTATATAAAATGTTAGATTTATGAAAAACACCTCCAACACTTTCTGGTGAATTAACATATTTTGGCTTACTTTTGTCATTTGTTAATTCGCGAGCACTAAAACCAACTATCTGTCCATCTTCGTTTGAAATTGAGAAAATTACCCTACCACAATTAGAATCAGTTATTGTTCCATTATTGATTGTACCAATTCCGGTTTTTTCAATTGTTTTTAAAGAAAAGCCATTTTTAGATAAAAATTCAGTTGTTTTGCTACCATTTTTAATCGAATATCCAATCTTGAATTTATTTATGACATCATCATTAAGACCTCGATCATGTAAATATAATAATGCAGTGTTTCGCCCCTCATCGGTATTAAAAAGGTAAACACTATATAATTTATTTATTTCTGATAAACAATCATAAACTTTAGCAAATTCTGGATTTATTTTATTTGTTGATGTTTTTTCTAAAGAATCTAGTCTAACATCAGTGATACCACCAATCTGTGCAACAATTTTTATTGCTTCCAAAAAGGAACATTGCTTATATTTTTTAACAAAAGTAATGGCATTACCACCAGCACCACAAACAAAACACTTAAAAATTTGTTTTTCTCTAGAGATTGACATCGATGGATTAGTGTCATTATGAAATGGGCACAATGCCACATAGTTTCTTCCTTTTTTCGAAACTTTAATAAAACTCGAAATTACATCGACTATATCAACTCTTTTTAAAATATCATTTGCAATATCAATAATTTGTTCACTCATCATTTATAGAACGTTTTGTTAACTAAATAATCTTTTAAATCAGAGATTTTGATTCTTTCTTGTTCCATTGAATCACGATCTCTTACAGTTACACAACCATCATTTAAACTATCAAAATCATATGTTACACAATATGGTGTTCCTATTTCATCATTTCGTCTATAACGTTTTCCAATAGAACCGGTAACATCCATTACAACATTAATATATGGTATTAATGATTTAAATAATTTTTCAGCTTCATCATTTAATTGCTTAGATAAAGGCAAAATTGCCGCCTTATATGGAGCTAAAAATGGAGCTAAATGCATAACTTTTCTAACTTCTCCATTTTTCAATGTTTCCTCATCATAAGAATCTGTAACTACCATCAAAAATAATCTATCCAAACCCAATGAAGGTTCTATGCAATAAGGAATATACTTCTCATTTGTTTCAGGATCAAGATATGATAAATCAGCTTTAGAATATTCTTGATGTCTTTTTAAATCATAATCCGTTCTATCAGCGATTCCCCAAATTTCTCCCCAACCAAATGGAAATTTATATTCAATATCTGTCGTTCCCTTCGAATAAAATGCAAGTTCGGCAGGTTCATGATCTCTAAATCTCAATTTTTGTTCATTTATGCCTAAAGATTTAACGAAGTTAATAGAATATTCTTTCCAATATTTAAACCACTCTAAGTCAGTTCCCGGTTTGCAAAAGAATTCACACTCCATTTGTTCAAATTCTCGCATTCTGAAGGTAAAATTCCCAGGAGTAATTTCATTTCTAAAAGATTTTCCAACATTACAAATTCCAAGAGGTAATTTATGTCTGGTGGCTCTTTGTACATTTTTAAAATTAACAAACACACCCTGAGCAGTTTCAGGTCTCAAATAAACTTCACTACTAGAATCCTCAGTGACACCAATATGAGTCTTAAACATCATATTAAATTGCCTAATATCAGTAAAATTACTCTTTCCACAATCAGGACATTTAACTTTATGAGTTTTAATAAATTCATTCATTTGTGCTTGGGTCATTCCATTAACATCAACATCTGGGAATTGACTTTCTATAAGTTGGTCAGCTCTATATCTACCATGACACTCTTTGCAATCAATCAAAGGATCATTAAAAGTAGAAACATGACCAGTTGCTTTCCAAACATTTGGATTCATTAAAATTGCAGCATCAATACCAACATTTGTTGGTGACTCATGAACAAATTTTTTCCACCAAAGCTCTTTTAGGTTATTTTTAAGTTCACTTCCTAAAGGTCCATAGTCCCATGTATTAGATAATCCACCATAAATTTGTGAACCTTGAAATACAAAACCTGTGCTTTGTAAGTGAGTAACTATGGTTTCAAATTTTATTTCGTCTTCCATTTAAAAAATAACTCCTTTTTGAACGTTGATTATTATAAAGATATACAATATGCCTGTCAACACACTATGAGTGTAATTTATATCGTCTTTAATAGTTCATAACTATTTAATTTAATGTCTAAACTTTGAGATAAAAATATTACCAAAACCTTCATCAAATCGAGAAAACTATCTTTATTCAAATTTAGATATTCGATATTATTAGAGCAAAAGCAATCTTTTAAAAATAGTATCTCATCCTTTTTTAAAACAAGTAAATTTTCGTTATTGTTATATTTGTTGTAAACTACACAACCATTCACAAGGTCAACACCAAAAAATTCATTTTCATTAGTTTTATCAAATAATGAACACTTATCAAAATTTAAAGCCAAGCCATTGATTTTTAGTAAATCAACAAAATATTTAATTGTTAAAGAATAAATGTTTATTTTTTTAGGCAAACTCTTTAATAAATTCAATAAAAGATCAAAATATTCATCAGTTGAAAACGAATTTAATATCATTTTATTTGTTATCTCAACTAAAAAATCAAATATCATTAAATCTTCATATGAGCGAAAATATTCACTAAAATATTCAAAAACATTACAATCTCTTAACTTAAGACCGCTTGTGGGTCCTTGATACAAATCAAACTCCCCATAAATAAAATATTTATTTAAACAACTAGTCTTGTTATTAAGCTTTAATGAACCCCTGCCTAAAACAGAAAACAATTTGTCTTTTGTTAAAATACTAAAAATACAATCATTATTCTTGTATTTTGAAATATTAATTATGATTCCATTAACTTTCAACATTATTTCTTATAACCTAAATCTACTAAATAATTACTAGAATTACGCCAATCTTCAACTACTCTTACGACTATATTTAAAATAACATGCTTTTTTGTAATTTTTTCAATATCTTCCCTAGCTGTTGTTCCAATTTTCTTAATCATTCTTCCCTTGCTACCAATAATGATTCCTTTTTGTGATTCTTTTTCACAAATAATTCGACATTCTATAGTAATATTCTTAGATAAATTTTTTATATCATCACAAATAACAGCGATCCCGTGTGGTACCTCATCCGACAAAAATTTAAGACATTTCTCTCTTATAATTTCTTTAACTTCCCATTTAAAATCTTTATCTGTAATAACATTAACATCATAATATTGAGGACCTTCAGGTAAATTATCCTTGATTAATTGTATTAAATCTTTAATATTAAAACCTTTGATCGCTGATAATTCGATTATTTTAGCATCACTAAAATGTTCTTTATATTTTAATTTTAATTTACTAATTAATTCAATATTAGTCAAATCTATCTTATTGAAAGCAATAATTACTGGACAATCAAATTTTAAATGATCAAATAAAAATTGATCACCATCATTAAAGTCTTTTGAAGAATCAACCACAAAGACTGCTAAATCACAATTTCTTATAGATGAATAAGCCATTTTATCAAGGGCAATACCAAGATCATTGTGTGGTTTATGAATTCCGGGTGTGTCTATAAAAATAATTTGTGATTCATCATCATTATAAATACCTTGGATATTATCTCTTGTTGTTTGACTTTTATTAGTAACAATTGATATTTTATCACCTAAAATTTCATTCAAAATTGTTGATTTACCAACATTTGGCTTACCTACTAAAGCAACAAACCCAGACTTCATAAGTTCATATCATCCTCTTCAAATGAATATGGAAGTAATTCTTCTATAGATGTTGTTTTTATTTCCCCAAAAGTATTAGCTAAATAAATAGGCTTATTCTTAGGAAATAATTCACTTAACACTTGTCTACATTGACCACATGGTGAAACTGGTCTATTACATTTTGCAACAATAGCTAAAGCCTCTATATCATCAATAGTAACACCATGCATATAAGCATTATAAATTGCATTTCTTTCACCGCACATAGTACAACCATATGCAGCATTTTCTATATTAGCACCTTGATAAACTTTGCCATTTTTGGTTAAAAGTGCGGCTCCAACTCTAAAATTTGAATAAGGTACATAAGCCAATTTCATTGCATCAATCGCATATTTTACAAGTTCTTCTTTATCCATACATTATTTCCTCATTAAAATTTTCTCTTGAAGAGGAAACATAACATCTTCCTCTTCTTTTGTAAGATGATTGTAACCAAATAAATGAAGTAATCCATGAACAAATAAAAAGCAAAGTTCACGATTGATTGTATTTCCATACTTCAATGCATTTTCATAAGCAACATCATAACAAATATAAATATCACCCAAATCAACAGGTACGTCACCATGAATAACTTCTTTTAAATCATCAAGGTAAGCAAAAGAAATTACATCAGTTGGCCTATCGATATTTCGATACATTCGATTAATTTCATGAATTTTTTCTTTTGTTACAAAAGTAACACTGCAAATATAATTATCTTTTTTATTTAATTCCAAGAGTGTGTTTTTAAAAATTTCAATAAACTTCTCATAATAAATATTAAGATCTATATTCGTTTCATTACTAAAATCTAATTCCATATGCATGTATTATACAATATTAATTTCCGAAATAATACAAATAAAGGGCTTTATATTTCTTATAATCTTCATAATTTTTACTAAAATTAATGATTTTTTCAAAATTATCATTTATATAAAGATAGAAAAAGAAATGAAAAAGCATAAAATTTAAAGAATTTACATCGCTTAAGTTTACATACAATAAAGATAATGCAATAATTGCGAATACCATAACATATTTTTTAAAATTACAATAAGATACATAACTATACGTTTCTTTATTTAATAAGTTTATTTTTTCAATAAATTTATCCGCTGAAATCTTATTATCATTATTAAGGTCGCTTTCTAAAGTGTTAATTCTATCTTGTTTTGATTCATAAATTCTTTTTTCAAATATATTAAATAATATTTGCAATAAAAGTATTATTCCAATAGAAATTAGATTATAAAAACTATTAAGTCCTAAGACCACTACCCCAAATGCTGTCATCATTATTAATGATAAAAGTTGAACTGGATTAGAAATAGATAAAACCTTTAATTTAGTAAGATCGGAATAACGTGATTTAAAATTATTCTGATTAAAAACTTTTTTATTAACATTTAATAACTTATCAAATTTTTTCATTGATACTATCAACATTTTCCGATAAATAAATTCAAAAAATATGTAGGAAAAAAATAAACTTAAAGACCAATAAAATGCTTTTCCGCCATCTATAAAATACAAAGCTAATATCAATGAAGAAAAACTTAAAATCTGAAAAAATACTGTAAAAAATGTAAGATACAATGGAATAAATCGCTTAAATTTTAGTTTAAAATCTGAACCTTTTATGTTTGTTACTTCTAAATATTCTCCATTCCAACATTCCAACAATTTCTTTTTGCTTAAAAAATAGATTCCAGAAGCTGGATCTTGAATTAAACATCGATGTTTATTAATTCTTTTGACAACAACCATATGAAGAAAATTACCTTTTGTTATAGGTAATAATAAAGGGGTTTTAGTTTTTTTAGAAAAGAGCTCTTCTTTGTCTATTAATCGATATGCCGACAAAATAAGTCCTTCCTTTCTTGCAAAAATCATTAAATCCCTTAATGAAGCACTCATATCAATTGATGGTTCGTTTAAATAAAGAAAATCTTTTCTTTTATATGACATCCCTAAAACCATTTTAATGCAAGCATAACCACAATCTTTATTTCCTAACTGCTTTATAAAATATGCCATAAATAACCTCCTCATATATTAATATGTGGGGAATTTGAAAAAATTACGATTTTTTTATTAAAAAAGCCTTGATATTTTGAAATAATCAAGGCTAATTAATAAAAATAAAAGGCAAACTATCTATATTTTTTTCTCGCGTTTTCGCTCTTAACTTTACGAGCTAAATTTTTCTTTAAATAAAATTCTCTTTTACGACATTCTTGGATTGTTCCAGCTTTATTAACATTTCGCTTAAATCTACGTAAAGCTTCATCTAAAGTTTCACCATCTCTAACTACAACTTTTAACATATTTTTCACCTCCAATCTGTCCCGCAAACAATACTATACAATAATTAAATCTAATTTTAAAGAATTATTTAATAAGATTCTTGCCGTGTGAAGCACCAATTCTAGTAGCTCCAGCTTCCACCATTTCTTTTAGTTCTTCAGGGGTTCTAATTCCACCTGCAGCTTTAACACCCATATCTGGACCAACTGTTTGACGCATTAATTTCACATCTTTCACTGTTGCTCCATGTTTTGAAAATCCGGTGGAAGTTTTTACAAAATCAGCTTTTGCTTCTTTAGAGAGCTTACAAGCTCTAACAATTTCTTCATCGCTTAATAAACAGCATTCAAGAATAACCTTTAATACACGATTGCCGCATGCCTCTTTAATACGAGAAATTTCATTTTTAACATATTCATCATGATGATCTTTCAATTTAGAAATGTTGATGACCATATCAACTTCATCAGCGCCTTTTTTAATTGCATCAGCAGCTTCAAATACCTTACTTTCGGTGGTCATTGAACCTAAAGGAAAACCTATAACGGTACAAACTTTAACATTAGTTCCATTTAAAAGTTTTTTGCATAATTCAATATAATCAGGATTAACACATACAGAAGCACTTCCAATCTCTTTAGCTTCGTTGCAAAGATCAACAATATCCGATTCTAAAGCATCAGCATGTAAGTTTGTATCATCAATTAAATTTGCATAATTCATATTTTTACTCCTCATTTAAAAGAAAAAATAAGCCAAAAGGCTTACTTTTTCTCATCTTTATTAACTTTAATAACTTGTTTGCCATCATAATAACCGCAATATGGACAAACAGTATGAGATTTAATTGTTTGTCCACAATTTGAACAAACACTTAAGCCACTAACATTTAATTTATAATGACTTCTTCTCATTCTTTTAGTTGTTTTACTAGTTCTTCTAAATGGTACTGCCATAATTAATCTCCTCTTTAAACATACATTATTATAAAGAAATAAAATCTATAATAAATATTTATTTGATAATATCCAATTTTTAATGAATAATTACGATACAATCGACAATATTTTTTTTAACATTGTCAAAATCATAAACCAAATTTAATATTTTTAACTTTCCCAATAAGATCCTCAGTTGAAGGATAATATATTTCTAAATAATTTGAAGAATGTCCTCTATACGCTTTTCTTTTTTTATCATAATTTTCAAAGAGAAAAGGAATATCCTTACCAACAAATTGTTTTTCATAATCATATTTCATTTTTTCAGATAATGATATTAAAGATAAAACCCTAGATTTTTTATCAAATGAACTAACTTTTGGAGTAATTTTACTAGCAACAGTTCCACTTCTATCACTATAGGGGAAAACATGAATTTTTGAAAAATTAATTTCTTTACAAAAATTAAATGTTTCTAAAAAATTTTCTTCAGTTTCAGTTGGAAAACCAACGATCACATCCGTCGTAATTGCAATATTTGGTCTTACTTCTCTAATTTTCGCTATCTTTTCTTTATAATTACTAAGATTATATTTTCGATTCATTTTCTTCAAAATATCTTTAGAACCTGATTGAAGAGGAATATGTAAATGATTAGCAATATTTTTATATTCTTTTAAAAGAGTAATAAAATGCTCATCAATTTGAGATTCTTCAATCGATGAAATTCTTAATCTATAAAGATCAGGGTTTTGTTTTAAAATATCTTCTAATAAATCACTAAAAGTAATATTTCCTTCTAAATCTTTACCATAACTGCACATATCAATTCCAGTTAAAACAATCTCTTTATAATTATTTTTCACTAGTTCTTTAATCTCATTTAATATATCTTGCTTATCTCTACTTCTAGATCTTCCTCTAACATATGGAATTAAACAATAAGAACAAAAATTGTCACACCCATCTTGTATTTTTACATATGCCCTAGTATTGTAGAAAAACTTTTGAATAGAAATATTTTCATATTCTTTAGCTTTTCTTAAGTCTTCTTTTACAACAATTTGTTTTCCATTCGCTAGATATTCTTTTATATATTCAACTACTTTATTACGATCAACAGTTCCAAGAACTATTGAGCACTTAAGTTCGTTAGCATAATAATCAAATTCATTTTGAACATCGCATCCCATAACAACAATAATTGCTTTTCGATTAAAAAGTTGATAATGTCTAACCATCTTCCGTGATTTTGATGCACTTGTTTCTGTTACACTACAAGTATTAACAATGATAATATCTGGTTTGGCTTTTTTATCACATAATGTAAAACCTAATTTTGTTAGATCATTTGCTATACATTCAACTTCATAGTTGTTAACTTTGCAGCCAAGAAAATCAATTATAAAATTCATAATTTTTTCTCCTTACATATTTTTGTAAAAACCTTATAAGAAATAAACTTATTTTTATATAAAAGGTAAATAAAATCAGTTAATTTCCCATCATAATATGCCTGGATCAAAGGCTTAATTCTTTCGACGATATGGCTATAATCTGGTTTTTTAATATTCTTATCAAATAAATATATAGCATTGTCTAAACTGCCTTGTCTATTAATTATAAATATAGTATTAAAATCAAAATGATAAAAAGCAATAGTTGTTGTGCTTTCAGAAATCCTAACTAATTTCGTCGATAAAAAATTAAAAATATCCGCTCCATAAGTATTAAATGGATTAGTTAAAAACGCATCGTAATTCGAAACAAGATTAATATATGGCTCTCGAAACATCATCTCACTATTTACGGAATAAACAATATTTGTATTTAAATTAAAAAAAGGTATGTAAACTTTTACTTTATTTACTTTTAAATATGGTAAATCGATGATTCTATCTTTGATTTCTTGTTTAATTATTTCAACATTTTTTTCTTTGTTAGAGAAATACTCTTCTTCAATAACCTTATCAAGTAAATCTTTATTCTTAATACCATTTATAATTATATTGGCGCATATAACATCAAAAATATCATGAACATCAGCATATTTTTCAAACAAAGGATTGATAGATAGCAATGATTTATTCGCATTAAAAAATTTATACTCTTCGCTATGATTAATCTTTTTCTTATTACATTCTTTTTCTAATATCTCAAATAATTTCATAAATTAGCTTCCATAAAAAAAGATATCAAACTTAACAAATATAAACAACTAGTTTCACTTCTTAGTATTCTTTTTCCTAAACTAATTGATTTAAAGTTGTTAGCTTCAGCATATTCTACCTCTTCTTTAGAAAACCCTCCTTCTGAACCAACCAAAATATTTATTGTCTTACCATTTATATTTTTAAAATCATCATATAAAGATTTTAAAGGTTCCTTTGAGTTTTCATAAGCAATAAAAGATTTTTCAGCAAAATATTTATTAATATCCTTATATTCAATAATATCTGTAAGTTTCATAAGCTTATTTCTTTTAGATTGTTCGCTAGCTTCTTTAATAATTTTATTAAATCGCTCGATTTTATTCTTATAATCACTTTTATTAAATCTTCTAACGCATCTTGATGAATTTACTAGAACTACTTCAGATGCACCGAGTTCAACAGCTTTTTGAATAACAAAATCTAATTTTTCACCTTTTGGTAAGCAATACAATAATCTAATATAACCATTAAGTTCGGGAGATTCTTCAATCTCTTTTACAATATTAAATGAAAATGGTTTAAAAGAGGTTATTTTTGCTAAATACACTTTATTTTCACAAACAATTTGAAACTCTTCCCCAACTTTAGATCTCATCACCTTTTCAATATGAAAAATATCATCTTTATTTAAGATGATATTTTCACTAACCTTATACGCGAAATATCTTTGCATTACTTTAAAAAAGCTCCACTCGAATCTTTCTTATTATTAATAAATAAGAAAATCAAACCAACAATAAACCAAATACCAAACAAAATAATCAAAGGTAACAAGAAAATATATAAAGGTTTAACTAACACTTTCGTTAAATAGAATGTTACCATCAAAATAATGTAAACAATTACATTACAAATCAAACGAATTAAAAATCTATTACGGTATCCAAGATATAATTCATCTAAACCAAAAATACCTAAAAACATACATAATAGCGAATTAGTTATTTTCTTTTTTGGTTTATAATTAACTCTAGATTCATCAGATGGATTCACTGTTTTTATAGATTCAGTAATATCAGTAGTTTGTGGATTATTTTCATCAATTGGTCTTTTCCCACCACAATATGGGCAAATTTCTTTATCAAATTTAGTTATAGATTGACCACAATATTTACATTTAGGCATACTTAAACTTCCCATATAAATATTACTACATTAAACAAAACAAAAGTAGACAAAAATTATTTTTTAAATGCCTTTTTAAATTTATCAAACCAGCTTTCTTTACCCTTGCTTGCTTCTTTAAAGCTTTCAAGAGCAGCCTTTTGATCTTTATTCAAATCTGTAGGAGTTTTAACATTAAGATGAACATATTCATCACCATAACTACTGCCTCTCACATTTTTAACGCCTTTTCCTTTAAGTTTAAACACTTGATTTGGTTGAGTCCCAGCAGGAACTTTCATTTCTACATCGCCATAAATTGTTGGCACACTTATAGTAGTTCCAAGGCAAACATCGATAAAATCAATTGGTAATGTCAAATGAATATCATCACCTTCACGTTCAAAACTCTTATGTGGTGCAACAACCATCTCCAAATAAAGATCTCCATTTGGACCACCATTTAAGCCACGTCCACCTTTTCCAGGAATTCTTATTTGTTGACCATTATTAATCCCTTGAGGAATCTTAACCTCAATGGTCTTTTTAACACGTGTATATCCTTTTCCGCCACAATATGAACAAGATTTCGTAACGATTTTACCTGTAGCATGGCATTTTGGACATGCATGTTGAGATTGCATGATACCAAAAATTGTTCTTTGTTGTGTTACAACATATCCTTTTCCGCCACAGTCTGGGCAAGTTTCAAAAGATGTACCGTTTTCAGCGCCCGTTCCATTACAATGTTCGCAAACTTCATCATAACTTATTGGTAAATCAATAGTTGTACCAAGACATGCATCAATAAAAGAAATCTTAATTCTCATCAAACTATCATCACCACGAACTTTTCCACTTTGTGAAGCACGAGAACCACGTCTCCCACCAAAGCCAAACA
Source organism: Caryophanales bacterium UBA6877 (assembly GCA_002451465.1). Taxonomy (GTDB): domain Bacteria; phylum Bacillota_I; class Bacilli_A; order RFN20; family CAG-826; genus Onthovivens. Next base: position 50,665 of record DKCJ01000003.1, read on the forward strand.
TAGAACTCAATATATCATCTAAATCTGTAAAGTTTCCTGAATTAAAATTAAAACCCTCAAAACCACTTCCAGCAAATGGATTAGATCCACCGGCGGTTTGATCAAATGCAGCACTACCAAATTGGTCATATGTTTTTCTCTTTTGAGGATCACTTAAAACACTATAAGCTTCACTGCACTCTTTAAATTTTTCAGCATCGCCTGTTTCTTTATTATCAGGGTGATATTTATGAGCTAACTTTCTATAAGCAGATTTAATTTCATCATCAGTCGCAGTTTTCTCAACGCCTAATATCTCATAATAATCTTTTTTTTCTGCCATATTTAATCTCCTTTAGATAATAGTAAAGGGAAGTTTCTACCTTCCCTTTACTAAAATTCAACTAATAATTTACTTTTTATCAGTAAAATCTGCATCAACAACATCATCATTGTTATTTGATGAATTGCTATTATTTTCACTTTCACTAGATGAATTATTGGTATAACCACCTTGAGTGAAATCGCTTGAACCGGTGTTTGCAGATCCTGTATTACCAGAATTTGCTTGAGCTTGTTGCATATATGATGCAGCTTTCTCTAAATCACCAATTTTGCTTCTTAAGGTATTTATATCGTTATTGTCTAAAGCAGTCTTTAACTCATCTCTTAATTTTTGAGTTTCTTCTTTTTGTTTTGGATCAATAGAATTACCTTTTTCTCTTAAAGCTTGGTCAATTGAATTAATATAGCTTTCAGCTTTATTCTTTAATTCAACTTCTTCTTTTCTCTTTGTATCAGCCTCTTTATTAGCTTCAGCTTCTCTCATCATTCTATCAATTTCTTCTTTGCTCAAGCCATTACTACCACTAATAGTAATTTCTTGTTGTTTTTGACTATCTAAATCTTTAGCGCTGACTTTAACGATACCATTGACATCAATATTGAATGTAACTTCAATTCTTGGGGTGCCACGTGGTGCTGGTTTAATTCCAGTTAATTGGAAATGGCCAAGTAATTTGTTATCATGAGCCATTTGTCTTTCACCTTGATAAACCATAATATCAACCGCAGGTTGATTATCCTCTGCTGTAGAGAAAATTTGTGATTTAGTAGTAGGAATTGTAGTATTCCTTGGAATTAATGGAGTCATAATACCACCCATTGTTTCAATACCAAGAGTTAAAGGAGTGACATCAAGAAGAATAACATCTTTTACATCACCACTTAATATACCACCTTGATAAGAAGCACCAATAGAAACAGCTTCATCAGGGTTAACACTTAAGTTAAGTTTTTTACCAGTAATTCTAGTAACTAATTCTTGAACGGCTGGCATACGGATAGAACCACCAATCATTAAGACTTCATCAACTTTATCCCAAGTTAATCTTGCATCAGCAATAGCTTTTTCAAGAGGAACTCTACATCTATCAAGTAAATGTCTAGTCATATCTTGGAAATTAGCTCTAGTTAAAGTGGTTTCAAAGCTGATAGGACCATTGCTACTCATACCAATAAATGGTAATGAAATAGTTGTTTCAAGACTACTTGAAAGTTCAATTTTAGCTTTTTCAGCAGCATCCTTATATCTTTGTAAGGCCATCTTATCGCAAATATCTTTTCCAAATTGTTGTTGAATTTGAGCACGAATCCAACCAGCAACAACATTATCCCAATCATCACCACCAAGTCTATTATCACCAGCAGTAGCGACAACTTCGAATGTTCCATCACCAATATCAAGAACACTTACATCAAGAGTACCACCACCTAAATCAAATACAACAATCTTTTCAGATTTATCTTTACCAAGACCATAAGCAAGAGCAGCAGCTGTTGGTTCATTAATGATACGAACTACATCAAGACCAGCGATAGCACCAGCATCTTTTGTTGCTTGTCTTTGTGCATCATTAAAGTATGCAGGGCAAGTAATAACAGCTTTCTTTACTGGATGACCAATATTCTTTTCAGCATAATCTTTCATATAAGCAAGAATCTTTGCACTAATTTCTTGTGGGGTAAAATCCTTGTTAATACAATTGATATGAACTTTTTCTGATGAACCCATCTTACGTTTAATAGATGAAACAGTATCAGGATTAGTTAAAGCTTGACGTTTTGCAGCATTACCAACAATAACTTCACCATTAGCTTTAAAACCAACTACAGAAGGAGTTGTATTTGTTCCCTCTGGATTTGGAATAACCTTAACTTTTCCATCTTCTTGTAAATAACTAACTACAGAGTTAGTAGTACCTAAATCAATACCTAAAATAACTTCTTTTGCCATAATATATATCCTCCAATACTTTATTTAACTTCAACATCTTTGTTTTCTTTATTTTGATCATCTTTTTTAACCTCGTCAGGCTTCTTACTAACAACTACCATCGCAGGTCGAATAAGATGCTCATGTAATTTATAACCTTTTAAATTAACCTTTTTAACTATATTAGGTTCACCATTATCATCGATTGTATCAACAGCATGCATAACTTTCTCATCGAAATGTTCGCCAACTTTTGGTTCAATCTCAATAATGCCCTCATCAGTTAAAATGTTAACTAACTGCTTATAAACATATTGAAAACCAACAAGATAATTTTTAACAATTTCATTTTGGGATTCTTGTTTCAGAGCCATGTCGAATGCATCTAAAACTTGAAGTAAATTCTGAACAAACCCTTCAATACGATATTTGTAAGCTTCTCTTTGATCTTTTTCCATTGATTTTCTTAAGTTAGCCATATCAGCATAAGCCTTATAGTACTCATTCTTCCAATGGTCAATATCATTTTTCAACTTAGTAATTTCTTCTTGTTGCTTATTAAGTTTATCTTTAAAGCTTTTCTTCATATCAATATTAGAAGAATCAATTGATTCGGAATCTTGTTTTTCAACTTTTACATCTTTTTCTTCATTATTTTCCATTCTTCTTAACATCCTCCTCCACAATAACATCAGTAGTTGATAAGTGACTCATTAATTCTTTAACAACATAATCAAGAGCACTTAACACTTTGCCATAATCCATACGCTTTGGACCGACAATTGCAATTTTCCCAAGTTCTCTATTAGAATTTGGTATCTTAACAACTTTCGAGATTATAGAAAGATTATCAACTGACCTTATCTTACTATCATCAACATTTAAACCATTCTTATCTTCGTTATTTTTAAGCATATTCGTTAAATTTTCTGGTTTTGAGAATAAATTAAATATTTTTTTCAATTCTTCTGGATCATCCTTAAATTCTGGTTGATTCATAAGATTACTCTCTCCATAAAATTCATTACGACCACTTGCAAACTCAAAGAAGGCTTTTGCGACCGAATTGAAGATATAGGTATAATCATTAATATAATCTTTTAGTAAAGGTCTTAATGATTCGAGTTTATCGCTCAATTCGCTTATCAAGGTACCAGTAACACGATCATTAATCAACTTAATAGATTTCACTAGATTATCAACGTCCACACTTTTATCAAATATGAATGTCTTATTTTCAACATACCCACGGTCAGTAACAAATATAGCTGTAGCGCTAGTTTTACTAATTGGGATTAATTGGAAACTAACAAGTCTTTCTTTGCTCGAATCAGTTCCTAGATAAACACTAACAAGGTTTGTCATATTTGATAAAACCTTGCATGATGCACCAAGAATATCTTCGACAGATCGAGAATTTTCAAAAATAACTTTTAATTCATTTTTAAGCTTTGCATCAACAGAATTAGATTTTAAGTTTTGAACATAATATCTATAGCCAAGGGTTGAAGGAACTCTACCGCTACTGATATGTTGTTTTTCAATCAAACCATCTTTTTCTAAGGATGCCATTTCATTTCTAACTGTTGCACTACTATAACCTAGATTATACTTATCGATTAAGTAATTACTTCCGACAGGTACCGCAGTTTTGATGAAATCCTCTACGATCAGTTTAAGAATATAATCTTTACGTGATAAACTCATCTTAACACCTTTCTAGCACTCTTATTATCCAAGCGCTAACATTATTATATTAGATAAATTAGCAGTGTCAATACCTAATTGCTAATTTTTTAATTATTTTTACTTGTTAGTTCGGAAAGTATTAAATCTAAAATTAAAATGCCTTTATCTGTACAACAAAAAAAGCCTTTTTTAATTTCAACCAATTTATTTTTAAACAACTTTTCTAAAACTATTTTGTATTTATTCTCAAAATCACTTTTAAATATTTTTTTGTATTCTTTAAGAGAAAAACCTCTTGATAATCGTAAATTAGTAATAAAATAGTATTCTTCTAGCATATCATTAGTAATTACTTCTTTTTCTATTTCATTTATACCATTTATATATTTTGAAATATTTTTGGTATTTTCATATCTTACACGACCAAAATACCCAGAACTTCCAGCACCTATTCCTATATACTCATGATTACGCCAATAAGTTAAATTATGTTTTGACTCAAAACCTTTCTTAGCATAATTACTAACCTCATATCTTTCAAAACCATTTTTTCTCATCCTATTTAATATATATTTATAATATGTACATGACAAATCATTATCGATTTCTTTTACTTTTTCATTAAAATACATTGTTCCAGGGCTAACAATTAAGCTATAAAATGAAGTATGATTACAATCTAGTTTAAAAAAAGTAGAAAGATCATTTTTTAAAATTTTAAAAGAATAGTTTGGCAATCCATAAATAAAATCAAGATTTATGTTATTTATATATTTTTTTGTGAGAGAAATTAATTTAAAAAAATCAATGTTATAGTCTCTACCGATGCTTTTTAAAATGTTCTTGTCGAAAGTTTGCACTCCTATTGATATACGGTTGACTCCGTATTTTTTTATCAACTTTAAAAAATCTTCGTTTATATCTTCGGGATTTGCTTCTATCGTAAATTCATAATCTGTAACTTTTCTTATTTTTTTTACAAAAACTAGTATTTTTTCAATATTTTTCAACTTTAAGCAAGATGGCGTTCCACCACCTATATAAACGGTTTTAAAACGAAAAAATTTATCCTCTAACGAAGATAAATCTTTTATAACTTGCTCAACATATTGATCTTCAAAAAATTCATTTTTATAAATTTTTAAAAAATCACAATATGGACAAATATTACGACAAAAAGGAATATGAATATATAAGCTATTTACTTTCCTTCTCATCATTTTCTAATTCTTTTTTGTGCTCTGATGCATATTTATCAAATTGTTTTTTAGTTTCTTCATCATCAACATCTTGTAAATAATAAGATAAATTTTCATCAGCAATTTTCTCATCAGATGGTTTTTCAACTTTACCAATTTTTAAGAATTTTCTTAAAAGAAAAACAATAAGTGCAATAACTGCGAAAAGAACCAACAATCCAACAAGTATTAAAGCTACATTAATACTTTGAGCAAAAAATATAAGTTTCATTTTATTAACCTTTCTTTATTGGAGTATAAATATATTTATTTTTTAATAACTCTTTTCGATAATAGCCTAAATAAACTAAATGATCCATGCTTGAACGAGCTGTCTCATATGCACAACCAAGCTCTTTTTTGTATTGAGAGATAGTATAATTCATACCTAATGTACAATGTCTAGCATAAAAATACGCTTGGCCACGACTTAAATTTGGATTCAACTCTAATAAATGATTTTCTAATCTATTTGCTTCATCCTCACTCAACCCAGTAGGCAAATTAGAAATAGCGATTGATCTATTGTATCCTATAGAAGAACTACTACTATCATTATCATAAGTTTTTTTAATAGTATAAGCAGGAACATCAACATTATTAGAGGAAACATTTTTAAATGAATCTTCATCACTTATATTCGTACTTGGAGTTTTATTCAAAATATTTTCTTCTTCGCTTTGATTTATTTCTTTATGAATTGCAAGTTTCTGCGAATTAAATAAACTTTCATCAGTATAACTTAGAATACTTTCAAATTTAGTTAAAATATAATCAACTAAATATGTTAAATCAAGAGTTCTTTGGGATTCAATAAGTACATTCTCTAACTCTTCCTTATTAGCTACTACGTCCTCTAAATCAATCATAGCACTTATACTTCCAATATCATTCATAGCTATAACCTTTTTCATTACTAAAGTAGCAATTTCCTCAGTAAATTCATCAAAAGGTTTCACGTAATAAATAAAGTAAAACGCACTGATTGCTTTAATAAACATAGAAATTTGAGAACTATTTAAAAAAGAATAAAGTTGTTCCATATTAGATTCAATAGTATTAACAGGAACGCCCAAATAAACTTTACCCACTATCACTTTACTTCTGTTATTTTGGATTTCTTTAGTTCTAAAAATTAAAGGAAGTTCAGTCGAACCTATCAAATATGAATAAAATCTTCCTAAAATTTCATTGTTCACTTTATCCATTGGATTTTTTTCAATATCCAATAAACATTGGTGATATCTATATAAAATCATTAATTCAGGAGATAAAGTTGAGATATTTCCATTTACAATATTATCAATAACGAAATCTTCAAGTTTAAGGCCATATCTTAAACCAACACATTTTAAAATTTTAACATAAGAACTATTATTAAAATATTGCTTCTCAGCTAAACCAACCATTCTGTCATACGTAGATGACAATCTGGTTAATTTTCTTGTTACTGAACTTAGCCTCTCAACCATATTAGGAGTCAAACAAACAAAATAGGAGGAATTATTGATATGTTTTAATGGTAAAACAACAGAGAAAGCACTACGATACTCAAGAACAGATTTCCAAATACTATCAATTAAAGGAGTCTTAAGAGTATCAATGACATCTTTTTTAGTACAATATTTATCATTACTAAACTTAATAGCCAGCTCATTATTATTCATAACATATCCTCCACATTTCTTTAATTATAAAAGTAATAATGATTTATTACAATTTATTTAACTATTTTTTTACTAAAAAACCACTAGTAAAAACTAATTATCATCATCGATAGATAAGATTGACATAAAAGCTTCTTGAGGGACTTCTACGCTACCAATAGCTTTCATACGTTTTTTACCTTCTTTTTGCTTTTCTAAGAGCTTTCTTTTTCTTGTTATATCACCACCATAGCATTTTGCTAAAACATCTTTTCTAACAGCTTTAACATTTGCTCTTGCAATAACTTTTCCACCAATTGCTGCTTGAATAGGAACTTCAAATTGTTGCCTTGGTATCACATCTTTTAATTTACTAACAAGTCTTAATGCACGATTATATGCACTAGGTCTAAAAACTATTGATGATAATGCATCAACTGGTTCGCCATTAAGTAATATATCCATTTTAGTAAGATTAGTAGCTCGATAATCTAAAAGTTCATAATCTAAAGAGGCATATCCCTTTGAAACACTTTTAAGTTTATCAAAAAAGTTAAAAATTATTTCGCATAGAGGCATATCATATTCGAGAATATTTCTAGTTTCATCAAAATATTTGAGATCTTTATAAATTCCTCTTCGATTTTGACAAAGCTGCATTAAAGGACCAACGAATTCTTTTGGTGTCATAATTTGAGCTGCAACAAAAGGTTCTTCAATAGAAACAATTTTGCTTTGTTCTGGCAAATCACTTGGATTTGTTAAAGAAATCTGCTCACCAGATGTTAAATTAACCTTATAAATAACTGATGGAGCCGTTAATATCAAATCAAGATTATATTCTCTTTCTAAACGTTCTTGTATAACATCCATATGTAATAAACCTAAAAAACCACATCTAAAACCAAAGCCCAAAGCTTGAGATGTCTCTGGTTCATAAACAAGAGCAGCATCATTTAAACATAATTTTTCTAAAGCAACTTTTAAATCTTCATATTTTTGGGAATCAGTCGGATAAATTCCACAATAAACCATTGGTGTTATTTTACGATAACCAGGCAACTTTTCCTTAGCTGGATTGTCAGTTAAAGTAATTGTATCACCGACCATAACATCCTTTATGTCTTTAATTTGCGCACAAAGATAACCAACTTCGCCACAATATAAAACATCGCTTTTAATTTCTTTTGGGGTTCTTATTCCTAGTTCTGTTACTTCATAATCTTGATTATTTGTCATTAAATGGATTTTATCACCAACGTGAACACATCCATCTTTGATACGAATCAGAACTACAACACCTCTATAAGTATCATAATAACTATCGAATATAAGAGCTTTTAATGGATTTTCATTTTTTCCAGATGGAGGAGGAACTTCTTTTACTATTTTTTCCAACACTTCTTTTACACCAAAACCCGTTTTAGCACTTACCAAACAGCTTTCATTTCCATCCAATCCGAGTTTATTAGTAATTTCTTCTCTACATAAATCGATTGATGCACTTGCAAGATCGATTTTATTAATAACTGGAATTATCCATAAATCATTATCAACAGCTAAATACATATTTGCTAAAGTTTGAGCTTGAACTCCTTGAGTGGCATCAATTAAAAGTAATGCACCTTCACAAGCTGCTAAACTCCTACTCACTTCATAAGTAAAATCGACATGCCCTGGAGTATCTATTAAATTAAAAACATAAGTATTACCATCATCCGATTTATATTCTACTGTGACGGCATTTAATTTAATAGTAATTCCTCTTTCTCTTTCTAAATCCATTGAGTCGAGGATTTGATTAACCATTTCTCTTTTAGTAATTGTATTTGTTAATTCAAGTATTCTATCGCAAAAAGTTGACTTACCATGGTCAATATGAGCAATAACTGAAAAATTTCTAATTTTATTTTGTTCGTATTTCATCGCAAAAAATTATATCATATCAACTATTTTTTATAAAAAGAAATTAATTCTTTTTTTAATGAATCTGAAGAATTAATAAACTTATTATTATTCCAAACATTTTTAAACAAGAAATTATAAGTTTTGTAACCATATCTATCATCAATTAAAAGCGCAACACCCCTATCATTATCACTTCTAATTATTCGACCAACGGCTTGCATTATCTTGTTAATGCCAGGATTTATATATGCATAAGTAAAACCATCAATTCCAATTTTATCATAATAATCCTTAATTAAATTGTTTTCAAAACTTACAGAAGGTAAACCAACACCAATAATAACTACACCTATTAATCTATCCTCTACAAGGTCAACTCCTTCACTGAAGGATCCACCTAAAACACAAATTCCAACAGTAGTTCGCTTTGGATTATGTTCAAAATTGTTCAGAAAATTCGTCTTTTCGTCATTACTCATATTTGAATTTTGATATATGACATTTATATTTCCATCAATATTTAAATTATATTGAAGCAAACGTAAATACTCAAAAGAAGGAACATAAACAATATAGTTTCCAACCTTACTATGAACGAAATCTTTTATATTATCGACAACATCATTTATAGTTTGTTTTCTTGAATTATATTTTACTGAAATATCATTATTAACAGTTACTAGAAGATTATTTTTATTGAATGGAGATGAAAAAGACTTCGATTCATATAAATCATCACCTAAAATGGATTTTTTATAATAATCAATTGGAGTCAGTGTTCCACTAAAAAATATCGTACCATCGCAACTATCGACTCTGTTTTTAATAAAACATGAAGCGTCAATACATTTTATTACTAAATTAAAATTTTTATCGTTTTCTCGATTATAATAAATAACAAAATTATCACCAATATAATCAAAAATAGTCAAAAACTTAAATACATCAAGTGAAAAATCTTTACTAAACTTGATTTTAAATTTTGGATGCTTTTTTTGGTAATCTGCTATTGTTTTCTTATAATTCATCAAATGAATAATAAATTTTTCATCAATAGTCTGTAAAATTATATTATCATAGGTTGTTTCAAATTTCTTAAATAATCCGAAATCTTCAATTAAATCATTTATTACATTTCGAACTGATTTATTTTTGATCTTTGAAAAATCTTTCAATGATTTTTCAAAAGAATAATAACTTAATGATGCACTATACATTTCTCTACTTCGATGAATTAGATTATGCGCCTCATCTACCATTAAAAATTTAGAATACTTATAATCAACAGCATCAAAAAACCTTTTTAAATAGCTTATTGGATGAAAAATATAGTTATAATCAGCAATTATTAAATCGCAATATGAAGAAATATCTAATGATAATTCGAAAGGACACATCTTATTTTCTTTAGCAAAACTATAAATATATTCGGATGTAAAATTATTATGTTTATTCAATAACATTACGATAACATCGAATAATTTCGAATAATATTCTTTTGCAAATGGACAAACATCAGGGTTGCAATCAGGCTCACAATCATGATTTTTTAACAAGCACATTTTTTCTTTAGCTAAAATTTCAACGCTTTTTAAAATTAACCCCTTATTATTTAAGTCTTCTAAAGCAGTATTAACACTTTTAAAACCACTATTCTTAGCACAAAGAAAAAATAACTTATCAACATTTTTCTCTATAGATCCTTTCAAAGCTCCATATAACACACTAATGGTTTTACCAAGACCAGTACTTGCTTCAATAAATTTAGAATCTTTATAAATAATGGACTCTTTACTTAATTTAATAATGCTCTCTTGACCAGTTCTTAATGGAAAAGGAAAATCAAGGGTTTTAATCGAATTAATTTTGTCTTTATTGTGTTTTAAAATAATGCTATAAAAACTAATATACCTTTCAATATAAGACAAAACCCTTGCCTCAAGATCTTTAAAATCATATGAATAAATTTTATTTAAATGCTTTTTATTGTTTTGCGACAAATATGTTAGTCTTACATCTATTTCTTTTAAATCATGCTTTTTAGCATACATATAAGCATAACATTCAGCTTGTCCTAAATGCCATTCTTCATTATCATCAGAAAAATCAACTAAATTTGAATTTGTTGATTTAATTTCATCAATCATTATAGGGTTAGTTAATATAATCCCATCAGCTCTACCACGCAATTCAACAATAAAATCATTTAAATTAATACTAGCCTTTAAATCAACTTCTTGAAGATACAATTCATTTTGCTTATTTTGAAAATTTTTATGAACTTTTGTTCCTTCTTGCATAGTTTCGGAATTAAAAATTCTATTATCAATATCGCCTTTTCTTAATAAAAAATCAACAAGCTGATGAACGCTTATATTTAAAACAATTCCTGACATTATTTAATATATCCACCAACAGTAAATAAATCTCTATTACCATTATAAAAATCAGAAATTTTCATCATTTTTTTGCCTGGTTTTTGAATAGAGAGTATTTGAATTATATTATCACTTGTACCAATATAGAGACCGGTCTTATCATATCTATATACTTTACCAATATCATACTTAATATTTACTATTTTACTACTATCAACTTTATAATTTAATCCATTATAAATAAAATAACATCCAGGGTTACTTGTTAAAGCTCTAATTTGGTTATGAATTTTTATCGCACTATTTTCAAAAGAAATGCATTGGTTTTCAGGTTTAATCTTTGAAGTAAATGTTACTAAATTTTCATCTTGAACTTCACCCTTATTCTCACCACTTATATATGAAGGCAATCCTTCAACCAATGTCTCAAAAGCGCAATCAGCAAGTTTAGTTATTAGTGAATCATAATTATCATCATCATTAATTGGAATCTCTTTTTTATAATACATTCTTCCAGCATCCATTTTGTCCACCATTTGCATTAATGTAATGCCAGTTACCTTATCACCATTCAATAAAGAATACTGTATAGGTGCAGCACCTCTATATTTTGGAAGTAAAGAACCATGCAAATTAACGCAGCCAAACCTAGGAATTTCAAGCATTTCATGTGGTATAATTTGTCCATAAGCAAGACAAACAATTAAATCAGGTTTTAAATCTTTTATAAACTTATAATCCATACGAATCTTCAAAGGTTGATAAACAGGTATGTTGTACTTTGTAGCAACAACTTTAGTTGGAACTGGTTCCAATATCTTTTTCCGACCAACTGGTTTATCTATCTGTGCTACAACACCAATGACGTTATAGCCATTTTCAATTATTTTTTCTAAAACTATCGCACTAATTTTAGGCGTTCCCAACCATAAAATTCTAATTTTTTTAATTTCAATTAAGTTTTCCATATGGATATTATACATTAATAAAGCTTAAATTATAGTTTTTAGATAAATAAAAACATTTTTTAAGCAATGTTATTTGATTTTTATGTATCTTTTTACTATAATTTTAGGCGTATTGAAAGGAAATCATTATGGCGAATATTAAATCACAAAAAAAGAGAATACTTACAAACGAAAAAGCTCGTGTTAGAAATGTTCACTGCAAATCAAAATTAAGAACCGCAATAAAAGTTGTAAAAGCAGATGTTGAAAAGAAAGACAAAGAAGCAGCTCAAAAAGATCTTAAATTAGCAGTTTCATTAATCGATCGTTCCGTTGCAAAAGGAATTCAACATAAAAAGACAGCAGCAAGACAAAAAGCTGAAATCCAACATTTAGTTAATTCTTTATAAATAATACCTCGCTATGCGAGGTTTTTATTTTTCTAAAAATTCGCTATAAATAATTCAAAACCAAAATATTTATCAATTTGACTATGTTTTATATCTCTATCTAACTCAAATAATTTATCAATCGCTCTAGACAATGTTTCTCGTTTTATATTTTTAAAGCTCATAATATTCATCCTAACAAAATAAGGATTAGCTCCTATTTCAGAAGCAATCGCTCCAAATGAAAGATTTTTATCATAAAGATACAAAATCTTATCTAATAATATTAGTTGATTAGCAAAAATAGCGATTAAAACAACAGGATCAGCATTTTTTGCGGTTTGTAAATCTCTAAAGATTTCAATTGCCCTAATTTTGTTGTTGCGCAATAAAGCGTTTTGTAATTCAAAAATGTCGTTATTTAAAGGTTTAGTAAAAATATTTTTAACATCCTCTAAATATATATGATCTTGTTTATAAAGTAGTAATTTTTTACTTTCATTAATAAAAGTATTGAAATCTCCATTACTCCTTTTGCAAATTTCTTCAATTGCACTATCTTCAATTAAAACATTCTTTTTCTTAAAAAATAACGAAACTTGTTTAGGCCACTCACTTTCGGTTAAATCTTTACAAAAAATGATATTTTTTTCATTAATAGACTTATATATTCTGCTCTTACTATCTAATTTTTTCTCATTAACAACATTAAAAATTAATATAGTATTTTTATTTTCGTTTTTTAAATAATCAATTAACTTATTGGAATATGAAAATTTACCCTCAACTCTTTCGCCTGTCAAAAAATTACAATTTTCAACAACAATTACCTTTAAGTTATTATATAAAGAATACTGCTCACATTCGTCTAAAAGTTCATCTTCAGTAATTTTAGTAGAATCAAAATAAATACTCTCTACATCACCACTATTTTTGGTTTTATCCTCGATAAGTTTCTTTGTTTGTTTTTTAACTAATAATTGTTGTGAACCATAAACTATAAATGCCATGTATTTATTCTACACTTTTAGCACCAAAATTTATACTTAATTGTTCCTTCGATGTCGGTTCGTTTTATCTTTACATTATACTTATTCAAAATATCGATTACCTCTTTATGGGGATGGTTATAAAAATTTTTATAACCACAACTTATGATAGCTTCTTTAGGTTTAATGGTTTTAACGAATTCTTCGCATGTTGAGGTATTACTTCCATGGTGACCCACTTTTAAATAATCGCACTTTATATTTTTATTATCTTTTATAATTTTTTTCTCAATTTCTTTAGGAGCATCGCCCATTAGTAAAAAACTATTATTTTTTATTTTAAAATTCAAAACTAATGAATTATAGTTTTCATCATAATTAAAATTTCTGTATATATTTAAATTTTCAAATTCAAGTCCACCAATATTTATTGTAGTAAAGTTATTCTCACTTATAATTCTTTTTATTTTAAAAAATTTATTTAAATTACCTAAAGCACCATAATGATCATAATCTTTATGAGTAATAAATACTGCATCTATCAAATAAATTCTATTTTGTTTTAAATATGGAATTATATTATTTATAGCAAGATCGGTGTATTTTAATCCGCCAGTATCTACTAAGATAGTTTTGTTACGATAGCGTATTAAAGTTGAATCTCCTTGACCAATATTTAAAAAATCAACTTCAGCAGTCATTGTGTTATTTATAGGCAATATATAAAAACAACAAAAAATACATACAAATTTAATAATATTTTTAAATATACTGGTATTATTTATTTCCAAGAAATACAAAATCATTATCAAAATAAAAAAATAACAAAGAATTATCAACTGATTTAATTTTGGAACATTAATATCAAAATATCTAAAATTTATACTCTTAATAAATTTTATTAAAAAGCAATTAAAATTTGCATGAACTGATATATTTCCAAAACTTAATAATAAAAATAGATAAAAAATAAAAATAAATTTAAATAAAAAAGATAATAAATAACCACTAATACTATTGAATATATTAATAGTATTTGTATTATTAATTGAAAAAGGTAAGGTTATAAAAAATAACACGATATAAAAAGCAATTCTTTTTTTAATCTTTTTACATCGATTAAACAACAAATTACTATAACTAATTATTATTGAAATCAAAAAAGACAGATAAAAAGCTGTACTAAAAACAATAAATGGATCAATTATTATAAATAAAATACCTAAAATTGATATTCTTTCATTTTTTGAAAAATAATTATTAAAATTATATTTATTTATCATTCTGAAAACATAGAATGCAACTACCCTTATTGTTGTAAATCTTGTTATATTAATTATTAGAAAAGGCGTAAATAAAATTAATGATAAAATTTCAGAGACTTTTTTTGTAAATTTTAATTCAAAAAGCTTAACAAATGTATATAAAAAGAAATTTAAATAAACTCCAGAAACACTAAAAAGTGAAAATAAATTTAAAATTTTTACCTGATTAGCAAAATCATTATTATAATCAAATTCGCTAAATAATATCCCTCCAACCAAAGCTTTTTGTTCTAAAGTATCAAATTTAGATAAAATTGATTCTTTAAAACTATAAAATTGAATAGGAAAACCAACGATAACATCGACATTTTCTAAATTTAAGGACTTGAAGATACCTTTATTTATAAGATATTTATTAAAATCGAAACCACTTTCTAAAGTTGAAAAATGAAAGTTTTCTTGCTTTCCAGTCAAAATAATTAGATCTAACTCATCTATCGTTGAGCCTTTATAACTTACATAAAATTTCTTTAGTCCGTTAAAAAATACAAAATAATTATCTTTTTTATCTAAAACTATTCCAAAATATTTGTTAGTTTCAAATAGTGAAATCTTAGAAATGAAATATTTTGTAAAACAAAATGTAATTAGAATAATTACAATAATTATTGTTTTTTTATCTAATTTATACCTATTAAATAAATTGATAAGCGCAAATAAAATAAAAATTATTCCATATAAAAAAGTATCATAATTAGTTAATAAAATACACGAAACACAAATAAGAAAATATATAAATAACTTACTCATGTAATATGACGTAATCTTTTATTTGCTCAAATTTGCTATTTCCAACACCTTTTACATTTTTTAAAGATTCTATGGTATAAAATAATCCATTAACATCACGATATTCAACTATAGCATCACTTAATACATTTCCAATGCCACTAATAGTTTGTAAAGTCTCGCTATCATCAATATTTATATTAACTTTTTTGATTTCATCATCGCCACATACATCAGTAATATCAAACTTCGTTGGAATATAGTATGATTGTTCAACCTCTATTTTTGCTTCTAAATAATAACAACGATCATCAGCATTACTAGTTACACCACCTGCAGCATTAATTAAATCAGACATCGTAGCACCGTCTTTGTTTAATAAATATTTGCCAGGATTCACTACATTTCCTTTGATAGTAAACGCTCCTTTATCCTCGTCATCATTATAATCTATTGAATTTGGATCATCTGTTTCTTGTGTAGGAAATAAAGAATTACTTAAGTTTGGATCAACAAACTGCATCACTATTATCCCAATAATCGTAACTATAACAACGCCTAAAATAATTTTTAACATAAAAAAACCTCCTTATACTATATATAAGGAGGGAATTTTGAAAATTTACCAAAATTTTATATTTTTTTAGTTAACTTCTAATATTTCGATTTCGTATGGTTCTTCAGCTTTAACTTTTACTTTGTCTCCAGCTTTTTTTCCAATCAAAGCGGCACCAAGTGCACATTCATTTGAAATCTTCATATGTTTTGGATCTGTTACTGGATCAGATTCAATTGACGAAACAATTTTAACTTCTTCAATTACACCAGTAGATAAGTCTTTAAAAGTAATTACACTTGATATATTTATTGTTTTAGATTTTGACTTTTTCTCTTCAACAACTTTTGCATTAGCAAGAATCTCTTCAATCTCTTTAATACGTCCTTCAATTTGAGCTTGTTTATTACGAGCTGCATCATAATCAGCATTTTCTGATAAATCGCCCATTGCACGAGCGTTATTTAATGCTTCAAGAACTTCTGGACGTTGAACATCAATTAAATCTCTATATTCTTTCTTAAGGTTTTCTAAACCTTCTTTAGTTAATTTAAATTCTTTACTCATAACATCTCCTTAATTTCGATTAAATATTATACCTTAAAAATACTATATAATCCACATAAACTCTATTTTATTTTTTGAATTTGAGGATCTTCATTATATGCATCAAAAACTTCTTGTGCTTCTGCAAATTCATCAGGATCTGTAACTTCTAAAACTTCGTTATTTGCACCATATTTTAAAACATAGATGCTATCTTCATCACTTGAATCATAGGCAAAAACATAATCAGTATTGCGTTCAGGATTATGATATGTGAATAATACTTTCAATAAGTATTCAATGCCATCATCATCTTTTATAACAACTTCATTATCATTTAAATGATTCATATCTTCTTTTCATCTCCTTTATAATTTTTCAAAAAATCTTCTAGAATAACAACCGCACTATACATATCGATTACCTGCATAATTTTTTTCTCATTATATCCGCATTCTTTCAGTCTTTCACGAGCTTCAATAGTCGAATAAGATTCATCGAATCGATAAAATTTTATATCTTGGCAGTCGAGATTAGTATCACTAATAAACTTATCAACTGACAAACATCTTACCCCTTTTTCTCGATCAATTTGTAAAGGATAACCGATAACAACATTAAAAATATTATTCTCTAAACAAATTTTAATTAAATGTTCTCTTGCAGATTTATAGTTACCATTATCAAATCTAAACTCCTCAAAAGGATGAGCGATACCTAAAATATCACTCCTTGCGATTCCCATTGTTTTAGTACCTAAATCAACACAAAAATATTTAACCATAATTTATTTTAAAACATTTGTTTTTGCAGTAACAAGATTTTTAAGAGAAAGAACATTACCTTTAGATAAATCTGGTCTTCCTCCACCCGCACCACCCAATACATCAGTAACAATTTTTAATATATCTTTTGATTTTTTACCATTTTGGACAAGATCTTTACCAATACCACAAATTATTGGATGTCTTCCACCATCATCACCTATTAATATGATTGTATAATCAGTAGCCTTAACTTTTAAAGAATCGTAAATTTTAAGCAATGCATCCATGTTGTAATCTTTTAAATATTCAAATAAAACATGAGAATTATTAAAAGATGTTTCGAGTTCTTTTACTTTTGCTTTAGTTAAGTCATCAAATAAAATTTTATATTTTTCTTGTAAAGCCTCATACTGATGCTCAATAGTTTTAACCCTATCTAAAACTTCTTTATAACTCTTAGCTTCAACATTTTCTTTAACCTCATTAAAAAGTTCTTCACGTTGTTTTAATAATTCATAAGCTTCAAATGATGTTTTAGCTTGGATTCTTCTAACACCATTTGCGATGCTGCCTTCTGATTCAATGACAAATAAACCAATATCAGCAGTGTTTTTAACGTGACTACCTCCACAAAATTCTTTTGAAACCTCCCCGAATTCAACAACCCTTACTTCTTTACCATATTTTTCATCAAAAAGTGATAAAGCTCCGGTCTTTTTAGCTTCTTCAATAGGCAAAATTTTAGTAACATTAGGAATTCCCTTACGTATGTATTCATTAACAGTTTTTTCAACTTTTTTGAGGTCACTATCACTAATTTTTTCAAAATGAGTGAAATCAAATCTTAAATAATCTTCATTTACAAGACTACCTTTTTGTTTCACATCATCACCTAAAACACTCATTAATGCACTTTGCAATAAGTGTGTTGCACTATGATTCTTTGCAATATCGAAATGTTTTTGCTCGTTTACATATAAAGAGAAAACATCACCCACTTTAATGCTTCCATAGAGAACTTTCACATTATGAAGATGTTGTTTATTAGGAGCACTATGAACATCAACAACTTCCGCTCTAGTATTGCTATTTTCAATATAACCTGTATCAGCAACTTGACCACCCATTTCTGCATAGAAATTAGTAACATCAAAAACAACATTACCTTCATCGCTAATTTCATCAACTTTTACACCATTTTTAAATAATCCAATTACTTTTGAAGTTATTGTTTTTGAATCATAAGTATATGTTGATGATTCTTTAAAATCTAATAAATCCTTTGATTGGATATTAAATGATTCAATATTTTTACGATTATTTCGTGCTAATTCCTTTTGATGCTCTAAACATTCATTAAATTTATCTATATCAACTGAAACTCCATTATCTGAACAAATTTCTTTTGTGAGTTCAATTGGGAATCCATAAGTATCATAAAGTTTAAAAGCATTTTCTCCACTTAATACTTTAGTATTCTTAATTAAATCACTTAAAATCTCTTCCCCACTATTAAGTGTTTTAATAAACTTTTCTTCTTCATTTTTTATCATTTTCTTAACCATATCTTTTTTATCTTCTAAATATGGGTAAAAACATTTCATATTATCACAAACTACATCGACTAATTTGTATAAAAATGGCTCATATAATCCTAATTTTTGACCATATCTCATCGCTCTACGTAATACACGTCTTAAAACATAACCACGTCCTTCATTAGAGAACATTGCTCCATCAGCAAGTGCAAAAGTACAACTTCTAATATGATCAGCAATAACTCTATAAGGCATCAAATATTCACCTTCGTAAGGTTTATTACATAACTTTTGTGTAACTTCAATATAAGGATAAAATAAATCCGTTTCAAAATTTGTTTCAGTTTCTTGCATTACACAAGTAATTCTTTCAAGACCAGCGCCTGTATCAATATTTTTATGAGGCAATTCCTTATAATCTTCTCTTTTTACACCATTAACAGCATTAAATTGTGAGAAAACAATGCCCCAAATTTCAATATATCTATCGTTTTCAAGGTCTTTTGCTAATAAATCTATACCTATATGATTTGGATCATACTTTTCGCCACGATCAAAAAATACTTCAGTATTAGGACCACATGGACCTTCGCCTATTTGCCAATAATTACCTTCCAATGGTATTAAATGACTCTCCTCACATCCATGTTCCATCCAATATTTTTTGGTTTCATGATCACTTGGATGATATGTAAAATATAATTTATCTTTAGGTAAAGCAAAATATTTATCACTTGTTAAAATTTCCCAAGCAAATGCAATTGCCTCTTTTCTAAAATAATCACCAATAGAGAAATTACCAAGCATTTCGAAAAAAGTATGATGTCTAGCGGTTCTTCCAACATTATCAATATCGTTAGTTCTAATACATTTTTGAACATTTGTAATTCTTTTGCATTCTGGAACCTCACTACCATCAAAATATTTCTTTAAAGCAGCAACACCAGCATTTATCCACAATAATGTAGGATCATTATGAGGTATCAAACTTGCACCAGGCTCAACAGCATGTCCTTTTGATTTAAAAAAATCTAACCACATTTGTCTAATTTCTTGTGATGTCATTTTTCTCATATCTAATTCTCCTTAAAAATAAAAAAAGTTCCTAATCATAGGAACGATTAATTCGCGGTACCATCCTAATTCTTTTTCAAGCACTTAATTAATTACTTTAACGCAGTAAACGGGCTCTTAACCTCTTAAAGGAAATGGCTTGTTTATTACTCTTAAGTTCTTACACCAAACGAACTCTCTCTAGAAAGATTCCTAAACTTATTTTCCGAAAACATTATATTAAAAAATAACATTTTTGTAAACAATTATCGTATTTACCGAAATTTACTAGTAGATACTTTTAATATACTAGTTTTCTACTATTTTTATGATAATACCGAATTAAAATGAAAAATACCGAATTATTATTCGGTAAAAAAAGTACTTTTTATAAAAAAGTACTTATTTTTATCCCTAAATTAGTCTTGAATTATCACTACTATTACTATCAATTCTTGAGCTTATTTTTATAATAAATCTTATCAATAATTCCACCACCAAGACACTCATCACCTTGATAAAAAACACATGCTTGTCCTGGTGTAACAGCCTTATATGGTTTATCAAATATAAGCCTTACACTACCATCACTATTATTGTATAAAGTAACTCCTTGATCTGGTTGTCTATATCTAAACTTACAATATATATGAGTGCCGTCCGTAACCTTCCCATTAAAAAGATTAATCATATTTATGTCTGCACTATCACTTAAAAGATGTTCATCTTCATCGCCACTAGCAACATATAAAATATTGTTTTTGACATCTTTTGAACATACAAACCACCCTTTAGCAACTTCACCACTAATACCACCAATGCCAAGGCCTTTTCTTTGTCCGATTGTATAGTATAAAACACCATCATGTTGACCAATGACACGGTTTGTCTCTATATCAACAATATTCCCTTTTTTCGCAGGTATATAATTTTCTAAAAACTCTTTAAAGTTTCTTTCACCAATAAAACAGACGCCAGTAGAATCTTTTTTATTCATAACGCTCTCTAAATCAAGTTTTTTAGCTATTTCTCTTACCTCTTTTTTTGTAATATCACCAAGTGGAAATAAACATGATGCTAACTGATTATGAGATATTTGAGATAAAAAGTAAGTTTGATCTTTACTTAAATCTTTAGCTTTATATAGGTAAACTTTACCATCTTTATCAACCCTTTTTGCATAATGTCCCATAGCAATCATGTCACAGCCATTTTTCTTGGCAAAATCTAAAAAAGGCCCAAATTTGATATATTTATTGCAAAAAATATCGGGATTTGGTGTTCTGCCACGCTTATATTCATCTAAAAAATAAGTAAAAACATTATCCCAATATTCTTTAATAAAGTCTATTCTAAGCATTGGTAAATCTAATTTTTTTGCTACCGCTTCTGCATCTAAATAATCTTGTTCTTGAGGACAAATGTTATTGTTTAATGTTGGGTTACCTAAAACATCATTATTAGCCATCGAATCCCAATTTCTCATAAAACAACAGACAACATCATATCCAGCTTTTTTAAGTAGATATGCACACACGGCACTATCTACACCACCACTTAAACCCAACATTACTTTCATTTAAAAAGTTCCTTACTATCTAAAATTGTTGTAAAAGGTCCATCATTAATTAATCCAACCTTCATATCAGCTCCAAAAATACCAGTTTTAACATCAATTCCTAGTTGTTTAAGAACATCATTAAAATAATCGTATAATTTAGTCGCTTCCGCAGGGTTTAAACAATTTAAAATAAACGATGGTCTATTGCCCTTATGACAATCGGCATATAAAGTAAATTGAGATATACTCAAAATTGAACCATTAATATCTTTTATTGATAAATTAGTTTTGTTGTTTTCGTCTGGAAAAACTCTTAAATTAACTAATTTATTTGCCATTTTTTCACAAATTTCTTTAGTATCACCATTTGTAAACGATACTAAAATCATATATCCTTGTTCTATACTAGAATATATTTTTCCATCAATTTTTACATATGCTTCTAATACATTTTGCGCTACTATTTTCATGCCTAATATTATATAAAAATTAGATTAATTTGTGTATAATAATTGCATGATACAACCTCTTGCATTTAGAATTAGACCAAAGAAAATTGAAGATATCATCGGACAAAAAGACATTTTAGGTCCAAATGGTATTTTATATAACTCAATAAAAGAAAAATTACCAATTTCTTTTATACTTTATGGTGCTCCAGGATGCGGAAAAACAACAATTGCAGAATGTTATGCAAACTCTCTTGGTGCGCATCCTATAAAAATTAATGCAGTTTCAACTAATAAAACTGAATTAGAAAGCTGTATAAAAGAAGCAAAACAATACAATCCAACAATTTTAATCATTGATGAAGTTCATCGATTAAATAAAGATAAACAAGACATCTTATTGCCTTACATTGAAGATGGAACTATTTATTTAATTGGCGCAACAACAAGCAATCCATATATCGCAATAAATAAAGCAATTAGAAGTAGATGTCATCTACTTGAAGTAAAAAGATTATCTACCGAAGACATATTGGTAGGTTTAAAAAAGGCAATTTTAAATCCACTTGGCTTTAATAATAACTTAAAAATTGATGATGAATCACTAAAATATATTGCTAATATCAGCAATGGAGATTTTCGATTTTCTCTTAATTTTTTGGAAATATTAGATCTTTCGTTTAAAAATCAAAATATTAATTTAGAAATGACTAAATCAATTAATAAAGTTCCTAATTTAGCGATGGATCGTGATGAAGACGATCATTATAACGCTGTAAGCGCCCTACAAAAATCAATTAGAGGAAGTGATGTTAACGCATCTATCTACTATCTCGCTAAATTATGCCTTGTAAACGATTTAGAATCGCTTTGTAGAAGACTTTTAGTTACTGCCTATGAAGATGTAGGTATTGCTAATCCTGGCGCTTGTATGCGCTGTAAAATCGCAATAGATTCAGCTTTACAAGTCGGACTACCAGAAGCAATTATTCCATTAAGTGTAACTGTTGTTGAACTAGCTTTATCACCAAAAAGCAGAGTAGCTATAAACGCAATAGAAAAAGCCATGGATTTAGCAAGCAAAAGACCAATGGAAGTCCAAGATTATTTAAAATTCACCCCAGTTAATGTGCAAGAAGAAGATAAATATCCATATGATCGACCAGATTTGTGGAATAAAATTCAATATTTACCAAATTTACTTAAAAATGCGCAATTTTATTTTCCAGAAAACAAATCTCAATTTGAAAAAGCGCTTAATGATAATTATGAAAAATTATCTAAAATTAAGCGCTCAAATAATTTAAGAGAATTGAAAAAGTCCAAATAATTATTCAATCAAACATTTAGTTAATTCATCGCTAACTACTACTTTTTGATCGACTATTTCAAAAGCATTTAATACATTTTCGTAAACTTCATTATATTCGTCATGATCGGTATATAATCTACATAAAACTTCATTTTCTTCTACAAAATCACCGATTTTTTTATTAAGAACAATTCCAGCAGACATATCGATTACATCGTCCATTTTTTCACGTCCACCACCTAAATGCATACTTCCAATACCAATTGCCAAAGCATTTATTCTTTTAACAAATCCAGATTTTTTTGAAATTACCTCAACAATATTTTTTGCCATTTTAAATTTTGAAGGATTTTCAATATATGATACATCTCCACCTTGAGCTTTTACAAATTCTTTAAATTTTTCAAAAGCTTTTCCATTTTTTATGTTTTCAAGAAGTGCTTTTCTAGCATCTTCACTATTATTATAAATCTTAGCCATTTGTAACAATAAAACACCACTTGATAAACAAATTTCAGTTAAATCCTTTGGTCCATTACCGTGTAATGTCTCAATAACTTCCTTAATTTCTAAATTATTACCAACAGCACAACCAAGAGGTTGATCCATATCAGTAACTTCAGCACGAACATCTTTCTTAAGAGATTTTCCAATATCAACCATTGTTTGAGCTAATTTCTTAGCATCCTCAACAGTCTTCATAAATGCACCACTTCCATATTTAACATCTAATAAAATGCAATCGGCTCCAGATGCTAGTTTTTTTGACATAATTGAAGAAGCAATTAATGGAATAGATCCAACAGTTCCAGTAACATCACGTAAAGCATATATTTTTTTATCGGCAGGATCTAAATGTTCATTTTGTCCAATAATTGCCATTCCAATATCTTTAATTTGTTTTTTAAACTGTTGTTCAGTTTCATATATATTCATTCCTGGAATAGATTCCATTTTATCAAGTGTGCCGCCAGTATGTCCGAGACCACGACCACTCATTTTAGCAAGTTTAGCACCACAAGAAGCAATCATAGGTCCTAAAATTAACGATACCTTATCACCCACTCCTCCAGTAGAATGTTTATCAACCTTAAGTCCTGGAATATCAGATAAATCCCATACATCACCAGAAACACGCATTTCTTCAGTTAAATCAGCGATTTCTTGTTTATTCATCCCGTTTAAATATATAGCCATCAATAATGCGCTTGCTTGATAGTCTTTTATTTCATTTGCAACATAACCCTTGATAAAAAATCTAATTTCTTCCCTTGAAAGAATTTTTTTGTCTCGTTTATGTTCGATAATTTCTTCTATTGTCATATAATAACCTCTTTAAAAAATATTATATCGAAAAATAGTTGAGTTTTAAATAGAAGAAACTTAATATATTTTTATGGATTTTAAAGAAAACTTACTTACTTATTTAGATAAAAATTTCGTTGATGAATTGCTACTTTCTTTAAATAAAGAAAGAACAAATTGTTTAATTTTAAATACGAACAAAATGTCTGACGAAAAATTCATAAAGTTATTTCCTAAAGTTAAAAAACACGAAATTATAAAACATGCATATTTTTACGATAAAGAAGATTATGATTTTGGAAAAAGCTTATATTTTGATAATGGACTATTTTACATAATGGATTCTGCATCAATGATGGTCCCTTATTTAATCCCTTTAAATGATGGGGACTATGTTTTAGACATGTGCGCAGCTCCTGGAGGCAAATCAATTTTTTTATCTTTGAAAAACAATTCAATAAACTTGATTTCAAACGATATAAATTACCAAAGATCATGCATACTTTCTTCCAACATAGAAAAGATGGGTTTTTCGAACGTAATTGTTTCATCTACTACTATTTCTTTACTAGAAAGATACTATAAAAATACTTTTGATAAAATCGTACTTGATGCTCCATGTTCTGGGAGCGCCATGTTTCGAAAAAGCGAAGAAATGAAAGAAGATTGGACATACGAAAAAGTATTAAAATGTCAGAAAATTCAAAAAGAACTTATTGAGCAAGCGAGCGTAATGTTAAAACCAGGAGGAATTCTTTCTTATTCAACTTGTTCATTTAGTTATGAAGAAAACGAAGATGTGGTCATAGATTTTTTAAATAAACACAAAGACTTTAAACCATTATATATAAAAGAAAATGAATATTTTGTAAGAGGTAAAAATTTACCTCAATCTATACATTTATTTCCAAATAGATATGAAGGAGAAGGGCAATTTATTTGTTTATTAAAAAAAGATGGTGTTGATAGAAAAAACAAAATAGATAATACAAAAGAATTCAAACACAAAGAAAAAATAGATAATAATATCTATCTTTATAACAATGATCTTAATTTAAAACCACTTAAAATTCTTAGAAAAGGCCTTTTAAAAGCTATTATAAAGGGAAATATTGAAATTCCTTCATTTCATTATGCACATTATTTAAGTACAACAAACTCCATTGCATTAAACGATGAAGAGGTAAAAAAATATATACATGGTGATGAAATAACTAAAAAATTAGATTTAAAAAATGATTATTACGTTGTTTCATATAATGGGATAAATTTAGGATATGTGCACAAAGTAAATGATAAATTAAAAAATCTATACCCAAAAGGATTAAGGCATTAGTCATTAAAATGTTTTTTATTTAATTTTTTCATTAAAACTCTATCTTCAACACGCAATTCGTTAACAGACTTTGTAACCATGTCATGAGCTAAAAGCGCAATTTCAGATGTTGTTTTATCTTTATAATCTTCTTTTTTAAATATTTTTAATAATCTTATTTCAATAGGATTATATTTATTTTTGCATTTATAATTAAGAACTCTTTGGCTTCCGTAAATCGAAAAAACAGCGATATCAAGGTTACTTTTCACGGCTGGTCTAAAGGAACCATGTTTAAATTCTAAAGGATCAGTTAATGGTTTTCTATTTCTTGTTCCTTCAGGAAATATAACAATATCTAGGTTTTTATAATTTTTAAGCATATCTTGAACATGCAAAATTTGTTTCACTTCTTGTCTTAAATCGCCACGACTAAGAAAAATCCCACTTATACTTTTAATAACTTTCCCAACAAAAGGAAATTTTTTAGTTTCTTCTTTTGCAACAAAAGTTAATGGTCTTTTTGCTAAAGCCATCATAATAACAGGATCGATATCAGATAAATGATTGCAAATGATTAAAGTATTTTCATTTGGATTTTTGTTCTTATAAAATTCATCAATACCTTTTACATCATAAACAACATTAAGTGCCTTTAAAACTTTGATACTTAATTTATGTATTTTAGTAAATCTTTTTTCAATATCGTATTTTTCAGGGTGTCTTGCATACCTAAGCATCCAACAAAAATATGCAAAAGCAATGCGCCAACCAACAAGTAAAATTGCTCTAATATACTTCTTCATTATTTTTTTAACTCCAATACTTCAACTTGATGAGCAACAAGGGTTTCATAATTACCACTATATAAAGAACTGTCTTGAATATATCCTACTAGTGCACAAACAATAATATAATAATCATCTAATTTTATCGTTAGATCTTTATCTGTTGGATTAAAAGCAAATATATATTCAATTTTTGGATTTCCACCAAAAATTTTGCTAGTTTTAAAACCAATCGCTCCTTTATCATAATTAATAAAGAAATTATTCTTTTCAATTAATTGACTATCGAAAGTCTTAGAATGGCTATTTCTAAATAATAACATTGATTTAAAATACAAGTACATATCATATCTTTTATCAAGAATAGACCAATCAAATTTATTATATTTATCACCCATATTATACGTGTTGTCTTCATTATATTTAGTTAAACCAATCTCTTGACCTGCGTGATAAAATGGAATACCAAAAGATAATGCTATTGTTCCATTAATAGAATTAATCATTCGTAAGACAAAGTCTTCTTTTAAATCTTTAAAAGTTGAAGTTATCTTATCATAAAGCGTGCCATTATCGTGACATTCTACATAATTAATTGATTGATTAGCATTCAAAAATCTTTTTGGATAACAATAGTTAACACAACTTCCTAATAACGCAAATTTAAATCCCTCTTTATAATTTAAATTTCCTAACATATAACCAGGCTCATTTTTACCAAAACCACTTGGACCACGTACAATATCGCGATATGCGTCATTAAAAAAAGCTACTCCTGGCAATTTAAAGGAATTCATAATTGTTGTACGTTTTTCCTCTTTTAACGAAGAAGGCATATTCCACCCTTCACCATATATCATAAAATCATCTTTTATTTCTAAAGCTAAACGTCTAATTTCATTTATTGTATCAATATCTATTAATCCCATTAAATCGAATCTTAAACCATCAATACCATATTCTTTAATCCAGAACATAATAGAATCAATAATCAACTTTCTTACCATTGGTCTTTCAGTATCAAGTTCATTCCCACAACCAGATGCTAAAGAAAGCAAACCATTATGTTGTTTTCTAAAATAATAATTTGGCACAACTTTTTCAAATACGGATTGATCATAGTTATAAACGTGGTTATAAACAACATCCATATTTACTTTTAAACCAGCCTTATGAAGACCACTAATCATTTTTTTACATTCTATTACTCTAGAATAACCATCGTTAGGATATAAACTATAACTGCCTTCAGGAACAAAATATTGTTGTGGATCATATCCCCAATTATAAGAATCATTAGGATGTAATTCATCAACAGTTTTAAAATCATACATTGGTAAAATTTGAACATGAGTTATATTAAGAGATTTTAAATAATCAAGACCTGCAGGATGTTTTCCTTTAGTCATTCTATTTTCTTCAACAAGTCCTAAAAATTTGCCTTTATGTTCAATGTTAGTATTATCATCAATTGTAAAATCACGAACACTTAATTCATATATGATAGTATCGACATAATTATCATATTTCTTTAAATTACCATCATGCATATCAATTTTTGTCTTACTGAAATCAATGACAATTGAATCCCTGCCATTGGCAGAACTTGCTTTTGCATAAGGATCAGTAATTAAAGATGTATGTCCACTATTAACAACTTGATATCGGTATTTATAATTTTCAAAATCTCCATCTAAAGTTAAAGAATAAACACCTTTTTCTTCTCTATTCATTTTATAAGTTAAGAAGTTTTCATTATCTTTTCTTAAAAAAAGCACTACTTTTGATGCTAATGGTGCCCAAAGTTTCCAAGTTGTCTTTTCTTTACTATAAGTAAAGCCAAGATCATCACCGTTATAAAAATAATCTACATCGAAATTTTTAAATGATGTAACATCATCCATAATTAATGGAGTAACACCAAAAGAATCAATTGAAATATAATAATCATTACCTAAGACAATCTTATTTTTTATTTTACATTCATAGAATTCAAGTCCATTGATAAAAGATTGTTTAACAACTTGAAGATTCATTACTTCTTCATCATTTTTAATAAGTTTAATCGCAGATGATTCAGGTTTACGAACCTCACTAAAAATAAAAACAGCAATCGTCTCATAACTAGTTAACTTTGCACTAAAAAATGTATTAATCATTTAAAACAACTCCAATACAATATTCATTCTCATGAGATAATGAACAATTAAATTGTTTGCTTTTATAAACAATAAAAATTGCCCCACTATCTTTATGTTTCGTCTCAATTTCATTCAAATTAAAATTAAAAATCGATTTTTCAAAAGCTTTAGCAAAAGCTTCTTTTAAGGCAAATCTAGACGCCAAATATTGTTCTTTATTTGGGTTATTTTGGTATTCGACAAATTCATTACTTGAAAGAACTTTTTTTGCGAATTTTTCTTTGTCCTTAAATCGAGGAATATAAGTTAAATCAATGCCGATTTTCATAGTTATTTCTTAGATGTATCAAGGGTTGATTGTTCAATCGAACCTTTTCTTTCTTCCCCTTTTACACTATGTAACAATACTTTTCTGCCTTTATTTCCTTCATCAACATCATTTAAAACACCTTCATCAGTTAATTGAATAATAATTCTTCCAGCACGATTAAAACCAACGTTATATGTTCTTTGTATATATGATGCGGAACAATATTCACGATTTCTCATGATATCTTCTCTAATTTGATTATATTTTTCTTTATCGGCAGCATTTTTCGCTTCTTCAAAACTTAATTCACGCATTTCAGATGTATCTAAACGATTTTTTTCTGCTAAATCTACAAAACGCTCATCAAATTGTGGCTCATAATTATTTCTTAAAAAATCACAAACATTTTTTATTTCTGTTTTATCAACATAGGATCCTTGAACACGTGTCAAACCTTGTTTAGAAATCATTGAGCACATAACAAGCATATCGCCATATCCTAATAATTTTTCAGCTCCGCCTTGAGATAAAATAACTCTCGAATCATCAGTTGAAGAACAAAGTAAAGCTACACGAACAGGAATATTTGATTTAATAACACCAGTAATAACATTTACTGATGGACGTTGTGTTGAAATAATTAAATGTATACCAGCAGCTCTTGCTTTTTGCGCAAGTCTAACAACTGGAGATGAAAGCTGTCTATTACTTTCAACTAAATCGGCATATTCATCAATTAAAACAACAATACTTGGCATTGTAGTTTTACCATGATCAACCAAATATTTATTATATTGTTTTAAATTCTCAACGCCAGCTTGTTCAAATAAATCATATCGTTCTTCCATTACTTTACATAATTCATTTAGAACAAAAACAGCTTCATCAGCTTCATTTATAGGATTACAAAGTAAAAAAGGAATATTTTTATATTTGTTGAACTCAACTCTTTTCGGATCAATGATGATCAATTTTAAAGTATTTATGTTATTACGCATAATAAGTGTCATAAGCATCGTGTGTAGAAAAACAGATTTTCCACTACCAGTTGCTCCACAAACCAACATATGTGGAAAAGCACCTAAATTAGCACTTATATAACGACCATTAATATCCTTTCCAAAAGGAAGTAAAAGTTCTGTTCCTGAATCTCTATTTAAATTTTTTAAACAATCTTTAAAGTTAACTAAAGATGCTTTTTGATTTGGAATTTCAAGACCACTTGTTGTTCTACCTTCAACAATTGGGACAAATCTACATTGAACACCATTTAATTTTGAAGCAATATCATTCAAATATCTTTCAATTATTTTCGATGACTCTCCACGATTCATTTCAATATCATATCGTGTAACTGATGGTCCAATTGTATAAGAAACAACTTTACCACCAATACCAAATTCGTCAAAAGTACGATTTAAAACAGCTTTTCTAGCCTCACAAACCATAATATTTGCAGGATCGTTCATATTGTTTGGTCTATCAGATAATAATTTTAAAGGTGGGTAAACATAATTTTTTATTTGTTTTTTGACTACTTTATCCACTTTATTGTCTGCTTTAGATTCAGTACCATTAGCTTTTTCAAAAGGCGATTGAGCTAATTTAATAGTCTCCTCATCCAATTTACCATCATTAAAACTAGCAAACTTCAAATAAGAAGTTCCTTCAACTTTCTTATTTAAATTATTAGTTTTTTGCTCAACAGGAGAACTAATACTAGGTTTATTTTCAAGTGAAGTAGATTGTTCTTCAGTTTCATATAAATCATCCATTTCAAATTGAGCTTTCTTTAAACCGGTTATCTCAGGATTAATACTAGTTAAACCAACACCCACTCCACCATTAGGATTTTGAATAGCAATTGATTGAGTATTTTCTCTTGACACTTCATCATCTGGAGTAATAACGGTTGTCGCTCTTGTATTATTCAAAATTTGAGTAGTTGTAAATGCAGTTTGATTTTTAGCTTCAATAAAATCTGTTTCATCAGTTCGAATATTTTTATTTCGATAAGTTAAAGTTCTTCTAAATAATGCTTTAATTGCTTTTGCTAAATATAAAATAACACCTGCAACAAGTAAAATAATTGCAAAAATATTTGTTCCTATAAATTTTAAAAAACTATTAAAACAAGCAGTTAACAAAAATCCAAAGAAACCACCAGAAATCTTATCGTATAGTAAATAAGGAAAACCTTGAATAGTTTCGTTAAATTTACCTAAAAAATTATTAAAATTTATATAATTTTCTTGATTATATCCACCAACATTATTTGTGACAATAATTAAAAGTGCAACAAAGATTAAAATAGTCCCAGAAATAGTAAGTTTTGTAAAAAATTTCACGCCTTTTTTATTCAAAATAAGTTCAAGGCCAATTAAAAATATAATTAAATAAATTAACCAGAGTAGCCATCCAAACAAAAAGGAAATACACCAAGTAATAAAGCTCGATACATAGCCACGATTTAGTGCTCCAAAAACACTAAAAAGACATAATACAAAGCCAATAAGGCCCTTCAAAAAATAAGAATCATTTGTAATTTTTTTAATAACTTTTTTCATACTCTAAATTATAACCACGTTTATATTTTTATTCTACATTAAAGAAAATTTTACAACAAAAAAATTTTTTTAAAATTATTACTTATTAAATACTATAAAATTACTATTAATCTATCATCAATACATTAGGTCTAACAACAGGATCTCTATCTAATGTTCTTCTAAAGTTCTTCGAAATAGCTTCTTGAATTTTCATTTCAATTTTTTCATTATCAAAATCTTTAGTATTTTCTGCCCATTCATTCACAGCATTTTCAAAATAATTTGAGACATCTTTATAAATCATTTCAGCTTCTTTATCTTTTAAATAAAGGAATCCACGCATTTGAATATCTGGTCCACAAACAATCCTTCTCTGAGATTTTGAAATGGCACAACCTAAAACGACAACGCCATCTTTTCCAAGTCTTGTTCTATCAGAAATAATGTCATTAACTACATCACCAACACCAATACCATCAATCATTAAATCGCCATATACTGGATCATCTTTACTTTCATTATAAGATGCCGTAACTTCACCCTCACTATTGAATTTTAATGATTGTCCATTATCAAGAAGAAAAATATTTTTATGAGATAAACCAAGTCTCATATCAAATGCAATCTTAGCATTTGCTAATAAATCAACATAATATCCCTCAATTGGTAAATAATATTTTGGTTTTAATAAACTTAAAAGCATTTTTATATCTTCTTCACAAGCATGCATCTTTTCAAGGCTATGTTTTTTGATATATTTAACATTACAATTTGTTTTATAAATTTCATCAAGAGTAGATGTTGCGATAATTTCTAAAGAATCGCTTGGGGAAATAGAAAATATAAATGTGTCAGATGGATTAATTCTAACTTGTTTTAATTCGCCTTCACCACTAGCTAAAAGTGAAATTTTTTCATATAAACTTGCATCGTGACCAGTAATTAAAATAACCAAACTACTTTCTTTTGTTCTAAATATATCATCCACTTGGATAATATTTTCAGTTGGAAAATAATCTCCACCATATTTTTTTAAATTATAAATATCTAAAGAATTTTTATCGTAAAAACAGATTTTTTTATTCGAATCAAAACATGCTTTAAAAAATTCCTCAATATGATATAAATTATCATCAGTTAGAGCAACAAAACATCTACCATCACTATCCTCAAAAGATTTCATTAAAAATGGATATAAACGATGTTTTGGTGAGCAATAACCTTGTTTTGTTGCATTTCTTGATTCGCCAAGTAAACAAAGAGTTGGTAATTCAGCAATTTTGCCAAGAGTATTTAAATCTAATTTAAAATATTTTTCATTATTGTACTCAACAATAAAATCACCACTATAAACAATATTGCCTAAAGGTGTTTTAATTGAAAATCCAAAAGTATGTGGCATTGAAGCACATGTTGAGAAAAAAGTAATCGTATGTCCAGCAACATCAATAACGCTTGGAAGCGAAATTTCGTTAAATTCAAAATCACTTCCTTGTTTATAATGCTCAGCAAATCTTTTTAAGAAAACCTTTGTTAACGTCGTTCCATAAATTGGTGCAGGACATTCTTTATAAATATAGATAAGTGCACCAAAAGCATCTGGTTTACCTTTTGGTAAAATATAAGCTTTGATTTTTTCTTTGTTTTCTTTTAAATAAGTAAAATCAGCGATAATAAAATCAATGCCAGGAGTTAATTTTGTTGGATATTTAAATCCTGCATTAAAAACAAAAATATCATTATTAATTTCAATTATATACAAATCTTTTCCATCTTCATCTAAGCCGCCAAGGGCTAAAATTTTAATTTTATTCATGTGTCCACCATTCTTTTCTTTAAATATTATAGAAAAAAAATTAACTTATTAAAAGTTAAAATAATCTCTAGAATTAAAAACCCATAAGCTTTTCGAATTTTTTTCGTTTGAACTTATGGGTTTAAATTAAATTTCAGTTATAAATTATTTATCTTTATTAAATAAGCCAAAGAAACCATGTTTTTTCTTTTCTTCAGTTTTTTCAGCATCAGTTGCTTTATTCTCTTGAGATTTAGAATTAAAACCATCTTTTGTTAATGGGATGTTTTCAAAACTTTCGGTTGGTTTATCAGCCTTTTTAAAATCCTTATTATAGGAACGTTTATCAATACGATTATTTTGGTGAGAATTGAATTTTGATTTTTCATCATTAGATTTTGATTTATTTTCACCACTATAATCACTTAAAAATTCACGATGAGATAATTTAACTTTACCATGATCATCTAAACCAATAACTTTAACTTTAATCACATCACCAACTTTTACAACATCATGAGCGTTTTGAACATAAGAATTAGCTAAACGTGATACATGACATAATCCATCCGTATCACCGAATAAATTAACAAAAGCTCCATAGTCTTCAACTCTTACAACTTTACCTTCGAATATATCGCCAACATTTGCTTCTCTTACGATATCTTCGATCATCTTTTTAGCTTTATTTATCATTTCACGTTTAACGTGATAAATAGCAACACTACCATCATCATCAATATCAATTTTAACATTATCGCATTTTTCGATAATATCATTAATAACTTTGCCGCCACTTCCAATAACATCTTTGATCTTATCAGCATCGATTTTTAATGTATCAAATTTTGGAGCATATTCACCAAGTTCTTTACGAGGTTCGCTGATAGCTTGCTTCATAACTTCTCTAATTTCAGCACGAGCTTTGTTAGCTTGAGCCAATGCTTTTTCTAAAATTTCACGAGTTACACCCTTAATTTTGATATCCATTTGTAAAGCAGTAATACCTTTTTCAGTACCACTTACTTTAAAGTCCATATCACCAAAATGATCTTCTAAACCTTGAATATCGGTGAGAATTGTATAGGGATGATTTCCATCAAGAGGTCCACTAGTAATTAAACCCATAGCAATTCCGCTTACAATACCCTTAATAGGAACACCAGCAGCCATTAAAGCCATGCATGATGCACAAATTGATGCTTGAGAAGAACTTCCATTACTTTCTAAAACTTCAGCAACACAACGAATGGTATATGGGAATTCTTCTTTTGATGGAAGAACATAGCTTAAACTTCTTTCACCAAGAGCGCCATGACCAATTTCTCTACGACCTGGGGTACCAGTTCTACCAATTTCTCCTACGGAGAATGGTGGGAAATTATAATGATGCATCCATCTCTTTTCGCTAATTGGTGTCAAATCTTCAATTAATTGTTCATCATCTTTACTGCCTAATGTAACAACTGATAAAACTTGAGTTTGTCCTCTAGTAAATAAGGCACTTCCGTGAACTCTTGGAAGAATATCAACTCTTGCACTAAGAGGTCTAATTTCATCAACTTTTCTACCATCTGGTCTAATTTTTTCTTCAGTAATTAATCTTCTAACTTCTTTAGCAACCATGCCTTCTAAAATATCATTAACCATTAACATTGTGTTAAAGTGTTCTTTTTCAGTGAAGTATTCTCTACTATCATAGTCGTTTATAATTTCTTGCTTTAAAGCATCGATTGCATCTTGTCTTTCAAGTTTATCAAAAATTGAAATTGCTTTAACCATTCTTTCGCCAATTCTTTCATAAATATCTTTTTCGATATTTTTATCAGGGCTATATAAAGCAATTTCTCTTTTTGGTTTTCCAACTTCTTTAATAATTGATTCTTCAAATTCACAAAGTTTTTTGATTGCTTCATGTCCAAACATTAAAGCATCTAACATTTCTTCTTCAGTTAATTCATTTGCACCAGCTTCAACCATGTTAATAGCATCTTTTGTTCCGGCAACAGTTAAATTAAGATCGGATTTTTCTCTTTCTTCAACAGCTGGATTAATAACAAGTTTTCCATCAACTCTTCCAACAATAACACCAGCAATTGGTCCATCAAATGGAATATTACTAATTCCTAAAGCAAGAGAGGATCCAAACATTGCGGTCATTTCAGGAGTAGAATCTAAATCACAAGCTAAAACAGTATTTATAACTTGTACTTCATTTCTAAATCCTTCTGGAAACATAGGTCTAATTGGTCTATCAATAAGTCTAGCAGTTAATGTTCCATGCTCTCCAGGTCTACCTTCTCTTCTTAAAAATCCACCAGGAATTTTTCCAATAGCATACATTTTTTCTTGATAATCAATAGTTAAAGGGAAGAAATCTCCTTCTTTTGGATTATCACTACAGCAAGCAGTTGATAAAACAGTTGTATCATTTAATTTAGTTAAAACAGCTCCATCGGCTTGTTTGCATAATTCTCCTACTTCAACAACAAGTTTTTTACCATAAAATTCTAATTCAAATATCTTTTTCTCCATTTTTTTGTCCTTACAATTATTTCAAACAAAAAAATAATACTACTAAATTTAATATTTTTCCACTTTTTAAGTGTTTAAAAAAAATAAGTATGTTAATATTTATAGGGCAAAATTTATGGCAGCGATAATTTTAATTGGCGGGGGATCTGCTAGTGGTAAAACTTATGTTATTAATGAGGTTACTAAAATAGTTGGTCCAGAACACATCACTCATATTTCAATTGATGATTACTATAACAAAGTGGAAAATATGTCTCTTGAAGAACGTAGAAAAATTAATTACGATCATCCTCGAGCATTTGATTGGAAATTGTTTAGACTTCAATTAGAACAACTAAAAAATAATAAATCGATTGAAAAGCCTATTTATGATTATGTAATGATGAATAGAACTGATAAAACTGAAACAATTATTCCAAAAGAAGTTATTATTGTTGAAGGTATTACTGCTTTAATTGATAAAAAAAGCCGGGATTTATCTGATTTAAAAATTTTTATAAACGCTTCAAGAGAAAGAAGACTTGTAAGAAGACTCGAAAGAGACCAAAAAGAAAGAGGAAGAACATTTCAAAATATTGTTAATCAATATTTTGAATCAGTTCAACCAATGTATGAAGAAATTATCGGTCCTTCGCAAGTTTATGCTGATGTTATTATAAATAATGATGGCGTTAAAAATAATTCAATAAGGGCTTTAGCTGCTATAATAAATGACTATATTAAAAAATAACAACGATTATTCGTTGTTATTTTTCAAATTGGGAATTATAAAGTTTGTAATAGAACCCTTTCTTTTTTAGTAAGCTTTCATGGGTACCAACATCTTCTATATGCCCATCTTTCATGACAATAATTTTATCGCTATTAACTATGGTAGAAAGTCTATGTGCTATTACAATTGCCGTTCTATCTTTCATAAGTTTCATAAAACTATCTAAAATAATTAATTCGCTTCTTGCATCGATATTACTAGTCATTTCATCTAAAATAACAATATAAGGTTTATTAAACATTACACGCGTTATATTTATAAGTTGCTTTTCGCCAATAGATAACCCACTATTATTGCTAATTTTAGTTTCAAATCCATGAGGTAAACGCATGATGAAATCATAACTATTAGCATCTTTGCACGCTTTAATGACCTCATCCATATTATAATCTACTTTTCCATAAGTAATATTTTCTAAAACTGTACCAGAAAATATCCATGTATCTTGTAAAACCATTTTAAAGTTTTTTCTTAAATCTTTTTTCTTAATGTCTAAAGAGTTAACTCCATTGAACAAAAATTCTCCTTTATTTGGATCATAAAATCTCATAAGTAAGTTAACCATTGTTGTTTTCCCACAACCAGTTGGCCCAACAATTGCAATTTTTTCACCATATTTAATTTCAAAATTAAAATCTTCGATTAATTTTTGGTTTTTATTATAACTAAAATATATATGATTAAACTTAATATCTTTGATTTTTTCATCAAATTTTAAATTTCCATTATCAATATCATTTGGGGCATCTAAAATTTCAAATATTCTTTTTAAAGAGACTATACCTAATTGAATTTCACTAACACAACTTGAAATTTCATTAAAAGGCTTTGCAAATTGAGTCGAATATTGTAAAAAAGCACTAATTCCACCAATACCAATACTTGCGCCAATGTTTCCTCCATATACAGCCATCAAGGCACCAATCACACCAATAATACAGTACGTACCATTATTTATTAATCTAGAGAGAGGATTAGCAAAACTCGATACAAATTGAGATTTTTGACCAACTACATATAATTTTTGATTCACTTCATTAAAATTATTAAAGGCAGTTTCACCATAATCAAAAGTTTTGATTGCTTCAATATTATTTAAGTTTTCAAGTATTAATGAACCAATCTCACCATTTAAATTTCCTTGTTTTTTAAAATTAGAATTAGCTTTTGATGCAAATTTACTAGAAATTAAAAAGGCTAATGGAGATAAAATTAGAACAACAATAGCAAGAATATAATTTAATATAAACATTATAATAATCGTAGAAATAATCATGATTATTCCTTGAAATAATTGTTTAAATAAAGAAAGAATCGCATTATAAACATTATCAACATCGTTTATCGTTCTGCTTAAAAGATCGCCATGATTATGATTATCAATAAAAGAAATTGAAACATTATTCAATTTTTTATAAATTTCATCTTTTATTTTTTTCATAATTCTTTCAGTAAAAATTGATAAAGTAGCTTCGAAAAGATATTGAAAAATAACGCTAACAAAAATTAAACTCAAAATAAAATAGATTATGATATAGCTTGGCACTCCATCTATTTTAGTTTCACCAATATTATCAATAATTTTACCAATTAAATATGGAATCATTAGATTTGCAAGGACAAAAATAATCGAATAAAAAACAGAAAAAATAATTAATTTGTTATTTCCTTTAAAATATTTAAGAAGCTTCTTAATGTTTTGCATAATTAATGACTCCTTGTTTGAGATTTATAAATCTCTCTATAAATTTTACAATTTTTGAGCAGTTCTTCATGATTACCAATATCTATAATTTTTCCATTATCAACAACTAAAATCTTGTCACAATACATTAATGTTGTTACTCTTTGAGAAACATAAATTTTTGTTAAATTTTCCATTTTAGCAAGGTTATGACGAACTTTTTTATCAGTTATAAAATCTAAAGCGCTCATAGAATCATCAAAAATTACCGTTTCAGAATTTCTTATTAAGGCTCTTGCTATACAGAGTCTTTGCTTTTGTCCACCAGAAAAATTTTGACCACCTTCTTCAACATAATGATCTAAAAATTCTGGATATTTTTCAACAAAACTATAAGCTTCAGCGTTTTTTAACGAAGTAATCATATCATTTTCATTAGCTGCGCTATTACCAATTAAAAGATTGGATTTTATTGTTCCTTTAAATAATTGATTTTTTTGATTAACGATTGAAATTTCTTTATGTAGACTTTCTGAATTATATTTTTTTATATCGACTCCCTTATAAAGAATCTCTCCATTTGTAGCATCAAAAAATCTATCCATTAATTTAATAATTGTTGACTTTCCACTACCTGTTCCACCAATAATACCGATAGAATCGCCTTTTTTAATAACAAAATTCAAGTTATTCAAGACATTATTTTTTCCACTATAAGAAAAATCTACATTTTTAAACTCAAATAAATTATCGCCATTATTAATATTTATAAGATCATAATTGTAATTATTTTTAATTGATGACTCTTTTATTAAAAGAGCATCAACTCTTTTTTTAGAAGCAAAGGATTTATTAAAAATTACAACTAAATTACAAACAACAATAAGGGCCATAAGCATTTGATTTAAATATTGAATTAAGGCAATAATGTCCCCACTTGAGAAAAGTTCACCATTAAAATTTATGAAAGAACCGTTATTAAGCATATTTATTCCAAGATAAACTGTAATTAAAATAGCTAAATTAATAACTAAAAAAGTAATAGGATTTATCAAAGCATTTATAGAGATCATTTTTTTAGAATCTTTATAATATTCTCCTGTTTCAGTCTTATATTTTTTTATCTCATATTCTTCTGTATTAAATGAACGAATAACACGCGTTCCGCTTATTCCATCATCAACAATTTGACTTAATTTATCATTTTTCTTTTGTAAATTTAAAAATTGTTTGCTCGTTATTGAAAAAACAATATACAAAAAAATTGATACTATAATAACAACCGCTAAAAATATAAAAGCTATTTTATAATTAATTAAAAATGAGCACACAATCGAACCTATTACTAGGGCTGGTGCTCGAACTACTAAACGCACCATCATCGCGACTGCAAGTTGTAATCTATTTATATCGTTATTAAAAATATTCGATAAATAACCAATACCAAAAAAATTAATTTCCTTCATTGAAAGCTCATTAATCTTTTTAAATAATCTGTTTCTTAAATCGGTACCAAAACCTTGAGAGGCAATCGAAGCAAAATATTGACAAACTATAGTAGAACAAAATCCTAAAATAACAAAACCAATAATAATTAATCCATCAATAAAAATTTTAGAAGCATCACCAGTTTCTTTAGCAATTTTTACCCCATTATCGATAATGTCTTTCATTATAAAAGGAATTAAAAGTTCAAAAATAACTTCTAATGTTTTAAACATTGGACCAAAAATCATTTGCTTTTTGTAATTTCTTAAGGAATATAAAGTTTTTTTCATATTTTTTATAAAATAAAACTCCCAACATCAGTCAGGAGTTTGTTTTTACTTTCTTAAACCTAATTCACCAAGAAGTTTAACATAACTATCACGATTGGTTCTTTGTAAATAAGCGAGTAATGATTTTCTCTTACTGACTTTAATGTTTAAACCACGACGTGCAATGTTATCTTTGTCATTCTTTTTTAAGTGATCGGTTAAATCGTGAATTTGTGAAGTTAATAAGGCGATTTGGAATTCGATACTTCCAGTATCTTTTTCATTTTTACCAAATTTCTTAACAAGTTCAGCTTTGCCTTTTTTGTCTAACATTTTTTGTACCCTTTCTATAAATATTTGCGTTAAACTATGAATAAAGTTAGGGATAATCGTTATTCTTGGTCTAACGTACAAGAAATAATATACCTCAAAACACTACAGATATCAATAATTAAACATTCGTTATAAATTATTTTTTAAATATTTTATTGCTTCAAGACAATCTTTATTAATTTGTTCTTCTAGTTCTTTAATATTTGAAAATTTTATTTCATCTCTTAAACGTTTATAAAAATAAATTATGATTGTTTTTCCATATAAATCTTTATTAAAATCAAAGATATTAGTTTCAATTGTTGATTTTTCAACTTGATTTATGGTTGGATGAGTACCAATATTTGTAATTGAATTATATATTTTATTATCAACTTTTGTTTTTGTAATATAAACACCATCTTTTGGAACAACTAAATCACCAATAGGTATTAAATTAGCAGTTGGTCTACCTAATTTATTGCCCTCATTAAAACCATGGGAAACCGTTCCAATTAAAGCATAAGGTCTACCAAGAAAGATAGAAGCTTCTTTAACTTGTCCATCTTTAATAAGTTTTTTAATGTTTGAGCTGCTAATTTTTTTATGTTTATAATCATTTACATAATTCATGACTTCAACATTAGCAAAGGCCATTTTTAAATCTAAAACATTACCTTTTGCTTCGTACCCAAAAGTAAAATCATTACCACAAAATAAAGCATGGGGATTAAATTTCTTTAAAACTTTATTTATAAAATCAATATATGAAAGGTGTTTAAATTTATCATTAACAACAAAAACAAATACATAATCAACCCCAATTTTTCTAAGTAATTCAATTCTTTCATCAACCGTAGTTAACGATCCTTCAATAGATTTTAAAGGTTTATCAAAAGTTATTACACCTATAGGACCTTCACTATTTAATTTTGCATAATTAATTAGATGAGCGTGCCCAATATGCACAGCATCAAAATATCCAAGTACTAAACTTAGATTTTTTATACCACTATCAATTTGTTTAAATTCCTTAATATACTTAACTTCCATTTTGTATTTATAACCTTGAAATATTATAATTTATAAAGTTTGAAAATGAAAGATTTAATCTATGAAAGCAATTAGAGTTATATTAGCATGTATAAGAAACGCAGATAACACATTTAATTTAATAAATGATGGCGACAAAATATGCTTAGGAATTAGCGGTGGAAAAGATAGTATGGCAATGCTATATGCCATGCATTTATATAAAAAATTTTCAAAAACCAAATTTGAGATTTTTCCATGCATAATCAATCTTGGTTTTGATAATTTTAGTCCAAGAATCGAAGAAGAATTCGCCAAAAAACTTGGATATAACATTTATGTAGCAGATGGAACAACTGTTTATCCAATATTAAAAATTCAAAAAGAAAAGCAAAAAACTCCAAATCTACCTTGTTCAATATGTAGCAAAATGAAAAAAGCAATTATTAATAAAGTTGCGCATGAGTTAGGTTGTAACAAAGTAGCATTTGCTCATCATAAAGATGATGCTATTGAAACACTGCTTTTAAATGAGATATATGGTGGAAGAATTGCAACTTTTTCACCAAAAATGACCTTAACGAGAGAAGATATAACATTTATTCGCCCTCTAGTTCTTGCAAAAGAAGAAGATTTAAAACGTTTATGTGAAGAAGAAAATATTCCAATTGCCCCATCACATTGTCCAAATGATAAA
Organism: Caryophanales bacterium UBA6877; assembly: GCA_002451465.1. Classification (GTDB taxonomy): domain Bacteria; phylum Bacillota_I; class Bacilli_A; order RFN20; family CAG-826; genus Onthovivens. The sequence continues at coordinate 92,931 of DKCJ01000003.1, forward strand.
TTCACTAAACGAGAAGACGCAAAAAATATCTTAAAAAATATTTATCAACAATTCCCACCTAGTGAAGAAAATTTCTTAAATATGCTTTTTAATTATGATAAAGAAGATATTTTTTATAGTCATGTTGAACACAAAATAGAAGGAACTGATTTATACATAAAAGAAACAAAATCAATGGAAGATTTTATTGCTGAAGTTGAGTTTTTAAAACTAAACAAAGAATATCTTGATAAAAATTCTATTCATTATGTTTTATATAAAAATAACGATATTAAAGGCGTTATTCTTTTTAGTAAAACTTCCATAAATAGGGAATTTAATATCAATAATTTTTATTTTCTAAATGAAGATGAAGGTCTCAAATGCATAAAAGAATTATTTAAAATATACTACGAAAAATATAATCCATGTAAATTAATAATTAATAAAAAAATTGTGAAAGAAAAAACTAAATTATTTGAAGAATTAGGATTTGTTTCATCTAACGATATATTTATTAAAGTTATTAAAAAAGAAAGCGACACTCTAGAATAAAGTGTCGCTATTTTCTTATTTAATTTTCGCTTCTGCTTCTTTTAATACTTCTTCTAAATGTTTTTGTTTTTCAAAACTGTCATCAAGGACAAAAGTAATTTCTGGAACTCTTCGTGTATCTATTTTTTTAGCTAACGATGAACGAACATAACCTTTTGCTCGATTTAGTCTTTCAATTCCTTCTTTAGCATTTTGTAAAAAAGAAACATAAACTTTTGCATAACTATGATCACTACTAACAACTACATCAGTAATCGTAAAGAAACCAATCTTTTCATTTGTGAGCTCAAACTCACAAATGTCTTTAATATTTTTACTGATTATTGCTTTTAATCTTCCTGCTTTATTTGCCATCTTCTTTTGTTACCATTTCATACCCTTCAATAATATCGCCAACTTTCATATCGTTGTAATTTTCAATTTTAATACCACATTCATATCCAGAAGCAACTTCTTTTGCGTCATCTTTGAAACGTTTTAAAGAATCGATCTTTCCTTCATAAATAATGGTACCATTTCTTAAAACACGACACATTGAATTTCTTTTAATAACACCATCAATAACATAACAACCAGCAATTGCGCCAACTTTTGATAATTTAAAAGTATTTCTAACTTCCGCTTGTCCCGTAACACTTTCAACTTTCTCTTTTTTAAGAATACCTTTGATGGCGTCTTGAACTTCCTCTATTAAAGCATAAATAATTCTTTGAAGTCTTATTTCAACATGCTCTTCTTCAGCCTTTTTCTTAATCATTGCGGATGGTCTAACATTAAAACCATAGATAATTGCTTTTGAAGCACTAGCAAGTAAAACATCACTTTCAGTAATAGCTCCAGCCGCAGCATGAATAACATTAATTCTTACTTTATCATTATTTAATTTTTCAAGACTTGCTTTAACAGCTTCAGCACTGCCAGTAGAATCCGTTTTTAAAACTATATTAATAGTTGTAAGTGCGTTTTCGTTAATTTTTTTGTAAACATCCTCAAGAGAGGTTATTCCAACACTATTTCTTCTTTCTTCATCAACTTTTTTAAGTTTACGTTTTTCAGCAATTTCTTTAGCTTGTTTTTCAGTTGGGAAAGCCATAAAGTGATCACCAGCTAATGGAACTTCGCTAAGACCAATAACACTAACAGGAGTTGATGGACCAGCAGTTTTAATTACTTGACTAAATTCATTAGTCATTCTTCTAACTTTACAATATGTCGTACCAACGACAACATAATCATTAGCAGTTAATGTACCATTTTGAACCAATAAAGTGGCTTTTGGGCCTTCACCTTTATCAAGTTCAGCTTCTAGAACAGTTCCAATTGCGTAACGTTTTGGGTTAGCTTTTAAATCAAGCATTTCTGCTTGAAGCAATACAGCTTCAAGTAAATCATCAATACCAATTTTCTTTTTTGCACTAATTTCACAAGTTATAACGTCTCCACCAAACTTTTCTGGAATAACATCATGAGCCATGAGTTCTTCTAATACTTTATTTGGATTACTTCCTGGAACATCAATTTTATTTATTGCCACAATAATTGGAACTTTTGCCGCTTTTGCGTGGTCAATAGCCTCAATAGTTTGAGGCATAACACCATCATCTGCAGCAACAACTAAAATAACAATATCAGTAACACTAGCTCCTCTAGCACGCATTGCACTAAATGCAGCGTGTCCTGGAGTATCAATAAAGGTAATTTTTTTATTTTTAAAAGTTTTTTGGTAAGCACCAATTTCTTGAGAAATACCACCAAATTCGGCACCTGCAAGGTTACTATTTCTAATGGCATCAATTAAGGTAGTTTTACCATGATCAACGTGTCCCATTACGGTAACAACAGGAGGTCTTTCAACAAGATCTTTTGGATCATCTTCTAAATTAACTTTTTCAAAGTCTTCTTCGTTAACGATTTCTTCTTTTTTAAAATCGTAACCATACTCAAGACATAGTTCACCAATAGTGTCGTCATCAAGATATTGATTTATAGTAACTAATTTCTTTTGTAAAAATAATTTTTTAATAATATCACTTGGTTGGACATTAAGTTTTTTTGCTAATTCACTTACAGTAAGCGAAGAGGTATAAACAAAAACACCATTATTAACTTTTGCATAATCCTTAGTTTTTTGATTATTTTTTGGAAGGTTTACTTCTCTTTCAATTTTTTTATCTTTCATTTAATTACCTCCTTATTTAACATAAAACATCATTTTTTCATAGACTTTATCAGGAATTATGGTCTCAAGAGCTTTATCAAGACATTTACTTTTTTTAGCTAATTCAATAGCTTCTTTACTTCTATAAATGTAAGCTCCACGACCATTAACTTTCCCTGTTATGTCTAAAATAACATCACCATTAGCAAGCTTAACAACCCTAAATAATTCCTCTTTAGGATAAACTTTATTGGTTGCTAAGCATTTTCTCAATGGTATTTTTTTCATTTTATTTTTCCTTATTTATCGTAATAATCGTCACTATCATATTCTGAATAATCTTCATCATCGAGATTATCATCATCTAAATCTTCATCTTCATTTTCCATGTCAGCTAATTCTTCATCAGTATAAATTGACATTTTATTTGAATCATTGATAAGAAGTTTATTCTCATCATTTTCGTTTTTGTCTTTATGATTCTTTTTATTCTTTTTGGCTTTTGAAACGTGTTGTTTTTCGTTACGTTTTTCTTCCTCAAGAGAGGCCTCTAAAGCATCAAGAGTAGTTGTTGTTTTAACTTCTTTAAATTCTTGAGGTTCGACAGGTTTAGCCTTAACTTCCTCTTTAACTTCTGGTTCTTTATTTTCTTCAGTTGAAGTATTTTCTTCAAGAGGTTTAGTTTCATTAACAACTGGTTTTTCCTCTTTAACTTCTTCTTTAACCTCTGGTTCTTCCTCATGATTTTCTTTCAAATCATTAGTTGATTCAGGTTCATTTTTGACTGAAACATCAGCATCATTAACTGGTTTGGCTTCAGCTTCTTCTTCATCAAGGTCAATCTTTTTGTCAAGATATTCATCATCGCTAACAACTGGCTTAACTTCATCAAGAATTTGCTTACTAGCAAGTTGAGCATTCTTCATTGAAGAAATTCTAAACTTCTCTTTTTCAAATTCATGATTTTGTTCTTCAAATGTTGCCATTGGTTCAAAATCAATATTCTTCTCTTCAGCAACACTTTGATCATAAACAACTAATTCTTCTAAACCACATAATTCTCTAGCAAGAATTACGTTAGTACCTTTTGTACCTATTGCTAATCTACCGGTATCATTTTCGCAAACAGCAATTGCTTTTTTCTTTCCATCAGGTAAATCTTCGAACTTTACACCAATTACAACACCTGGTTTTAAGCATTCCCTTAAAAACATACCTAAAACAGGATAATATTGGACAACATCGATCTTTTCTTTTCCATTACCTAAACTGTTTACAATATTTTGAACTCTTGTACCATTTGGTCCAATACAAGCGCCTTGAGCATCAACATTAGGATCTTCACTATAAACTGCAACTTTGCTTCTAATACCAGCCATACGAGCAATCTTATAAATTTTAACCGTTCCATCATAAACTTCATGAACTTCATCAGTAAAAATTTTGCCAATAAATTCAGGTACACTTCTTGAACATTTAATTAAGCTTTCACCTTTAGATTCATCATTAGCAATTCCACAAACATACATTCTAATATTATCGCCAGGTTTAAAAGTTTCGTGACCAATTAAATCTTTATTGTATAAAGTAATACTAATTTTACCAATATTAACAAGAACGGAGCGGCCATCACTTTTTTCAACAGTACCATTGATTAATTCATGAATCTTACCACTAAATGATTTAAGTAAACTATCTTTTTCGGCTTTGTTAATTTTTGCCTTATAAGCACTTATAAATCTATTAACATCACCTTTTGAAAAATCATCAAAACTTAATGGTTCTTCATAAAAATCACCAACTTTTAAGTTTTGGGCCTTAACTTTATCATCATTAACGCTGATTTCAACAAAATCATCAGTTAAATCATCGTCATTAACGACCTTCCATTGTCTATAAGTTTCGATTTTTCCTTTTTTAAGGTCGATATCGCAACGAATTAAAGCATCACTTAACTTTGTTGTTTCAGTTTGAACAACATTGCCATCTTTATCTTTAATCTTTTTTACTGTCTTAAGTTTGCTTGGTTTTTTAACTATTAAAAGTTCATCACTTAATTTTTTATTATAGGCAACCTTAAAAGCATCACTAATTGCATCAACAATGACACTTTCACTAATTCCTTTTTCTTCAACCATTTCTTTCATTGCATTTAGAAATGCTTTTTGTTGTTTTGCGTTCATATTTTCCTAACTATCTCCTAAAATTTAATCGCTAAACGAGCTTTATCAATATATTTTCTTTCAATTTCACTTGTTGTTTTTTTGCCTTTTTTAAAATAAAACAACTTAATTGTAGAATCATTTACATCAACAAGATTACCTTCCAAATAACTTTCTCCTTTATAAGGGTGGGTAAGATGAATATTAATGTATTGATCTTTGTACTTTTCTAATTTAGTAACATCAATTGGTTTTTCAGCACCTAATGACGAAATATCAAGCATATAAGCTGAATCCGTAAAATCATGCATATCTAATAATTCTGAAATTATATTAGAAATGATCGATATGTCATCAAATCCAATTGGTGCGTCCCTATCGACAATAATCTCCAAAGTTGCATTTTTGCCTCTCGTAAACTTAAACGAATGAAGGTTATAATCATTTTCATCTAATTTTTTCTCAACTAGAACTTTAACTTGTTCTAAAGATTCCATTAATTTCCTCCCTTAAAAAAATAAGAATGCCCTTATAGGCACTCTTTTCGAGTAAAGATTCCTCAATCTTCACGAAAATTATAATGAAAAAAGAAAATAAATGCAACATTTCTACACTTTTTGCAAAATATTTTTTAATAGATCAATTTTCTTATGAAAATTACCCCTTATTTATGGTTAAATATATAAAGTAATAAGGAAGAAAAAAATATGGAAAAAACAACAAACAAACCCTTAAAACTCAATTACAAAAGAACATTTATAATTGGCTTGTGCTTTTTTACTATTCTTTTGCTTTGGCAAGTTTATAACAGTCAATGCCCTATCATGCTTAATTATTTGCTTAGGGATAAATTTGGAGGAACTGAAGCTCAATATGACTATATAGTCGGAGTTATAATGGCTTTAGATAATCTTGTCGCAATCTTTATGATTCCATTAACGGGATACTTAAGCGATAAAACAAAAACTAAATTAGGTAAAAGAATGCCTTATATTATTGTTGGAACAGTATTATCGGTCATTGCTTTCCCATTCATTGTTATATCATTTGTTTTAGATAGTCTCGTTGGACTTATAATATCAATGGCTTGCGTTTTAATTTTCATGTATTTATATAGAGGCCCAGCAGTCAGTTTAATGCCTGATATAACCCCAAAACCATTAAGAAGTTCCGCAAATGGTATTATAAATTTTGTTGGATATATTGGTGCTATTATGGGTGGGGCAATATATTTTGTACAAGCTTTTAAAATTCCAGATTATGATAAAAATGGCGGATATAAGAATAATATGAATGATTTTGATATCATTTTGCCATTTATTCTTGTTTCTATTTTAATGATTATTGCTTTAATTATTTTGGTTTCAACAATTAAAGAAAACAAAATACTTGAAGAGATGAAAGATGAGATGAAAAGAGGCGAAGAATTATCAACCACCGCTGATAAAGTTGAAGAAAATAAACCTATGACTAAGAAAAATAAGAAAGATTTATTTTTAATTTTAACCGCTGTTCTTCTTTGGTTTATGGCCTTTAATGCTGTTGAAACTTTCTGGTCAATATATTGCACACAAACTATTGGTAATGATAAATCATCTTATACATTACCAACCACTATTATGGTTATTTCAAGTTTACTTACTTTCATTCCAGGAAGTATGTTATCAAATAAAATTGGAAGAAAATATACAATTGTTATTGGTATCGTTTGCTGTTTAGCTTGCATGACAACTTCATGCTTTATAAATCAACCAAATGATTTTGAAAAATACAAAATTTTAATAATTATTTTATTCATTATCGCCGGAATTGGTTGGGCCTTAATAAATGTTGCTAGTTATCCAATGGTTGTTGAATTATCTCCAAACTCAAAAATTGGTAAATTTACTGGATATTATTATACAGCAAGTATGTTTGCACAAACCGTTACACCAATTGTAATTGGTGCTATCATGTCTTTTTCAAGTTTTGGAAGAAAAGCACTTTTCCCATACAGCACTATTCTTTTTGCTTTAGCTTTGATTGCTTTTATGTTCATAAGCAATGTTAAACCTAAAAAAGAAAATAATAAAAAAGGTTTTGAAGCCTTAGATAACGATTAAGTTTTATGCCATCACTATTAACACATTATTTATTTTATAAAAATATAAACAAGAATAATGAAGATATTGGAATTATTGGTACGCAAGGACCTGATCCATTCTTTTATTATGGTAGCGCAATAAGCCCTACAAAAAGTGCAAGAAGTTTGAGAGCTTTTGGCACATTCTTACATAAACAAGACCCAGCAATTACTTTTAAATATTTATTAGAATACATATTAGGAAGTAACGCTAATGAAAAACCAATTTTAACTAAATATCTTCATGGTATGTTAGCGCACTATTTATTAGATAAAAATTGTCATCCATATATTTTTTATAAATCTGGTTTTGTTACCCCAAACGACAATAATAAATTTAAATACTTTAAAAACCATGCCAATATTGAATCTGGAATTGACGTTTTAATGATGGATCATTTTAAAGATAATACAAAAACATATGAAGCCTTAAAATTCAATAAAAAAGACTTAAAAATTGTCTCAAAAATGATTTATAGTTTAGGCAAAGGTTGCTATAAAAATAAATTTATACGAGAAAATAGCTTTTATAAAACCACAAAATCTATGAGATTTGTCACAAAATTTTTATACGATAAAAATGGTAAAAAGAAAAAATTCTTCGATAAATATTTATCTTTTACACCACTTTCTCCAATGTGTGAACCTAAATTAAAAGATATTAAACTAGATTTTTTAAATTTAAAACATAATATATTTAAAGATTGTGTAACTAATCAAAATCCTAGAGATTGTGATTTTTATACATTATTCAATAACGCAAAAGAAGAATATAAAAAAGATGTCATTATTTTTGATAAAGTCTTAGAAAACAAAGAAAAACCATCCATTGTCTACACAATGTTTAATAAAATTAATCATAATGGTTTTAAAATCGATGCAGAAATGAAATATTTTGATAGTTTTTATAAATAACAACTATCTTTCATTTTGAAACTTAATTCCACCTTTGCTTCTAATTAAATCTAATAATTCCATTATATATTGCGTTTCATCTAAAGGCATTGATAAGGATTCTATCATGCTTTTTTTAATACAATCATAAAATTCTATCCATTGATATTCATAGCCTGTCAAATTATTATCAGCTTCAAATGTTTTTATTAATTTTGGTGGACGATCATTAGAATAAATTTCAACTTTACGAGGATTATTAACATTATCAAATTTTATATATCCATTTGTTCCATATATATAACTAACTAAATCCATATTCGATAACATTGAATTAATAGTTATTGCTCGTTCATTTTCGCCAAGACTAAATTTAAGAATGTCTAAATTATCAACTCCACTATTTGATAATTGAGTATTAACATCAACAATTTTCATATCTTTTTTTGAAAACATTCTTACAAAATTAATTGGATATACGCCACAATCAAGTAAAACGCCTCCACCTAATGGATCTTGCATACGCTCTAAATCAAAAATTTTATAACCAATATTAGATAAATATAAATAAGGTTCACCAATAACATTATTTTTTAATTCTTCCATAACAGTTTTATTAAGAGACATAAATCTCGTCCATATAGCCTCAGCTAGAAAAACTTTGTTTTTCCTAGCTAGATCAATCGCTTCTCTCGATTCTTTTGAATTAATAGTAAAAGGTTTTTCGCAAACTACATTTTTGTTATTTTTAATTGCAAGAATCATAGTTTCAAAATGTAATTTTGCAACAACCGAAATATAAACAACCTCGACTTCATTATCTTTTACAAGTTCTTCATAACTTCCATAAGCTTTTTTAAAACCAAACTCATTTTTGAATAAATTTGCACGTTCAAAATTACTTGCACTACAGGCATATAATTCAAAATTATTCATATTTTTTAATACATCCGCCATTTTTTTAGCCATTTTTCCACAGCCAATAAATCCAATTTTCATATATAACTTCCTTTACGATTTAACTAATATAATGTTATCATACTTAAAGTATGAAGAAGGAATTTTTTATGGAAGAAATAAAATTAAGTAAAGATAAATCACTAGTAAATTTAGCAAATTCAATTTTAAAACATTTTAAGTGCTTAACATATCATGATTCAATTCCTGAAATTGACGAAGTAATAAAAAATTCAAAAAAACAAAAAATTTGTTTATTTTTATTTGATGCTCTTGGTAAATATATTCTAGAAAAATATAAAGATGACGCTCCTTTTTTATATTCTCATCGCTATTTAACAATGTATAGTGTTTTCCCACCTACTACAGTTGCATGCACAACATCAGTCACAACTGGGAAATATCCGATTGAAACTGCTTATTTAGGATGGACACAATATTTTAAGGATTTAGATAAATATATTGATATTTTTCCATCAACATACATAAATGAATCTTCGCCTGATTTCCCTTCAGAAAAACTTGGGTTTAACGTTCAAGAAAAATTATTAAAAGTAAATACTATATTTGACGATATTAATAAAAAATATGGCAAAATAGTTGCTGTTCCAATCCAATCTTTTAACTACAAAAAATGCGATATTACTAATGAAGAATCTAATTTATTATGGGCTGAGGCTGTTGATAAATCGCTTTCGCAAAATTTATTTACATATGCATATAATGTTTTTCCTGATTCATATATGCATGAATATGGTATTGATGATATTCATGTAAAAAATGTTATTAAACAAATCAATGATATTGTTGAAAATTTGGTTAAAAAACATAAAGATACTCTATTTATTGGAATAAGCGACCATGGAATGATTGATGTAAAAGAAATTGACATAAACAATATTCCTGGCTTTACTGATACTCTAGAAAGAAAATTAATTGCAATAGAAAAACGTTTTTCATCTTTTTTCGTAAAAGATGAAAAGAAATTTTTAGAAATTTATAATTCAAATCCAATTTTAAAAAAACATTTTATGTTAATAACAAAAGATGAAGTATTAAATAAACACTATTTTGGTTATAGTGAAAACATCAATAAATTTGCTTTAGAAACAATTGGTAACTATCTATTAATTGCATTAGATGAATATTATTTATCAGATAAAGCAAATAAAATACATTTTAAAGGACATCATGCAGGATTATCTAAACAAGAAAGAGAAATATATCTACAAGTTTATAATGCATAATAAAATAAATGAAGTATAAACCAAAAATGTGAATTCTCAAAGTAAATTCCGTTTATTCTTTAAATCCTGCTTTTAGTCTAAGAATAGTACAATTAATATATCCTGTTGGCTAAAAGGAAGTTTAAGATGTCACTTTTAACAGAAGAAAACAGGAAAAAAATTAGTTCCATGCTTGCTCATGGTAATAAATGCTGTGAAATAGCTGAAGAAATTGGATGCGATCCAACAACAATTGCAAAAGAAATAAAACGAAACAGAATTATTTCTAAAGATGCTTCAAGCGGTCAAAATAAATTCCTATGTAGCAAAATTGATAAATGGCCATATGTGTGTGGAATATGCAAAAATAAGCATATAGATTGTAGCTTTATGCAAATGAGATATGATGCAAAATTGGTCCAAAAGAAATATGAGGCAAAACTTCATAATTCTAAAAGAGGAATTAATCTAACAAAAGAGGAATATGATCAATTAGTAGAAACAATCAAAGAAGGAGTTAAAACAAAAAGATCTGTTTACGCTTCAATAAAAGCTAGTAAAATTGATGTATCTTTACCGACAATATATCGATATATTTCTGAAAAAAAGGTTCCAATCTCAAAAATGGATTTACCATATGCTGTCACATATAAGAAAAGAAAGAGAAAAATAAAAGAGTACGATTACCCTAATAGTCAAATAGATAGGAGCAATCGTACTTATTTAGACTATCTTTCTTATATAAAGACTAGAAGCAACGAAATTACAGTCCAAATGGATTTCCTTGGCTCTATAAAGTCGGATAGCAAATCTATTTTATTATTAATACTTCTACAAATACACTTTATTTTTCTATATATAATTGTAAACAAGAATTCATTTAAAGCTGTTGAAACATTTAATTCAATTGAAAAGTTAATAGGATACAAAAAGTTTTGCAAGATAATTCCATCAATACTAACGGACAGAGATCCAAGCTTTTCAGACATTCAAAGAATAGAGTTTTCAAAAGAATTAGGAACTCAAAGAATATATCTATTCTTTTGCGATGAATTTAAAAGTAATCAAAAGGAGTCAGTGGAAAATACGAATAAGCAAATTAGAAAATTCTTTCAAAAAGGAAAATGAATAAACAATTATAATCAAGAGTAGGTAACCTAATTACAAAGGCAATAAATGAAACACCACTTTTTTTACTAGATGGTCATTCGTCTAAAGAAGCATTTGCACTATTATTCGATTTAGAAACATATACTAAATCATTATTCGGTGAGTAAATAATTAACAATCCAACAAAAAACCGGAAATTAGTCTAAGAAACTGAATTTACTATTAGTTTTTAGCATGCTCAAAATCTTAAAATAACAACTTTTCTCGTAGTAAATTCAGTTTTGTAGTAAAAAAATGTATTTAGTATAATAAAAAAATAACAATTCAAAAAACTGAATTTGGTTTCAGAATTTACGAATAACTTAATAAAAAAATTATTTTTCTTTTTTCTTTTTTCCCTTAGCGAGATGTCGAGGATAAAAAGAGATAAGCCATTTAGTAACAAACCCTAAAATAATAGGTTCAACGTTATTAATAATAATTAAATATAATTCAAACGAAGGCAAATAAATGTTCATTAATAAAGTGAATACGAAAGTGATTATATAGTAAATTCCCCACATTAAGCTAATTATTTTATTAGTAACTAAAAATAAAGGATTATTATAATATGTTTCATCATAATTATTAATTGAATAATAAGCTGAAAGAGATAGTTTAAAAAATATTGATATTAGCCAACATAATCCAAACATTAAATAAGGAATTGAATTTATATAAATTGCAGCTTTATCTAAGAAAACTAAAGAAATTAAAGCAAAACAGATATTAAAACATAACGAAATATAATCATAAATAATTTTCTTAGTTTTAAACATTATTAAATAAAATACTGCTATTAAAGAAATGCTAGCAATAGCTCCATAATAATTATCAATTGGTAAAGCAATAAAATTAATAATAAACGGAATAAGGAAATTAAGCATCGAAGTCTTACTTTCTTTTTTATTAGCTTCAATATTTTTAATTGTACTATTATTGAAGCCAAAATATTTATTCCAATTTATCATTGTATTAAAATCACCTTCAACTTTATATAATCCTTTAAATAAAGCCTCATCGCCACTATACTTTTTACTAGCAATATCTTTCCATACAGTGATTGGTGTTGTGATTATTGTATCAGGTTTACTAAATTCATCTTTTTTAACTATTAGTCCATCTTTAGTTAAAATAATTTGATAATTTTTATTAATATCACTATATCTCATTTCAATAACTAAATCCTTATTTGGATAATTATTTTTATTATATAAATTTGCCATTTGTTTAGTAAAAATCAGTGCAGAATCAGCATCATTTTTTTGATTTTCATCATCTTTGCTTACACCCCAACTATCATCGGCCCATTTTTCATAAACTTCTTTTGGATATAAATCAACACTTAATTTATCTAATAAATCTTTACTAACATTATTAGTTGTTATAAACTCAGTCCCGGCATTCTTAACATCGCTTAAATAAAGATCAGTTCTATCTTTAAGTTCAGGAATATTAAATAATTCTCCTTGCCCAACAAATAATTTTAAATAATTATCTTTACCACAAATATGATTAAACATTGAAATTACAGCATCATAATTTTGTCTAGAAGTATAAAATCCACAAGTAGAAATTAATATAAATTTTTGATGTGACTTATCATATCTAGATGGATGAGCACCTAAACCTACTCCCCCTTTATTTTCTACCATAAATGGAAGATTTAATGGTAATTCACGGTCTATAAAATCTTTCATTAAACCAGGAACACTAAAATAATAAAGAGGAAACGAATAAATAATATAATCAGCGTTTTTAAATAATTCTAAATAATTATTCATATCATCTTTAATTACACATTTTCCAGGAGTAACCTTCCAACAAGAAAAGCAACCTAAGCAATGTTTTAAATTACTATTACTTAAATTAATAACATCAATCTTCGAATTATTATTAAAATTTAATCCACTAACAAAGGCATTAGTGACCTTCATTGTATTACTACGATTCCCTTTAGGTGATCCATTAATAACTAAAATATTCATGAAATAATTTTAAATTAATGTTAATTAAAAATTTGTAAATTTATTGTAAATATTATTTTTTAATTCATTACTTAAAAAAGTATATATATTTTTGCCAATTGGATGCGGAAAAAACTTGGACTATAATAATGAAGACACGTCATTCTCAAACTTAAAAACGAAAAATAGCTTATTATTTTTCAAATAAAAAATCTGACACTACTAGAAGCATCAGACTTAGCATTCGAATTTGTCTTTGTGCTATCGCTTTAATACAAAACGCGACCCCTACTAGCAAAATGATACCCTTACTAGAAAAACGATACCCCTTAAAAATAGCTATTTAACTAAAGAAATCATCTATATCCTGTTTTTTTAATTTTTCATTTTCAACAAGAGGCTTAATTGGTACTATATCCTCATTTTTAAATTTGTATCTACCATAAATTTCAATAAAAAGAGTAACAGGTATTAAAATGCCTATTGATGTTGCAAAAGAAATAACTATCCATGCAAACGACCAACTATTTATTAACGATAAAATAAAAATAACTATATTAAGAATTAGAAAAATAGGCTGAGAAGCCATTGTAAAGTTAAAAAATATTTTATTACACCATTTCCATCTATTTGTAGAAGATAAAGAAAACCAACTTCTATAGCCAAACGAATAATTTAATTCAGTTTTTCTTAATATAAATATCACACCTAAAATTAGAAAAATGAGGTTATAAATAATTGCTACGCATCCAAAAGTAATAACAAAGCTAAAATTTTCTATATTCGAAACAAGAATAGCAGGCATGACTTCTTCATCTCTCTTTCTTAAATATTTTACTATAAAAGTGTCCTTTCCTCATAATTTTTAATTGAAAACGTTTTATAAAAAGACTAGGATTTTTACTTCCTAGCCTCTACTTTCACCTTGTATCCCGAATTGAATATGAATTCGATACTCTTGTCTCGATGAACAACTGCTTTGTCTACCATGATGTTAAACAACTCTTCATCAAACTCACTTATTACATCTGTTTTATCTTTAAGCGTTGAAATGAAGGTGTTTATTCTGTTTCTTTTATCCATCGCTTCTTCTTTTTGATGTTCTAAGTCTTTTAACTTTTTGATGAGTTTATCGTATTTGAGTTCCAGTTCTTTTTGCTTAATCTCGTCAGTCTCATTAGAAGAATGGATAAGAACCTCAACTTCGTTAACGACATCTTCTATATCTTCATGAACTTTCTTGATTTTCTCTTCGACGCTTTCAACGCTTACGACTTGATTAAGAACTGATTCCAGGTTATTAAGAATCTCATCTTTGCTCATTATCATTTTGTTATAAGCATCAACAAACATCGCTTTTATCTCTTCTTCGTTCAAAGTTGGAGTTTGGCACTGTGCTTTGCTTTTCTTATCGAACTTATAATTGCATTGCCATATGACTTTTCTATATTTATCGGTCGAATGCCAAACCTTGGAACCATATAAACGTCCACAATCAGCGCAGATTAATTTCGAAGAGAAGCAGTTTTTAGAAGAATACGAATATCTAAGTTTCTCTCTCCTTTGAAGCTCAATCTGAGCCATGTCCCATTCTTCTTTTGGAATAATCGGAGGATGAGAATCTTTGACATAATATTTAGGGACTTCGCCATTGTTTACCTTAGTGTTGTGAGTGAGAAAATCCTCAACAAACGTTTTTTGAAGAATGGCTGAACCACAATACTTTTCGTTTCTCAAAATGCCTCTTACCGTCGTATCTCTCCATTTGGTTTTGCCCATCGGAGTCTTTAGTCCTTTTTCTTCTAGCATTTGGCATATCTGCCTAAAGGTGCTGCCACTTAGAAACTCTTTATAAATGAGTCTAACTATCCATTCGGTATCCTTATCGATAATGATGTTCTTGTTTTCGTCATATTTATATCCGAGGAATCCTCTATGAGGAAGGTAGACCTTGCCGTCAGCGAAACTCTTCCTTATCCCCCATTTGACGTTTTCGCTAATGGACCTGGATTCCTCTTGGGCCAAACTCGACATGATGGTGATTAAAAGCTCCCCTTTGCTATCGAAGGTATAGATGTTTTCCTTTTGGAAATAGCATTCAACCCCTTTAGCCTTTAATTCTCTGATGTAAGTCAAGGTATCAAGGGTGTTTCTAGCAAAACGTGACATCGATTTAGCGACAATCAAATCAATCTTCCCTGCCTTTGCATCATCGATCATTCTTTGGAATTCTTTCCTGCCTTTCGTTGATGTTCCGCTTATTCCCTCATCGGCATAAATCCCTACGAAGTCCCATAACGGATTCTCTTTGATGTATCTTTCATAAAACGATTTTTGGGCGTCAAACGAGTTCTCTTGGTCGTCGCTATCGGTTGAGACACGGGCATAGGCAGCAACCCTTCTTTTACTTCTTTCGACATTGAGTTTATGCGTATGCAGGTTTCTTGTCGGTTCTATTACTTTTACTATTGGCATTTGTCCTTCCTCCTCAAATTATTTCTTTGAATTCATATTTTCATATCGTTTTAAAGCATTGTTTCTTGCTTTTTCCCTTGCCTCTTCGCTCCAAGAGAACCTTCTTGATTTGAGTTCCCAAGGGATAGCCTTTTTCGTTCCATCATTAAAAACAAATTCAAGAACCCTATCTGGATGAGCCACTATCGATTTAAGTTTTTCTTTAACGATTTCTTTATTGATTTCGTCAATTCCTAGCGCTTCTTTTGCTTTTTCAATTAAGACTGATTCAGGAATTCTTACACTCTTGCACCTTTCGCCTTTGGTAGCGTAGAGGTAATTCCAGCACATCCAATCGTATAAATCGTAGCCGTATCTTTTCTTCCTTTGAAAACAGGCGCCGCAAACCGAGCAGCGGATAATCCCTTTGAAGATGTCGTTACCCTTATTTTCTTTTATCGGCTTAGACCGTCTAGATTTAATCAACTCTTGGACTTTGTTAAATGTATCGATATCGACTATTGCCTCATGGTCATTTTCGATGATGTATTTCCTCAATTCGCCTTTATTTCTTTCCTTGGTTTTCTTTTCGGTGCGATATGTTTTCTGAAGCGTAAGCCTTCCTGTGTACGTATCTTCCTTCAATATTCTTTCCAAGGAGTTGTTAGTCCATTTCTTTCCGGTAGGGCTTTTGATGCCTTCTCTGTTTAGAACCTCAACTATTTTTATATATCCGAGGCCATCAAGTGCCATTTGGAAGATTCTCTTCACGACTTTGGCTTGCTCTTTGTTGACGATAAATTTCTTATCAACGATGTCATATCCGTAAAAGCGAGTCGTGCTATAAACCTCGCCTTGCATAAAAGTCTTATCGACTCGCCATTTGACATTCATGCTCATTGATTTGGCTTCCGCTTCTGCCATGCTCGCCAAAAGAGTGAGGACAAGCTCCCCTTGTTCACTTAGTGAATTCATGTTTTGCTCTTCAAAATAAACATCAACATGAAGTGCTTTTAGTTCTCTAATCGTGGCAAGCAAAAGAGCGGTGTTCCTAGCAAACCTCGAGATCGATTTGGTGATGATCATATCGATTTTGCCATTTCTACAATCATCAATCATTCGATTGAATTCCGCTCTATTGACCTTCGTTCCGCTTATGCCATAGTCCGCATAAACGTCGACCAGCTCCCAGTCGTTATGTTTTGAAATAAGTTCTTTGTAGTAGCTTGCTTGGGCGGCAAACGAATGAAGCATCGTCTCTTTATCCACCGAAACCCTGACGTAAGCCGCCACTCTCTTTCTTTGCTTTAATTTAGGTATGACCGCTACCTTTTCTATGCTTTTTTCTTTCATTGAATCACCTACTTTTTCTCGTTATATACATCGCTCTAGTTGGCAAGATTATCAAGTCAACTCGCGGTATATAGATGACTTATTGATACAATAAATTTCGCATAGTTTTTCTTCGGCGGTCTTATACTCGTTATTCGATAAAATATCGTGGTTTTGCATGGCTTTTAAAATAGAAACGCTTATTAAATAGTTCTCTAGGTTGGCTTTGTATGAAGATAAATCAGTCATTAGAATTACCTCCATATCTAGCCTTGAAATAACAATCTAAAGAACAGTATTTTTGGTTGGGTTTCCCATATAGCTTCACACACTTACCACAATTCGGACAGATGAATTCATGGAAGGTTTTCCTGTTGATTTCTTCTTTATGGTCGTTCCAATAAAGACTTCTGCATTTGTCCGAGCAAAACTTCCTATGCTTTGAGCTTGAATCATCGATAATGAGTTTGCCGCAATAAAGGCATCTGCCTAATTTCTTGTCGCTTGAAACATCACTTGAACTATTTCTTCTACAATAAGAAGACACTGTTGCTTTAGTAATTCCTAGAACACTTGCTATCTTTGAATAACCAAGGCCATCTTTTCTAAGTTCATCTATTTTTAATTTCATTTCGCTAGTCATAGTAACTGCCTCCTCATAATCTAAGGAGAAAATCGATAGGTAACGTCAACTTATCTCCTTCACCATCTTTAGAACTTGGAAGTCATAGTTTTTCTTAATTATCAAAAGTGGGCATTAAAAAAGACCCCACCAGATTGCTCCAGCAGGGTCATGTGAATCGTAAATGTATAATTAAATTATTTCTTGTTTAGCTGGTATAACGCCTATCCAATCGAAGAATAATTTGTTGAGATAAAATCTAAATCATAGGGATCAGTATTTAAAACAATATCATCAAGACAAATCCTACCTTTGTTTCTGTCGCCAGTTGCACTAGAAGTGGCGTAAAACTCAAGTCCATAAATACCTTGTGAATGCTTTCCAACAAAACGTTTGATATTGGAGCGTGTAGTAGATAATCCAATTGCCCTTAAATTAAAGTCAGGATCTTCAAGATCTTGCCAAGATCCGTCTTTATACATAACTCTAGCTACAGCAATACCGTCTAAATTTTCACTGCCACTCCAATAAGAAGCGCCAAACATATATGAATAAACGGGCTTATCCCAAGTCAATCTCAAATAGGCCTCTCCAGCACCTTCTCTTCTTGGCGATAAATTAATATATTGCTCTTCGATATAGCCACATCTTAAACGTTGAGAAGTAATATTTAACCCTTTTACCTTTAAACTCTTTTCTTTGTATTCGTTTCCATTATCGCCTTCGTTTGCAAACCAATATCTTTCTTCAAAGACCCAGTCAGCAGGTTTTATTTGCACCTTATTTGCATAATCTTTTGGTTCAGCAAATTGTGTTAAGCAATAATAATCATCCCAATATGGATCAACCGGAGACTCAAACCCAATGTAAACATAATAGATTTTTCCAGGGACACTTAATGCCATATCCCACTGATTTTCAGTCAAGGTATATTCATGATCATAAACATTTGAATCCTTAAATACTTCGTGGCGATTATTGTCCAATATACTAAACGTAAAATGTAAAGAAAGATTTCTGTGCCACTTTTCATGGATAAGTGAGACCCATTTATATGTAGGTAAAAGATCCAAATAATTTCCTGACGTTAATATTACTTCTTTTGGGATACAAGCCCAGCATGAACACAACGTATCATTTTCACCGTACTCATTCACATATGTATAATTATTGGAATGATGATCGTGATGGTCATCCTTAAAATTGAAAGCAACCAGGTTTGTATATTGTGAATAACCCATCTGTTCTATTGTTACATGAGTCGAATTAGGTCCCCAACCAAAATTGCAATAGATGTTGTCGGTGTTTTCGTCATAATCATATGCAACAACAGCGTGATTCCCAATACCTAATTTTACAGGAATACCTTCTTTAACTAACTCTATGGTTTTGTTTCTAACGTCGGTTGTTGAAGCTATTATTTCTACATCTGAACTTGAATAATCCAAAAAGTCGTAGACATAATAATTAAACAAATTAACATAATCGTTGTACCCCATTCCATATTGGCCTGGTTAGCGATTACCAAATTCGTTTTCAAATAAATCAATTAGTTTGAAGTGGAAGTATTTATCAGCGTAATCGTGAATATACTGATCGTAAACCTCAGTTGAAGCATCAGCAATACAATCAGGTTCTTGAATAACACCGGGAGAATTGGCATACAAATCGATAAAACCTTCGTTTAAGGCTGTTGTTGCGTCATATTCTTCAGGGACTATATTATCATCCCAATATGTATCCCAAAATGAAAGTAGCATTCCTGTCGCAACAAATCCACACGAGCCTTTGGAGTTATCGCCAATATTATCGCCTAACTTATTAAAATAATATGTTTGGTAGTTTTCAGTTAAAAATAACTCTTCCTCATTTTCTGTGGAATTATACAAAGCTAATATTTCAGGATCATATAAACCATCAGCCTCAATTTGGTCTGGAATATCTGTATCCGCTAATTTTTGTTCGCTTGATGGAAATGTGTTGTTAAGCCCTAGAGCCTCAAACGCGAAAATGCTTACTAATAAGATTGTCTTAAAAAACATATTCACTCCCCTTTTCAAATAATAATAATATCTCGTCTAAGCTATCATAAACTGAGCTAATGGTCGAAGTATTGATAACTATCTCCCCAATTCCTATTACAAGATCACTACACATTAGTTGTAAATTAGAAACGTTTGTCGCTTGTAGTCTATCCCACTCTCCGCTAAAAGATAAGTTTAATGCATTAACCTTATCGGCGAATTCATTTATATTATGTAGGTTCAAGTCAATTGAAAACTCATCGCTATGCATTTCAACGGTCATTCTTTGACGCGGAAAGACCAAATCGTATCGTTTATTGTTAACATCCTCCAAATTGATTCCCTCAGATTTAAAACAATAGGTAACATTAAACTTATCACTATCAACTGGAGTCCAATATCGTTGATAATTATTAGTTTTAAACACACTATAAAAACCAAAATATTCATTGAATGATTCAAAAAAATATGTGCCAACAACTTTGCTATTTGGACCGCCCTCAATAATATCAACATCCGAAACATCGTTATTGCTCAACGCATCATCACTTATTTCGTTGGAAGTATATGTGGTATGCGAAGTACAACTTGATAAGCCAAAAACAGCTAGTAGAGTTGCGATTAACACTCCAACCTTTCCCATTTACGACCTCCTCTAGCAGAAATAATTATAAATTAAAACCTTCTACCTTTTCTCTTGACAAAATTAGTATAACATAGTATGTAAGCAATTACAAATAGAAAAAAACCGCCCAACCCTACTATCGCTAATAGGATCAAGCGGTCTTTTGTTATGCTTTGGTTGATATAGTCTTAAGTGTGTTTATGCTCGCCTCGATCTGGGTATTGATCCAGGTGTCGACATTACCAAAGTTCTTGTTGATATAGTCCTTGATGTCTTCACTAAGTTGAGCAAGAACAATGTCTTTGGCCTTATTAAGAGCTATAAGCTGAGTGTCCTTATTAAAACTTCCCTCTTTCTTTAAAGCCTCAACATAGGTTTGAAACACGCATTTAACGGCATCCAAAACAATTGTAGTTGCTTCGGTTATGTATTTCTCGGTCTTCTCGTTATCGATCTTACTTGAGATCCATTTGATGAGCTTAGATCCAAGCAAGGTGATAAGCGGAATAACGACCGCTGTTACGATGCAGCTTAAGACATTCAAAAGTATTTCATTCATGGTTTTGTCCTCCCTTCATTTCATCATGTAGTTCCGTGATTCTTTTATGAGCGTTCTTGGTACTTTCCTCTACCTTCACCAATCTATTAGAAAGATCGGTATATCTTTCCTCTAGGTGGTTAAGTGATTTTTCAATCCTATCAATCGAAGATTTGATATATCCGATTTCAGAAAGCATCACGCCTTCGTTCTTCCCTGCGTCCTTATGGTCCCTCTTGTCGTTCCTTCTAAAGGCAAGAAAGGCAAAGACGATGGAAGAAAGGGTTCCTAGAACGCTTATGATTGTTAATGCAATAGACGAACTATCCATCCTTCATTCCCTCCTTTATCTCGTATATTTCGTTTAGGTATTTTTCGATTTTCTCGAAGTATAGTTTTTGTTTTTCCTTGTCCTCATAGTTGAGCTTGAAGTCTATCTCCTCGTCAAAATAGGACTTAGGGACATCAAGACTAAACTTTCCCGTTTACTTATAGTTTTCGAGTTGTCCCCTCATCCTTATCACGTGATAGAACTTCTTCCCGATATAGCTGCTTCCATTCAGGCAGAAACCGAAATATTCATAGAAATTCGAAAGAAAACCCTTCAGAACCTCGTTTATTTTGAAGTTTTTATATTCCTCGTACTCCTTTTGGCATTTGGGATTTAAGTAAATCAAGGTATCGGGCAAGGCCAAGTAATCGTCTATGAAGCACTTCTTGTAGATCGAAAGCTTGCTCTTGGGATTCAGTCTTTCCATCATCACTTTCTTCCCGTAGCAGAATGCGTCCATCCCATAGATATCGACCTTGAAGGCATTGTCCGTACCATTGACAAACACGTTGATGTCATAGTCGCTCACGTTCCCCACGAAAGTCCCATAGGCGATGCTTCCTCCTAGATAGATGAACATCACTTCCATGCCCTTAAGCGTTTCAAGGATGGTTCTTGTTATAGCTTCCTTATCGATGGTCTTGATTATCTTTTCCCTTCTTAAAATCATCTCCTTAAGCATCCTTGCTATCCTCCAATCCGATGACGTTTTCCTTCAGCCACTTGTACCCGGCCTTGAATACATCGCCATTTAAAAAAGGGTCATAGTCTTCCTTTGGAACGAGGATGTCAATCGTATCGATTGGATCGCATCCCTTATCCCTTGCTTCCTTGGAGATATATGAACCCACGCAGATTATCGCTTCCTTGTCTATGGCGTTTAGCGATATGTTGGTTATTCGGTGATACGATGGTTTTATGCCATAGCTACTAGCTAGCTCTTTTATCAATGCCATAGGCTACCTCGTGGTATTTCCGCTGCTAGAGGAAGAGCTAGACAAGGTATTCGTGTTGATGCACATTATTCCCTTCGTGCACCTTACATAGAGTTTTCCGGTTGAGTAATCGACCGCCAATTCGCCATAGTTCTTTAGTTTTGATGTTGTGGGAATAGTCGTTCCCCTTTTTATTAGAATCGTCGCCATCAGTAAGTCCCTCCGTCTATCGTCGAACTCGGGGTAAGGACCTTGGACTTATCGATGCCTATCTCGAATTGCTTAATCGGGCTATCGTAGGCCTCAATGACCGTATATCTCATCAAGATGCCGCCTTGGACGGTGTTGCTATCGAAGTTGCTGGCGTTGTTTTCCCAAATGCCTGCCCTTGACTCTATAAGCTCGGACATATAAAGGGCATCGAGCTTGTTCCTATCATTCGCGCTCAAATGTGTGTCGGTATCGTTTTTATGGGAATTGAAGGTCGAAGTCGATACTCCTCCTAGTTCACTTAAAGTAATGTTGACTGCGCCCGTCTTCCCATTTACCGAAGTAACCTTGTCGGTTGGTGTCTTTAATTCCTGCCAATTGGAAAGCGTGGAATACGGATCGGCTTTCAAAATATAGGATTTGCTTACATCATTCCTGACGCAGATATCGCCTATCTCGGCTTGGCTGAGCTTGAGCATCTCGGCTTCGCTATTTATGACAAAGGTATTGGTGATGGCGATTTGGGGGATGATTGAGTTGTTGAGCTTGCCGTCGCTATTGATGACAGGGATATTGCCTGCCCCGCTTCCGACGTTGTATCTACTTGCAGAACCAAGCTTCAATTCATCGATTTTGGAGTTAAGAACGCCTGTAAGATTGTCACTACTCACGAATTCCAAATAATCGCTTGCGGACAACGGATTGATGCTCGAGCCGGTCTTATTGGCTTTGGCGATATAAAGGTTCCCGCCATTCAAATCGATGAGCGGCTCGCCCTGCTTGATGGTTCCTGAAGTACCAGTTAACGGACCACTCCCACTAGTTGTTTTTCTTCTAAGTTGTATAGTT
>DKCJ01000008.1 GCA_002451465.1 Caryophanales bacterium UBA6877
CATCATTTGAATTAGTACAAGTTTAAAATTATGATAATTCATAAAATAACAAATAAAATCAATTGTCTATGTTCCCTTTACACCCCCAAAATATAAATCCCCTACAGATTTATAAATGTTATAAACCTTTTATTAGTTTTTTAAAAAACTATGCATTTTAATATTGTTTTTTAAGTCAGTTAAAATAGGATTATTTTTAAAATTTTCATCATCCATTTTTAAAGATTTTATTTATTATCGTCAAAGTTGACATAAAAAACATAAGAGACTAGAATTAAGTACGATCAAATGGAGGATAAATATATTTATGAAATTATTAAAGGGGATTATATTTTTATTTTCGGCAAGTTTAATTTTAACTTCATGTGGAAATAAAAATAATCCAAGTATTGAGCCACCTGAACCTGATAAACCTGATGTACCAAAGGCTAGTTTATCATTTAAAGATGAATCATTAAATTTAAAGGAAGGCGAAAGTAAAACCATTACATTAAATCTTGAAACAATTACTCTTGAAGATGTTACTTTTACTATTAGTGATCCAAGTGTTGCTAGTGTTGATAAAAGTGGAAAAGTTACTGGTTTACATAAAGGAACAGCAACTCTTACCGCAGAAAATTTAGAACATAACTTAAAAGATAGTCTTGTTATTACAGTTGAACGTGAAAAAAGTGAAGAATTGACTGCAAATATGCTACAAGATTATGCTGAAGGCTATAAATTAGATGGTACTTTTAATAGACAAAATTATAGCGAAAAATTCAACAAGAAAGCTTTTGAAGTTGCTTCTAGTAGCGATAAATATTCTTATTTAGGTTGGAGTCAAGGAAAACCTGGAGAAGAAGCAAGTAAAGAGGGAAGAGCAAAAGAAACTTATTACTTTAAAAAGAGTGTTGATGGGAAAGATCTTTTATTCGAGGGAAAACTCGGATGGGATAATAAAGTTATTGAAACCGAGAAAACTCGTAAAAATGTTGATACTAAAGAAGATGAGCCTTATCCTTTTGAAGAAGCTAGATTTTCTAGTATGTTCAAAAGCTTAAAACCTGAAGATTTTGAAAAGGGTGAAGAAGAAGGTAGCTTTAACTTAAAGATGAACGATGAATCTCTTACTGAAAGAGGAATTTATAGTATGGTTTATCGTCAACTTACTGGCGAAACAAAAGATAAAGACTTTGTTTCTTTTACTCTTTATACAGATGGTTATACTTTAACAAAATTAAGACTTTTAATTTCAGAAAAGAAGCTTCAAGAACAATCAATCGATGCTTCATTTGTAGGTAGTGGATCGTCATTAGTAGTTGCTGTTGAGTCTTTAGATACACCAACAATACCTGAATTAGATAATATGTTTACAAAACTTAAGGAACATACATTCCATTTTGATTTTGTTACGAGTGATTTAGAAGGCAAGTTAAAAGGTCATTCTTCTTATGAATTCTTTAAAAAGACTTCTTATACAAAAACAACTTATATAGGCGAAAACCTTACTCAAACAAAGACTGAAGGCGGTTTTTGGAATGCTGAAACTTCTAAATATCAAGATGTTATAAAAGTTAATGAAGAATTTTATGCAAATGGTAAAGAAAGCACAATGAATAAATATGAAAATAATTATGCTTCAACTTTTGATGTATCTACCTCTTTCTTTGAGAAGAAAGAAGTTGAGGGTGAAACTCGTTATCTTTTACGTGAAGATTTACCATTAACTCTTTCGTCTAAAAGTGTAAAGAATACATTCTCACCAGAAGGTTCATTTTCTTTAACCGAAGATAAGGGTCTTTATTTTACTATTAAAGATGATTCTTTAACTTTAAGTTATGAAAAGAAAAATGATAAAGTTGTAGCTACTTATACTGCAATTGGAACTGCAACTAACCCTATTAGTGAAGCTAGTTATCATTCTTCTGGCGATTCTCTACTTTTAGCTGATTTGCTTAAAGCATATAATCCAGTTGATGGTTCTGCATTCGTTTCTAAATATGGTGGCGAAAAAGTTATCAATCTTATCCCTGTTTTAGGTAGTTATTATAATGCGCCTTCCATTTTGGGAAATTATATTTCTTGGTCGGCCGATAAGTCTGCAATCGAATCTTTAAAGACTTCATATCTTGAAAAACTTAATAATAATGGTTTTACCTTAAAAGAAGGAACTACTGATACTTATAATGTTGATGTAGATGGTGAAACACTTACTATTAAACTTGAAATTTCTTCTTATGGACGATTTAAAGTAACTATTTTAGGACTTGAATAGAATGAAAAAGAAAATATTAAGTTTAGCAATTCTTTTAGCCTTAACATCATGTGGATATTCTAATAATCCTGAAGATAAGCCAGATAAAAATCCAGATGATAATATAGATGATAAAGAAGATGTGGATTTAGAGAATTCTTTAAATACACTTAAAGAAGGGTTCTCTATTGATCAATTAGTTACTGTTAGCAGTAGTTCTAGCAATATCTCATACATTCTTCATTATGAAGTTAATGATACGAAATATTTATTTAAAAGATATAGAGCAAAGACTCCTGAAGAAGGAAAACCTAATAAAAGTGAATTAGTTTCATATCTTGATTTATCTTATGATCCTAAGGACAGTAATAAAACTCTTTCTATTCCTTATTTAAATACTGATAACACATTAAGTTATGTCCCTATTTATGAAGAAGATACTAGTTCATATAGTTTTGAAAATTTAGGATTTAAAAACTTCTTTACTTATCTTTCAGTAAAAGATTTTATTAAAAATAACAAAGAATATGAGTTAAATCTAGATTCTTTAAAGAATAGACTTTTAAAAGATTCTATTGTTACCCAAGTTACTGGAAGTATAGTAGCTTATGAAGTTAATTATTTTAAACTTAATGTTAATGGAAATGAGCCTAAAGGATATGTTCTAGAATTAGAAACCACCGAAGATAATGTTGTTTACACCTTAAAGTATGAAGGAACGTTTTTAAAGTTTGGTAAAGATGTTGTTTCGACTGTTACTCCATTTAAAGGAGAAGTTGATAAAGTATTTGAAGAAAAAATGAAGGCTTTACAAAAAGAAGATTTCACTTTCGATTATCAAGAATATGTTTTAGGAAGTGGTTCGTTTGTTCCTTATTTCCGTTATATTGGAGAAAGTGATGGAGGAAAAGCTATTCATTATTTAGTTAAGTCGGAAGATGGAACAAAAGATGATTCTTTGGTTAATGATGTAACTCGAGTTCAAATAGCTAAAGCCGCTCTTCAAGAAGTAAAAGAAATTAATGGAAACTATTATCCAAATGGCGAACCATATAAGTACAATCTTTTAACAGAAGTTCTTCCTACTTTTAAATTCTCGTCTCTTTTATTTGCAAAGAAAAAAGATGGAAAGACTTATGTCTTAAAATCAGCGATTGATAGAACGTATTTATATTCTCGGTCTTTCAACCCATTTACTTCATATAATTTAAATAATTTTGAAATTACTCTTAATGATGATGGTAGTGTCACTTTTTCAAATGATACTATGTATCAAGGCGATAGAGTAAAAGAAGTTATAACCTATAGTAATATTGGTGAAGTAGGATCAATAGTTGATTTAAGTAAACTAAAAAAAGATAATTCGGGATTAAACTGGGCTGATCTATTAGAAGATTCAGCTTTGTATACTAATTTCAAAAATGAATTTGGAGATGAAGCGTTATCAACTATGCCTCTTCCTCCTTCTTATTCATCTAAATTTAAATTGTTTCAAAATAAGAGTGGAGCATATAGAATAGGTTTTGTAAGTAGCCAAAAAGTTGATCACAATAATCTCTATAACGATTATCAAAAGATTCTTAAAGACAAAGAATCTGGTTTTACTGAAATATCGGATACAAATGATGAAACCTTAGGTAAGATTTCTGTTTATCAAAAGACTTTAAGTGATGGGCGCATATTTCAACTTGAGTTAAGTTTGTTTTATTTTTCTTTTTCGCTTTACCCAACTATCATAGATGGAAAGTAATAGAAAGTGAATTATATTAACTTTATTGATTTAAGTTAGATTAAATAAATAGGAAATTATTTAGTTTTAAAGAAACTATTGAATAAATAGTTTATTTAGGAAGCGTTAAAATGCTTCCTTTTTAAATTCAAATTTAGATCACGTAATAATAATCAAATATGCTAAACCGATTGTTTTTATGTATTTTTTTGACTAATTTTAGAAATAATTTATTTTTGAAGTGTTTCTAAAATAATTTTAATTTATCTTAGATTTTTTATTTTTAAATAAGTTGAATCAATTTTTGTTATTGTTTTGCAAGGTATGTTATACATTTAAGTAAAATTATGAAGAAAGACATTAAAAACCGCTATATTTTCGTTTTGCTGATGAAGAAAAATTAGCAAAGATTGATAGTCTTAAAGAAAGGCAAAGATATTGGGGCAAAACTTTTCTAGTTAGTGTACTTTTTATCTTTCCTTCATTTTTAGCAACATTTATTGGATTTAATTTCACCCACCCATTTTCTTCTATTATGTTTGGCATTATGGTTTTGTTAGAAACATAAGGTTTAATTGTGTTAGTAAGTTTATATCATATTGAATTAGAACATCATGTTTTTAAAAAGAAAATATATTTTTGGTTATTTTATCTTGGTTTTTTCCTTATAGGTATTGGTGGTTGTATTAGCGCAGCTTTTACTACTACTTTTATTAGAAACGCTGATGGAACTTTTAGAGTCATTTTTAATGCAGCATTTTTCTTTTTTATATTTATTTCAATTTACATTGGATACATTATTTTTTGTTATTACGCTTTTATGAAATGTTTTTTTAAATATTCTCATTTTTTTATTTTAAAATTTGTTCAATAGAGATAATTCATTCTAAATTACATACGAAACTAATCCAAAATGTATACGTTCCTCTTTTGATAAATTAAATACAAATAAAATCTAACCTAAAATTCCCTCTTACGAAGGAATTTTATTATATTTTAGGTTTCATCATAAACTTACCTATATTTTTAATCATATTTGATAAGGATAAAGATTCTTATTGTGCAAAATTTGGCGGAGAAAGAGGGATTTGAACCCTCGCAGGCTTTCACCTCTACCGGTTTTCGAGACCAGCCCCTTCAGCCACTTGGGTATTTCTCCATGCAAAATATTATAAATTATTTTAGAAAATAACTTAATATCTTTCTTAAATTATTAAAAAAGGTTATTATAATTAAAATATGAATAAGATAGGATCTGTTATTTTTTTATTGGAAAAAATTCTCATTAATAACGTAGATAGAAAAAACTTTGCGTTATGGTTCATTTTAATAACTATAATATCTATTATTATTTTGTTTATAATTATTATATTAATTAATTATTTCCAGATAAAAAAAGAAAGAATAAAAAATTCGATTAATTTTAAAAACGAAAGAGTTTTTGTTATTAATTATAAAAATGCAGATATTGTTGTTGATTATTTTGATACTAATAATTTACGTAAGATTAATACGATCTCTTTTTTTGATTTTTTAAATCTATTTCCTGACTCAGATCAAAATGATATTAAAACATATATAAATACACTTTTTAACTTTGATTATGGTTTAGAAGATAAAGAATCAACTTTAATAACTAATATAATTTTAAATACACATAAAAGAAAAACGGTTTACCGTGTCATTTTAAAATGTAATGGCATTGATAGAGTAAAAAAGATTTTATATTTAAGCTGTATTAAATTAACTCATACTCCAGTAGATCATCGTGGAACAAAGAAAAACCTTAAACATGATGTATATGATTCAAATGAAATTAAAAAGATGTATGATGAAGGTAAATTTTCTAAAGGTATTTTATGTATTTTTAGATTTTATGTTAAACCAAATACCATTAGTTTTTATAATGAGTTTTTAATAAAAAGAAAAGCTATTGATTATTTATATTCTAAATTAAACAATAGTGTATCTTATATTTATATTGATAAAGATAATTTTGAATTTTCTATTTTAGATTTAAGGTATTTTAATGAATATCAACTTGAAAAATATTCCAATGAGCTTTATCAGATTATTGAGAAATATTTAGAAGTAACAGGTTTATACGAAACATATTATTTTAGAATTTGTTCTAGTCATGTTGTTGATTTACCAACTAATTACGATAGCGCTTATAACATTATGTCTGATTTATTTGTATCAGCTAATGAAATTAATAGATCTGTTAGTATTTACGACGAAAAGAAAAATGAAATTTCTATTTTAGAGTCAACTTATAAATTAGAAATTAAAAAAATTATTAAAAATAAAGAATTTTCAGTTAATTTTGCACCAATTGTTCGTTTAACTAAGAGTCGTGTTGCAACACAAGCTTATCTTAGTTCGGTTGATTTTGATTCAAAAATAATTCTCAATAAAGATGATATTTTTAAGAGTTCTATTACTTTCAATTTATCTCAACAATTAATTTCTATAATTTTTAGACAAATTATTCCAAATTTTTTATCACAAACAGCTAATTTATCTTATAAGTTAATTATTCCAATTCCATATAATTTATTAGATGTAGCGATAGATGTTATTAAACATATTCAAGATGGAGATAAAGCAAATATTGTATTCTCTATTCCTTCTGTTGATTTAATTGATTTAGAAGAAAGTAATTCACTAGTTTCTAAATTATCTGATGTTAGAAGACAAGGATTTGATTTAGCACTTTATACAAAAACTTGTGATTACGTATTAAAACGTGCTACATATAAGTTATTTGATTACTGTCTTATTGATCCTATGCTCGAAGCAAATGTAAAACAAGTTTCTCGAAGTTACATTAAATTTAAGGCGGTTTATGATAAAATAAATAAATCCGTTCCGGTTATTGCGCTTAATGCTAAATC
This sequence comes from Caryophanales bacterium UBA6877, assembly GCA_002451465.1. Classification (GTDB taxonomy): domain Bacteria; phylum Bacillota_I; class Bacilli_A; order RFN20; family CAG-826; genus Onthovivens. Next base: position 6,863 of record DKCJ01000008.1, read on the forward strand.
TTTCCAATCGATGGAATTATTAAGTCAAATCGGAATTAAGGATTTTAGTAATGATTTTATTGCCAAAAAATCTCCAATGCTTTTGCCATTAAACGCAAAAGTAATTAAAAAGATGGTAGATATGGTTAAATAAGGAGTTAGATTATGGAAAAACAACATATTAAAAATAAAGATATAACACCAAGAGATGTAGATTTTGCTCAATGGTACACTGATGTATGTAAAAAAGCTGAATTAATGGATTATAGTGATGTTAAAGGTTTCATCATTTATAGACCTTATGGATATGCTATTTGGGAAGAAATTCAAAATTATATTAATAAAGAATTTAAAAAAGTTGGAGTTGAAAATGTTTATTTACCTTTAGTTATTGCCTCATCACAATTTCAAAGGGAAAAAGATCATATTAAAGGATTTGCTCCAGAAACTTTAATATGTACCAAAGCTGGGGATAACGATCTTGATGATCCATTAATTATTCGACCTACAAGTGAAGTTTTATTTTGTAATCATTATAAAAATATTATTCAATCATATAGAGATTTACCAAAAAAATATAATCAATGGTGTTCAGTTGTTAGATGGGAGAAAACTACTCGTCCATTCTTAAGAGGTAGTGAATTTTTGTGGCAAGAAGGACATACTATGCACGCTAGCGAAACTGAAGCTAGAGAATTTACTTTAAAAATTCTTGATATTTATGATAGAACCGGAAAGGATTTATTAGCGATACCTTTTGTAAAAGGAAGAAAAACTGAAAAAGAAAAGTTTGCTGGTGCTAAAGAAACCTATAGTATTGAAGCCTTAATGCATGATGGAAAAGCTCTTCAAAGTGGAACATCACATTATTTTGGACAAGATTTTGCTAAAGCCTTTGGTGTTCAATATTTAGATAAAGATGGTCAGTTAAAAACTCCATATCAAACAAGTTGGGGAGTTTCTACAAGACTATTAGGAGCAGTTATTATGGTTCATGGAGATGACTATGGCCTTGTTCTCCCTCCATATGTTGCACCAACTCAAATTGTTATTATTCCTATTCAAATGGCTAAAGAAGGTGTTTTAGCTAAATGTCGCGAAGTTGAAAAAGAACTTCAAGAATTAGGATATAGGGTTAAATTAGATGATTCTGATCATACTCCTGGTTGGAAATTCTCAAATTATGAGGTTAAAGGTGTTCCTTTAAGAATTGAAATTGGTCCAAAAGATATTGAAAATAACCATGTAATGCTTGTAAGAAGAGTTGATAGAGTTAAAAAGATTGTTTCTTTTGATGATCTTAAAAACGATGTAACTCAAGAAATCAAAGATATTCATGAAACAATGTATAAAAATGCTCTTCAAAATTTATTAAACAATATAACTGAAGTTCATAGTGTTGAAGAACTTAAAAAAGTTGTTGATAAATCGGGATACGCAAAAATGATGTGGTGTGGAGACGTAGAGTGTGAAAATAAAATTAAAGACTTAACGAACGCTACTGCAAGATGTATTCCATTTGATCAAGTAGCTTTTGATAATAAATGCGCTTGTTGTGGTAAACCTGCAAAATACGTTGTTCTTTTTGCAAAAGCTTATTAAAACAAATTTAATTTAATAAGTTATCTAGAATAAATTTTATAAGATTCTTTTTATAAAATGCCCATATTATATT
>DKCJ01000002.1:0-43915 GCA_002451465.1 Caryophanales bacterium UBA6877
AATCCTTGATAAAAAGACGAGACAATAAGTTATTTCTCAATAGAACTATAACTTTCTTTTAATTTATGAGCTGATTCGATTAATTTTAAACCTTCTTCTAATGAATAATTTACTTCTAATCTTTTTTCTAAACCTTTTCTTCCAACAACACATGGGAATGATAAATAAATATCATTAATTTGATTATTAAAAGCTGATTCTATATAACTACTTACCGTTAAAACACTATGTGTATCATTTAAAATAACATCTACTATTTTTTCAACTGACAAGCCAATTGCATAAAATGTTGCACCCTTCTTTTTAATAATTTCATAAGCAGCATTTTTAACATTTTTCGCAATTTCATCTAAGTTCTCAAGCTTTTTTAAATCACATTTTGAGCATTGTTTACAATAATCTTTAAGATTTATACCAGCAATTGATGAGGCACTAAAGGCGACAACCTCTGAATCTCCATGTTCACCAATTACATAAGCGTGAATATTCTTTGGATCAATATTTGTATCTTCACTTAATAAAACTTTAAGTCTACTTGAATCTAAAACTGTCCCACTACCAAGTACACGTCTATAATCAATGCCTAAATATTTATATGTATAATAACTTAATAAATCAACAGGATTTGAAACAACTAAAATAATGCATTTTTCATTTAAGTTCTTTTTTACCTCATCTAAGATACTTTTAAAGATTTTAATATTTTTATTTAATAAATCTAATCTTGTTTCCCCTTCTTTTTGAGCAGCTCCGGCAGTAATTATTAATAAATCCGTATCTTTTATATCTTTATATGTGCCAACTTTAATTTTTTTTGTATTTACAAAAGACATCCCTTGATTCATATCAAGTACATCGCCCTCTACTTTATCTTTATTAATATCAATGATACTAATTTCATTGATATAATTTTTCATGAATAAAGTATAAGCAATAGTTGAACCAACAGCTCCATCTCCAATAATCGTAACTTTTCTAAATTCCATAATTCTACCTCCTTAGCTTTAATATATATTGAAATGTAAAAATAAAAAAATATAATGCTTAAATATGCTTAATAGGAACATTTATCCATTAAAAAAAGCCCTAATTAAGGGCTTTTTAAGATTTAATTTAATTATTTACTAAGAACAAGTAAATTAACAGGGGCATTATCACCTTTACGGTTTTCAAGTTTTAAAACTCTTAAATAACCACCATTACGATTAGCAAATTGCTTTGCTAATGTATCGAATAATTTATCTAAAGCAGTTGTTTTTTCATCAACCATATATTGTTTAACAACAGCAGCTGCTAAACGTTTACTATGTTGATCGCCTCTTTTTGCTAAAGTAACTAAATGATCAAAAGCTTTAACCACATCTTTTGTCATGCCTTTAGTGCAAGAAACTTTTTCAAAAACAATAAGTTCAGTGACTAAATTACGAACTTGTGCCTTCTTTTTACTTGAAGTATAAGGGGTTTTAAATCTAACGCCACCTTTACCATGGACATTTTTTCTTCCAATTTGCATAGCTTATTCCTCCTTGCTATCTTTGAAGGATAAACCCATACTAGCAAGTTTTTCCTTAACTTCTTTAAGGGATTTCTTACCCATGTTTCTAACCTTCGTCATTTCGGCTTCAGTTTTTTCTGTTAATTCAGCAACGTTTGTAATACCAGCTCTCTTTAAACAATTGCTTGATCTTACACTGAAGTCTAAATCTTCAATTGATACATTTTCAAATGTTTGTTCTTTCTTAACTTCTGGATCTTTTGTTAAACCAAGTTCATCAAAACTCTTATTAAGATCTAAGAAATTTGATAAATAGTTCATTAAGATTTTAGTAGCTAATGCAACAGCATCAACTGGAGCAATAGCACCATTAGTCCAAACTTCTACGGTTAATTTATCATATCTAGAATCATGTCCAACACGAGTTCCTTCAACTTTAAAATTAACACGATCAATTGGTGAATAGTTACTATCAGTAGCAATTGCATGTACTGGAAGAGTATGACTCTTATTTTCTTCACTAGTAACAAAACCACGACCATTATTAATGTGGAGTGTCATTCTTAAATGACCATGTTCAGCAACATTACAAATTACTAAATCTTTATTAACAATCTCGATACCAGTTGGGCATTCAAGATCGCCTCCACGTAAGGTTTTTGGACCTTTAACATCAACATTAACAACATAGTCAGCTTCTCCAATAGTATCGGATTTGATGACTAATTCTTTTAAATTAAGAATGATTTGTGTTAAATCTTCTTCAATTCCATCAAGGGCAGTAAATTCATGGACTGCACCTTCTACTTCAACAGCATAGACTGAAGTGCCAGGTAAGGCTGTTAATAATACTCTTCTTAAAGCATTACCAATAGTTGTACCAAAACCTCTTTCTAAAGGTTCAGCAACAATCTTTGCATAATTTTCACTTGCATCTTCAAATGCTAATTTGAAACTGCATTTTTCAAAAGGATGAGCAATTTTAATTTCGTTCTCTGCCATAAATTCTTATTAACCTCTTGGTCTCTTTGGTGGACGGCATCCATTATGTGGAATTGGGGTGGAATCACTAATACTTGTAATAGTGAGTCCTGAAAGGGTTAAAGCTCTAATTGCGCTTTCTCTACCAGCGCCTGGACCCTTAACATCAACATCAACAGTTCTAATACCTTGTTCAAAAGCACTCTTTCCAGCGGCTTCTGCTGCACTTTGAGCAGCAAATGGAGTAGATTTTTTAGCTCCTTTAAAGCCTAAGACGCCTGTGCTACTCCAAGCAATAACATTACCTTGTTCATCTGTGATTGTAACAATTGTGTTATTGAACGAAGCGTGGATGTGAGCAATAGCTTTCGAAAAAGATCTCTTAATTTTCTTTTTACGAGTAGTTTGTTTCTTTGCCATAAATTCAATCCTCCGCTATTACTTAACAGCTTCCTTTTTATTCGCAATAGTCTTACGTGGACCTTTACGAGTACGGGCATTAGTTTTAGTTCTTTGTCCTCTAACTGGAAGACCTCTTCTATGTCTAATACCTCTATAGCAGCCGATTTCTTGTAATCTTTTAATATTGAGCATTTGCTCTCTACGTAAATCACCTTCAACTTTATGGTGACCAATTGCAGCTCTAATTGCTGCAGTTTCTTCTTCAGTTAAATCTTTAACTCTTTTGAGTGGATCAACTTTAGCAGTTTCACAAATTTTACGAGCTAATGTATCGCCAATACCATAAATATAAGTTAAAGAAACAACGACGACTTTCTCATTTGGAATATCAACACCAACAATACGTGCCATAATCTTTTTTACTTCCTTTCAAAATTAACCTTGTCTTTGTTTGTGCTTTGGATTGCTACAAATTACCATAACAACGCCATGTCTTTTAATGACTCTGCACTTGTCACAAATAGGTTTAACTGATGGTCTAACTTTCATCTTTAATTCTCCTATTCTCTTAGACTACTTATGTCTAAAAACAATTCTGCCATTGTTTAAATCATAAGGCGATAATTCAACAGTAACTCGATCACCTGGTAAAATGCGAATGTAATGCATACGGATTTTACCAGAAACAGTGGCATGAATTACTACATCATTTTCAAGTTTAACTTTAAAATTACAATTTGGTAAACTTTCAACGACAACCGCCTCGACGGTAATAACATCTTGTTTAGCCATTTAATTCTCCTTTTTCAAAGTGATAATCTCATAACCATTATCAGTAACTACAACCGTATTTTCATAGTGACATGATAATTTTCCATCTTTAGTCTTAACTGTCCACCCATCATCTAATGTAACAAGATCAACCTTACCTTCGTTAACCATAGGTTCAATGGCTAAGGTCATACCTTTTTGTAAGATTGGTCCATCAGTCACATCTCCACAATTTGGAACATATGGATCTTCATGAACATCTCTTCCTACCCCATGACCAGTATATTGATCAGTTACGGTGTAACCAGCTTCATGAGCTGTTTTTTCAATTTCATGACTAATGACGCCAAGATGAATTCCAGGTTTAATAAGCTTTACGGCATTAAAGAAACAATTTCTTGTAACTTCAATAAGTCTTTCAGCTTCTTTACTTATCTTACCAACTGGAAAAGTACGACAAGCATCTGCAACATAACCATGTTTTGTACACATGCAATCATAACTCACAATATCGCCTTCTTTTAAGACAATCTTATTAGATGGAATACCATGAATTAAAGTATCATTGACTGAGATGCAGATATTTCCAGGATATCCTTCATAATGATAACTTGAAGGTATACCTCCATGTGAGAGAATATACCTTCTAGCAATATTATCAAGTTCCTTTGTAGTTTTGCCAGGTACTGTGTTAGCTTTTAAGACTTCAAAAAGTCCAATTAACACTTCGCCGGCTTCTTTCATTAAAGCTATTTCTCTTGAAGATTTAATAATAATCAATTTAATTAAGCTCCAATGATTTTTTTGATTTCGTTAAGTACTTCATCAAGATGTTTTGTACCATCAACAGTATGTAAAATCTTGCCATAATACTTAATTAAAGGTTCAGTTTGCTTATGATACTCGCTAAGTCTAACCTTTAAAGCTTCTTCATTGTCATCTTTTCTTTGAATAAGCTCGCCTCCACATAAGTCGCATTTATCATCGACTTTTGGTTTCATATTAGTAACGTGGTATGGAGCGCCACATACTTTACAAACACGTCTACCACAGATTCTATCTTTTAAAATATTTTCTGGGACAGAAATGTCTATAACATAATTAATAGGACGATTTAGTTGTTTACCAATTTCATCAAGAGCTTCAGCTTGTGAAACATTTCTTGGGAATCCATCAAGTAAAAAACCATTTTTACAATCATCCTTACCGAGTCTTTCTTTTACAAGACCAATCGTAATTGAATCTGGAACAAGAAAACCTTTTTGTATATAACTACTAGCTTCTTCACCTAATTTTGTATGGTTTTTAATTGCTTCTCTAAACATATCACCAGTTGAGATGTGAGGAATATTTAAAGCTTTTGTAATGCGTTTAGCGTTAGTTCCTTTACCAGCGCCAGGAGCACCAAGTAAAATAATTGATCTAAACATATTACATACCTCCCATAACTTCATCATATGACTTACCAGCAATAAGTCCGTCGATTTGTTTACTAATTTCGATTGCAACACCAACAACGATAATTAAACCAGTTCCGCCAATTGCTAATGAACTATCACTTCCAAAGGCGCCAGTTAAAGTTAAGATAACTGGTAATGCACTAATAAAGCAAAGAGCAAAAGCACCAATCAAGGTAATTCTATTTAAAACTTTACGAACATATCGTTCAGTTTCAACACCAGGTCTAATTCCTGGAATATAACTACCATTTTTCTTAAAGTCTTCAGCCATTCTTTCTGGATTAATTTGTAAATTAGAATAAAAGAAGGTAAAGGCAAAGACTAATACTATGTAAATAATTAATCCCCATGGAACATATATTCCATTGCCCATGTCAGTAAGTTTAGCATAATTAAAGACATCTAACCATTTAGCATTAGCAGCTTCACTTGATATAAATGAAGCGATAATACTTGGAGCAGTTAAGATAGATGAAGCAAAGATAACTGGGATAACACCAGCACTATTTACCTTAATTGGTAAAAAGCTTGCTTTGTTCATCTTTTCGCTACCACCACTTCTTGAACTATGTTGAACTGGTATTTTACGTTTACTAAGTTCAACAAATGTAACAAAAGCGACAATTGCGATCAACGCTACTATATAAAGAATAAATCTAAAAACACCTAAACTTGCTTCACTACTTCCTAAACTCCAATTAGATAAAATCCATTTTTGGAACGCTTTTACAATTTGATTTGGAAGAGAAACAACAATACCTGCAAAAATAATAATTGAAATACCATTACCTACACCTTTGTCAGTGATTTGGTCACCAAGCCACATAACAAGCATTGTACCAGCAATTAAAACTGTAACAATATAAGCGTAAGTTAAGAAGTTTTCTTCGAGAGTTAAAGTAATCCAACTAACATTTTTAGCTGTTTGGATAATACCATATCCTTGAACAGCCCCAAGCATCAAGGTCAAATATCTTGTAGCCATTTCAGCTTTTTTACGACCATATTGACCTTGTTTTGTTAGCTCAGTTAAAGCAGGAAGTACATCCATACTTAATAATTGAATAATAATTTGTGCTGTAATATAAGGTGAAACACCTAGAGCAAATACACTAAAGTTACTTAAGGCACCACCACCAAGTAAATTCATAATACTTAAGATGTTGTTGCCACTTTCGATTGATTCGCTAAGTTTACTAGTATCAATACCAGGAACAGTTATAGCGGCACCAATTCTAAATACAAACAAAATCATTATCGTAAAGAATATACGATTTACAACTTCTTTGTTTTTAAATACTTCTATGAACTTCCTCATTTGATTAACCCTATAATAATTAAAATAATAACTACTTTATGAAAATTACTCAACAACTTCTGCAGTTGCTCCAACTTTTTTCATAGTTTCAAGAGCAGAAGTACTAAATTTATTAGCTTTAATGGTAAGTTTCTTATCTAAAGTTCCGTTTAAAATTTTAGTACCATAAAGTTCCTTTTTGATTAAGCCTTTTTCAATAAGAAGAGTAGTTGTAACTACATCTCCTTCATTAAATTTAGCATTAATATCTGTTAAAGAAACAACGGCATAGGTAACGTGGCAATGTGATTTAAAACCAGTACCTCTTTTTGGAAGTCTTCTCCAAAGTGGGTTTTGTCCACCCTCGAAACCAAGAGCAACACCGCCACCAGTTCTAGAATTTTGACCTTTGTTACCAGATCCACCATTCTTTCCGAGCCCGCTTCCAAGACCTCTACATCTTCTAATTTTCTTTTTACGGCTGCCTGAAGCAGGTTTTAAGTTATTTAACATCTTCTTTTCCTCCTTCTTCTTTTGCAAGTCCACGTAAAGCTTGGACGGCCTTATAATCTTGTAATTGTCTTAAAGCATCGTTAGTTGCTCTAATAACATTTACAGATGTTCTTGAACCATAAACTTTCGAATAAACGTTATTAACGCCACAAAGTTCTAAGATTGCACGAACTGGACCACCAGCGATAATACCAGTACCATCTAAAGCTGGTTTTAAGAAAACTTGAGTTGCACCAAATTTACCGACAACATCGTGAGCAATAGTTTTTGCGTTTCCAACAAGTTTAACTTCTGTAAGATTTCTCTTAGCTTTATCAACAGCTTTCTTAATAGCATCTGGGACTTCGCCTGACTTGCACATAGCAAATCCATATTTACCTTTATGATTGCCAACGACAACAAGAGCACTGAATTTCATTCTCTTACCACCTTTAACAACCTTGGTAACTCTATTAATATAAACGACTTTTTCTTCGAATTCTTTAACTTCAGGTTTTCTAAAACCTTTGTTAAATGGACGTTTTCCACCGTTTCTACGATCATTACGACCGCCTTTAAGACCACGTTGGTCATGAGTTTTTTCGCTTACTTTTGCATCTTCAGTTGTTGCTTTAGCTTCAGTTTTAACTTGTTCTTCTTGAGCAACTTCGACTTTATTTTCATTTTCCATAAGTGATCTCCTTAGAATTTTAAGCCAGCACTTCTTGCGGCTTCAGCAAGAGCTTTAACTCTTCCATGATAGATATAGCCAGCTCTATCGAATACAACGGTAGTAATATTCTTTTCTAAGCATTTTTTAGCAATATCTTCACCAACTTTTTTAGCACCTTCAGCGTTTCCACCATCAGTAAGTTTTAAAGCAACACTTGATGAACTAACGAGTGTAACTCCTTTAGTATCATCGATTACTTGAGCACTGATGTGTTTGTTACTTCTAAAGACACATAATCTTGGTTTTTCACTTGTACCGGAGACTTTTTCTCTAACACGAACGTGTTTTCTAACACGAACAGCATTTTTACTAACTTTTTTAATCATAAATTATCTCCTTACTACTTACCAGCACCAGCTCTCTTACCTTCCTTACGGATGATAAATTCGCCTTTATATTTAATACCTTTTCCTTGATATGGTTCAGGTTTACGGGTATCGTGAATTAACGCACTAACTTGACCGACTTTGAATTTGTCAGATCCGGTGACAATTACGTGAGTTGGATCTTTAAGAGAAATTTTAACACCTTCAAGTGGGTGAATAGTAACTGGATGGCTATAACCGACATAAAGTACTAAATCAGTTCCTTTAAGTTCAGCTCTATAACCAATACCAACAATTTCAAGTTCTTTAGTAAATCCATCATGGCAACCAACTATTGCGTTATGTAATAAAGCACGAGTTGTACCATGCATTTGTTTGGTGTGTTTTTCTTCATTTTTACGAGTAACTTTGATGATTCCATCATTAATTTCAACATCAACATAGTTTTTGTCAAATTTTACTTTATCTTCACCAACTTTACCTTTAATATCAACAACATCACCATTAAGAGTAACATTTAATCCTTCTGGTATTTTAATAAGTTTATTTCCAATTCTTGACATATTCCTACCTCCTACCAGACGTAGCAAATAACTTCACCGCCGACATTTAATGCTCTGCATTCCTTATCGGTTAAAAGTCCTTTACTTGTTGATATAATAGCGATACCAATACCTCTTAAAACACTTGGTAAATTTTCGCTATCAGCTGTAACTCTAAGACCAGGTTTAGAAATTCTTCTTAATCCAGAAATAATTTTTTCACCATTTGGTCCATATTTTAAAGTAATAGTTAATTCTTTTTTACCATCATTAACTTTGCTTTCTTTATATTCTTTAATAAAACCTTCACTAAGAAGAATCTTAGCGATTCCGACTTTCATTTTACTAGAAGGCATAGAAACACTATCTTTACGAATAGCGTTAGCGTTTCTAATTCTTGTTAGCATATCGGCTATTGGATCTTGATGCATCGTTTTTTCCTCCTAATAATTACCATGAAGATTTCTTCATTCCAGGAATCTCACCTTTATAAGCAAGTTCCCTTAAGCAAATTCTACATAATCCGAATTTTGAGTAAACGCCATGAGGACGTCCACATCTTTTGCAACGAGAATAAGCACGAGTTGAGAACTTTGGTTTACGTTCTTGTTTTACAATTAAACTTTTCTTTGCCATGTTTATTTCCTCCTAACTATTTACTGAAAGGCATACCTAAAGCCTTAAGTAAGGCATATGCTTCTTCATCACTATGAGCAGTGGTAACGAAAACAACATCCATACCTCTAACCTTGCCAACCTTATCATAATCGATTTCTGGGAATATAAGTTGTTCTTTAACACCTAAAGTATAATTACCTCTTCCATCGAAAGCATTTTTAGAAACACCTCTAAAATCTCTAACACGTGGAAGTGCGATTGATACGAGTTTATCAAAGAATTCATACATTCTGACTCCTCTAAGAGTAACTTTACAACCAATTGATTGTCCTTCTCTTAATTTGAATGGAGCAATAGATTTTTTAGCTTTAGTTACAACACATTTTTGTCCAGTAATTAAAGCAATTTCATCAACAGCTTCATCGAGTCTTTTTTCATCTTGAGTAGCATCTCCAACTCCAATATTAACAACAATCTTTTCGAGTTTTGGAACTTGCATAACACTCTTGTATTCGAACTTCTTTAAAAGTTCAGGTTTGATTTCTTTGTTATATTTTTCTAAAAGTCTTGTAGTTTTTAATGGAACTGGACGACCTTCAGATTTTTTAGATTCTTTTGGAGCTTTTGGAGAACCAGTTTTAGCTGGTTTTTTAGCAACATTCTTCTTTTCTTCTGCCATAATTTTCTCCTTTACTTAACTTCTTGTCCGCTCTTTTTAGCGAATCTAACTTTGGTTCCATCATTTGAAACCTTATATCCAAGTCTTGTACCTTTTTTAGCTTTAGCATCGTAATACATAACTTTGCTAGCATCAAGAGGAGTATACATTTCTTGAATACTACCTTCTGGATTTTGTTGAGTTGGTTTTAAATGTTTTTTATGAACATTAACACCTTCAACAACAACCTTATTTACTTTAGGATAAACTTTTTGAACAACACCAGTTTTTCCTTTGTCCTTGCCAGAAATAACAATGACTTTATCACCAGTTTTAATTTTCATAGCATTTATCCTTTCTATAAAACCTCAGTGGCAAGAGAGATAATTTTCATAAATCCATCTCCGCCTTTTTCACGAATTTCACGGGCAACAGGTCCGAAAACACGTGTTCCAACAGGGTTTTTATTATCATCAATAATGACACAAGCATTATCATCAAATCTAATTGAACTTCCATCTTTTCTTTGAATTGGATAAGAAGTACGAACAATAACAGCTTTGACAATTTGGCTCTTTTTAACTTTACCAGCAGGTTCAGCATCTTTAACAGCACATAAGACTACATCACCAACTGATACTGATTTTCTATGGGAACCACCATAGAGTCTGAAGACTCTAACAAGGTGAGCACCACTATTATCAGCAACAACTAAATTGGTTTCGGTTTGTATCATAATTACTTCTCCTCCTTAGTTTCACTAACTTCTTCACTCTTGTCTTCTTCATGTAAAGCTTCACTAACAGCGGTTTCTTCTTTGACTTCAACCTTTTCAAGGGCTTTTTGATCAATAGAAACGAGTTTAAATCTCTTAGTTTTGGAAATTGGTCTGCATTCTTCAATGGTAACTAAATCTCCAACTTTAGCTTCATTTTTTGGATCATCAGCATAATATTTGCTTCTAAATTGAACTCTTTTTAAATATTTGGAGTGTTTTTTATAACCGCTAAGCATAACACCAATGGTCTTATCGTTCTTGTTTGAAAAAACGACACCTTGAATTCTTCTACGTTTATCCATAATTTACTCCTTATTTAATTCCAAGTTCTCTTTCACGTAAGACAGTGTAGATACGAGCAATATCTTTTCTAACTTCTTTGATGTGTGAAAGATTTTCTAATTGGCCAACAGCCTTTTTTCTACGAAGATCGTATAACTCTTCTTTAAGGGAATATACTTTACTATTTAAATCTTCAGTAGACATTTTCTTAATTTCATCGATTTTCATAGTTATCTAGTACTCTCCTTCTTTTGTGATTTATCAGCAGCTGCACCAGTATTTACTTCATTACCACCATGAATTACTTCTGGTTGGGTAGGTGTAGTAGCAGCTTCAGTTGTAGCTACGGCTTCATCTGAATCTGTATGGATATAGTGAGCAACTTTTCTATGAGTTTTAACAATCTTGCATTTAAGTGGCAACTTATATGCACACATTCTTAAAGCTTCTTTTTCGAGTTCTTCTGGAATACCAGCAACTTCGAATAAAATTCTATTTTTCTTAACAACTGCGACCCAGTATTCAGGATTACCTTTACCAGAACCCATACGAACTTCGGCAGGTTTCTTAGTCTTAGCTAAGTGAGGGAAAATTCTAATCCATGATTTACCAGTTCTTTTGGTATAACGTGATAAGACGATACGGCAAGCTTCAATTTGACGATCACTTACCCAAGCACCTTCGGTGGCTTGTAAACCATATTCACCAAAGGCGACGTAGTTACCACCTTTTGATAAACCTTCATATTTAATAATATGAGGTCTTCTATATTTAACTCTTTTTGGTTGTAACATAGTTATTCTCCTTTCTTAGCTTCTTTATTTACTGGAGCATTATTTTCTTTTCTTGGGGAAAATCTACGATTACTTCTATCATCACGATTTCCTTTATTGAATTTTGGAGCATTGATTTCGGCATCAGCTTTTAAAGTTTCTTCTTCAAATTTACCGAATTCTTTTTCGCCTCTTGAAATCCAAATCTTAATACCAAGTTTTCCATAGGTTGTATGAGCTTCGCTAACAGCATAATCAATATCAGTTTTTAAGGTATTGATAGCCATAGTTCCTTCTTTATAACCTTCTTCACGAGCAATTTCAGCTCCACCAAGTCTTCCAGAAACACGAGTTTTAACACCTCTTGCTCCGGCTTTTCTAACATCCATGATTGCTTTCTTTTGAGCAATACGGAATGATGCACGTTTTTCGAGTTGATCAGCAATTCTTTCACCAACAATTCTTGCATCTAAGTTAGGATTTTTAACTTCAATTACATCGATTTTAATATTTGCTTTATGGCAAATCTTTGCAATTGCTTTTTTATAAGTTTCAATATTTGCACCTTTTTCACCAATAACAACACCTGGGCGTGAAACAAATATTTGAACATTAACGTTATAGCCTTTATCAGTCTTCTTTCTTTCGATATCAATATGACTTAATAAAGCGCTTTTATCGATAGTTTTTTCGAGATATTTACGAGTATTGCTATCTTCCATTAAGAAAGTAGAAAAATCTTTAGTATCTGCGTACCATCTACTGGACCAATCTTTATTTAAACCGATTCTAAGTCCTACTGGATTAACTTTTTGACCCATATTTCTCTCCTTTCCTTAATTTCTTTCCTTTAGGGTTACATAGATATTTGCATATCTTTTAACCATTCCACTTGCACTACCTTTTGCACGTGGTAAGAATCTTCTCATCTTAACTGAATCACTGCATTGAATTGAAGCAACATATAATTTTTCTTCATCCATGTGGTAATTATTAACAGCATTTGCTTTTGCGCTATTAATTAATTTTGAGACGACTCTATTTGCTTTAGCTCTGCCACTATTTGCTAAGATTCCAAGAGCAACGCTTACATCTTTTCCTCTAATACCATCAAGAACATATCTTGCTTTACGAGGAGTGATCTTAACACTTAATGCACTTGCTTTAGCTTCAGTAACAGTTGGTTTAACTTCTTCAACCTTTTTTGCTTTTGTTTCAGCCTTTTTCTCTTCAACCTTTGTTGAAGCAGCTTTACTAGTTTTAGCTTTTTTGGCTGGAGCTTTTTTAGCTACTGGTTTCTTTTCAATTTGTTCTGCCATAACTTATCTCCTATTTTTTAGCAGCTGGTTTAACGCCAGCAGCAGCCATATTAGCGGCTTTATCATCAGCATTGTTTCCAAAGTGACCTTTGAATGTTCTAGTTGGTGCAAATTCACCTAATTTGTGACCAACCATATCTTGTGTTACATAAACTGTAATGAATGTGTGACCATTATAAACAGCAAAGGTATGTTCGACAAAATCTGGGAATATGGTACTTCTTCTGCTCCAAGTTTTAATAACAGCTTTTTTATTAGCTTTATTAAGATCTTGAACTTTTTTCATAAGGTATCCATCAACGAATGGGCCTTTTTTAAGACTTCTTGACATATTTATCTCTCCTTTCCTTTACTATTTATCATTTACTCTACGAATAATAAGTTTTGTAGAGGCTTTCTTAAATCTACGAGTCTTGACACCAAGAGCACGTTTGCCCCATGGAGTACGTGGTGCATCGTGACCAACAGGACACTTACCTTCACCACCACCGTGTGGGTGATCAGGTGGGTTCATTGCGCTACCTCTAACGGTAGGTCTAACGCCCAACCATCTTGTTTTACCAGCTTTACCAACGTTAACAAGGGTATAATCTTCGTTACCAACAGCACCAATAGTTGCACGGCAAGCAGCTAATACTTTACGCATTTCACCGCTTTGTAAACGAAGGATAACATATTTTCCTTCTCTACCAAGTACTTGAGCACTGCAACCAGCGGCACGGCAGAGTTGACCACCTTTACCAGGTTTTAACTCAACACAATTAACGACAGTACCTTCAGGGATGTTTTCAAGTTTTAAGCAATTTCCAACTAAGATATCAGTTGCATCATCACTTACTACTTTATCTCCAACCTTTAATCCCTTTGGTTGAATAATATATCTTTTTTCGCCATCGACATATGTAACTAATGCGATAAACGCATTACGATTTGGATCGTATTCAATAGCACTAACTTTTCCAGGAACACCCTTTTTATCTCTTTTGAAATCGATAATACGATATTTTCTTTTGTTACCACCACCGATGTGACGTGTTGTAATAACGCCTTGGTTATTACGTCCACCAGTTTTCTTTAATGTAACAAGTAATGATTTCTCAGGAGTGCTCTTTGTAATCTCCTCATAAGAAGTGGTTTGCATTGCTCTTCTTGAAGGAGTATATGGTTTATAACTTTTAATTGGCATATTTTCTCTCCTATATTATATAAGGATACGGGTTTATTCCTTGAAAAGGTCAATTGCTGATCCGCTTTCTAAACGGACAACGGCCTTTTTGTATCCACTTAATGAACCTTGGAATCTACTTCCACGAGTAGTTCTCTTTGGTTTTACATTAACAGTTGTAATTTCTACAACTTTAACGCCATAAATTCTTTGAATAGCGTTTTTAATCTCAATTTTATTAGCACCTTTCTTAACTTTGAAAGTGGCTTTATTTTGTTCTTGAGATAATCCCATGCTCTTTTCAGTAATGATTGGTTCAATAATTACTTCATGATCATGAATTGTTGCTTTCTTAAATTTAGTTTCTGAAACAACTTTTTCAGGGGCAACTTTCTTTTCTGTAGCCATTATTTAAGTCCCTCCTCTAATTTCTCTAAATCTTGTTTAGTAATAACAAGTTTTTCAGTATTTAATAAATCATAAACACTTAAATTGTCATAACTTCTAGTAAGAACATTTGGTAAGTTATTTGCAGCTTGTAAAACTTTGTAATCTTCTGTAACAAGTAAGACTTTTTTATCAGCAACTTTTAAAGCTTCTAATAATTTGACAACTTCCTTAGTTTTACCTTCAACTTTTAACTCATCAAGGACAAATAAATCTTCTTTAGCTAATAAAGATAAAGCACTCTTTAAAGCTAAATTATGTTCTTTCTTGTTTTGTCTAATCTTGAAGTTTTGAACACCAGTTGGACCAAATACGGTT
Source organism: Caryophanales bacterium UBA6877 (assembly GCA_002451465.1). GTDB lineage: Bacteria > Bacillota_I > Bacilli_A > RFN20 > CAG-826 > Onthovivens. The sequence continues at coordinate 14,858 of DKCJ01000002.1, forward strand.
CCACCACCAACCCAAATTGGTGAACGTGTTGAACCTGCTCTTGCTCTACCAGTTCCTTTTTGTCTCCATGGTTTTTTACCACCACCTGAAACTTCAAATCTCTTTTTAGTTTTAGCAGTTGCTTGTCTTAAGTTTGCACGATAGACAAGAACGGCATTAAACATAGCGGATTTAGAACCTTCAGCTTCTACATTAAATACATCTTTTGAAAGTTCAATAGTAGAAACTTCAGAACCATCTTGCTTATATACTTTTAAATTTATATTTTCCATAATCGTTCACCTTTCTACTATTTATTTTCAGTTCCATTAGCTTGAGCTTGAGCTTTCTTAGCTTCAGCTTCACGTTGTTTAGCAGCTTTCTTTTCTTCAGCAGCTTTCTTAGCGGCTTCAACTTTAGCTTTTTCTTGAGCTTTTCTTGCTTCTTTTGCAGCAGCTTCTTCAGCAGCTTTCTTAGCAATAGCAGCATCATAAGCGGCTCTATCGAGTAATGGTTTAATTGTTTCTGGATGTTTAAGTCCTTTAACAGCACTACGAATAGTAACAATACTTAATTTACTTCCTGGAACACCACCACTTACTAAAATATAATTTTTAGTTGCATCGACTGCGATTACACGGGCATTAAGAACAGTTGCTTGATCATTTCCCATGTGTCCGGACATCTTTTTACCTGGGATAACACGGTTATTGCAACGACCATTGTTAGCAAATGAACCTTGTTGTCTATGGTAACCACTACCATGTCCTTTTGGACCGATCTTGTGGTGCCATCTTTTAATTACACCAGCAAAACCTCTACCTTTTGAATGGCCAATTACATCAACGACATCTCCAACTTGGAAGATATCAGCTTTAATATCTTGACCGACTTCATAATTTTTAAGTTCATCACCTTTTAATTCATATAAATGTTGTTTTGGTGAAACTTTAGCTTTTTCGTAAATTCCCTTTAAAGGTTTATTAACGTTTTTCTCTTTCTTGTCTTCATATCCGACTTGAAGAGCTTCATAACCATCTTTTTCAAGAGTTTTCTTTTGGGTTACTACATTTGGTAAGACTTCGATAACAGTAACAGCATACATTGTTCCATCTTCTGCATATACCTCGGTCATACCAATTTTTCTACCGATGATACTTTTCATTGTGTCTTACCTCCTTATAACTTGATAGTAATTGAAACACCACTTGGAAGATCTAATTTGTTTAAAGCTTCTCTTGTAGCGTTATTTGGATTAGTAATATCAATAATTCTCTTATGAGTTCTAATCTCAAATTGTTCACGTGAGTCTTTATATTTAAAGACAGCTCTTAAAATTGTGTAGACTTGTTTTTCCGTTGGAAGTGGAATAGGTCCGACTACTTCAGCACCTGTATTTCGAATTGCATTTACGATTTTGACAACAGCGTCATCTAAGATCTTGTGGTCATAAGCTTGTAAACGAACTCTAACTTTATTGACTTTTGCCATGAATTTAATTCTCCTTTCAATAACAGGCTTCAACTAATGCTCATTATGAGTTACCTGATACCCACTCATGACAACGCCTGTTGGTGTATCAGCAATCTCGCAAATCATTGCATTAGATAGCGCTTAACTATCATACATTTATTAGCAATATAAAGTCAACAATTTTTACAAAAAAATTAGACAATTTCATATAAAAACGGAAATCGCTATATTTTAAAACGATGTTCAAATTTAAGGTGGAAATATTCTTAATAAAAAAGTTTTAACTTCTTTTTAAGATGTTTTTTCAATTAAAAAAACAAAAAATTATTTCTTTAACATATCAAAAATTTTGTCATTTAGATTTATAAAATTAATGTCTTCTTTGATGTCATCTAATTTAGCTTCTTTAATCAATTTTTCCCAGGGAGTATTTTTGTAAACAAAATGATTTTTAATAAGATTTAGTTGATTTTTTACATTATTTTTAATAATTTTTTTAGCTTTTTTATCAGTTTTTATCTTAGCAACAGTAAAAAAGAAATTAATTTTTTTAATAAATAAAGAAAATTTAAATTTTTTATTTTCTTCTTTTTTATAAAGAAACTTATAGTAAGCCAATAGATTTAAAGACATTTGTAAATATCTATAATAATCCCAATTATGGGAATATGAATTTTCTCTTACAAGATAAAAATACGTTCTTTTAGAAGAAATATATATATTTTTAGCTTTTAAAAAAGAATAAAAAGAAAAGGCAGCATCTTCAAAAACTTTATTAATATCTAAAAAAGATGCATCTTTTAATAATTCTTTTTTAAAAAATTTATTCCAAACAAATCCTCTAATAAAAATATCATCAATTAATAATTTAATCGCTCTTTTTTTATTAAGATTACCATTTATTGGTAATGTTGTTTGTAAATGTTTATAAGTTTTATTATTTTTAAAAATATAATAGCTAGACACGACTATATCAGCCTTCTTTTTTGTGGCTAAATTAAAAAAATTAGATAAATAATTTTCTTTTACAAAATCATCTCCATCAACAAAGGTAATATATTCGCCACTAGAAACTTTTAACCCATCATTACGAGTTTTTGAAACATTTCCATTATTTACATCAATTCTTTTAAAAATATTAGGATATTTATTAATAAATTCATCAATAATTAAAGGTGAATTGTCATTTGGTTTATCATTTACGCAAATTACTTCATATTTTTCTTTAATATCTTGATTTAATAAAGAATTTAGGCATTTAAAAAGATATTTTTCAACACCATGAATTGGAACAATTATCGAAATTCTATACTTATTCATCCTTTGTACTCTTTAAACTAAATTCACAACCACAATAATCTTGTCGATAGACATTAAAAAACTTTGAAAGTTTTACACCAAGATCTTGACCACCACTCTTTTTAAAATCATTTACAAAATATTCTATGCCATATTTTTTTGACATTTCTTTTCCTAATGTATTTAAAAAATCTACGTCTTTATTTCTTGATATAGACATTACTGTAGTAACAATATTATATCCATTATTTTTTGCATACTCAAATAGGCGAATAAATCTTTTTGTAATACATATGTGACATCTATTAAGACCTTCTCTTTCATCCTTAAAAGGCTCTAAATCAACTTTAAACGAATTATAATCGTAAGTATCTTCAACAAGTTTAATATCGCTTTTTAAGCGTTTATTAATTTCGTTTACATATTCTTTTAAAGCATTTAATCTTTTATCATATTCATTTTTAGGATAAATATTTGAATTAGAAAAAAATATCGTAACGTTAAATAAATCAGCTAAAAAAATTAAAGGAAAACAAGAACATGCTCCACAACAAACATGTAGTAATAAGTTAGGTTTTTTATCCTTATAATTTCCTTTAATTTTTTTATATTGTTTTAAGGACTCTTTATAATAATTAATTTTTGGTATAGTCGTATTTTCCATAAATAAACATTGCATCCCCAAAACTAAAGAAACGATATTTCTCTTCAACAGCGTGTTTATAGCATTCTAAAGTAAATTCTCTACCCATAAAAGCACTAACAAGCATTACTAAAGTAGATTTTGGTAAATGAAAATTTGTAATTAAGGCATCAACAGCCTTAAATTTATAACCGGGCTCAATGAAAATTGAGGTTTCTTCATGACATTCTTTAAATGTATTATATTTCGAATATATTGCTTCTAAAGTTCTAACAGAGGTAGTTCCACAAGCAATGATTCTTCGACCTTCTTTTTTTGCTAAATTAAGTTTTTTTGCAGCATCATCTAACATAACAAATGTTTCAGAATGCATGACGTGATCTTTAGTATCTTTTACTTTAACTGGTCTAAAAGTACCAAGACCAACGTTTAATGTTATATCAACAATTATGACACCTTTTTCAGTTAATTTATTTAATAATTCATTAGTAAAATGAAATCCAGCGGTAGGAGCCGCCGCGCTTCCTTCAATTTTTGCATAAACTGTTTGATAGTCGTTATTATCACTTACTTGTTGTTTTATATATGGAGGAAGTGGCATTAAACCAATTTTATCAAGTTCTTCAAGAAAAATACCATGATATTTAAATTTAATATGTCTTATTCCTTCATCTAAAACTTTAACACATGTCCCAATTAAAATGTCGTCTTTAAAATGTAAGACAGTTCCTTCTTTAATAGTTTTAGCGTTACCACATAATGCTTCATATGTATCATCACCTAAGTCTTTTAAAAGTAAAACTTCGACTTTAGCTCCAGTCCCTTCTTTAACTGCGTAAAGTCTAGCAGGAATAACTTTAGTATTATTTCTAACTAAAACATCCCCCTTTTTAAAATAATCTAAAATATCATAAAAATGTTTGTCTTCGATTGTTTTTGTTTCACGATTTACAACCATAAGTCGACAATTATCACGTTTTTTAGATGGCGTTTGAGCAATTAATTCTTCAGGTAAATCATAATCAAATAATTCAATATCCATAATTAAAATCCTCGTTTATCACCATATTTTTTCAAGACTTCATCTTTATATTCTAAAAATCTATCTTCTTTGATAGCTTCTCGAGCCCCTTCCATAATCGAGATTAAAAATCTTAAATTGTGGATGCTTAATAATCTTTTTCCAAATGCTTCATCTGAAACATATAAATGTCTTAAATATGCTTTAGTATAATTTTTACAAGTATAGCAATCACATTCTGGATCAAGAGGCGTAAAATCTTCTTTATATTTTTCGTTTTTAATATTTACCCTTCCATGATGTGTCATAAGTGTTCCATGACGAGCAATACGGGTAGGTAAAACGCAATCCATCATATCAATCCCTTTAGCAACCCCTTCAAGCATATAATCAAGAGAACCAACCCCCATTAAATAACGAGGTTTATCATGAGGTAAATATTTAATTGCGTAATCAATCATTCTAAAACAAACCTCTTTTGGCTCGCCAATTGAGGTTCCACCAATTGAATACCCATCAAAATCCATCTTAACTAATTCTTCAGCGCACATTTTTCGTAAATCTTCAAAATCTCCACCTTGAACAATACCAAATAAAGCTTGATCCTCTTTTTTATGAGCATCTTTTCCTCTTTTAGCCCATCTTAAAGTTCTTAAAGTAGATTTTAATGCATAATCTTTTGTTACAGGATATGGAATGCATTCATCAAAAGACATTGCAATATCTGCACCTATTTTTTCTTCAATATCCATTACAATTTCTGGTGAAAAGAAAATTTTGTCACCATTTAAATGTGATTTAAAAGTAACACCTTCTTCTTTAATATCGCGACTTTTCGCTAATGAAAAAACTTGAAAACCACCACTATCTGTAAGCATTGGTCCATGATAATTCATAAATTTTTGTATTCCGCCAGCCTTTTTAACAATATCTTCACCTGGTCTTAAATGTAAGTGATAAGTATTAGCTAAAATAACACCAGCATGCATTGCATATAATTCTTCTGGTGATATCGTTTTTACGCTTCCTACGGTTCCAACAGGCATAAACATAGGAACTTCTACATTTCCGTGTGGCGTATGTAAAATTCCATATCTTGCTCCACAATTTTTATCAACATGTAATATTTCTAAATAAAAATCTTTACTCATAATTACTTATCCTATCATTTTGTTTTTGTTAAATAAAGAAGGTAAGAGAATAATCACCACTTTACATCTTCGTTTTGAGTAACGAAAATAATTTTTCCAAATGTTTTTGTTTTTCTAATTAAAAACAAAAATATTGGATAACCAATAAGTAAAACAACAATTAGTTCCCCTAATCCAACAAACATAAAAGTAGTCCAATAAAAGGTATAAAGTGGTGTTTCTAAATCATATAAAAACACTACAAAAGGTATTATCAAAGCATTTATGATCGCTGGTACAAATGCTGCAACCAATAATTTCTTTATTGTTTTTGATACAACAATAATAAGCAAAGTCGTTATTAAAGTTGCAAGTGTTCCAACAACTAAATCTGGCCACCCATAAAGTGAGATTAAGTTTGTCAAAAAACACCCTAAAGTTACTCCAATAGAGTACGAAGGATTAAAAAAGACTAGTAAGTTTAAAAGCTCACTTAGTCTAAATTGTAAGGAACCACCTAAAAAAGCTAATGGTCCACTTATTAAAGATAAAACAACATACAAAGCACATATTATCGCGTTTAACGCGATAGTTTTAATTAATAATTTCTTTTTCATTAAGAAACCCCCCTGTTACTTTTTACGAGTGGTTAGTCATGGGAAGACACTCGAGCACAACCTCAATATATTATCAAATTTATTAATCTAAATTAACAAAATTAACTGCTTTCTTCGAAATATTAACTTTGTAATATCTATTTTTATAATGTTTTTCTAAATATTCATCAAAATCTTTTACAAAATCATTTTTAATGAATGCAAGGCAAGTTCCTTTAAAACCACCACCATGAATTCTTATTGCACCATTTTTACCAATGAATTTATCAACTTCATCAATAATATTTTGCATTGAATCCTTATACTCACCTTTTACAAATGTATTTTCAAGATTTGTCTTACTTGAATGTTGAGAATTTCTTATAGCCCCTAAAAAGTCTTCAACATTATTAGTTTCAATAGCCTCTTTTGCATAACGAACATTGTTATTTTCTAAAAAGAAATGTTTAGCTTTTCTTTTTACTTCATCAGGTACATTAAGTTTATCAATTCGGTCATAAACATCTAAAACATTAACATCTCTTAAATATTTTTTACCATCTAATAAATTTGCAACTTCATACATCGCATTTGGAATAGCTGCATATAATGGCGTTAAATTACTATGATCACCTTCTGACTTAATAAGATATAAACTTAAAGGTAAATTAAAAGCGAGTGGAACAATTCTTGGGTTTGCAACATCTTTAAAATCAATAAAATTACAATCATTGAAGCTTGTACCAATTTGATCTAATAAACCACATGGTTTTCCAAAGAAATTATTTTCGCTATATTGTCCATCTTTTGCAATAACTATTGGTTCAATTTTATGATCGTTATAAAGATATGAAATTATATAACCAAATAGTGATTCAACAGCTGCTGAACTTGAAACACCACTGCCATCAGGAATATCACTTTCCATATAGGCATCAAATCCGCCAATTTTATAACCTTGTTCTTTTAATTTAAAAAGAATTCCTTTACAAAGGGCAAGGGTTGTTCCTTTTTCTTTTTCATTTAATGAAAGATCATTAACATTAAATGAAAAGAAAGGATATCCTTTAGATTTAATTCTAACTTCATTTTCATTTTTCTTAATTGCTGCACTTACTCTTAAAGAACAATTTGCAACAAGACATAAACCATGATTATGGTCAGTATGATTACCAATAATCTCGAAACGACCACCAGTATCAATTAAATATGTAGGTTTTTCCTTAAAAATACCCTCAAAATTTTTAATAAATTCGCTATTTATCATAAGTTCATTCCTCCAACAAATTTATCTAAACCTAAATTACCTTTTTCTGTTTCTTTAAATACAGCGGTATTTTCTAAAATACCTTTACATACATTATTAATGTACTCTCTAATCTTTAAGTCAATTGTGTCTTTTGAATAATTTTCTTTAAGACTATTAATCATAGGTATAAAGTCTTTTAAGTCGCTATATTTATTGACAATTTCTTCATAAGAATAATTATTCTCTAAGCAATCTTTTATTTCATTTCCTTGCCTGACAAGTCTAGCAGGTAAAATAAATAAACCCATTGCTTCTACAATCCCAATACCTTCTTTTTTAATAATATGAAATTCAGGATGAGCATGGAAGATACCATCTGGATATTCTTCATTGCAACGATTATTTCTTAAAATTAAGTACATATAATATGTTTTACCTTTTTTCTTTATTGAAGGGGTAATTGTATTATGTAAACCATTTTCGTCATTTGAAATAATCTCATTTTCTTTATCATCATATTTTCGCCAATTAGTTAAGATTGTATCAGCTAATTCAATTATTTCTTCTCTATCTTCGCCTTCTAATAAAAGACAAGTATTATACCAATTTAATTTATATAATTTAGTATTTTTAAATTTTGTTAACTTATATTCTTTACTAACTTCTTGTCTCATAACAGGAAGAAGATGTTCTCCACCTTGGAAATGTTCATGATTTAAAATTGAACCACCAACAATAGGAAGATCTGCATTGCTACCTATAAAAAATGATGGAAAACGATCTATAAAATCCATTAAACAAGTAAAAATTGATTTATTAATTGCCATATTAGAATGAGTTTCTTTTAAGGCAATACAGTGCATATTAAAATATCCATAAGGAGAATATTGTAAATACCAATTTTCATTATCAAGTTTTAATGGAATAAGTCTAATATTTTCACGAGCGGGTCTTGATTCATTCCCATAAAATCCTAAATTTTCATAACAAAGAGCACATTTAGGATATTTTTCTTCGTTAGAATTAGATTTTACTAATAGTTTTGCAATATCTTTATTGCTCTTTTCTGGCTTAGAAAGGTTAATACTAATTTCAAAATTTCTATCTGGAAAAGAGGTATTCCATACAAGATTTTTATCAATTTTAGTTTTAGCTACATAGTTATTTTTTACTGATAAATCATATAGGTAATCAAGCGCTTTTCTATCACTTTCTTTTTCGAGTAAATTAAATTTTTCAGTAACTGATGATGGTAAAGGAGTTAAAAATCCCATTAATTTATTAGCAAATAAATCAGCATCATGTTCACTATAATTTAATGAAGAACATAAGTAGTTTTTAATATCATCGATAAAAACATCAGGAACTTTCATTGCTTTAATTTTTTCTATATCAACTTTTTCACAAGATGGTGAAGAAAGTTTTAGCTCACCAAGAAGAATATTTTTTAAATAAATTGCATCGCTATCTTTTAAATCAAGATATAGTTTTGCATATTCAATTAATTCATTTACGGTATTTTTAATCATAATTAATGTAATTCCTTTATTTTAATTAAAATAAAATGATTGTATTTTTCACCTTTCCTTAAAACTAAAGAGTCATGGTCAAGATCATAAAGTTGAGGTTCTAAAGCAAGCGCTCTTCTGCCAGAATCTAATTCACTAAATTGACTAAATTTAATAGGTACATGGTAATTATCACAAAAAATATTTAAACATGGATAGTCGGTATACAAACTTAATTTAGCAACTTTGTTTTTTAAAACAACCTGAGGTTTATTTTTAATAACTTCATTGAATAAGAAAGTATTATCAATTGTTTTAATTTCAGTTTTATCTTCAAGATATTTTAATCTTGCATTAAGTTTAGTAGCTCTTTCAAAATTAAGATACCATGGAACGTCTTTAGTATCTAAAATTAAAAGTGAATCATTCATTTCACCATACTTATGTGAATTAATTTTTAAAACATAATCACTAACATCTTTTGAATTAAAAAGATTGTAATAATTATGATTTGATATATTCATCAAAGTTTTAGTAGAAGTCGTTCCTTTATGTAAAATTTTAAAGTTATTGTTGTTAAATAATTGATAAATGACTTTAATTTTTGCGTCTCCTGGGAAACCATTTTCTTTATTTTTGCTTTTGATTGAAAAAATAACATCTATATGATTTTTATATTCTTTAACTTCATATTTCCAAGGCTTAAAAGATAAGGACTTTAAATCGCCACCATGTAAGCAAAAATTTGCTGCATTATTCATTAAATTATATGGTTCTCCATCAATTTCGCCTTCGCACTTTATTCTTCCAGCAACACGAGCTAAAGTTTTTCCATAATATTGAGGGCAATAAAGCCATTTTTCTTTGTCTTCAATCTCAAGAATTATTGGTGAATTATTGTATCTTAATCTAAAAACACCAGCACCAAAATTTGAAAAAACTGCCGATAGTTTGTCATCATTTGAAACCTCAATGAAAACAATATCATCATTATAATTTGATATGCTATATTTCATTTTTCAAAATTCCCTTCCATATATACATTTCTTAATTATTATACGATATTTTTCTTAGCATTTGTTAGATTAATAACATGATTCGCACACTTTTTCCCTTAGTTTAAATTAAAAAAGGTCTTAGACAACTAAGACCTCTTTCATTAATCAGCTAATGTTCCCATTGGATCCCAAGGTTTTAAAACAATTGGTTTTTGATTATAGGCATTAAGTTCTTCTTCTGTTAAATATTTTTTAAGAATAACTGCTTGATAAACATATAAATCAAACCAAGTTGATGACATGATAAAATATCCTTTATTACCTATATTATCACCCCAACTATTTTCTACTTTCCATTTAGTTGGTACGTCTCCCTTTAAATTAACACCAGTAAGGCACATAGCGTGATTCATAGCACTTGCTCGATAATCAAGCATTGCCGCTTTATCAAACTTAATATCAAACATGAATGCGGACATATAGTCATAAGCTTGATCATCCCAAACGCCACTTACTCTATCGCCATAAGCACCAACGTCACTTCCAAACCAAACAATATCTCCACCTTTAATTTGTTTCACAATTAATTCTTTAATACGTTCCATTGGTAAGTTTAAATGCGTAACTAATTTACCTTCAACAACATTTCCTAAATAATCTATTGTATAAGATTTCATAAATGGTTTATCACTAGTTGGTGAATTAATAATAGAAACATAATCATCAATTCTTAAACCAATATATTTATCAAAGAAACTTTTTGGAGTATAACCTGTTTCAATATGATATTTATTATCTTTATCAGTATATTCAAAATCAAATTGAGTTGGTGGAACACCAAAACAATTAACCAATAAAGAATATATCTTATTTAAAGATTCATCTTTTAAACCTTGAATTTCTTTATATTTATTTTGTTTAGCTAATTTTTGTGCTTCATAAGCAAATTGTCTTAAATAAGCATTCAATAATTGATCGCTAAATCGAGTATTACTCGATTGATAAGTTTCATCAAAAACTGATTTAGGAACAACACCATACTTAACTACTAAATTTCTAAACATATCCCATTGGCCACCATCTCCAACAGCATTGTCTAATAAATACATAAATGTTCTTTCATCAGGTTGATTATCAATTAAATCAATAATTGAAGTCATAAAATAGTTGGCTTTTTCTAATTTATCGAAGAAAGCAACGTAATTTTGTGATAATTCAAAATTAGCTAAATTACAAGCTTTAGCAATAATTTCACGCAAAATATTTAAACCAGCAAAAATCCAACATCTACCACTTGCTTTTTGATTTGCAACAGGTAAGGTTTTAACTTCATCAGAAAAATTATTTAAAGTTTCAACTTTATTTTTGGAATCACTTACAACGGTTGGAATATCTACTTTAGAAAGTGCGTGACGAATCACAACATTTGTAGGATTAGCTTGATAATTTCTTGATAAATCAGAATAATAATCTTCATTTATACATTGTTCATTAACATTAATTTTCTTCATAACAAATCTCCATGTTTATCAATATTTTATCATTTTTTAAGATTTCTACAAAAATAATGCTCCTCTATAAATTAAATAGACTAAAAAATGTATAATATTCATATGAAACTAAATTTAAACACTAAAGACCTTAATGAATTTCAAAAAATATTGGATACAAAAGACATCAATATGTCAATTGCTGATTTATATCTTGAATATTTAGAATATTATAAAAATTCATTTTTGTATGACAAAAATAATAAAACCTCATTTGAAGAACAATTTTTAAAACATTTTTTACATAAAATGGAAATTGATCCAAAAAATAAAGAGAATAAAGAAATAATAGAAAATTATTTATTGCCAGGAATTAAGTGTTTAAACGAAGAAAAATATTTAAATAATCCTTATATAAAAAATATTGTTATTAAAGATAAAAGAAATGCTAATCTTCTTTTAACAAATCTTACCTATAAACCATTTGAGGCCTTCTCTTATAACGATATTGAAGTTAATGAAAACGCCTATTATAAAGAAATCTCAAGAATTGGTTTCTTTAAAAAACCATATACATTCCCCGCTCTTTTGGAAAATAACGTAATTTGGATGAGTATTAATCCAAACGAAATAGAAACTATGGAAAAATCCATAAATGAGGCGAAGGGAAATATTTTAGTTTTTGGTCTTGGACTTGGTTACTATCAATATATGACTTCTTTAAAAGAGGAAGTAAAATCTATCACAATTATTGAAAACAATCAAAAAATAATCGACATATTTAATACTTGTATTCTCCCTCAATTTACTAATAAAAATAAAATAAAAATTATTAAAGATGATGCGTTTAACTATATAAAAAAATGTGACAAAAATGAATTTGATTTTATTTTTGTCGATTTTTGGCATAATCCAAATGATGGATTAGAAACTTATTTATATTTTAAAAAACTTGAAAATACATTTAATAACACTATTTTTTCTTATTGGTTAGAAGAAGGAATTTTAGCATTATTAAGACGCTCCTTAATCTCATTGATCGAAGAAGAACTTGATGGAAGTAGTGACATAGATTACAAGATTCAAGATACTCTTTTTGATAAAATCATATCAAAACTCCACTTCTTTTTAAAAAATTCGACTTTTAACTCATTTATAGAAATCAAAAAGCTTTTAAGCGATGAATCGCTTAAAAGCTTAGCCACTAAATTATAAAATTTATTTATTTAATTCTTGAACAATTATCTTATTTGCAACAGAAGGATTAATCTTACCTTGGGTTTTCTTCATTAATTGACCCATTACAAATCCTTGAAGTCTTGTGTTACCGGCTTTAAAGTTCACTTTTAAAGAAGGATTTGCACTAATAATTTCTTCAACCATTTTTAATATTAATGCTTCGTCACTAATTAAAGTAGCGCCTAGGGATTCTTTAAAGACACGTGGTGATTTATTTTCTTTAACGACTTTTTCAAAAATTTTCTTTCCTTGTGTTGAGTTAATCTCTTTTGATTCAAGAAGATCTACAAGTTCACTAATATATTTAGGTTCAACTTTAAAATCTTTAATCGTAATATTTTCACGATTTAATATTGATAAAACATTAGAAATTATAAAATTTGCAATTGCTTGATAATGTTTTGAAAATTTCGCACATTTATCAAAATATAAGCCTAATTCTTTATCAGATAATAATATTTTCGTATCTTTTAAATCGATATTGTAATCTTTATTAAATCTTGCTAACATCTCATCGTATAATTCTGGACAAGTTTTAATTGCGTCTTCAATAAATTCTTTTGATAAATGAATTGGCGCAATATTTGGTTCACAAAAATACTTATAATCAACAGCGTCAGTTTTTACACGCATGGTAACTGTTTCTTTTTTAACTTCATCAAATCTTCTAGTTTCTTGAATGACTTCGTGTCCAGTAAGTAAAGCTTCAGATTGACGCTTTATTTCATAATCAAGAGCTTTTTCAATATCAACTATTGAGTTAAGATTTTTAACTTCGACTTTCGTGCCAAATTTTTCTTCGCCATATGGTCTAATAGAAATATTGGTGTCGCAACGCATACTTCCATTTTCCATTTTTCCATCACTTACGTCAGCAAAAGTAACAATTTCTCTTAATTTTTCAACGTATTTTCTTGCCTCTTCACCACTTCTAATCTCTGGCCTTGTAACGATTTCTAAAAGAGGAACACCAGCACGGTTATAATCAAGCAAAGTATAAGAAGAAAAATGTAATTGTTTACAAGTATCTTCTTCCATATGCATTCTTTCGATACCAATTCTTTTCTTTTTTCCATTAATTTCAATTTCAACATAGCCATCTCTACCAATTGGCCTAAATTGTTGAGTTATTTGATATCCTTTTGGTAAATCGGAATAAAAATAATTTTTACGGTCAAAATAAAGAGTGTCATCAATTGTCATATGCAAAGCGTGGGCAATTCTTATCGCTTTTCTAACAGCTTCTTTATTTACTCTTGGCATGGTGCCAGGAAAAGCCATATCAAGTAAAGCAACTAAAGTATTTGGTTCTTGTTCAGCTTTATTTGGTGAGGTAGAAAACATTTTTGATTTAGTGTTTGTTTCAATATGGGTTTCAATACCAATAACTGCTTCAAAATTCATATTATTTACCTCCCTTAGTATTAATATCTAAATCTTTTAAACCACTAAAATCTTCGATATTTAAAGCTAAATCAAAAGCCATTTCTTCGTTATATGGTTTTGTTGTAATATTAGCTCCAAATGGCATATCATCTTTAAAACCTAATGGAACAGTAATTGATGGATATCCACCAAAATTACCATATGCTAAATAGTTATCGGCAATTAAATAAGTTGAAGAAAGTTTATCGCTTACTTTATCAAAACGTGGAGCAACGTCTGGTGAGGCTAATAAATAAATTGCATCATATTTTTTAAATACTTCATTAAATGCATCAACAATTAAGTGTCTTGCTTTTTGCGCTCTTAAAAATAAATCATGTTGATTTGCACTCATTAACGAATAAGAACCTATAACAAATCTTCTTTTAATTAAAGATGAAAAACCTTTAGTACGAGCATTAAACATAACTTCTTGATAAGTTTTCCCGCCATAATAAGGACCAAATTTAATACCATCTAAATTAGCGTTATTAGAAGTTGCTTCAGCACAACTTATAATAAAATAACTAGGGAAAATAGCATTTAATAAATTTTTATCCATTGAAACATATTCAACTATTGCCCCTTGTTTTTTAAGATATTCTAAAGAAACATTAAATTTATTAACCAAAGTTTCGTCATGTATTGTTTCAATAATTTCTTTAATTACTGCAACTTTTTTCCCTTTAATATCGTGAGATAAATTTTTAAAGTAATTTTCACGAGGTTTATATGAATTTGTTGCATCATTATCATCGTGTTTAGAAAGTAAATTTAAAAGTAATGCGCTATCTTCGACAGATTTTGTAAAATAAGCAACATGATCTAATGAAGTTGCAAATGGAAATAATCCATATCTAGAAATTAAACCCCAAGTTGGTTTAAAACCAACAAGTCCAGCATTGCTAGCAGGTTTTCTTACAGAGTCACCAGTATCACTACCAAGTGCAAAAGGTACAATTCCTGCTGCTACGGCAACAGCACTTCCGCAACTTGATCCACCAACCATATGTTCATGCTTTAGGTCGTATGGATTATATGTAATACCTTTATGTCCACTTGTGCCACTACCACCCATTGCAAGTTCGTCAAGTGTTGCTTTAGCAATTAAAATTGCTCCAGCATCATTTAAATACTTAATGACAGTAGCATCAAAAAGAGGAACATAACCTTTTAAAATATTACTACTACCAGTTGTTTCAATATCTTTTGTTGAAAAATTATCTTTAGCAACATATGGAATTCCATAAAGATAATTATCTTTTTCAATTCCTTTTTCATCACATTGTTTAGCTTTATTTAAAGCATATTCATCTAAAATAGTTTCAAAAGCATTATCTTTATTTTCATGAGCTCTTTTTAAAGATTCTTTAACAAGTTCATAAACTGTAATTTCTTTATTAACTAATGCTTCATGAATTTCAATTATTGATTTATCTAAATAGTTCATACTAAATTACCTTTGGAAGTTTAATTTGTCCATCTTGAACACTACCAGCATTTTTAAGTGCATCTTCTTTTTTTAATGGTTCAAGTGGTACATCTTCCCTTAATACGTCAATTGTGACATCAAATGGAAATGTCATAGGTGTTGCATCATCAACACCTTTAATATCACCAATCATTTTAAATTGTTCAATAATAATCTTGAACTCTTCAAGTAATAAGTCATATTCTTTATCTTCCATATCGAAAAGTAATCGATTGGCAGCAGTTTTTAATACTTCTTTATTTACTTCCATCATAACTTTCTCCTTTTAATATATTATTTAAGTCATCCTCACTTAAAATTTTAATACCGAGTTTTTGTGCCTTAACTAATTTACTTCCAGCATCTTCTCCAACAATAACATAATTTGTTAATTTAGATACTGAACCACTAACGTGGGCACCTAAATTCTCTAAAATTTCTGTTAATTCCCTTCTTCCATAACTTGAAAGCGTTCCTGTTAAAACGACCGTTTTATTATAAAAGAAATTACTTTCATTAACAGCATCACTACCAAGATAATTTGTGTTAACATTCATTTCTTGAAGCTTTTTAATCATATCAATATTGGCTGGATCTTTAAAATAGTTATAAATAGATTTTGCAACAACTTCACCAACATCACTAAGTTTAAGAAGTTCATCAACACTTGCGAGCATTAAAGGTTCAATAGATTTAAAATGTCGAGCAAGTTCTTTTGACATTTTACTACCAACTTCACTAATTCCAATGCCAAATAATAACTTTTCCAAACTGTTTTTCTTTGAAACTTCAATTGAATCAAGCAGATTCGTGACAGATTTAATACTCCATCCATCAATATTCATAAGTTCATCTTTATGTTCGCTTAATTTATAAATAGAAACAATATCATTTATAAACCCTTGAGCGAAGAATTCTTCACAGGTTTTTTCACCTAAACCTTCAATATCCATAGCATCTTTTGAAGCAAAATGAATTAAATTTTCAATTTTTCTTGATGGACATTTTGGATTTGGGCAATAATGCATATTTTCTATTTTTTTAAGAGGGGTTCCGCAATCTGGACAATTTTCAATCATTTTGAAAGGTTTTTCAGTACCATTTCTACGCGATAAAACTGGTTCAACAACTTCAGGAATAACGTCTCCCGCCTTTCTTAAAACTACATAATCACCAATCTTAAGTCCTTTTTCATTCACAAAATCTTCATTATGTAAAGTCGCTCTTTGAACAGTCGATCCAGCAATTCTAATTGGTTCTAACACAGCATTGGGGGTAATTTTACCTGTTCTACCAACCGTAAAAACAATATCTAAAAGTTTTGTAATTACCTCTTCAGGAGGAAATTTATAAGCAATTGCCCATTTTGGAGTTTTTGCAGTATAACCAATAACATCATATAAACTAAAATCATTAACTTTTAGAACAATTCCATCTATATCATATGGTAAACTACTACGTTTCTTTGTGTATTCTTGAATATAAGCAAGAATTTCTTTTTCTCCTGTAACTAATCGCCTATTAGGATTTGTCTTAAAACCAAGCTCATCAAGTTTTTTAAGAGCATCATAATGAGTTTTTATACCTAGCTCTTCAGCATTAACAAGGTAATACCACCAGGCATCAAGTTTTCTTGATTTTGCTACGCTACTATCAAGATTTCTAATTGATCCTGCAGCTGCATTTCTTGCGTTAGCTAAAAGTGGCTCACCATTTTTCTTTCTTTCTTCGTTTAATTCATTTAATGAAGCTTTAGGCATATAAACTTCACCTCTAACCTCAATATGTCCTGGAAAAGGAATATGTGTTGGAATTGAAGGAATTGTTAAAACATTGGTTGTAACATCCTCTCCAACTAAACCATCTCCCCTAGTAGCACAATATTTTAATTCACCATGTTCATAAACAAGTGACATTGCTAAACCATCAATTTTTAACTCAGCACAATAAGTAAGTTCTTTTTTTGAAGCTAATTCAGAAGTTTTATAATTCCATTCTAATAATTCTTCTTCATTAAAAACATCAGCAAGAGACATCATAGGTTTTTCGTGTCTTATTTTTTCAAAACCTTTTAAAACAGTCCCGCCAATTCGTTGCGTTGGGCTATTTCTAGTTATTAATTCTGGAAATTCTTTTTCAAGTTCTTCAAGTTCTTGATATTTACTGTCATATTCTTCATCAGTAACTGAAGGGTTATCTAAAACATAGTACTCATGAGCGTACTTTTCTAATAATTTAACGAGCTGTTCATGCTTAAATCTTGCTTCAATAATATCCATAATTTATTAAATATACCCTCCTTATTTTTTTGATAATTTTGGGTGAGTCCCTATAAGTGTTTTTAGACCAAAATTTTTAAAGTTAACTTTGATCAAATCGCCATCAACACCTATAACCACTCCTTCGCCAAATGTTTGGTGAACTGCTATATCTCCTACTTTCCAGGTAATATTATTACTATTAAAAGAAGTAGCAGAAGACGTTTGTTGTGTCCCATTATAATAATATTTTTTTGGTTCGTTTTGATTATTGTTACTAGCACTCGAACTTGAATAAATACTACCAAACCCACTAAAGCGATATTTTGGAACACTAATTCCCATCTCTTTAATAAATCTTGAAGCTGTTGATGGAGAGTTAGTTGAATAATTAAAAGCGTTATTGAAAGTTAAATAAAGCTCTTTTCTTGCTCTAGTACACGCAACATATGCAAGTCTTCTTTCTTCTTCAATAGATTTAGGGTTCTCATTTAAAGCACGATTGTTAGGGAATACACCTTCTTCAAGACCGATTATAAAAACATAATCAAATTCAAGACCTTTAGCAGTATGAACGGTCATCAAAGAAACTGAATTACTATTATCAATATCATCTTGAGCACTATATAAAGAAATATTTTGAAGATATTCATCAAAATTACTATTAGGATTATTTTTCAAATAATCTCGAATATCGTTTATTAAAGCAACAACGTTAAGAAGTTTATCGCTGAGGTCATCTTTTTCTTCAAGATAATCTTTATAATCAATTTCTGTTAAAAAATCATCTAATACTTCACTATAAGATTCATCTTTTTTAACAAGTTTTTCTTTTGTTTTTTCCATGATACCGAAAAGAGGTTCAAGTTTTTTCAAAACTGTTCTTGGAACAGAAGTATCATATTTATCTAAATTCTTCAGAAATTTTACGATAGAAGTCTTATTTTTTTGCGCTTCAACTTTTATTAAAGAAAGAGTTTTATCGCCAATTCCTCTACGAGGAATATTTATTATTCTTTCAAAAGAAATATCATCATCTTCATTAATCAATATTTTAAAATAGGCAAGACAATCCTTAACTTCAGCACGTTGATAGAATTTTAAAGAACCATAAACTTTATATGGTATTTTTTGAGAAACTAAAACATTTTCAAGCTTTTGAGTAAGATAAGCTGATCTAAAAAGAACAGCAATATCTGAATATTTAGCTTCTCTATGTCTTAGTTTAATTTCGGTTATAGTATTTGCAACATAGCGAGCTTCAGCAAAAGGCGATGGAAATTCTTTTAAAGTAACATCTTTTCCTTTAGGAAGCTTTGTGAATAAATTTTTTTCAAATCTACCTGGATTATGCGAAATTAATTGGTTAGAAATCTTTAAAATATTTGGTGTAGAACGATAATTTTCTTCGAGAGCAATTGTTGTAAGAGGGTGATAAGTCTTTTCAAAATTCATAATAATTTTTTGATTTGCACCACGCCAGGTATAAATTGTTTGATCTGGATCTCCAACAACATAAACATTTGTGGTTTCATCACTTAATAAAACAAGTAATTTAAATTGAAGATCGTTGGTATCTTGAAATTCATCAACTAATATATATCGAAAATGGTCAATCCACTTTCTTCTAACATCTTCATCGGTTTCTAAAATTTTGATTGTATATATAATTAAGTCATCAAAATCTAATTGATATAATTCGTTTTTTCTTCTTTCATATTCTTTAAAAAATCTCAAATATAATTCGTGTCCGCGAATTATATTTTCACAATCGCTTGGAAGTTTTCCATAGCACTTTTGGTTCTTAATAAAATTAAATGCATCCTTATTTACTTCATCTGTTCTCTTATAACCAAAAGTTTCTCCAATATCCTTAATTAAAGCTAATGAGTCAGTATCATCCATAATGAAAAAATTACTAGGAAACCCGAGTTCACTGATCTCGGATCTTAAAAATCTAGCACACAATGAGTGAAAAGTTGAAATCGATAAACCATTAAGATTAACATCTGGCAATAATTTCATAGTTCTTTCTTTCATTTCTTTAGCAACTTTGTTTGTAAAAGTAATTGCCAAAATGTTATATGGACGTACATCCATTTTATCGATCAAATAGGCAATTCTATAGGTTAAAACTCTTGTTTTGCCGCTTCCAGCTCCCGCAATAATTCTTAGATATTGAGCTTTACTTGTTACAGCTTCATATTGTTTTTCGTTTAATTCATCTTTATAATTCATAGCCTTAAAATTATATCATTTAAGCAAGGCATTATATATAAGTAATAAAGAAAAATGAAGTAAAAATTAAATGAAAATTATTTACTTTCAAAATCTGTTATATTTGTTAAAAATTAATTTAAATAACTTGCTTTTTAAAGCGTTTTGCAACGATAATACATTTAATGAAGATAATCAGCAAAAAAGAAACTTTAAAATCAACGATTCCATTAATGTCCCTCTTTGTAGGGTTGAATGCTTTAATTATTGCATTATCGACGTATTTTAATATAATTTCTTTTTTGCTGTTGATTTTTTTACCATTAATTTCGACGATATATTCATTAAATACAAAAAAGAAATATTTTCTAATTTATTTATTGTGTTCAAT
The DNA here is from genome assembly GCA_002451465.1 of Caryophanales bacterium UBA6877. GTDB lineage: Bacteria > Bacillota_I > Bacilli_A > RFN20 > CAG-826 > Onthovivens. The sequence goes on from DKCJ01000002.1 coordinate 35,245, forward strand.
TTTTCTTTCTAGTTTAATCACTTTTAACGATTTAAGTCTTGTTTTTTTAAATTTAATTCCATCATTAATTCAAGGACTTGTATTCTCTATAATTATTGAAAAAAATAAAGATGGGACAATCGCTTATATGTGTTCTATTTTTATAATGTACGTATTTTATATAATTTTTATTCCAATCTTAAACTTAATTTATGATATAAATATTTTAAAAACTATAATTGATTTATTAGGTTTTACTGCATACCAAAATGAACTTAATTTAATTATATATGGCTTATTATTTTTATCTTGTTCATTAGAAATATTTATTGTTTGTATAATCACAAAAGGTGAAATTAAAAAATTTGGTTATGAACTGTCTTTCTTTAAAAACTTATCAATATTTATTTTAATAGGAACACTTATTTCTTCATCAGCCACAATAATATTTTATTTTTTGAAATTGTATCAAAATTCATATACATTCCTAGCTATTTCGTTTATTTATTCATTAATTTTAACAATTCAACTTATAAAAAATAAACCTTTAATATTTTTACCATTAACTATTTTATTTTTAATAATTGATTGGGTTTTATATATCTTATTTTCGAAAAATAATAATTATTTTATTAACATAAATTATTTTTCTATATTTGGTATTATAATAAGCGTAGTAGGTATCGCATGGTATTTTTATTTAATGAAAAAGGGGGGGTAATTAAATGATTGATTTACTTAAATTAGTAGGAAAAGGGTTTATTTATTTATTTTTAATTCCATTAGGAATATGTTTTTTTGCTATTTATGGAATTTATTTATTTTTTGTTTGCATTTATATGCTTTTTAGAAAGATAGTTCTCATTCTTAAAAAAGAGCCATCAGGTTTGACCTTAAAAGAAGACATTAAAGCTAAACAAATTTTAAATTCAGCCAGAGACTTTGGTGAACCACAAGAAACTAAGCAAGGCCAAGGCGTTAATCTTATTTTAAATATTGATGGTCAGCAATTAAAAGCAATGAATAATGAAGAAAAACAAAAACAAGATTATATTGATGTAGAGCCTAGTGCAGCCATTGAAGAAAGAAAAGAAGAGGATAAATAACAATGTTTTTATTATATTTTTTAAGTGAAAAAACTAAATCAACATTAACCACTATTGCTACCTTATTAATTTTTTTAATCGTAATTTTTATCATAATTGGTTTTATTGGAAACCTTATTGAAAAAATAATGCAAATCCAAGGCAAAAAAGTAGATCGCTATATGACAAACGTAGTTTTATCAAGATTATGTGATAACCAAAAAGAATTTGTAAGAATTGCTAAACTAAAAAATAGAATTTGTTTTTTTAAGGCAACACTTGGTCCTTTATGTTTATTTGCTACATCTTTAGCAATTTATTTAGTTTATCACCTTAGTATTGGTGGAGATTGGGGACAATCAATTTTTGATACAAAAACTGGTATATCCTCATTATTCTATGTTTTTGATTTTTCAAAAGCCCATTATATGCCAATTCTTGCTTTCCCTGGAATTGAAGTCACTAACTATCCTCATTTTGTAGAAGGACTAGCAATTTTAAATTATTTCATATTCTTATTTGCTCTTGCTGGAATTATATGGTATTTAGTAAATGTTCAAGCCTACTTTGCTAGACTTTACCGCATTAAAAAGTTAAAAAATCAAATATACAGCAAGGATCTATCAACACTTGATATCTCTCACTTCTATAATATAAATAGAATTAATCCACAAAACGTAACAGAAACAAGTACAAATCAAGATAATAAATAAAAAATCTGTGAAATTAAGTGTGCTTACTAATTTAACTTAGCTCATTTAATTTTCATAGAACCTAACAAAAAGCGAACCATTTGGTTCGCTTTTATTATAATTGGCTAAAAATTTCAATAAATACTGTAACCACTTGATAAATAATGGCTGCAAATAATATAAGTGCTATAACACCAAAAACAACTATTAATTTATATCTACTTTTACGCTTTTTTTCGACAACAATTGGATCAATTTGTTCAACTTTTTCAACTTCTACTGTTTCTCTTTTAATTGTTTTAGTTCCTGTTTCATCAACCTTAGGTGTTAATATTTCTTGTTCTCTTTCTAGTTTTTGCATATTAGTATTTTAAACTCCCTGGTACACGTGGATATGGTTCGGTATCACGAATATTCTTCATACCTGTAATATACATCAACAATCTATCAAATCCAAGACCAAAACCAGAATGTGGACAACCACCATATCTTCTTAAATTTAAGTACCAATCAAGCTCTTCAGCATTTCCTTTATCGATCATAATATTTTTTAAAACATCATAATCATCTTCTCTTTGCGAACCACCAACAATCTCTCCTTCAGTAGGGACAAGAAGATCACATGCCGCAACAGTTTTGTTGTCTTTATTACGTTTCATATAGAAGGCTTTAATTTCTTTTGGAAAATCTGTAAGAAACATTGGACCTTTAGCGATTTCTTCAGTTAAATATCTTTCATGTTCACTTTGTAAATCCATACCCCAATAAATATTATTATATTCAAACTTATGACCAGCCTCTTTAGCTTTCAATAAATATTCAATACCTTCAGAATAAGTCATTTTCTTAAATGGAGAACTAATAACTTTATTTAATTTATCAATTGTTCCTTTTTCAATAAATGAATCAAAGAATTGCATTTCGTCTTTACAATTATCTAAAACATATTTAATGATGTATTTTAAACATGATTCAATACAATCCATATTGTCATTTAAATCAGCAAAAGCTAATTCAGGCTCAATCATCCAAAATTCATTGGCGTGTCTTGGAGTATTACTATTTTCTGCACGGAAAGTAGGACCAAAAGTATAAACATCTCTAAAAGCTAAGGCAAAAGGTTCAACATGAAGTTGACCACTTACTGTTAAAACCGCTTTTGCTTTAAAAAATCCCTCTGGATTTTTTGGATCAACTACAACCTTAAACACCTCACCTGCTCCCTCAGCATCATTTCCTGTAATAATTGGAGTATTAACATAAATAAATCCATGTTCTTGGAAATATTTATGTATAGCATAAGCGAGAGTATTTCTTACTCTATATAATGCTTGGAAGGTATTCGCTCTAGGTCTTAAGTAACAAATGTCTCTTAAGAATTCAAAACTATGTTTTTTCTTTTGAAGAGGATAATCTTCAGCACAATCACCAACAAGAGAAATCTCTACTAATTCAATTTCAAATGGTTGTTTCATAGTTGGGGTTAACTTAACTTTCCCCTTAAATTCAATTGCTGAGCCATATTTAATATTAGATGCGGCCTCAAAACAACCACCTTCTTTAACAAAAACAAGTTGAACACCTTTAAAATGTGTTCCATCATTAAATTCAATAAAACCAACACTACCATTATTTCTTGCTGATCTTACCCAACCATACATTTTAACAACGTCGCCTTCGACAATTTTCTTATCTTGAATACCAAGATAAAGTTTTCTTACACTTAATTCTCTTTCCATAACATTCTCCATAATTAATTATTATACTACATTTAAAATTTTCTATAATCTTCAATCTTCCAAGAAGGATCAACTCCAATATTTAAACTTGCAAATATTTTCTTTTCATATAAATATCCACCAACTTTTGCAATCATTGCCGCGTTATCGGTTGTACACCAAATAGGTGGTATAATAACTTCTATATTAGAATTTTTAAATAATTTAACTATTTCTTCTCTAAGATAACTATTAGCACTAACTCCACCAGCTAAAACAACTTGTTTAAAATCGTATTCATTAGTTGCTCTTTTCACTCGATCAATAATTTCACCAACTGCAACATCCTCAAATGATCTACACATATCATTCACATTTATTTCTTCACCTTTTTCTTTTGTGTTATGAACAATATTTATTACTGCAGTTTTAAGCCCACTATACGAAAAATTTAAACTACCATCATGCATAGGCATTGGTAATTTATATGTATGTTTACCAAGTTTTGCAAGTTTATCAATTGGAATACCACCAGGATATGGTAACCCAAGAACTCTTGCAACTTTATCAAAAGATTCACCAATTGCATCATCTTTAGTTTCGCCGATTATTTTAAAATCGAGGTGTTCTTTCATATATACTAGCTCTGTGTTTCCACCACTTACAACTACCGCAAGTAAAGGAAATTTCAAAGAATTAACGTATTCATTAGCATAAATATGTCCACAAAGATGGTGAACTGGAATTAAAGGTATTCCTAAAACAAGGGAGAGAGTTTTTGCCGCTTGTAAACCAACATGTAAAGCACCAATTAACCCAGGACCACGAGTTACAGCAATTGCTGTTAACTCTTCTAACTTTACATTAGCTTTTTTTAGGGCCTCATCAATTACAAATAAAATATTCTCAAGATGCAATCTTGAAGCAATTTCTGGCATAACTCCACCATATTTTCTATGCATTTCAATTTGTGTTGAAACAACATTACTCAATAATTCGCCATTTTTAGTAATAGCAGCAGCTGTTTCATCACAAGATGATTCAATACCTAATATGATAATATCTTTATTCATACTATAAAATTCCTTTCATCATATAAATAGCGTTTTCACCATCACTATAATATTGTTCTTTTAAAGTAACATAAGTAAATCCATGTTTTTTATATAAATTAATAGCTTTTTCATTATGTTCTCGAACTTCAAGAGTATAAAATAAAACTTTATTTTCTTTTAAAATTTTAAAAGATTCTTCAAGTAATTTGCTAGCAATACCCATGTTTTGGTACTCTTTTTTAACTGCTAATTGACAAATTGTTGCTGAATCAAATGTAATCCAAAAATCAATAAATCCAAAAATTAAGGATGGTTTTTTATCATCACAAGCTACTAAAAATTTACTAGTTGGATTTTTTAATATCTCATATAACACTTGGATTTTGGTAAATGGATTTTTAAATAAATTTTCCATCTCAACAAGTTCATCTAAATCTCTAACTGTCGCTTCACGTATAACCATTTTATTAATCCTTAAGATATGTTGCTTTTAAAGTAAATATGTCTTTTACCTTATTTGGTTCATTCTTTAAAAAATACATATTCTTTAATAAATCTGCTTTATAACCATCTAAACCAAGATATTCTACGTCTCCGCATATTGCATAATCTTTATGCTCATTTATATATTTTAAAACATCGTCGTTAGATAAAATTTGATCATTTAAAATAACTTCATTATTTTTATAAACCCCAAAATAACTGCGATTACTACGGGCATTAATAAGACAAATTGAAGGAGTATCAGGTTTAATTAAAACATTTAAGCTAGAAAGAGAATATAAATCACACTTATTTGCATAAGAATAGACTTTTGCAATTGTTAAAGCAATTCTTAATCCAGTATAACTTCCAGGACCATGAGTTACGACAATTTCATGAATATCTTTTGGAGATAAGTTATTTCTTTTTAAAATATTTTCAATTTCAGGAATCATTAATTCTGATTGTCTTTGAAAACATTCATAACTTATTTCATCTATTTTCCCATCAAATGCTAAACCAACATTTAAATCTTTATATGTTGAATCTAATAATAAAGTATTCATTTTGCCTCCTTTAAAAAATTAAATAATTTTTCATAATGTTTATCATTATTTGTTGAAAAATGAAATTCTCTTTCGTTTTCCTTAATAACTTTAATAAAAACATTTAAAGACAATTTATAATCTAAAAATTCTTTTATGAATTTTGGCCATTCAACAACACATACGCCATCACCATATATAACTTCCTCTAAACCAATATTTTTATTTTCGCTATCAACATCTTCAAGTCTATAAGCATCAATATGATATAAAGGAAGTGGCTTATTAAAATAACATTTTAGTATATTAAAAGTTGGAGAATTTATTTCATCTTTTATTCCTAAACCTAATCCTATTCCTTTAACAAAAGTTGTTTTACCAGCCGCTAAATCTCCATCAAGCGTTAATACGTCTCCTTTACTTAAAAATTTAGCTATATTTTCGCCTAATTTAATTGTTTCTTCTTTTGAATATGTATTAATTATTGATTCAACCATTATTTTTATCCTTCTTTGTTTTATTAATAAAAGAATTATAAAATTCTTTAATAACATCATTTTTAAATGGAAATTCTTTTGATAACATCATTTCTTTTATTGATTTTAAATTAAATCTTAAAATCGTATCAATATCATCACTATACCCATATTTTTTTCGATGATAAGCATATTCTCTAACGTCAATTATTTTTACTTGATTATTTGGAAATAATTTCATATCAAGATCATAATCAATATATTTAATAACGCCTTTATCAATAACATAAGGTGAAGCAAGATTTACGTAATACGTAATTCCAATTTCCTTAAACATAGCAATAACATTAAACCATTTATCTTTAAAAAATATCATGATAGCAGGTTCTTTTGTATGCCATATCCTAAAATCATGTTCAATAACTTTTGTGCGATTACTTGCAACAACAATATAATTTTCACTCTCTTCCACAACAAAAACAGAATCCCAAATTCGGTGCATTCTTCCATCATGCTTATAACCTTGAATTTCTATCCATTTACCTTTTAACGATTCCATACAAAAACTCCAAAGTCGTTAAAGGCTTATTTACTTTTTTCTTCTACTTCTTTTTCTTTATTAGATTCTAAAAGAACCTTTACTACATTCATAACTTTTGCAAAATCTTCTTTTGCAATTTTGCTATTTTTAATTGAAAAGTCTTTATCAACAGGAATATTTATAAATTCATCAGTATAATCAATTCCAAGTGAAACAAGATTATCTTTTACACTAAAAATAACATCAATTAAAGGATTTTTAACTTTAAATTTTAAAAGAGCTTTAATTACACGATCATTTAATACTTTTTTAGCATTTGGATCATTTGAATATATACAATATTGTTTATTTCCTTCAATAAAATTTAAGTCATCAATATCATCAATAGGAACACTTAATTCTCCACCTTTTAATTGGAAAATAGTAACTTTTCCATCAGTTTTAAAATTAGGCTTAAAAGAATAATATCTTCCTAAAAATTTAGGAGCTAAACGATTTTTTACTTTATAATTTGCTGCTAAATCGCAACTATCTACTTCCATTCCATTATATTCAAAGTGAGCAAAATTTCGTCCTTTAGTGCCAACTAAATCTTTATAAAAATGGGCATCAAAAAACCACTTATCTTCTAAAGAACCTTTAGGAGTTACAACTAAATCTTTTACTTTTTTATCGCTATAAACATATTTACTGACTTCTTTACATAAAAAATCAATATAAACTTCTGATTGTGCTAATAAACGTTTACGCATTACCTTACTTAAAAAATAGGTAGAACCTAAAACAAGAATCATTGCGCCTAAGCAAAGATAAAGCACCCATTCATATTTATCACTAAGCATCATCATTCCAAAGAAAGCAGCAATTAAAACAACTGCAACAATAGAGGTTATAATAATATTTAATCTCTTTTGCTTAAGTGCATAAGCTTTATATTCTTCTCTCTTTTCGTTAACAGCCTTTTCTAATTCAATTTCTGAATCAGTTTTAACGATTTCTGGTTCTTTTTCAGGCACTTCTTCTTCAACAACTTCTTCTTTCTTATCACTATCTTCTTTTTTAACTTCTTGAGTCTCAGCTTGACTCTTTAAATCGTTTTTCCTTAATCCCATAATAAAAATACTCCATATCAATATTGACTATATTCTATTTTATTTATAAATAAAATAATAGTATTTTTGATATGGAGCGAATTAAATAAACTTGAAAATTTAAATATAAAATTAACAAAATTAGATAACTATAATTAGTTATTTAACATGTACTGGAAATCTATGATTAATAATTTGTAATGGTCTTGCTAATAATAAAGCAATTAATGTTGAACCGAAGACACTTAATGGAATATAAGAAAGATTATAAATTAAAGCATCTTTTAACGAATAACTATAAAAAATCACTGAAGATAAACTTGATCCAAGCATTCTCGTAATAAAGCTGCTAAGACCACCTAAAAGGATTGAAACAACAATTGAAGCAAATTCTATATTTTCTCTATCTTTAATAACATATTTTTTGAAAAGATACATATATAATCCAACAGTTGCGTACCCTGAAAAAGCTATAAGATAATCAAAAGGATAAGTTTGGAATCCATATCCATCTAATAAACAAGAGATTAAACCAAATACAACACTTGATGAAATTAAACCTTTTAAGAACCCATGTCTTAACGCAATAATCATTAAAGGAAGGGCACTAGCGTTAATAGATCCACCAGTAATTCCAACTGGAATTTTAACTTTATCTAAGACTAAAGCTAATGCGCAAAAAATAGCAATTTCACTAATTTCATATATAGTAAACTTCTTCTTTTCAAAGATTTTACTTAATGTAATTAAAACTAGGAAAGCATATAAGAATGTAAATAAAGCATAAAGCCAACCAACATAATCAACTTTATTAAATTCTTGAATATTATTAATTTCTTTACTTGTTAAAGGTAAAAGTGTTGAAACTAAAGCAAAAGCAAATAAATCAATTATTTTAATAACAGCACTTACGTAATATAAATAATTTTTTACTTCTTTAGATTTAATAGCTTTTATAAAAGCAATAAGGTCAAAAACAAAACTAATTAAAAGTAAAGCGAAAACT
>DKCJ01000002.1:43993-53951 GCA_002451465.1 Caryophanales bacterium UBA6877
ATAATTTTTAATTCCTTCGCTATTTTTTGTAACTATTGAAATCATTGGTACAAAAAATAAACCACATAAACAAACAGCTATTAGCATGAATAAAGTATCAGGCCAATATTTTTTTAGAAAGTTTTTCATATATTTCTTCTCCTAATAAAAAAACTACCTGATAATGGGTAGCAATAAATCTTCCTACGCTAGCATTATCTAGATCAGGTATGGTCCAAGTGAGTATCACACTTATCTCAGCCTAGTTCTCTAAGCACCCGTATATATTTATACTCTTTTTAAATCATTTTTTCACTATTTATCATCAGGAATCCAATTAATTTCAGTTAGATTATTATTTTTTAAATAAGCATTAGCTTTTTTAAAATGATTGTTATTAAACCAACCTCCTCTATTAGCACTTAAGGGAGATGGATGTACTGACTCTAAAATTAAACGATTAGGATTATGAATAAATCTTTTATAATATCGGGCATTATTTCCCCAAAGCATAAAAACAATTGGACTATTAATTTTATCAATAAACTTTAAAACATCTTCAAAAAATAGTTCATATTCTTTAGATTTATGACTTAATGGTTTGTGTTCTACAACTGTTAAAATAGGATTTAATAATAAAACACCTTGCTTAGCAAGATAGGTTAAATCACCAGATTTATTATTCATATTTATATTAAATTCCATACCTATTTCTTTATAAATATTTTGTAAAGAAGGGGGTAATGATATATTTTTTGGAACACTAAAAGCAATTCCCATTGCTTGATCTTTTTCGTGATATGGATCTTGCCCTAAAATAACTACTTTAATTTTATTAAATGGCGTTAATTCAAATGCTTTAAAAATATTTTCTCTTTTTGGATAAATTACTTTTGTCTTATATTCTTCATCTAAAAAAGAATTTAATTTATGAGCATATTCTTTATTTTTTATTTCTTTAAATAAGTCATCCCATTCCATAAATTTATATTTTATTTGTTGTAATTAAGGTTGAAAAAACTTCATATAAAGTTTTAAGAGCTAACCAACTTGTAATATTATTTATATCTAATGGAGGAGCAATCTCTACCATATCCATTGTATCAATATTTAGCCCGGCAATAAGTCCGCATATAATTGAAACTGTTTCTAAACTAGTTAAGCCAAAAGCTTCAGGAGTTCCAGTTCCAGGAGCAAATGATGGATCGTTTGCATCAATATCATAAGAAAGATAAACCAAATATTTTTTATTTGAATACTTATTAATTAAATATTTAATAAGCTTTTCAACACCCATCTTTTTAATATCGATTGCCTTAAAAACATCAATTTCTGGATGTTTCTTAAAAGTTTCGATCTCTTGTCCTTCAAAGCCTCTTACACCAACAATCGTAATATTTTTATCTTCATAACCATATTCTAATGCACGATAATTTGTACAAGCATGAGAATATTTTGAATTATCATAAACATCACATATATCAGGATGAGCATCTATATGAATAATAACTGGCTCTTTGTTTTCTTTTAAACATTTACAATAAAAAGCTCTTTCACTAGCAATAGCTACAGAGTGATCGCCACCAAAAATTACATGAAATCCTTTTTTAGATAAAAAATTAAATTGTAAATCAGTAGTAAGTTTATTAATATCTTGTCCATTAAAATTACCACAATCAAATAATCTTACTTTTCTAAGATCATTCCCCATCATATCGTAAGGTGGTAAATACCCTGATAACTCTCTTAAAACTTTTGGTGCTTTACTAGCTCCTTTATTAATAGAAACATTATTATCAAAAGGAATTCCACAAATAAAAACATTTGCATTTTTTTCATTTCTTTCTAATAATTCTCTAAATTCACAATTCATAAAAACTCCTACATTTATTTTTTTGTTAAACTTTGTTCTTTTTTCTTCTTAATTAAATAAAGTTGATGAGAAAGCACTGATAAATTTGTTGCCATATTAGTATTACTAATAATTACATCACTTTTTTTAGAAAAAAGTGTTATTGGTGCAAAGTTCCATATCGCTAAGGCTCCACTATCAACTAATAAATTTAAAATTTCCTGAGCATTCTCTTTTGGAACACAAATAATACCAATTTTTGCATTATAATCCTTAAAAACTCTAGGTAATGAATTAATATCTTTTACTCTTACATTATTTATTACTTGACCAATAACTTTATCATCTATATCAAAGGCTCCAACTATTTTTAGTCCATATTCATGAAAACCTTGATATTTTAACAAAGCCTTCCCTAAATTTCCTACACCAACTAAAACAGCATTATGAATATCATCATATCCAAGGACATTTTCCATATCCATTATTAATTGATTGATATCACGACCTTTATTTGGAATACCGCTTGTTGTAGAAATTGCAGCAATATCCTTTTTAACTTGTTCGTTATTCAGATTTAAAATATCAGCTATTTCTTGGGAGCTAACATATTTAACTCCACGTCCTTTCATATCTTTAATCGTAGCAAGATAATCGGGCATTCTTTTTAATTGATTTTTATTAAGTTTTTTAACACTCATAAATTATTTTTACCTAAATTTAATAAATTTCCTATTAGTATTAATAAACTAGAAAATAAAGAAATAACTCCATAAATTAATATAAAACTCATGTTTAGGCCAGCAAGACTTTCTGAATCATGGACCTTAATTAAAAACAAAAAAGCTGAGAAAACACATAGCAATAGAAAATATGCAAGCGAACAAAACGATACTAATTTTATAGATTTATATTGAATAAGACAACGTAAATCAAAAATATAAAATATAATTGAAATTAAAAATGTCACAAGCCAAATAATTAATATAATAAATAGATTTGAATCAATAAGAGAAATAGTAGACGTCGAAAAATCTCCCATAATAGTTTTCTTTGTCGTTAAAGTAATAATTAAAACAACCACGAAAAAACAATTAACTAGAATATTAGCTATAACACCAATCATATTAAGCATCTTACCAATAAAATTCTTCATAACTATTTACCTTTTTATTATTTTAACACTTTTCTTTTAAATTACTAATAATTAGAGATTTTAAAATCATTTAAAAAAATTGAAATAATTAATACATATTTGTATTATTTAGTTATATGAAAACCGCATTAGTTTTACAAGGTGGAGGTTCAAGAGGTATCTTTACTTCGGCAATCGTCGACCAATTACTTATTAATAATATTAAAATTGATAAAGTTTATGGCGTTTCAGCTGGAGCCTTAAATGGCATGAATTTTGTTAGTAAACAAATAGGTAGATCTAAAAAAGCTACTCTTTTAGCATTTAAATCAAAAGAATTCAAATCACTTAAAAATATAGTAGTCAAAAAGACTTTCGTTGATTTAAATTATTATTTTAATGACCTAAATAAAGAAATTCCTTTTGATGAAAAAACTTTTAAAGAAAACCAAACTGAACTATGTGTTGTTGCAACTTCCTTAAAAACTGGAAAACCATTTTATTTTGAAAAAAGTGAAATGAGCAATTTAAATGAGGCAATTAAAGCTTCTGCTTCAATACCTTTTGTTTCAAAACCTGTTTCTATAAATGATGATTTATTTTTAGATGGCGGGGATGGCGATCCAATCCCTCTTAAAAAAGCTATTGAGGAATGTTATGACAAAATTATTGTTGTCATGACTCGCCCATATGGTTATAGAAAAAGTGAAACAATATCTCGACAAAAAAAGCACCTAATATCTTTAGTATTTAAAAAATATCCAAATTATATAAATTCCTTAATTAATTCACATTCTTTATATAATGAATGTGTAGATTTTATCGAATCCCAAAAAGACAAAATTATTTTATTACAACCAAGTGAGCCAATAAATTTAAAGCACCTTGAAAAAGATGGAGCAAAATTAGATTATTACTATAACCTAGGTATAAAAATCTTTAATGATAATAAAGAAAAATTAATTGATTACCTCAATTAATTTTACTCATTCTATATCCTGTACCAATATCCGTTCGTATAAGTTTAGCGCTTCTGCTATCTTTTTCTATTTTCTTACGAATACCAGCCATGAATACTCTTAAACCATTCTGATCATTCCCGCCTTTTCCCCAAACGTGTGAAATAATATAATCATAACTTAATGTTTTATCTAAATTCATAGCGAGTAAAACAATAATTTTATATTCATAATTTGTAAAATGCACTTCCACCCCATTTATATAAATTGTTCTTCCGTCAAAATCTATTGTTAAATTTCCATTTATAAATAAATGTTCTTGGTTTTCTTTTGAATACCTAAACTGATTTTTAATTCTTGCAAGCAACTCATAATTATTAAAAGGTTTTGTTAGATAGTCATTTGCTCCTGTTTCAAAAGCTAATACTTTACTTTCAACATTTGTCCTTGTTGTAATAACAATAATTGGTAGGGTATTAGTAAAACTTCTTAAAGTATCAATGACAGCCATTCCATCTTTATCCTTTAAGTTTAACTCTAATAAAACTAAATCAACAATTTTTCTAATACAAACATCTATCGCTTCCTGAGCGTTATTTACAGATATAGTTTGATATCCTTCAGTTTTAAATAATTTAGTTAAATTTGAAACCAAGTTTTTATCTTGATCAACAATTAATATAGTCTTTGTTTTCATACTTTTTTATTATATATGTTTTTAAAATAAATAAAGTATTTTTTTAATTATTTTTATAATAAATTTTATTTATTTTATTAGATGATAAATAAATTAAATGACTCATTATTATCTTTTTATTTGATTTATTGTATATTTAATAAGGTAGAGAAAAATTAATGAGCAAAGAAATTAAAACTATAAAAAAACCAAAAAATTATAAAAAAATTCTTATAATAATTTTATTAAGCTTTATTACTTTTTGTTTGGTAATTTGCTCAATCTTACAAATTGGCTACAATATAACCGAAGATAATGCATATGTTTGGAAACCAAATTATGCTATGCAAGATATATCTTTTATTTTAGATAAAGAAGAAATTAGCGATTTAGAATATCAATATTTATATGAACAAACAGGTCTTACAAAAATTGGGATAGATAGAGCTTTAAAATATAAAACAAACGGAAAAGAAAAAATTTTAAAAATACAAGAGAACTATTTTAAAGATCGAAAGATATTAAAAGAACCTTTTGGCCCATTTTCATGTACAGAATTTATAAATGGAGACATTACTCCTATTTACCTTGAAAAAGGTGATATTGTTATAACTTCGTCTACTCATTTTTCTTTTTTAAAAACTGGACACTCTGCACTAGTAATTGATGGAGAAAATAAAAAAACTATTGTTGCAAGAAAATATGGGCAAAATAGTACTTTAAGTTCAATATATGATTTTACAAATCGTATCAATCTCATGATTTTAAGACCAAAAATTGATACTGAAACAATAGAAAAAGTTATTAATTACGCAATAAATAATTTAGTTGGTTTACCATATAACGCATTTATGGGAGCAGATTTAAGTGTAACAAGCATAAAAGAAACCCAATGCGCACATCTTGTTTGGTTTGCTTATCATAAATTTGGCTTTGAATTATTAGAAAAAAGCAATTCTTTAGTTCTCCCATATGATTTAGCAAAATCTAATAAACTTGAATTAGTTCAAGTATATGGTTTTAACCCAAAAACCTTGTGGGGAAATCTCTATTTTTAAAATAGACAAAAAATCATTTTATCCTTATTAAAGAAAAATATTGACATAACGCTTTGCCAAAAATTTTTATACAAACTACAAATTAAATATAAATTGACCAATAATAATTGGATTCTTTTAATATTTATTTTAATAATAAAATTTTTCTTCAATAAATAATTCCGTTTTTATTTCAATGTCCCCTTTTTAAAAATTTAATTAAAAAGAGCACTAAAAACGTTAATAAGGTGACAATTACAAGTGCTATAAAAGAAAGTAATAATAATGGCCCTATAAATTTATATGTAGCAATCAAAATAGCCCTATATGGAATTAATAAAAGAGTTCCAATTCCAAATGACATTAAAAGACAGAAAACTATGACAAAAATATATAAGCATAACCACATTCCTTTATAAGGATTTTCTTCTTCGAAAATAGCTTCTTCTCTTATAATATATAATTCAATGGTTGCCACCATAAAATAAATAAGTATTAAACCTAGAACTACCCAAGAACTTATTTCAATTTTAACTAGCGTAAAACCCATCGCTTTTACTAATAAAGCAAAAAAATTATCCTTACCTAATAAAGGATTATCATTGTCTAAACCAAAAGAAACTAAAAGAGTAAATAAAACGAAAAATATACTTAACGAAAAATATATAATTTCGTTTCGTGTAATTTTTTTCATAATCCCCTTTCTTTTTTATTGTGATTCTATATATAACTTAACTTATATATTGTTTTTAATTCTTTTATTTTTTTCTTTATTTAAAAAATATTCAGTGGAAACATAAATAATGTAACTTCCAATAAATATTGAAATTGTTAGAATACCATATTCCGATTGTAGATATAAAATAAATACTCCTATATAAGGGATTTTAAATCCATTATAACGCCCATTAATCATATCAAAAGTAACGATAATATCATCATCCTTATCATTGGCGTCACCTCGCATTAATAAATAATTATTCTTGATCTCTCTTACTCTATGGATAACATTAATACCTCTTTTATTGTCTTTATATGAAATAATGTCATATTGTTTAATTTCTTCAAAGCTATTTATATGTTCTAAAGCAATTAAATCAAATGTATTAATTTGATTGTCATATTTATATAAATATAAATTGTCTTCATTTTTCCACGACATCGACCCAGATGCGACAACTGTAAGTTGAATTGGGGTTTTAAAATTCGTGGAATATCTATTTAAAAGCGAAAGAACGAAAATTAATGCTAAAAAAGACAAAAATACTGTTGATAAAACTTTAGAAACATAATTTTCGTTCTTATTGGTATTATTTTTTTCTTTTTCACTTTTTAATTCATCATCTATCAACCCACTTCTAATTAATTTTATCTCCTTAATTGAAGAATATATAAAATAGATAGCAAACGCAAAAAATAAAGCGATTAAAATACTAAAAATAATCCAAAAAATCATTTTTATCCTTTGGCAAATGGTATAACTTTAAGTTCTATCTTAGTGTTATTAGCGCTTTCTTTTAAATTATTTAAAGTACTTTCCATTGTAGAATCGTCAACCAATTTTCCTTGTTCGTCTATATCGTAATATTCACTTGGGTTCATATTTGAAAATGCATCGCCCCAAGAAAAACTTACAGTTGTAGAAAAAATTGTTGTTTCTTCAGCAGGACAATCCCATGATTCACTGCCAACGATAACTATTTCATCAAATTTTAAATATTTTAAAGTAAAAAGATCATCTGTTTTACTTGCATCTTTTTTACTAGCAGTAGCTGTGATTGAAACTGCATTATATAATTGAGTATCTCCTAAAATTTTTACATCAAGGTCTAAACTAAGTTTTTCAGAATCTGAACCAGTTTTAAATTGAACTCTTCCACTAGTATCTGTTTTCTTTGGTTCTAACTTAAGAGTCTTGTCACCAGTTAAAGTAGCCGTTACAGTATATGATTGTTTATCTACAAAACCAACCGAAATATCAGGACTATCTGTTCCCCATGTGTTTTCCCCAATTAAAAACGCAGCAAATGTTGTCGTTATGACACCTAAGGCACATAACGAAAGCAAAGTTGCTAAAAAGAATCTTCTTTTTCTATTAGCTTTTCTTTCCATATTATTTTTCCTCCCACCTAATAGTTGTCACTAATATAAAAAAAAAAAACAAAAGTCAACCGAAACTTTATATTAGGAAATAAAAGTCCTCATTATAATAAAATGAAAATAAGAGCATCAAGTTTTTAGTTAAAGTGAAATTTATAAAATAGATGTAAATTTTTTCTAATTTAAAAACCCGGTCAATTAACCGGGTTTTAAGTATTAATATTTTATTTAATTTAATGGAATCTTGAATACTTATCTTTAATTGCCTCGTGAGATTCATGAGACTTAATAACGTCTGACACCATTTCAGCAATTGAAAGAACTGAAATCTTTTTTGAATTAGTAAATTCAGGATGTCTTACTGTATCAGTTGTAATAACTTCAGTAATATCATTATTATTTTCAAATTTTGCTTGAGCGTTATTATTAAATAAAGCATGAGCACAACAAATATATACTTCTTTGGCGCCTTTTTCTTTTAAAATATGAGCACCAGCAATAATTGTTCCACCAGTATCTATAATATCATCAATCATGATGCATATTTTGTCTTCAATGTCACCAATAATAGAAGTAATTTCCGCAACATTTGGCTTTGGTCTACGTTTATCAATAACAACTAGGGATGTGTTAGGAATAAAGTTTGCAAGGTCTCTTGCTCTATAAATTGCCCCATGATCAGGAGCAACAATAGCAATTTTCCCAGCAACATCGCTTCTTTTTGAAAATTTTTCATTTAAATACTTTGCATAGATTACTGCAGGAGATAAATTATCATTTGGAATGCTAAAAAATCCTTGAATTTGAGGAGTATGCAATTCTATTGTTACAATTCTACTTACACCAGCATTAACGAATAAGTCAGCAATCATTCTTGCTGAGATAGGTTCATTCATATGAGCAATTCTATCTTGTCTTGCATATCCAAAATATGGACAAATAAGAGTGATTTCTTTACAATTTGCTCTTTTAATACCATCAATAAAAATCAACGTTTCCATTATACGATCATTTACTGGTGCACAAGTTGATTGGATTATGTAAATTTTTTTACCACGAACATCTGCTTTACTTGTTGCAAGCACTTCACCATCTGCAAAGTGATGAATCTCAGCTTGAGATCTATCAATCCCAAGATAAGCACAAACTTTGTCAGTAAGTTCAATATTAGAAGATAATGAGAAAACTAAAATATCTTTAATCATATTTAGACCTCCGCTTCTTGTCTTAAATGATTATAACAATTATCATTTAAAATATAAATAAAATGATTGGTTTTAAGCAAAAATAAAACGCATTTAATATCATAAATGCGTTTCCATCAAATTTATTCATTAAAGAAATCTAATACATTTTGATAAACGATTTTTCGTTCGTTTTCGTTCAATATTTCATGTCTCATCTTTGGATAAATTGTTATTCTTGAATTTAATCCATGTTTTTTATACATTAAGTCTAATTTTCTTGGACCTTTACCATTTTTCCCAACAGGATCACTATCACCAGCAATTATATAAATTGGCAAATCTTTTGAAATATTATTTAAATTACTAGATTTATTTAATTTTGAAAGACCTTTAAAAAATTCTAAATAAAATCCATTAGATACTTTATATCCCGAAAATGTATCTTCATCATATGTTCTACAATTATTTTCATTATAAGAAATCCAAGCACTCTTAAATTTACCATCTTTTACACTTTTAGCAAATCCACCAACCGCTAAATTATCCAAGAATTTAGCATCTTTATCTCTATTAAATTTATGAACAATTATTCTTGCTAAAAAATATCCAAGTTTTCCACTTACGCCTATGTGATTGCTACCGCATAAAACAACTTTATCAGCATTATGATAATTTTCTATATAACCTTGAGTTACAAAACTACCCATTGAATGAGCGAATATATAAACAGGTAAGTTCCTATGATCCTTTTTATATTTTAAAATAATTTCATCAATGGTTTTCATAAATTTATCAAAATAATTATAAGCTGCACGACCTAATGGACCATTTTTACCTACTCCTTGTCCATAGTGATCAATACATAAAGCACTATAACCATTATTATTTAAAAAAGTTGCAAAATCATTATATCTACCACTATGTTCACACATACCAGTAACAATTAAAACTAAAGCTTTTGGACTAGCAATTTCCCAAGCATTACCATATAAAGTGTCACCAAAACTATTTTTAAAATATGTTGTTTTCATTA
>DKCJ01000018.1:0-9699 GCA_002451465.1 Caryophanales bacterium UBA6877
AATTATTTTTAAGTATTGTTTAAAACTATCTTTTTTTATTTTATTTACAAGTTTTTCTTCTTTTCTTAAAGCAACTTGCTCATCAGTTAAACCTTCCTCATAACTAGGATAAAATCGTTCAATATTATAATTTTCTTTCTTATTTTTCACTATTCACTCCTTAGTGCAATAACAGGATCTTTATGTGCCGCAACTCTTGATGGAATTAATCCACTTATTAAAGTTAATAAAATAGAAATAACAATTAAAATTATAACATGCATTACGTTTAATTGCGCTATTTCGCCAAGATTATAATCACTATATACATTATTTAATATAATATTTGCAGGAATACAAATTAAATAAGCTAATCCACAACCAATTATTCCGCTCATAGCACCAATTATAGATGATTCAGCTTCAAATAATCTTCCTACATCTTTTTTCCTTGCGCCTAGCGCTCTTAAAATACCAATTTCTTTTGTTCTTTCTAAAACTGAAGTATAGGTAATTATTCCTGTCATAACGCAACTTACAAGTAAAGAAATTGATGCAAAAATAATTAAAACAACGGAGATAATAGTAATCATTTGACCAAGTCCGCCAGTTATTTCACTAGCAATATCGCTATAGTAAATTTGCTCTTTTTCATTATTTGCGTGATTACTTCCTTCACCAATTTTATTATATTCATCTAATGCTTCTTTAAGTTTTGTTTTAGAACTTAAGTCTTTTGGAAAAATAACAACATTGCTGATTTTGCTATAAGAAGATACGTAAGCAAAAATGCCTATTGCTTTTTTGATTGCAAGATTTTCATTGCCAGATAAATATGTATTTAGCATATCTTCGCAATATTTAGTTAAAAATTCAGTATTTGATAAACCGTTTTCTAATAAATCCTCAGGAACCATTTCACAACCAAAACCTTCAGCAGCACTTAAGTAATAACTAATATTTAGATAGCTTTTAGAAACATTCGTAGCACCATGCCCTGCAAAATATTTGTTGTATAAGTTTGATAAAGAAGTTGTAGATAAATTTGATTCTTTTAATAATCCGCCAAATTCTTCTAAAAAACTTAAAAAATTTCCTTTACCATATTTATTACCATTTTTAATTAATACATTATTTTCAAAATCATTAACTATATCTTTTGCATTTTTCTCATTTTCTTCAACTATTTCTTCTTGTAATGATTTTAAATAACATAATCCAGTTGTCATCAAAGGAATTAAAGTCGTTTTCTTTGGTCTTAATATTCCAACGATTTTTAATTCCATACCTTTTGAAGAATTAGAATACAAATCATCTAAATCATGTACAACATAATTTTGTAATTCTTTAGTTTTCCCATCACCATCTTCTAAAGAAACAACTTCACCTTTATCATAATAATCATTAAAACCAAAAACTTTATATTTTTTGGTTTTGATTTCATCCCATAAAAGTGGTTTTACTTTAGTTTTGCCATCAGTATTTTCAACATTATATGAGCTATCACTTTTATTATAAAATCCTAAAGCTTTTAAAGTTTCAAAGCTTATACAATTACAATTATCAACAACTAAAACCACTTCATTACTTTTCGTTGGATAACTTCCTTCAATTACGTCATAAGAACTTGTTATATATTCTTCTTCTCCATATAAAGGATGAAAATAATTAGTAGGAAGTCCCGTAACTTGAGATAAAGAAGAATTTATAAGATTATTAGAAATATAATTAACAGATCCTACTCCACCCGTTTGAGTACCATCAATAGAATCAGGATAGTTTGTTATTAAATTAAATGAATAATAATTAGAATAATTTATTAAATAATCATTAATTAATCCATCTTCGTTTTTTAATTTATCTAAATAATCAAAATATTTTTGAGTAAAAATATTATATTTATATGTATATGAATTTGAAGGGGATATATATGGAAAAATATCATTTGTTTCTGGGTATTTTGTTGTCTCATTTATTTCACTTTCTTCATCAGTTTTAACATCAATTATTGTATAGGAACTCACGTTAATTGGTGTTTGAGAGGCAGTTTCGCTTTCAACTCTTTTTACGTATTTTGTAAAGCCATTTGATAAAGCTAAAACAAGAGCTACACCAATAATTCCAAATGAAGCTGCAATTGAGGTTAAAGCGGTTCTTCCTTTTTTAGTAAATAAGCTTTTTATTGAAATTTTAAGCGCAGTAAAAAAAGGCATAGAAGTCTTTTTCTTTTTTTCTTTTGCAATTTCATTAGTATTATTAAAAACATCTTTCTTTGGTGAAGAATCATTAATAACAACTCCATCTTTCATCTTAATAATTCTATTAGCATATTTCTCTGCTAATTCTTCATTATGTGTAACCATAATAACTAAGTGTTCCTTAGAAACTTCCTTAATAATATCCATTACTTGAACACTTGTTTTTGAATCTAATGCTCCAGTTGGTTCATCAGCAAGAATAATCTCAGGATTAGTGATTAAAGCTCTAGCAATTGCAACTCTTTGCATTTGCCCACCACTTAATTGATTAGGTTTTTTATTATAAATATTTTCTAAACCAACTTTTTTAAGAGCTTCAATTGCTCTTTCTTTTCTTTCTTTATAATTTACCCCATCGAGAGTTAAAGCTAGTTCTACATTTTCTAAAATAGAAAGATGTGGAATTAAATTATAGCTTTGAAAAACAAAGCCTATTCTTTTATTACGGTAATTATCCCAATCTTTTTCTTTATAAAATTTAGTTGATTTTCCTTCTATAAGTAAATCACCTTCGGTATATTGATCTAACCCACCAATAATATTAAGCAAGGTAGTTTTACCACAGCCAGAAGGGCCTAAAATACAACAAAATTGATTTTTTGGAAAATTTAAATTTATTTTATTTAATGCTCTAAAAGGTTTTTTATCAATAATATAGTCTTTAGAAATATTCTCAAGTTTTAACATTGTTCACCTCAATATAGTATTATAAAGCAATTAAAATCATTTTGACACTGTAAAAGTAAATAAAAAACCATTACACAATTTAACGTTTCTTAAGGCTGCTATATTCCTATCCTGACCTGGTTCGAAGGTTAAATTTGTAATGGCTTAATTATTATATCAAATAATTATAGAAATACTATTTTTTTATAGGTTTTAACACTTTTAATCCACCCATAAATGGTTGCAAAACTTCTGGAATTAAAACACTACCATCTTTTTGTTGATATTGTTCAAGTATAGCAGGGAAGACTCTAGAAGTTGCAAGTCCACTTCCGTTTAAAGTGTGGCAGAAATGCATTTTTCCATTTTCATCTTTATATCTAATTTTTCCTCTTCTAGCTTGATAGTCTCTTGCATTAGATACACTTGATACTTCTTTATAGATTTTCATAGATGGGATCCATACCTCGATATCATAAGTTCTTGCCATTGAATGAGAACAATCACCAGCAGCAAGTTTTGAAATTTGGAAATGTAAACCAAGTTTTTCAACTAAAGTCTTAGCTTTATTTACAAGTTCTTCAAAAGCTCTATCACTATCATCATCTTTTGTATATTCAACCATTTCTACTTTATTAAATTGATAGCCACGAATCATACCACGTTCTTCGGTTCTATATGATCCTGCTTCTTTTCTATAACATGGGGTATAGGCAAAATATTTTCTTGGTAATGATTCATCACTTAATATTTCATCTCTATGTAAATTTACAAGAGCAGTTTCAGCAGTTGGAAGTAAAAATCTTTCAGGTTGAACATCTTCAAGAATAAAGACATCTTTTTCAAATTTTGGGAATTGTCCAGCGGTAAAACCAGATTCATAATTTAATAAATGAGGTGGTAAAATAAATTCAAAACCATCTTTTAAATGTTCACTTATAAAGAAATTAATGAGAGCCCACTCAAGACGTGCACCTAAATTTGTATATATCCAAGTACCACTTCCACTAATTTTTGCAGCTCTTTTATAATCAATTAAGCCTAAACTTTCTGCAAGTTCTACGTGATTTTTAACGGGAAAATCAAAAACTGGTTTTTCTTTATATTTATAAATAGGTTTGTTATTTTCTTTTCCACCAGGAAGAAGATCTTCATCAGGTAAGTTTGGTAAAGCAAACCAAATATCATCAATACCTTTTTCAACAACTTTAAGACGTTCTTCATTTTCTTTATTTTCGTTAGCTAATTTCTTAACTTTATCAAAAATTTCTTTAACGTCTCCGCCAGCTTTTTTAACTTCTGGGACAGATTTAGATAATTTATTTTGTTCAGCTTTGTTTGTTTCAGTAATTCTTTGAAGTTCTTTCTTTTCTTGAACTAATTTAACAAGTTCATCAAGATTAACATCATAAAGCTTGCCTTTTAATAATTTTTCAACTTTTTCTTTGTTTTCAATAAGATAATTTAAATCGTTCATAGTTATAATCCTTTATAAATATTTATTAATTTTTCACCAACTTTTTTAAGCGAATTTTCAATAGATATTGCCTTCGCTTTTTTTGTTGTTAACACCAATTCGTTATTTAATAATTTAGTAAAACCATTAATCAATGAATCAAAATCATTATAGACATAGCCATTTTCTTTATCAATTATTAAATCTTGATATACACTTGATTTTAAAGCAAGAATTTGGGTTTCGCTAGCCATAGCTTCATAATATTGTAAAACGTCCCCCTTATAAGAATTAATAAATAAAAAGCCAATTGAATTAAAAATTAATGATAAATACACATTTTCATCAATAATATTACTAATTATTAAGTTACTAGGAATTTTTTTAATTTCTTTTTTTACAAGACGAGAAATATATTTAAAATCGGTGATACCAACAAACTTAATTTTTGGAAATAATGAAGCAATAATCTTTATTCTTTTAAAAGCATCTACATCATCGTAATCTAATATTGATATAGCAAACTCAAAATCTTCAGAACATTTAAAATATCGATATGCTATATTACGAATATAAGTATTTTTAATAGAAAATTTAGAAATATTAACTCCACTTGAAAACACATCTATTCTTATTTTTATACCACAAGAAATTAAATATGTTCTTAAATAATCACTTGGAACTAAAATTAAATCTGCTTTGTTTATTAAATCCATATCGAATACAGATATTAAAGGCGATTGATCTTTTTTGTTTTTTAAAATACATCCATCATTATCTTCTTCACAATAAAAGAGACTTAAAACAACCTTTGTACCTTTGATTAACTCTGATCTATTCTTTCTAAAATCTTCTAGACTTACAAAGTGAGCAATTTTATAAGATTCATCATAAATAGAAGCAGCATAACTAAAATCATTTAATTCTAATGCTCCTTTTATGTTTTTTCTTAACCTTGCAACATCAAAGTTGTTTTTTTCATTCCCAATAATTAATGGTTTCATTTTTATTCCTTAGTCTCACTAATTGTTGATTCTTCAACTTGAACATCTTCACTTTTTGGAGCAACAGTAAATGAAGTAGCAATTTCATTATCTTTTAAATTAATAATCTTAACGCCTTGTGCATTTCTTCCCATTACTCTTATTTGTGTCAAAGAAGTTCTAATAACTTGTCCATTATTTGTAATAACAATAATGTCTTCATCGCCATTAACCATTTTTAAACCAACAAGTTTGCCAGTCTTTTCGTTAACTTTTAAAGTTATAACACCTCCAGCACCACGGTTAGTTTCTCTATAACTTGATAATTCACTTAATTTTCCTAAACCATTCTCACTTAAAACAAAAGCATCACTTCCTTCTAAAGACGTAGCAAGAGAAACAAGTTTAGAATTATGTAGTTTCATACCTCTTACGCCTGCAGCTGTTCTACCCATATTTCTAACATCCGTTTCTTTAAAAACACAAGCCTTACCAGCATCACTTGCAAGAATTATTTTTGCATCGCCATTTGTAACTTTTACATCTAATAAACTATCACCTTCTTTTAAAGTAATAGCGTATTTTCCATTAACATTAATTCTTTCGAATTCTTCTAAAGAAGTTCTTTTTACAATTCCATCTTTTGTAGCAAAGAATAAATATTTATTTTTATATTCATCGACAGAAATTATTGAATTAATTGTTTCGTTTTGTTCTAAGTTTAATAAATTTAAAACTGGAATTCCTTTAGCTTGTCGGCTAGCAGCGTTAATTTCATGACCTCTTTTTCTATAAACTCTTCCAAGACTTGAGAAAAATAAGATGTCTGTATGAGTTTTGCTAGTGACCATTTTTATTACTTCGTCGTCACTATAAACACTCATTCCTTTAACACCAACTCCACCTCTATTTTGTACTCTAAATTCATTTAAAGACATTCTTTTTATATAACCTTTTTCAGTTAAAGTAATAACAATAT
Source organism: Caryophanales bacterium UBA6877 (assembly GCA_002451465.1). Lineage (GTDB taxonomy): Bacteria > Bacillota_I > Bacilli_A > RFN20 > CAG-826 > Onthovivens. Next base: position 6,322 of record DKCJ01000018.1, read on the forward strand.
CTTCTTCTGGAATTAAATCTTCATCATCAACAGAGACAATAGAATAAGAAATTTCGGTACGACGTTTGTCACCAAATTTTTCTTTAATTTCTAAAAGTTCTTTAACAACAACATCAGCTTCATGTTCTCTTGATTCAAGAATATATTTATCTAAAGCAATTGCTTTTAAAATATCATTTTTTTCATCAGTGAGTTTAATTGTTTCAATGCCAGTTAATCTACCAAGAGTCATTGCAACAATAGCTTTTGCTTGTTCATCACTAAATCCAAAACGTGATTTAAGCCAATCACTAAATTCTTGTTGGTTTTTACTTGATTTTGCGTGATCTACAACTTCATCAATATTGTCATGAACAGTTAAAAGAGCCTCAACAATTTTTAATCTACCTTCGTGTTTTCTTAATAAAAATTTAGTTCTTCTATCAATAACTTCAATTTGGAAATCTAAATAATTAAGTAATAATTCTTTTAATGAAAGAATTTTTGGAGCACCATTTACAACACAAAGATTTATAACACCAAAAGAAATTTCAAGTTGAGTATTTTTATAAAGTTTATTTAGAATAACTTGAGGAACTGCATCTCTTCTTAAATCAATTTCAATATTTACATCTTCTTTACTTAAATCTCTAATAGCAGTTATTCCTTCAATAACTTTATTTCTAACAAGTTCGCCAATTTTTTGAATTAATTGTGCTTTGTTAACTTGGTAAGGTATTTCAGTGATAATGATTTTACTCTTTTCACCTTCTTTTTCTATAATTTCTGCTTTACCTCTTACTCTAAAAGTTCCTCTACCTGTTTCATAAGCTTGTTTGATACCACTTAATCCATAAATAATTCCACCCATTGGAAAATCAGGACCTTTAACAATTTTTAATAATTCATCAATTGTAATATCTTTATTTTTTCTAACTGCAACAATTGCATCAACAATTTCATTTAAATTATGTGGAGGCATTTTTGTTGCCATACCAACAGCAATACCATCACTTCCATTACATAATAAGTTTGGAAATCTAGAAGGAAGACATGTTGGTTCTAAAAGATTACCATCATAGTTTGGAACAAAATCAACAGTATCTTCATCCATGCCTCTTGTCATTTCAAGAGCAAGTTTACTTAATTTACATTCAGTATAACGCATGGCCGCTGCTTCATCTCCATCCATTGAACCAAAATTACCATGACCAGTTACTAAGGTATAACGCATGGAGAAAGGTTGAGCAAGTCTAACAAGCGTACCATAAATTGCAGAATCACCATGTGGGTGATAATTACCCATAACATCACCAACAACTTTTGCAGATTTTACAAATGGTTTGTCAGGAGTATATCCATTAACAGCCATACCATAAACAACACGTCTATGAACTGGTTTTAAACCATCACGAACATCTGGCAAAGCTCTTGAAATAATGACACTCATTGCATAATCTAAGAATGAATTTTGAACTTCACTTACAATTTCAGTGTCTCTTAAAGAAGGAACAATTCCTTCCTCTATTTTTTCGATATTTTCTTTTTCATTATTGATATTTTTATTTTCTTCACTCATAATTCATTCTCCTAAATATCAAGATTTTTAACAAATGTAGCGTTCTTTTGAATGTATTCGCTACGTGGTTCAACTTCCTCACCCATAAGATCATTAAATACTTGATCAGCTTCAATTGCATCATCCATTGTTACTCTAAGCATCTTACGTTTTTTAGGATCCATAGTTGTTTCTTCAAGTTGTTGTGGATCCATTTCACCAAGACCTTTATAACGTTGTATTGGATAATTAGTTTTAATATCTAATTCTTTTCTTATTAAATTTAATTGTTCATCGTTATATGCGTAATAATCTTTATTTTTATAAGTTAATTTATATAAAGGAGGTTGCGCAATATAAACATAACCTTTTTCAATTAAAGGTCTCATGAAACGATGGAAGAAGGTTAAAAGTAATATTCTAATATGGCTTCCATCAACATCAGCATCAGTCATAATAACAATTTTATGATATCTAATTTTTGTTACATCAAAATTAGGGCCATATTCCCCTCCAATTGCCGTTATCATATTACCAATTTCGGCATTATCTAAAATTTTATGCTCTTGAGCTTTTTGAACATTTAAAATTTTACCTCTTAAAGGTAATATTGCTTGGAAATGAGAATCTCTTCCAAGTTTAGCACTACCACCTGCAGAGTTACCCTCAACAATAAATAACTCACACTCTTCTGGTTTGTTACTTGAACAATCACTTAATTTACCAGGTAATGTACTTAATTCTATAGAATTTTTTCTACGTGTGAGATCTCTAGCTTCTTTTGCTTTTAATCTACCAATATAGGCATTTTTTACTTTTTCAAGTATCAACATTGCTTCGTTTTTATGTTCTAACAAATAACGATTAAGGAATTCACCAACAACATTTGAAACTAATTTTTTAATTTCAGGATTACCTAATTTACCTTTAGTTTGTCCTTCATATTGTGGATTAGGATGTTTAACACTAATAATACATGTTAATCCTTCTATACAATCGTCATAACAAAATCTTTCTTTATCAGAATCTTTTAAAATTTTCTTTTCACGTGCAAAACTATTTAAAATTCTTGTGATAGCAAGAGCAAAACCATCAACATGCATACCACCATCACTTGTTGTAACATTATTACAAAATGAATATATTTTTTTATTGTATCCTGTGGTATATTGCATAGCACATTCAACAGTAATCATTTCTTCAACACCATTATCATCAAATTTTTGACCACCTTCACAATAAATAACATCTTTAGTTAAAGGCTCTTCATCTTTATTTAAAAATTTAACATATTCAACAATACCACCATCATATTTATAGTGTGCTTCAATTTTTTCGCTATTTCTTACATCATATAAATTAATTTTAATTCCACGATTTAAGAAAGCCATTTGCCTTAAACGGTTATTAATTGTTTCGTAATTAAAAACAGTAGTTTCTTTAAAAATATATGGATCTGGTTTAAAAGTAACAGTTGTTCCATGTTCTTCAAGTGGACATGTTCCAATTTTCTTTAATGGAGCAATTGGATGTCCACCATTTTCAAAACGAATAAAATAAACTCCACCATCTTTATAAACTGTTACTTCAACATAACTTGATAAAGCATTAACAACTGATGCACCAACACCATGTAATCCACCAGAAACTTTATATCCGCCACCTTGACCAAATTTACCACCTGCATGGAGCACGGTATAAACAGTTTCAACACCTGATTTACCAGTTTTTACAACAGTATCAACAGGTATTCCACGTCCATTATCTTTTACGGTAATTGTATTATCCTTGTTAATGGTAACGTCTATTTCTGTACAATATCCAGCTAATGCTTCATCAAC
>DKCJ01000018.1:9747-51270 GCA_002451465.1 Caryophanales bacterium UBA6877
CCAATATACATACCAGGTCTTTTTCTAACAGCTTCAAGACCTTCAAGAACTTGAATATTAGAACTTGTATAATGAGCATCAGCTTTTTCTAATTCTTTTTCGTCAATATTTTCAATAATTTCATCACTTAATCCACTAGAAAACCCATCATCTAAATTTTCTTCATTAGAATTACTATCTTTTTCTTCTTTTTCATTCTCTTGAGAATCAATTTTAATCTCTTTGTCATTAATCATACATTCTCTCCTTCTTTAATTGTTGAATTTATAATTTCGTAATATTTAATATTTGGTCTATCAATTTTATAAGTTGAAGTAATAAAAACTTGTTTTAAAGTTATTAAGTAATTAATTAAACGTTTTTGATTTTCACTATCAAGCTCTGATAAAACATCATCTAATATAACAATTGGTTTATTATTATCTTCTTTAATTAATTCATATAGCGATAGTTTTAAAGCTAAAACACATATTCTATTTTCACCTTGCGAACCAAATTTAGAAACGTCTTTTGAATTTAATAAAATTTTAAAATCTTCTTTATGTACACCAATACTTGTAACTTTTTTTAATAAATCGTATTCTTGAACTGAAGCGTACTTTTTTAAGGCAATTTCTTCATAATTTTCATAATTATCAATAAAAGTATCATAGATAATATTAATATCATCACTTTTATCAGTTATTTTTTTATAAATATTTTTAATTGATAAATTTAAATCTTCAAAATATTTTTTTCTAAATAAATATATTTTTTTAGATATTGATATCATTTGTTTAGTAATGACATCTAATAAATCAAGATTTGGTTTTTCATCTTTTAAAACATCATTTCTTGAGTGAAGTAATTTTTCATAATTTATATATAAATCAAGATATGTTGTTGAAAATTTTGATATAGCAATATTTAAAAATAATCTTCTTAAAGAGGGGGGATCCTTTAATAATAAAACATCTTTTGGAATAAAATAAATTGCATTTACAATCTTTGATAATTCACTAATTTTATGAATTTGTTTATTGTTTATAAAAATTTTTTTACCATCTTGAAGTAATCTAATTTCAATATTCTTTTTTATATCAGAATAAGAAATTTTTGCACTAATTAAACCTTCATTAAATTTTCTATTAATTAAATCTTTATCTTTAAATGTCTTAAATGATCTTGCTAATGATAAAAAATAAATCGCTTCTACAAGAGATGTTTTACCACTTGCGTTTGGTCCGTATAAAAAATTTATCCCATCTGAAAAATTTATTTTTAAATTATCATAACAACGAATGTTTTTTAAAAATAATTCTTCAACTATCATCTAACTATTTCAAAAAACAATTTATCATCAATGTTTATTTTATAACCAGGATAAAGTTTTTTGCCCCTTTGTTTATTTCCTTCATCATTAACTTTTATGAGATGCTCATTAATAAAACTTTTAGCTAAAGAACCTTCACTAATAATATTTTGGTATTTTAAAAATTGACCAAGAGTAATGTATTCAGTAGTTATTTTAACGTTTATAAAATGTGTCTCACTCATAAAAAAATCTCCTTTAATATTATATATTAAAGGAGGCTAATTTTAAAGATTTTTCATAAATTTATATATATGTATACGGGGACTTAAAAAATACTCTCTAATACGTTCTTACAGGCGTTATAACTTGTACTAAATTTGGATCGTTTTTATTAGTTACAACAAAAGGTTTCATTTCACCAACAAAAGAGAGAGTTACATCTTCAGATTTTAAAGCTCTAATTGCACTTGTAACAAAATTAGCTCTAAAACTAATTTCAAGTCTTTCACCTTCATATTTAAAAACATTTAATTTTTCAACAGCACTACCCATAGCTTGTGATTTACTTGAAATTTCAACTGAATTTTCGGTCATAATTAATTTAACAACACTTTCATTTTCTTGACTGATTAATGATACTCTTTCAATTGCTCCTAAAAATTCACTAGCATTAACATCTAGTATATAAAAATAATTTTTAGGAATTAAATTTTTAATACTTGGATAATCACCACTTGTTAAACGAGAAATTATTAAACAATTTTTAAGCTCAATAAGTACTTTTTTATCTGAAATATATAAATTAATAAATTCTTCATCAGTTATTGATTTAAGAGCTTCAAGTAAAGTTTTTGATGGTATATTTGCATTGAATTTATTTTCAATATCGATACTTAAATTTTTAGTAGCAAGTCTTGCGCCATCTGTAGCGGTCATGGTTAAAGAATTATTCTCGCCATAAAAATTAATAGCAGTTAAAATTGGACGTGTTTCTTTTACTGCAACAGCAAAAGCAACTTCGTTAATAGAATTAATAAATTTATCTTTTGTAAATTTAACAATAGTTCCATTTTTAGAAAAATCAATATCTGTATATTCTTCAACATTAACAGTATTTAATTTAAAAATTGATTTTCCATTTGAAATTTTAGCAACACTATTATCGATTAATTCAAAATATAATTCAGTACCATCAATTTTTCTTGCAATATCAGAAAGAATTTTTGCGTTAATTAAACATCCACCAGGTTTTACATCACGAATAATTTCTCGATCACCTTTAAAAAGTGGAATATTTTGTGTAATAGATAAATCACCATTACTTCCAGTTAAATTAAGACCAACATTATCTAATACAAGTTTAACATTAGTAAGTATTGGATTTATGTTTTTAGGTTGAATAATTTTAGTTATGTTTAGTAATGATTTAACAAATTCATCTTTATTAATAGTAAATTTCATATATTTAATTTCTCCTTTATTTCTATATATTTATTAATAATAATAAGCGCTGTGGAAAGTGTGGATAACTTTTTAGAATATTCATAATTTTTGATTTTTTATATATTTATGAACCAATTCTCTTCTTTAATTCACTAATTGCGACTTTTGTTTGCTGGTCAGTTTTCAACATTTCATTAACTTTTTCTAAACTATGCATAATGGTTGTGTGGTCTCTACCTGAGAATATTGTACCAATTTGTTTGAGTGGCAAATTAAGCATTGTTCTTATTAGGTAGATTGCAATATGTCTTGCATATACAATTTGACCGGTTTTTATTTTACCAGTTATTTGGGAAACACTTAAGTTATAATAACTTCCAACAATATTTAGAATTTTTTGGCTATTAACTTTTGATTTTGAATCTCTAATATCAATTAAAGGTTGTAAAGCATCAAGAGCAAGATTTAAGTCTATATATTGGGCATGGTTTATATTGGCGTAAAATACTAGACGATTTAACGCACCTTCTAAATCTCTTATTGAATTTTTAAATTTATCAGCTAATAAAAAGATAACATCATCACTAAACATTGAAAGTTTAAGATCAGCTCCAATTATTTTCTTTTTTAAAATATCAACGCACATATCAGTTGTTGGTTTTAAAATAGAAATTTGTAAACCACTAGCAAATCTAGTTTGAAGACGAGGATCTAATTCTTGTAATTCGCTTGGCGAACGATCACTTGTAAGAACAATTTGTTTTTTGTTGGCTTTCATATGTTCAAAAATATTAAAAAAGAATTCTTCTGTTGATTTTTTATTTTGAAAAAATTGAATATCATCAACCAATAAAACATCAAAACTTTTAATGTAATTTCTAAAAGCATCACTATCTTCTTGATTATGTATGGATTGTTGATATTCTTCAAATAAATTTTGACTCGAACAATATAATATTTTTTTAGTTGAATTTTGTTCTTTTATATAATTGCCAATAGCATTCAACAAATGAGTTTTTCCTAAACCTGATTGGCTATAGATAAATAAAGGATTATAAATATCACCAGGATTGGATGCAACTATTAAACAAGCTTGACTTGCTTCTTTATTTGAAGAACCAACTACAAAATTATCAAAAGTGTAATTTGGTGAAATTTCACAATTTTGAAGAAATTTAGGTTTACTTTTTAAAATAATTTTATCAAGGTTTTGATTTTTTAAATCAGCTTCATTAACAAATGTTATTTCAAAATTAGTACCAGTTAAATCATCAACCGTATTATCAACGAGATCTTTATATTTATCATGTAAAATTGTAGACGTTAAGCTTGAATTACACGCTACAATCATTTCTTTTCCATTTATAGAGTGAATATATGAGTCTTTAAAGAAAGCATTAAATATACGATCATCATTAATTTTTTTTGAAAGTATATCTAATGTTTTACTCCATAAAGATGTTAGTTGTGTCAATGTATTTGTGTTCATATACTTGTCTTTTTTTAGTATCAATAATATAGCATATCCACATAAAAATTAAAGAGAAAACTTACAATTTTTTAGTTTTCCACATTTTTAATTAAAATAAGTACGATTTTATGGGCATTTTTAATAGAAAAAATTAGTAAAATGTGGATAACTATGTGGAAAACTTATACACTGTTGAAAGTGTGGAATAGTCAAAAAGTTTTCAACTTTTGTTGATTTTGTTCACATAAGAAATATTATGATACAGACTAACTAAAAGTAACTTTTCAACCAAATTAATTTTGCGATTTCGACACAAATGTGAATTAAAATTTTTTTGGAAAAATAAAATATTTATGAGTAAATCAAAGAATAATTGACTTATATGTATAAATACATATATAATTTATCAGCATAGTTTTGTCCGCTCATATGACGTTAAACTTGGAGCACTGAAAGGAAGTATCAAAGAAAACTGAGTAAGGTAAGTTAAGAGAAGGGTAATACTTTCCCCTCTTTGTAAAGAAAAGGAGTATATTATGAAAAGAACATATCAACCAAGTAAATTACATAAAATGAGAGTTCATGGTTTCAGAGCTAGAATGTCAACTGGTACTGGTAGAAAAGTATTAGCTGCTCGTAGAAGAAAAGGAAGAAAGCAATTAGTAGTTTCTTTATAGTTTTTTGAATGAAGAAAATTAACCGTGTTAAAAAATATCAGGAATTCCAGGAGATATTAAATAAACATGTTTTTTTAAAAGATAACTTATTTAAAGTTTATTTTAGGAAAAACGAATACGGTTTTGAACGCTATGGCCTTCTTGTTACTAAGAAAAATGGAATTGCAGTAATAAGAAATAAAATAAAACGACAAGTTAGAACAATAATTGATAAAGTTAGTGATTATTCAAAATCATTAGATGTAATTGTTGTAGTATCAAAACGATATGATGTTAATCAATTTATAGAAAACGAAAAAGAATTAACCACACTTCTATCAAAAATTAGGAGCGAGTATGATAAATAAAAATAAAAAAATTATTGGGGGAATTGCTATTGCATTTACTCTAGGTTTGCTTACAGCTTGTAACTCGTTTTGTAATGAACAAGATTCTAGTAGTTATCGATATGGATATGATTCGATGAATACTAGTTTTTTTGATACAAAAAACGACGCACTTACTTATGCAAATTCATTAATTGATGATAAATACGAAAAAATAACTGAAAATTCAAGTTTTGCTTATTCAATAGATGAAAATGGCGAAAAAACATATTTTATAAGTGAAGAAAAAGTTTTTGATGGCAATGGAAGTATGTATTATATCCATCCTTGTACATTATCTATTCCATCCATAGAAAAGGACGATGAAGGTAATGCAAAAAGTACTTTAAATATTACTTTTAGCAAAAATTCATTTATTCAATCTTTAGAAACTACTGCTACATCTAAGTATATTAACCTTCCATTTAGTGGTTTTTATGAAGAAATTGATTTAAAAACTATTGATTTAGCATTAAATCAAGCTAAAAAAGTAAATGATAAGAATTATAAAGATTTAAATAAGGAAGATTTAACTTTCAAAACTTTATATGGGTATTCATTTGATCAATATCTAACTTATAAAAAAGATACTTCTAATAGCGAGTTATTAAAAACCATGCTAGAAGGTGGAAAAGATAACATTGGTAGAGATAATTCTTTACTTGTTAAATATGGATATTTAAAGTTTTATAATGAAGATAATTTAAATGATCCATTTGTTTACTTAAAGAAATGGAATAACGAAATTATTCAAGAAAAAGGTGCAAATTTTGCTATGAATAGTGATTTCTTGTATCTTTACGAAACAACATTGACTCAAAAAGTTTCACAAATTAAAACTTGTATTTCAATTGATGAAGATTTATATGGACATATTTCAACTGATCCATTAAATGAAACAGTTTATATTACAAATAAAGGTGAAGGTGGATTCTTTAAAAATTGGGGAAAAGCTTTCCAAGAACACGGATTTTTAGAAGGTTTACTTGTTTATCCAATTGGTTATGGAGTCGAATTTTTATCTCACTCCTTTGGTCTTAATGGTTGGGGACAAATTTGGGCTGTCTTAATTATGACAATAATTGTTAGATCATTATTTATGTTGGTTACTTTGCCATCAACAATTTCTCAACAAAAAATGACTTTCTTACAACCTGAAATTGCTAAATTACAAGCAAAATATCCAAATTCAACAACTAATCAATATGAAAAACAAAGAATGGCACAAGCTCAAATGGCTCTATATAAGAAACATAAAGTTCATCCATTCTTATCAATTTTAGTAATTATTATTCAATTCCCATTATTTATTTGTGTTTGGAATGCCCTTACAGGAGCAGCTTCTTTATCAAGAGATAGTGTTTTGGGATTATATTTAAGTGATACAATCTGGTCTACATTAACAAATAGTGCTGGTTGGCCAGCATTACCTGGTTGGTGGACTGCACTTGTTTTAATTATATTAATGTCTGGTGCACAAATTCTTGCTATGATGATTCCTCAATGGATTAATAAAAAACGTTTAAAAGCAATGCCAAAATTAGGCGTTAATAAAGCTCAGAGTGATAGTCAAAAACAAATGAAGATGATGAGCTGGGTTATGACTGCTGTTGTTATTATTATGGGCTTTACATTACCATCAGCTATGGGTGTTTATTGGTTTGCAGGAGCTATTTTCTCAATTCTTCAAACCTTAATTACACAACTTATAATGAATAGAAAAAAGAAAGAAGTTAAATAATATGAAATTATACACTGCTAAAAACTTAGAACTTGCTCTTGAAGAGGCGAGTAAAGATTTAAATATACCTGCTGAATCGCTCTTATACAATGTAGTAGAGGAAAAAAGAACATTATTTTCTAAGAAAATTACTATTAGTATCAGTGAGATGAGTGATGTTGTAGAATATGCTGAAAATTATATTAAAGATATTATCCACAAATTAGGTTTAGATGTTAGCCTTAAATCTTTATATCAAAGTGAGATTATTAAGATTTTAATTGAAACTAATCATAATTCATTGTTGATTGGCAGAAATGGCGAAACATTACAAGCCTTAAATGAATTAACTAAATTAGCTGTTAGCGCAAAATTTAAGAAGAAAATTAGAATTTTATTAGATATTGGTGAATATAAAGACAAAAAATATTCTAGAGTTGTATATTTAGCTAAGAAAACCGCTCGTGAAGTTCAAAAAACACATATCGATGTTAAACTTGATCCAATGACACCAGATGAACGTAAAAAAGTTCATAATGCTTTATCAACTTTTAGAAATATTAAAACTGAGTCTGTCGGCGATGGAAAAGATAGAGCTATTGTTATTAAATATGTTGCTAATACACAAAATGTAGCTGCAAAAGAGACCACTACTGCTTCAGAAACTTCTACAAACGAAGTTAAAGAAGAAACTAAATAAAGAAATTTTAAACTATGTTTGAGACAATTGTTGCATTAGCGACTCCTCCAATGAGGAGCGCTTTAGCTATCGTAAGATTATCAGGTGATGATTGTTTTAATGTTGTTTCAAAGTTTTTTTCGAAAGAAATAAAAAGTGAAGATATTTTAAAAAATAAAATATTACATGGTTTTATATATAACGAAAAGGATATTGTTGATGAAGTTGTTCTTTTAGTTTATAAAAATCCTCATTCTTTTACAGGCGAAGATTCAGTAGAAATAATTTCTCATGGTTCCCCTTTAATAACTAATAAAATTATTGAATTATCTATTAAAAATGGTGCTTGTCTTGCTGAAAGAGGTGAATTTACATCTCGTGCTTATTTACATGGCAAGATGGATTTAATTCAAGCTGAATCTATAAACGACTTAATTAATGCTGAAACTGAAGAAAGTAAAAAAATGTCGATGATGTCTTTAAAAGGCGAAACTAGTAAACTTATTGAACCTATTAAAAAATCTCTTGGTGATTTATTAAGTCTTATTGAAGTTAATATTAATTATCCTGAATATACTGATATAGAAGATGCTAACTTTAATAAAATTAATGAAGTTTGTACAAAAAACATTGAATATATTAAAAATTTAATTGTTAATGGTAAAAAAGGGAAAATAATTAAAGATGGTATCAAAATAGCAATTGTTGGCAAACCTAATGTTGGTAAATCAAGTATTTTAAATTCTTTACTTGGTGAAGATAGAGCAATTGTTACAAACATAAAAGGCACAACAAGAGATATTGTTGATGGAAAATTTGTTTTAAACGGAATTACAATTAATTTGTACGATACAGCAGGAATTCATGAAAGTGACGATATAATTGAAGAGAAAGGCATTATTAAAAGTAAAAAAATGCTTGATGATGCTGATATTGTTATGGCCGTATTTGATTCAACATCTTTCGATAAAGAAGATGAAGAAATTTTAAAATTAATTAAAAATAAAAAACATATTATTGTTTTTAATAAGAAAGATTTAATAACAAAAGGTGATTATAAAGATGATAGGATTTATATAAGCGCCTTAAATAACGATATTAATCCTTTAAAAAATAAGATAATAGAATTATTAGGTTTGAGTAAAGAAAATTATTCTAACCCATCTTTAAATAATTCTAGAGAAATTGGTGTTCTTGAATCAATTAAAGATAGTTTAAGTAAAGCTTTAAATGATGCAAAAAACAATGTGCCAATTGATTTAATAAGTGTTAGTATACAAGATGCTTGCTTAAAAACATTATCATTAACTGGTGAAGATCATGATTTTGATATAGCAAAAGAAATTTTTTCAAGGTTTTGTTTAGGAAAATAAAATGATATTTGATACTCATATTCATCTAAATGATGAAAAATTAATTAATAATATTGATTTTTACTTACAAGAAGCAAAAGAAAAGGGCGTTACCAAGTTTTTGTGTGCTGGTTGGGATATTGAAAGTTCAAAAAAAGCTATTGAAATAGCGCATAAATATGAAGGTATTGTTTTTGCAGCAGTTGGAATTATGCCAACTGAATATGAAAAATATAATAATGAAACTATAAATGTTTTAAGGGAATTGAGCAAAGATCCTGTTGTAAGAGCAATTGGTGAAATTGGGCTTGATTACCATTATGAAAAAACAGATGAAGTTAAAAAGATTCAAAAGGAAATGTTTATAAAACAAATAGAATTAGCAAATGAATTTAACTTACCAATTTCTGTTCATTCAAGAGACGCCATTCAAGACACATATGATATTCTAAATAGTTTCCACGTGAAAAGAAAAAGTATTCTTCATTGCTATTCTGGAAGCTATGAAATGGCAAAGGAGTTCGCTAAAATAAATTTTGTTTTTGGGTTTGGTGGAAATCTTACTTATAAAAATAGTCTAAATGTAAAGAAAACATTCGAAAATATAGGATTAAATCATATAGTTTTTGAAACTGATGCTCCATATTTACCACCACAATTACATCGAGGTAAATTGAATGAACCTAAGTATATTTATGATACTGTTGAATATGCTTCTAAATTGATAAATATTGATCTTAACAAATTAGAAGATATAACAACTAAAAATGCTGAATATATATTTTCACGTGAAAAATTATGAATGATAAAATTAAAGAATTAATTGTAGTTGAAGGAAAGACAGACATTGATTTTTTGTCATCATTTTTAAATGCAGATTTTTATCAAGTTGGTGGAAGCGCAATAGATAAAGACGACATTGATTTTTTAAAAAAAGCTAATGCAGAACGTGGAATTATTGTGTTAACTGATCCAGATTATCCAGGTTTACAAATAAGATCAAAAATAAGAAGAGAAATACCAAATATTAAAGAAGCGTTTGTAAGAAAAGAATGTTCCATAAAACATCATAAAGTTGGTGTAGCTGAATCAACAAAGGAAGAAGTTACAAATGCCTTAAAAAACGTAATTACTTATTCTAAAAAAAGCAATAATTTTAGAAATTATGACTTAATAGAACTTGGTTTAAGTGGTAATAATAATTCAAAAGAACTGAGAAAAAAAGTTTGTGATTATTTAAATATTGGGTTTTCAAATAGCAAAGTTTTATTAATGAAATTAAATTCATTAAATTTAACAAAAGAAGATTTAGAAAGAGTTATAAAAGAAGTAAAATAAATATATGTTAACAAAAGATGAAATCAAAGATTATTTTCAATTAGAAAATTCACATGCCAAAAAAGAATTAGGTCAAAATTTTTTAGTTAATAAAAAAATAATTGAAGAAATTGTAGAATTAATAGATTTAAAAGACGAAGATGTATTATTAGAAATTGGTCCAGGTCTTGGATCTTTAACTGACGACCTAATTAAAAAAGCAAAAAATTATACTGTAGTGGAATATGATGCTAAGTTTGTTGATTTTTTGAATAGATCTTATGGTGAGAATAAAAATATAAAAATTATTAAAAATAATATTCTTAAATATAAGGATTTTAATGCAAATAAAGTAATTGGAAATCTTCCTTATTATATTACAAGTGATATTTTACTTTATGTTGCTTTAAATTTTAGTAAACTTGATAAAGCTGTTTTTATGATACAAAAAGAAGCTTATGAAAGGATAACTGCAAAAAAAGGCAATAAAGATTATAACGCTTTGAATATAGTTTTAGATTATGCATTTGAAATTGTTAAAAATATGAATGTTTCAAGGACAAGTTTTTTTCCAATGCCACAAGTTGACTCAGTTGTAATTTCATTAAAAAGAAAAAATGTTGAGTTTAGTTTTATTAAACCACTTTTAGTATGTACTAGAGCGATGTTTTTGAATAGAAGAAAAACTATTTTTAATAATTTAAATAGTTTAGTTAAAAATAAAGATAAAACTTATTTAATATTAGATAATTTAGGTATTCAATATAATGCGCGTGCTGAAAGTCTTAATTTAGAAGATTTTATACATCTAACAAACGAACTATTGAAACTGGAAATAATAAAATTATAATAATTAGATATGATAGAAAAAGCTTATGCAAAAATAAATATAGTCCTTGATGTAATTGATAAAAGGACTGATGGATATCACGACATTAAAAGTATTATGTTGCCATTAGAATTACACGATTCTATTATTATTGATACAATCGATAATTTAAATGGTGACGATTTTATTGTTTGTGATAATTTTAAAGTTGGAATTTCAAAATATAATTTATGTCACAAGGCAATACAAATTGCCCGAGAAACATGGGGTTTTAAAGAGAGATTTGATGTTTCAATACATAAAAATATATTTTTACAGTCTGGACTTGGTGGTGGGAGCGCTGATGCTGCAGCGGTTTTAAGAGCAATTATTAAATTATTAAAACTTGATATTACTAAACAAGAATTAATTGATGTTGCAACTCGTATAGGTGCTGACGTTCCTTTTATGATATTTAACAAACCTGCTTATGTTTCAGGAATAGGTAATAAAATTAAATTTTTAGATGACATTAATGATTCAATTTACGATTATCATGTTTTGATTTGTAAACCATTAGAAGGAATTTCTACAACAAGAATTTATAATGAGTATGATCAAATGAAAAAACCAAAACACTTCGATGTTGATAAAGTATTTGAAGACTTAAAAAAAGATGATAATAGTTTTATTAAAGATATTGGTAATAGTTTAGAAGAACCTGGATATTATATTGTCCCAAAAATCGAAGAAATTAAAAAAGACTTAACTTCAAGAGGATTTGACGCAGTATTCATGACTGGTGGTGGTAGTTCAATTATTGCTCTTACTAAAAATAAAAAATTAGCAAAGAAAACATTTAAAGAACTATATATGAAACCAGAAGAATACGAGGTTGAACTAACTAAGTTTCATAAAGATTAAAAAAACCTTCGCTTTTAATAAAGCGAAGGTTTATTTTTTTATTTAACTATTTTTTAAGTTCTTTTTCTCTTTGAACTTGAATTTCTGATTGAGCAGCTGCTAATCTTGCGATTGGGACTCTAAATGGAGAGCATGAAACATAAGTTAAACCAGCTCTATTGTAGAAATCAATACTGATAGGATCGCCACCAGTTTCACCACAAACACCGACTGTTAAATCTTTATTTGTAGCTCTACCTCTTTCAACAGCAATTTTAACTAATTCACCAACACCTTCTTTATCAATGGTTTGGAATGGATCGAATTCATAGATCTTCTTCTCTTGATAAACTGGTAAGAATTGGTTGCAATCATCTCTTGAGAAACCGAGAGTTAATTGAGTTAAATCGTTTGTGCCAAAGCTGAAGAATTTAGCTTCCTTAGCAATGTTTCCAGCTTGTAAGCAAGCACGTGGAATTTCAATCATTGTACCAACTTCGTATTTTAAGGTATGTCCTTGTTTCTTCATTTCTTCTTCGACAGCTTCAACAACGACATTCTTTGCATACTTGAATTCTTTAAGTTCACCAGCTAATGGAATCATGATTTCTGGTTCGACATCATATCCTAAATCTTTACTGGCTTTTAAAGCTGCTTGAATAATAGCAGTAGCTTGCATTCTATAAATTTCTGGATATTCAACACATAATCTGACACCACGGAAGCCCATCATTGGGTTAGCTTGATGTAATTGTGTGATTCTATCTTTAACCTTAGATTCACTTACATGTAATTTTTCAGCGATATCTTTAATATTTTGTTCATCATGAATATCTGGTAAAAATTCGTGTAGAGGTGGATCAAGTAAACGAATACAAACATTTTCATTTGGTGCTGACATATACATTTCATAGAAGTCTTGGACTTGATATGGTCTTAATCTTTCAAGAGCAGCAACACGTTGTTCAGTGGTATCACTTAAAATCATACTTCTCATATTTAAAATACGATCGACACCGAAGAACATACGTTCTGTTCTACAAAGACCAATACCTTCACTACCAAATTTTCTAGCATTTTCAGCATCTAATGGTGAGTTACAGTTTGCTCTAATCTTGAGTCTTCTATACTTATCAGCCCAAGCCATAATACGACCAAAGTCACCACTTAATGAAGCTGGAACCATCTTAACGGCGCCGGCATAAACTTCACCAGTTGAACCATTTACACTAACAACGTCTTTTTCAGTGTAAACTTTATCGCCAATAGTTAAAGTCTTCTTTTCTTCATCAATAACAGCTTCAGTTGCACCAGCGACACAGCATTTACCCATTGAACGAGCAACGACTGCGGCGTGTGAGGTCATACCACCACGAGCGGTTAAAATAGCTTCAGCGTTAACCATACCGATGATATCTTCTGGAGAAGTTTCGGCACGAGCTAAAACTACTGGTCTTCCTGCTTCTTTTTCAGCTTTTGCTTCTTCAGCAGTGAAGACTAAATGACCAGTTCCTGCACCAGGTGATGCTGGGAGACCTTTTAAAATTGGAGTTTGTTTCTTTAATTCTGCTGGATCAAATGTTGGGTGTAATAAATCGTTTAATTGTTTTGGTTCAACACGTAAGCAAGCTTCTTTCTCATCGATTAAACCTTCATCAACTAAATCGCATGCAATTTTGACAGCAGCAGCAGCTGTTCTTTTACCATTACGGGTTTGTAAGAAATAGAGTTTACCATTTTCAACGGTATATTCCATATCTTGCATATCTTTGAAATAGTTTTCCATCTTTTTGATGGTTACCATAAATTGGTTATAAACATCTGGCATTCTAGCTTGTAATTCACTAATGTGGAGTGGAGTACGAACACCAGCGACAACGTCTTCACCTTGAGCATTTGGTAAGAATTCAGCATAGATCTTGTTTTCACCTGTTCCTGGATCACGTGAGAATGCGACACCAGTTCCAGATGTTTCGCCTAAGTTACCGAAAACCATGGTTTGAACGTTAACAGCAGTACCCCATTCATATGGAATACCATTCATAGCTCTATAAACGTTAGCTCTTGGGTTATCCCATGATCTAAAGACAGCAGTAACAGCTTCATGTAATTGAACTAATGGATCACTTGGGAAATCTTCACTAAAGTGTTCTTTATAATATTTCTTATATTCTTTAACTAAACCTTTAAGTTGATCAGCTGTAACTTCAGTATCGAGTTTATATCCATTTTCTTCTTTAATCTTATCAAGCATTTTATCCATTTCAGTTCTTGGATAACCTTTTGCAATATTTGTGAACATTAAGATAAATCTACGATATGAATCGTAAGCAAATCTTTCGTTATTTGAAACTTTTGCAAGTAACTCGACAGTTTCATCATTTAAACCTAAGTTTAAAATAGTATCCATCATACCTGGCATAGAGACACGAGCGCCGCTACGAACAGATACAAGTAATGGATTTCCATTTCTTCCACCAAAGGTCTTTCCTGTTTCTTTTTCGATATTTTGAACACCTTCATCTACTTGTTTAAGTAACCAATCTGGCATTTTCTTGCCATTTTCATAATAAAGGGTACAAGCTTCAGTCGAAATTGTGAATCCTGGTGGAATTGGAACACCAGCGTGTGTCATTTCGGCAAGACCATTACCTTTTCCTCCGAGAAGATTTTTGCCTAATCCATAGGCCTTATCGAAAGGAAATACATATTGTTTTTCTTTTGCCATTAAACTTTTCCTCCTTAATTGGCAGTTGTTTTTCAACGCATAAAGATTATATCAAAAAAGCGCATATTTTAATATAGATATTAAAAGTATGCGCTATCATTTTATAAAGAAATTTATTATTTAGAAAGGAACGTGGAATATTTGTTGAATAAGTTCGAAGACTCCAAAATAAATTAATAAACTTGAAACATCAACGACGGAGGTAATTAATGGACCACTCATCATAGCAGGGTCTTTCTTAATTAATTTTGCAATCCAAGGCAATATTAAACCAAAAAATTTTGAAATCAAAATTGTTAAGAATAATGTGCTTGCAACTAGTAAAGCAATGCCAGATCTTGCAACAAATAAATCAAAACCAACATGTTCTGCTCCAGCTGGGCCACTATATTGGATAAGGCCAACGTACATTTCAATCATAAACCAGCACCAACCAATAACTGATGTAATAAAGGCAACTAATAAAGAAATTCTAAATTCCTTCCACATTACTTTTAAGAAGTCTTTATTTTTAAATTCATTCAAAGCAATTGAACGAACCATAACACTTGATGTTTGGCTACCTGCATTACCACCGGTATCCATAATAGTAGGAATAAATGCACTTAAAACTGCAACTTTTGCAATTGATGTTTGGAAATTCGATATAACTATAGAAGAAAAAACATCAATAACTAATAAAAAAGCTAACCATGGAATACACTTTTTGGCCATTTTTAATACGCCAGTGTTTTTATAACTATCTTCAAGAGGATTAATACCTGCTTGTAAAGACATATCTTCGTTCGCTTCTTGTTGAATAATATCAACGATATCATCTACGGTTATAATACCAACTAAACGTTTATCATCATTTAGAACCGCAATTGCATTTAAATCATATCTTCTAACAAGCTCAGCAACTTCTTCTTGATCAGTATTTACACCAACTGTAACAAAATCGATATTCATTATACTTTCTAGTGTTTCCTCTGGTTTAGCAAAGATCAAATCATCTAAGTCTACTGTTCCTTTAAAGTTTCTTTTATTGTCTTTAACGAAAATTGTATAAATAGTTTCAGCATCTTTTCCAATCTCTCTAATTTTATCAATTGCTTCTTTAACTGTTAAAGTATCTAAAAATTCAAGAAATTCTGTAGTCATGATTGAACCAGCAGTTCCTTCTTTATAATTAAGTAATTTATTAATGGTTTCTCTATCTTCTTTTGGAGTATTCTTTAAAATTTTAGAAACTAAGTTAGCTGGCATATCTTCCAAAAAATCTACAATATCATCGTTTTTTGATGCATCAAGAAGAGTAGTGACATCTTTATCAGTCATTAATTTAACAATTATTTCTTGAGTTTCAGGATTTAAACAATGGAATAATTCAGCTGTAAATTCACTTTTAACAACTCTAAATATGGTTATAAGTTGTGATTTATCTTCAATATTATCACAAGCGTCAGCAATATCAATTTCAGGGTATTGTTCGAAAAGATCACGTAATTTTTGATAATTCTTGTTCTTAATTAAGTCTTCAATCATCTCACTTGTGAGTTTAACTTTTTCTTCGCTCATTTTTAATACCTCCAACATAAAATTATTATAAACTTTTCTTTATATAAACATTATAAAAATTAAGTCATTATTGAAGAAATTTTAAATTAAATTTACATTTTATTTCTTACAAAAAAATCATGAATAGAAACAAAAAAATAACGATTTCTTCTTCTAAAAGCACAAATTATAAAATTAAACAATTATAATGGTATAAAAATATTTTATTTTTTTAAGTTTTTAACTAAAATATTTACATGAAAAAAAATAAAAATTATGTTGTTTCTATAGATTATGGGACACAAAGTGTAAGAGTTTCAATTATCGATGATAAGGGAAAATTTCTTGCTTTAGAACAAGAAAAATATAGCCCACCTTATTTTTCACCAAAACCTGGATATTGTGAGCAAGATCCAAATTATTATTTTGAATGTATGGCAAAAGCCACTAAGAGACTAGCAAGTAAAAATGAAAAACTATTAAAACAATGTATTTCTATTTCTTCTACTTGTTTTAGAGATTCGGTTGTGTTTTTAGATGAAAATATTAAGCCTATAAGACCATCTATAATATGGCTTGATCAAAGGCAAGCAAAACTTGAAAGAAAAATTCCATGGGTTTATAGTGTTGCTTTTCTTCTTGTTGGAATGAAAAATACAATTATTCTAAATAGAAAGAGAACGCCAGCATTATGGGTTCAAGAAAATGAACCTGAAATTTGGAAAAAGGTTAAATATTATGTTCCAATGAATTTGTATTTAAACTACCTTTTAATTGGCGTTTTAAAAGATTCAGCAAGTAATATGATAGGACATTTCCCAGTTAATTTTAAAACTGGTAAAAATTATAGTAAAAATGCTCCAAAAGGTTGTATATATGGAGTTGATCCATCAATGGTTCCTTTAGCAGCAAAAGTAGGCGAGGTAATAGGGGCAGTGAGTGAAGAAGGAAGTAAAAGAACTGGTCTTCCTGAAGGGTTAAAGTATATTACAACAGGTTATGATAAGAGTTGCGAAGCATTAGGGTGTGGAGCAATTGATAAATCATACGCCCATATATCTTATGGAACAGCTTCTTCTATAGCAGTTGTTAGTAAAAAATATTTTGAACCAGAACCATTTTTACCAGCTTATTTAACGTGTTATCCTGGTTACTATAGTGGTGAAGTTCAAATCTATAGAGGATATTGGATGATTAAATGGTTTTCCGAAGAATTTGCTGAAAAACAATCTATTGAAGCAAATATTGAAAACATGGCGGTTGAAGAAATTTTAAATAAAAAACTTATGTCAATTAAACCTGGTTGCGATGGTTTAGTATTACAACCATATTGGGGACCAGGATTATCTAGACCATTAGCAAAAGGAGCAATAATTGGCTTCTATGATGTACACACTAAATATCATGTTTATAGAGCGATTATTGAAGGTATTGCTTTTGCGTTAAAAGAAGGTCTTAATTCAATTAAAAAAAGAACCCATACACCAATAAAATATATAACTGTTAGTGGTGGTGGTTCAAAGTCTGATGCAATTTGTCAAATTACCGCAGATATTTTTGGTGTTACGGTATTAAAGGGCGAAACATATGAATCATCATCTTTAGGTTGTGCAATGTCACAATTTATTAGTTTAGGAATTTTTAAAACACCACAAGAAGCTAAAGATGCAATGGTAAGATATAAAACAAAATTCATTCCTAATAAGGAATCTGAAAAGGAATATAAAGTATTATATAATTCAATTTATAAGAAAATTTATCCAAAACTTAAAGGTGTTTATAAAAAATTACATGACTTACAAGTTGAAGCTATTGAAAACGAATAATGAAAAAATAACTAAGAACCTATATTGAAATTTAAAAAAAGAGGATATTAACTATCCTCTTTTTCATTTCCTTTTGCCATTGGATTTGCACCTACGAATTGTGAATTATATAACTCAGCATAGAAACCGTTTTTTGCTAATAATTCATTATGATTACCAGTTTCAACAATGTGACCTTTTTTCATAACAATTATAAGTTTAGCGTTTTTAATAGTTGATAAACGGTGAGCAATAACAAACGAAGTTCTATTTTTCATTATGTGAACAAGAGCATCTTGAATTTGTTGTTCAGTCCTTGTATCAACAGAAGAAGTTGCTTCATCAAGAATTAATATTTTTGGTTTACTAATAATTGCTCTTGCGATTGTAAGAAGTTGACGTTGTCCTTGAGATACGTTATTTCCATCTTCATTTAATTGATAATCTAATCCACCTGGAAGAGTATCTATAAAGTGAGCAATGTGAGCTTCTTCACAAGCTTTTTTAATTTCTTCATCAGTAGCGTTTTGATCTCCATAAAGAAGGTTATCTCTTATTGAGCCCTTAAATAACCAAGTATCTTGTAAAACCATACCGATTGAACCTCTTAAGCATCTTCTAGTGTAATCACTAATAGAGGCTCCATCTAGTAAAATATCGCCATTATTCAAATGATTAGGAATTGTGTTTACAATTAAATTTAATTTTGCTTGTAATGAAACATCATCAACTAAAGATTTGTCGGCATTTTTTAAAGCGTTTAAGTAATAATTTTGGATGTTAGTTCTTGCGAGTTTTGTGTTTTCTATAACTGACTTCGTATCATCATATTTTAAATCATTAAGAGACATACGTTTTAATTTTAATAAGTCAGAAATTTCATTCATAATGAATAATTCTTTATTGAGAATGTCAGCTTTAGTTTTAACATTAGTAATCTCATAGAATCTCATTATTAAATTAACAATTGTTGTTTTTCCAGCACCAGTTGGCCCAACAATAGCAATTGTATCGCCCGCATTAACATTGAGTGACCAATTTTCAATTAATGGCTTATCGTTAGTGTATTGGAAGAATACATTATCAAACTTAAAGTTGCCCTTAATTTGATTTTCATCATCAATACTATTTTGTTTATCAGGAATTTCTTCTTTTTCATCAAGTAAGGCATAAATTCTCTCGCCACTTGCTAAAACAGATTGAATAATACTAGCGATTTGGCCAAGTTGTTGGAAAGGTGTGTTAAATAATCTCAAAAATAAGAAGAAAGTAATCATTGTTGCGGCATCACTTATTAAGCCACCAACAACTGAAATTCCAACATAAGCAAGGTTTTGAATAAAGAATGTAGCAGGGAAGATTAAACCTGAAAGGAATTGCGAAATTCCATCAGCTTTGCACATTTTTTCATTAGAAATATCGAATGATTTTTCAATATCTTCTTCTTTATTGAATAGTTTAATAATTTTATAACCAGCATAATCTTCTTCGACTTTACCATTTAAAACACCTAATTCATTACGATAATTTGTAAATTGTTTTCCACTAAATTTAGAAATAAAGAATACAAATAATAAGGTTAATGGAAGAGAAGCAATTGCAACCATTGTGATTTGCCAATTAGTGACAAACATTGCTACAAGTGAACCAATAAAAAGAGCTAATCCAGTAAATGATTGAGTAATTATAGTTTGCAAATTACGTGAGATATTATCAACATCATTAGTACCAATTGAAAGAGTATCACCATAAGCATTTTTATCAAAATAGGATAATGGTAATCTATCTAATTTAAGTTCTACCATATCTCTCATTTTATAAGCATATTTTGCAGATATCGAAGCTGATAAAAATTGCGAAAGCCATTGAAGAAGAGCACTTAATACATAAATACCAATAACTATTCCAAATTTTTCATAGAATATATTCCATTGGATTCTTACTACGTTGCCAACTAAAGTAAACATTTTGTTCATGTTTTCGGTGCTTAAGATATCTTTTAAGAAAACAGGCGATAAAACGCTTAAAATAGCTGAGGCGATTGAAAGAATAACAACTACGATAATAAGTGGTAATTCATTCTTAAAATCTTTGATCATCCTTAAAGTTGTTTGTTTTACATTTTTTGGTTTATTGTTAGGATTCATATTTCTTCTTGGCATAATTATTTATCTCCTTCCAATATAGCGTCTTGATTCATTTTTATAGTTTTTTCAATCTCATCAGCATCAAGTTGTGATTTGACGATATCTCTATAAACTGAACAAGTTTTTAATAATTCGGTGTGCGTTCCTTGTCCTGCAATTTTACCATCATTTAAAACAATGATATTATCAGCATCAAGAATTGATGAAACACGTTGAGCAACAACAACGATTGATGAATTTTTTGCATAAACTTTTAAAGCTGCACGAAGTTTTGCATCAGTTTTAAAATCTAAAGCACTAAAACTATCATCAAAAACATAAATTTCAGGTTTTCTAACTAAAGCTCTAGCAATTGCTAATCTTTGTTTTTGGCCACCAGAAAAGTTTTTGCCACCTTGAGCAACAAAACTATCTAGTTTATCTGGCAATTTGTTAATGAAATGTTCTGTTTGAGCAACACTTAAGGCTTCTTTAATTTCATCATCAGTAGCATCTTTTTTGCCAAATCTAATGTTTTCTTTAATTGTTCCTTTAAATAAAATGGCAGTTTGAGGAACAAAGCCTAATTTATCACGAAGTAGTTTTTGTGGATAATCTTTAACATTAATTCCATCAATCAAAACATCTCCGCTAGTAGCATCATAAAACCTTGGAATTAAATTAATAATACTTGATTTACCAGATCCTGTTGAACCAATTATTGCCGTTATTGAACCAGGTTTTGTCTTAAAGTTGATGTTTGAAATAACTGGAGTCTCGGCATCAGGATATGTAAAAGTAACGTTTTTAAATTCAAGAACACCAGTAACTTTATTATCTTTTATCTTAAGAAGTTCTTCATTAGTTAACTCTTTTTCTTTAATAGAGCTAATTGTATTTAAAACTTCATTAATACGTTTATTAGATGCACTTGCTTGTGGAATCATAATAAATAACATAGCAAACATCAAAAATGACATCATAATATTCATTGAATATTGAGAAACAACCGCAATATTGGTTAAAGTATCACTTATAACATTCATGTTGCTTAATGAAACTTTAAAACCATCTAACAAGAAGAAACCAAGGGCATAGATTCCAACATAACATAAATTAAAAACAATATTAATAACAGGATCAGCTAAACTCATTGTTCTTTGGACTTTAATAATGATTTTTGTCATTTGTTCATTTGCATAATCAAATTTTTTGTATTCGGTATTTTGTTGGTTATAAGCTCTTACAACTCTAATGCCGGTTAAGTTTTCTCTAAGTACAATAGTAATATTATCTATTGATTCTTGAAGTTTCTTAAATAAAGGAGTTGCAAAATGCATTAAAATTATGATTCCTAATAAAATAATAGGAACACAAATACCTAAAACTATAGCAAGTCTTGCGTCTTTAGCAATAATTTTTACAAGAGCAACAATAATATATGTTGGAGACATGATCATTGTACGAATTGACATAGCGATAAGGTTTTTAATTTGTTCAATATCGTTTGTTGTTCTTGTAATTAAAGTAGCAGTACCAAATTTATTATAATTTGATAAAGATAATGAATTAACCTTATAGAAAACTTCTGCTCTCATGATTTTTCCAACGAAGGCGCCAAGCCATGAGGCAAAAAAGTTTTGAACTATAGCACAGATACATATACCAGCAGAAAGCAAAAGCATCCATCCGCCAGTTTCTAAAATTGACTGAGTCATAGCATCTTTAGTAATCCCACCAACTGCATATTGGTTCATATAACCTTGAATGTAACCCATTTCTTCAGGAAGAGTGAGTTGGAGATTAACTTGTAAAATAATACATGCCGCGACAAAAAGGACTATGTACCATTTTTTTAATAAAATTTGAATAACTTTTTTCATTAAAATCCCTTCTTTCTAGTAAATAAATTCATAACTATATCATCATTTGGAATTAAGTTTACTTTTGATTTGTTTCGCATTTTCATAAAAGATAGACCAACAATTAAAGATACATAAATAAGTAAGAACTCTTCAGGTTCGCCAGGCGCAACTTCTCTCCTTTTTTGTCCCTCTTTTATTTCTTTTAAGAGACGCTTTAGTAGTGGTTTATCCGCAACATTCTTTTTGATATCTTTATATGAAGTTATAGATGTTAGTAACTTAGAATAATTAGAATATAAAAAGAAACATGCTGCAGGATCGTTTTTTAAGCAATCGATTAATAAACTTACAGATTTTTCAATATAAGGTAAACCGACAATATTCGGATTTGATAATATAACACTTGCTTTTTCTTTCTTATCTTTACCATCTTCATACAAAGCTTTTTTAATAGCTTCTTTTGAATCAAAATAATGATAAAAAAGACCATGTGAAATTCGACATTTTTTGCAAATATCATCAATAGAAACATTCTCGTAGTTTTTTTCACAAAATAGAGAAAGTGAAGCTTTCATGATTTGCATTTTTCTTCTATCTTTAATTTTTTCGTTTTGAATATTTGTTCTTGGCATTCTATCTCCTTACTCAAAATATTTTATACTTATTGACTTATTAGTCAATAAAAAAATAAATAAATTTTTATGTTATTTTTCTATCTATCTCTTTATATTTTTTGTATGAAAATGTATTATTATCAAGTATGAAAATGATAGTTGGTTTAGGAAATCCTGGTAAAAAATATGAACACACAAGACATAATGTGGGGTTCGATGTTTTGGATGCATTTGCGGATTCTTTAGGTCTTTCTATTGAAAAAGAGGATTTTAAAAGTTTATTTGTTAAAACTAAATATATGGGAGAAGATTTAATTCTTTTAAAACCTCAAACATTTATGAATTTATCAGGTGAAGCTGTTTTAGATTGTGCTCAATATTATAAAATTGATCCAAAAGATATCTATATTGTATATGATGATATGGATTTTAATCCTGGCGTAATGAAGATGAAAGAAAATGGAAGTAGTGGCGGACATAATGGCATAAAATCGATTATAAGTTGTTTAGGAACTGACA
Organism: Caryophanales bacterium UBA6877; assembly: GCA_002451465.1. GTDB lineage: Bacteria > Bacillota_I > Bacilli_A > RFN20 > CAG-826 > Onthovivens. The sequence continues at coordinate 32,973 of DKCJ01000018.1, forward strand.
AATTTATTCATGTTAGAATTGGTACAGGTAAACCTACTTTTAATACCATCGATTATGTTCTTGGAAAACCTTCAAAGGAAGAAAGTGGCCTAATTTTAGAAGCAGAAAAACGAGCAATTGAAGCTATAAAAACTGCGATAAAAGAAGGTGTTCCAAAAGCTATGTCTTTATATAATAAATAAGGAGTAATTATTGTTGATAGATTTAAAAAATTTAGCTATATCAGAATTTAAATACACCCCTACAAAAGAAAATGTAGGGAATTTTGTCGTGGATCCGCTTATTGGAACGACATTTTTAGCTTTAAAAAGATTTAATGAAACTAAGGATAATATTTTAATTTATTGCCCAAATAATTTTGAGGTTAATGAAATTTTTAATTCTTTAACAACCTTTATTAAAAGTGAGAATATTATCACAATTCCAAGTGACGAACTTTTAAGAGTCGAATATCTAAGTGAATCAAAAGAGTTATTATCACAACAAATTTATGGTTTATATAGTCTTTTATTTGCAAAACATAAGATAATTATTTTTTCACCATCATCTCTTTATAAATTCTATCCATCAAAAGAAAGATTTAGTTCTTCTTGTTTAAAACTTAAAGTTGGTGAAACTTACGATTTTGATTTATTAAAAAAGAAACTTGCTGAAATTGGTTATCTTAGAGTTCAAAAAATTGATCAATCTTTACAATTTTCAATTAGAGGCGATATCGTAGATGTTTTTTCTTTAAACTATGATAACCCAATACGTATTGAATTTTTCGATAATGAAATTGAAAGCATTAGATTTTTTTCTATTGGGACACAAACATCTTTCGAAGAAATTAAAGAAGCGTTAATTTTACCAGCAAATCTTATTTTATTTTCAGAAGAAGAAAAACAAGAAGGCATTAAAAAAATTGAAGATGAATTAAATAAAGAAGAAAATGAATTTAGTTATGAAACATATAATGAACTAAAAAGTCAAACCGAAGAAGATATTCAAGATATTTTAAACAATAATATAACGACGAAAATATATAAATATTTTGGCTTTATTAGCAACTCTAAAAGCAACATTTTAGAATATTTAACAAACGATTATGAAATAATTGTTGATAATGAAGATCAATTTTATACTGCAAAAAGTAATCTATTTAATGAAGGTCTTGAATTTTTAAATGAACTCCATAAAACTGGAAAAACTATATCAAAACTCACTTATTTTAACGAAAAAGCTAATGTTTTTTATAATTTTAAAAATGAGTTTAATCTCAATACATTTTATACTCATGCAAACTCCATTAATGTTGATTTATCTACGAATTTATCTATAAATGGAAAAGACATTGATATTGGGCGTTTATTTGAAATGTATCTTAAAAATGGTTATAAAATTCTTTGTCTTTTAGAAAATAAAGAACAGGTAAATAAAATAAAATCATCGTTAGATATTCTTAAATATAGTTATTCTCTTTCTAAGGAATTTTTGATAGATGAAAGTAAGGATGTAACACTTTCAATTAATTCTTTTCCTAAAGGATTTGAGTTCAAAACTAAAAAGATAGTTGTTTTAACAAGTAAAGAACTTTTTGGATATCGAAGACACGTTTCAACATATACATCTAAATTTAAAGAAGGAATTATTTTAGGAAGTTATCAAGATTTAGAGCCGGGCGACTATGTTGTTCATGAAAAATATGGTATTGGAAAATTTGTTCAGATTACAACTTTAGAATTAAATGGTAAACATTCTGATTATATTCAAATTCAATATGGTGGAACAGATGTTTTATATCTTCCACTTTATCAATTTAATATGATAAGAAAATATATAGGTAAGGATGGTTATACTCCAAAATTAAATAAGTTATATAGTAATAAATGGGAAGCTACTAAAAAGAAGATTAAAGAAAGAATAAACGACCTTGCTGAAAGATTAATGGAACTTTATAGCGAAAGAGCAAAAATTAAAGGTATTGCTTATAAAGGAGATAAAGAACTCGAAACAGCTTTTTCTAATGATTTTGAATATGAATTAACAAAAGACCAAGAAAAATCTTTAAAAGAAATTTATAAAGATTTATCAAGCGAAACGCCAATGGATCGTCTATTGTGTGGTGATGTTGGATTTGGTAAAACCGAAATTGCTTTTAGGGCGGCATTTAGAGTAATTCTTTCTGGGAAAATGGTCATTTTATTATGTCCTACTACTTTATTAGCAAGACAACACTATGATGTTGCACTTAAAAGATTTGCTAATTTTAAGGTAAATATCGCCCTTTATTCAAGAATGACTACCCCTCAAGAAGCAAAGAAAATTGAAAACGATATAAAACTTAAGAAAGTTGATTTATTAATAGGAACACATAAAGTTTTATCTAATAAAATAGATATTTCTAATCTTGGCTTATTAATAATCGATGAAGAGCAAAGATTTGGTGTTGAACAAAAAGAAAAAATAAAAGAGAAAAGTAAAAATATTGATGTTTTGACTTTATCTGCCACACCAATTCCTAGAACATTACAATCTTCCCTTGTTGGTTTAAAACAAGTTTCAACAATTTCTACTCCGCCAAAAGAGCGAATTGCAATACAAACATATGTAATACCATATGATGAAAGTGTTGTTAGAGAATTGATTAAAAGAGAATTATCAAGGCATGGTCAAATATTTTATATTCATAACGACATTCTTAGTATTTATAACACGTGTGAAAAATTACAATCTTTAGTTCCTGAATGTCGTATAGGTATTGTTCATGGTAAGATGAATAAAGAAGATATAAACTCAACGATGCAAGATTTTTATGATGGACGAATTGACCTTCTTTTAGCAACTTCTATTATTGAAAATGGAATTGATGTTGAAAATGCGAACTTAATTTTAGTTGAAAATGCTAATTCTTTTGGACTTGCTCAACTTTATCAAATTAAAGGACGTGTTGGAAGAGGCGATAGGATGGCTTTTGCTTATTTAATGATTAATAAAAATAAAGTTATAAATGAAGATGGACAAAAACGTCTCGAAGCCATTCAAGACTTAACAGCTTTAGGAAGTGGTTATAAAATTGCTCAAAGAGATTTATTAATTCGTGGCGCCGGTGATATTTTAGGTCCCGAACAAGCTGGTTTTATTGATGTAGTTGGTGTAGATATGTATATTAAACTTCTTAACGAAACTATTGAAGAAAAGAAAACTGGAATTAAAAAAGCTGAAAGCATTAAAATTCATAAAGATTTAGGAATAGATGCATATATTCCATCAAGTTACATAATTGATAAAGAAAAAGTTGAAGTTTATCAAAAAATTCTTCATTGTAAAAATTTTGAAGAGTTGAAGGCTAATGAAAACGAAATTCGTGATATATATGGTCCAATTCCAGAATCTATGAAACTTCTTTATTTAAAAAGAAAGATTGATATGTATTTAGATTTTGAAGAATTTAAAGATCTTGAAGAATATCAAGACCATGTAAATTTAATTTTATCTACTAAATTCAGTGATTTAGAGGGAATTGGTTCTTCTTTATTTACTGCATTAGTAATCTATTTAAAAAGCATAAATGTGTCCTATATTAATAAAGAAATTAATATTTCTCTTAAAAAGAGAGATAATTGGGTCGATTTGTTGTTAAAAATTTTTGAAATTATTGATAATTTATATAAAATAACATTGAAAGCTGAAAGTAAACATGAGGATTGATAAGTATTTAAAATTAACGCGATTGATTAAAAGAAGAACAATAGCTAAGGAGCTCCTCGAAAGAGGAATATTTAAAATTAGTAATAAAGTTGCTAAGCCATCAAGTGAAGTTAATGTTGGTGATATTTTAATATTGCCACTTGGAAGGCATGAGTTAAAAGTTGAAGTTTTAAATATTGTTGATTATTGTAAAAAAGTTGACGCTTCTTCTTTATATAAAATTGTTGAAGATAAAATTATTGAAGAAAAAGATGAAAATTAATTTAAAACTTTCTAAAGATAAAAAATATCTACTTGCATGTTCATATGGGCCTGATTCTATGTGTCTTTTTGATTTACTTTTAAAAGGTGGTTATAACTTTGAAATTGCTCATGTTAACTACCACTTAAGAGAAGAAGAACCAAAAGAAATGGAGGATATGAAAAAAATTTGTAAAAATTTTAAAATTCCCCTACATATAATAGATGTATATATGCCTAGTGGCGTAAATGAAGAAGGGTGGGCAAGAAATGTAAGATATGATTATTTTTCTAGTCTTGGTAAAAAACTAAATATTAAAGACGTTTTAATTGCGCATAACGAAGATGATTTAATTGAAACATTTTGTTTACAACTTAAAAGAAAAAATATTGTTTCATATTATGGATTAAAAGAAGTTTCAAATTATAAAGATGTAAATATTGTTAGGCCTTTATTAAAATATAAAAAAAGCGACTTACTTAAATATTGTGATGAAAACAAAGTTCATTATGGCATTGATTTATCTAATTTTGATACAAGTTACGAAAGAAATGAAATTAGAAAAAATCTAGTAAGTAAAATGAGTGAATTAAAACGCAAATTAATATTAGATGAGATTAAAGTATTAAATGAGGAATTAAAAAAGAAAATAACTGAAATTTCAAAATTCATTGAAGAAGATTGTGGTTTTTTTAAGAAAACAATATCTAACCTAAACGATGATGATTTGCAATTATTATTAATACGTGTCTTAGAATTAAAAGAGATTTATTATCCAATTTCTAAGAAATTTGTAAATGAATTTAAAAAAATTCTAAAGAAAGATATTAATTGGCACAAAGAACTTAAAAATAATGTATATTTAACTATAGATTATGGTTACGTTAATATTTATGAATTGTTAATTAATGATTACAAATATACCTTAAAAGATTTGGATAATTCTATTTTTAAACTTAATTCAAAATCTAAAATGTATGAAAAAATTATTGAAGAAGGAGTATATTTAAAAAATGGTTTAAAAACAAACGAAGTATTTAAATTACAAAATGGTGTAAAGAAAAAAATTGGTCGTTGCTTTATTGATTGGAAAGTACCTTTTATTTATAGAAAACTATGGCCAGGAATATATAATAAAAATAACGAATTGATATATGTTCCACATTATCAAGAACAAAGCTCAATTAAAAATGAAGGACCACTTATTTTTGATTTAAATCATTTTATAAAATAAAATGTTTATTGCTTTATTAAAAAAATTATCTATTATAAAATATTACTACTTGTGAAAGGAGACAAAACGTAAATGAACAATAGAAAAAGATCTAGTTGGATGACGTTCCTTATTTACCTTATTATTGCTGTTTTTAGTGGCGCCATTATTTATAGTATTATTACAAATTTAAGTAATAAATATTCAGCTATAAGCACAGGTTCACTTTATAAGCTTGCTTATAACGACGATGATGCTTATGAAGTTTTTGGTGCTGAAGTTATTACAAATAATGACCGTGTTGTTCTTAATTTAAGTGTTAAGAATACTGAAACTAATAATAACGAATATTATACAGTAACTATTCCAGAGCAAACTTATTTTAGTGTTCCTTCAAATGGTTCAGCTTTTGATGGAAAAGCTAGTATAAGAGAAGCAATTTATGCTCAAGTTTTAAAAAACAACCCAAATGAATATCAAAAATATTACAATGAATATCCATATACGGAAAATATTTTCTTAAGTTGGTTACCAACTATTATTTCTACTGTAGTCATTGTTGGAATTGCTATTTTCTTCTTTAGATTCTTGATGGCTTCTGCTGGTGGAAATAAGCAAGCATTAGACTTTAATAAATCACGTGCAAGAAGAATTGATAATTCTAAAGTGAGATTTAAAGATGTTGCTGGATGTGATGAAGAAAAAGCCGAAATGATTGAAATTGTCGATTATTTAAAACAACCTAAGAAATATACAAAATGTGGTGCTAAATTACCAAAAGGTGTATTACTTGTTGGGCCTCCAGGAACTGGTAAGACATTGTTAGCAAAAGCTGTTGCAGGCGAAGCTAATGTTCCATTCTTTTCAATTTCTGGTAGTGATTTCGTTGAAATGTTTGTTGGTGTTGGTGCTGGTAGAGTTAGAGACTTATTTAAAACTGCTAAACAAAATGCGCCATGCTTAATATTTATTGATGAAATCGATGCTGTTGGTAGACAAAGAGGTGCTGGTTTAGGTGGTGGAAACGATGAAAGAGAACAAACACTTAACCAATTACTTGTTGAACTTGATGGTTTTGAAGAAAATAGTGGGATTATTGTTATTGCCGCTACAAATAGAGCTGATGTATTAGATCCTGCTTTATTAAGAGCTGGTAGATTTGATAGACAAATCACTGTCAATTTACCAAATAGAGAAGGCCGTGAAGCTATCTTTAATGTACATGCAAAAGGTAAAAAGATCGATCCAAGTGTTGATTTTAAGGCTTTAGCAAAAAGAACTGTTGGCTTTAGCGGTGCTGATATTGCAAATATTTTAAATGAAGCTGCTATTTTAGCTGTTAGAGGAAATAGAGAACTTATAACAATGGCTGATATTGATGAAGCTATTGATAGAAGATTTGCTGGACCTGCTAAATCTTCTAAATGTTTCAATGAAATTGAAAGAAAAGAAGTTGCTTATCATGAAGCGGGACATGCGGTTATTGGTTTAACTTTACCATATAGTGATAAAGTTAGAAAAATTACTATTATTCCTCGTGGAAACACTGGTGGACATGTTTTGATGGGACCAGATGATGATAGATTCTTATTAACTAAAAATGAATTAATTGCCGAAATTACCGGATTACTTGGTGGTAGAACTAGTGAAGAAATATTCTTTAAAGACGTTACAACTGGTGCAAGTAATGATATTGAAAGAGCAACTCAAATTGCTCGTGCAATGGTAGTTGAATATGGTATGTCATCTTTAGGACCTATTCAATACGAAAGGAATACCGGAAGTGTATTCCTTGGAAGAGACTATACTAATGCTCAAAGAAATTTCTCAAGCACTGTTGCTGAAGAGATTGATAAAGAAATTCGTAAGATAATTGAAGATGCTCATAAACAAGCATATGAAATTCTTACAAGAAGAAAAGATGATGTCATATTAATTGCTGAAACTCTTCTTAAAAACGAGACAATTAATGAAGAAGAAATTGATTATCTCTTAAAGAATAGAAAAATGCCTGATGAATCAGTAAAACAAAACGAAACTGCTAGAAGCTTAACTGATAAAACCATTAAGGAAGAAGATGAAGTAGATTTAAAGCAAGAAGAAAAAACCGAAAAAGAAGTTGAGCATGAAGAAGCTCAAGATAAAAAAGAATAAAAATATGTCTTTTAAAATCGGTGATGTTGAAATTAAAGGAAAAGTTATTCTCGCCCCAATGGCGGGAATAACTTCTTTTAGTTATAGGAAGTTTATGATGCAGTTTAAACCTGCTTTAACTTACACTGAAATGGTTAGCGATTGTGGATTAATTTATGAAAACGAAAGAACACTGGACTATTTAAAAACAGATGGAACGGATAGACCTTTAGCTATTCAAATATTTGGTGGTAAAAAAGAAGAATTAGTTGAAGCGATTAAAATAATTAAAAAAACTAATGTGAAATATGATGTGCTTGATTTAAATCTAGCTTGTCCTGTAAATAAAGTTATCAGAAATAATGGTGGAAGCAATTGGTTGAAAGATCAAGATAAATTATTTGAAATGGTAAGTGATGTTGTAAAAAATAGCAAAAAGCCTGTAAGTTGTAAAATTAGACTTGGTTTTGATAAAGTTAACGTTGAGGAAACGGTTAAAACATTAGAAAAAGCTGGTGTTAAATTTATTGCAATTCACGCAAGAACTAGAAGCCAAGCATATAGTGGTAAAGCAAATTATGAAGCTTTAAAAAATATTCATAAATTAATTAAAATTCCTTTTTGTGTAAGTGGTGATATTTTTTCAGTTCAAGATGCTTTAAATGCCCTAAAAATAACAAGAGCAGATGCTGTAATGGTTGCAAGAGGTGCCGTTGGTAATCCTGAACTTGTTTTAAATATTAATAAAGCCTTAAATAATGAAGAATATAATGAAACTTTAGATATCAATAGACAATATAAATATTTAAAAGAGTACGTAAGTAATCTTGTTAATGAATATGGAGAAAAAAGAGCAGTTTCTCTTTTAAGAGGTATTGCACCAAAGTTTTTTCTTAAGATACCAAATACTAAACAACTGAGGATTGAATTAGCGTCAACTATTCAAAAAGAACAAGATATTTATTCAATTTGCAATAAATATATTAATAAAGAATAAGAAATATGCTTATTTTTATGTATAATAATTGAGCGAGGTTATAAAAATGGATGAAAAATTAAATGACCAAGAATTGGTAAGAATTCAAAAATTAGAAAAATTAAAGGAATTAGGTGTTGATCCATATGGAGAAAGATTTGATCGTTCAGATTCAACAAAAAGTTGCAGAGAAAAAATAAAAGACAAAACTAATGAAGAATTAGAAGCTAATCATGTTTATGTAACTATTGCTGGTAGAATAATGCAAATTAGAAAAATGGGCAAAGCAAGTTTCTTTAATATTTTAGATAGAGAAGGAAGAATGCAATGCTATATTTCTATAGATACCGTTGGTAAAGAAAGTTATGAAGTATTTAAAACTAGCGATATTGGTGATTTAGTTGGTGTTTATGGAAGAATGATGTTAACAAGAACTGGCGAACCAACAATTCGTGTAGAAAAATACACATTTTTAACTAAATCCTTAAAAGTTTTACCTGAAAAATTCCATGGTTTACAAGATATTGAAGAAAGATCGAGACATAGATATCTTGATTTGATTATGAATGAAGAAAGCCGTAAAGTTGCTATCGCAAGAGCTAAAATTATTCGTTCAATTCAACATTATTTAGATGAAAGAGGATTTATTGAAGTTGAGACATCAATTTTAAGTCCTATTCTTGGTGGAGCAAATGCTAAACCATTTATTACTCATCATAATGCCTTAGATAAAGATTTCTATTTAAGAATTGCTACTGAGCTTAATTTAAAGAAATTAATTGTTGGCGGACTTGAAAAAGTTTATGAAATAGGACGTATTTTTAGAAATGAAGGAATGGATGCAAGACATAATCCTGAATTTACAACTATTGAACTTTATGAAGCTTATTCAGACTTAAAAGGTATGGGTGATCTTTGGGAAGGTTTACTTAGAAATTGTTGTTTAGATGTTTGCGGTACAACAAAAGTTCCTTATGGTGATAAAGTTCTTGATTTTGGGCCAGAATTTAAGTGGTTATCAATGGTTGATGCTGTTAAAGAAAAAACTGGTCTTGATTTTAGGGGAGATCTCAAAGTTGAAGATTTAGTTAAATTTTGTAAAGAAAAAGGCATTAAAATTGAAAAACATTGGAACAGTCCAGGTTATTTCTTAAATGCTTTATTTGATGAATATTGTGAAAGCGAATTAATTCAACCAACATTTGTTTATGAGCATCCAATCGAGACAAGTCCTTTAACTAAAAAATGTAAGGATCCTAGATTTACTCAAAGATTCGAACTTTACGTTAATGGCACAGAACTTGCTAATGCTTATACTGAATTGAATGATCCAAAAGATCAAAAAGAGAGATTTGAAGCTCAACTTGCAGCAAAAGCAAGAGGGGATGATGAAGCTAATGAAATGGATTTAGATTTCTTAAATGCTCTTGACTATGGTATGCCTCCAACTGGAGGAATTGGAATGGGTATTGATAGACTTACAATGTTTTTAACAAATCAAGAAAACATTCGTGAAGTTATATTGTTCCCAACCATGAAAGATGAACAATAAAAAATAAAATTTATATAAAATTACAAATTTTTCGTAAAATTTTAAAATTCCCCACATATAATTATATAAAGAGGTTCAAATTTTTTATTCTTTACATTTATTGTGCTTTTATATAAAATTATTAAGCGCATTGTTGCGTTCTTCTCTGTTATCATGAAATACTGATAACCAGAATGTCCAAAGGGAGGTAATAGATATGAAAAAGTACGAATTAATGTACATTCTCAAATCAAGTTTAGACGATGAAGCTAAAAAAGCTGAAATTGCAAAACTTAATTCTTTACTTACTAAGTTAGGCGCTAAAGTCAATAAAACCGACGAAACTTTAGGTTTAAGAGATTTAGCTTATCCTATTAAAGGTGAGAAAAAAGGATATTATGTCGTTTTAAAACTTGAAATGAACGATGTTCAACCAGTTAAAGAATTTGATCGTCTTTCTAAAATCAATAGTTCTGTATTAAGATACTTATTTACTGTTGATAATCAATAGGAGGATGAATTTATGATTAATAGCGTTGTTTTAGTTGGTCGTTTAACAAGAGATGTAGAAGTCAAAAAAACTACAAGTAGCTTAAGTGTTACATCGTTTACTCTTGCGGTTGATAATCAAACTAAAGACGTAAATGGTAATAAAACCACAAGTTTTATTACTTGCACAGCTTGGAGACAAACAGCTGATTTTTTAAGCAAATATACCCATAAAGGTAGCTTAATTGGTGTTGAAGGAAGACTTCAACAAAGAAGTTATGAAAGAAAAGATGGCTCCAAAGCTAGTGTTTTAGAGGTTGTCGTTAGTACCGTTACATTATTAGAAAGTAAAGGTGCATCAGCTAGTAGAAATGAAAATAAATCTACTTCTGTCGATAGTGCACCAATTGATGAACCAGATGATTCTCAAGATTTAGTTGATACTTCAAATAGTGAGTTTACTGATAACGATTTACCTTTTTAATTAAAGAAAGAGGAATTTAGTTATGGCATTTGTCAAAAAAAGAATGAAAAAGAAAGTTTGCTATTTTACTAAAAACAAAATAACCCATATCGATTATAAAGATGTTGAGTTACTTAAAAAGTTCATTAGTCCAAGTGGAAGAATTTCTCCACGTAGATTAACTGGAACATGTGCTAAGAGTCAAAGACAATTAGCTAGAGCAATTAAAAACGCTCGTTATATGGCTTTATTACCATATATTGGTGAATAGTAATTATAATTATTAGCCCTTGAAAAAGGGCTTTTATTTTTAAAAAATATATTAAAAATCTTTTTGAATAATAGATTCTAAAACATTTGTATCGATAAATATCTAATCTAAATCTTTGCAAAATTGTTAGTCTATTGTTTTTTTCTATTGTATAATAGAAAAAGGTATCAGTATGGAAAAAATAAAATTTAAATTAAATTTAGTTGTTTTATTATCAACAATAATTATTACTCTTTTGGTCGGTGTTTTCTCGGTCTTTTATGTTTTTAATTCGTTTGATTTACAAAAATATATTCAACCAGAAATATTTGGCTACATTGCATTAGTTGTTACAGTTTTAGATTGTATAATGTGCTTAATTTTTATTGCTGTTACAAACAAGATGCGCGATAAAAGCGATATTCAAATTAGTGATGTTATCGGCGCTGATGTAAAAGACGCTTATTTATTTGGGAAAATAGGATTATTTATTACAAATGAAGATGGGACAATCATTTGGGAAAGTGATTTTCTTCAACAAAAACAAATTAATATTGTGTCAAAAAATGTTTTTGAAATTTTTCCTAAACTGAAAGTTTTTTTAGATAAAGATAATAAAGTTGAATTTGTTTCTTTAAACTATAATGGTGCTGATTATAATGTTAAATATTTAAAAGCAGCTGGACTCTTTATTTTTAAAGATGTTACAGAATATGAATATTTATTAAGATATAGTAAAGACCAAGAAACATGTATTGGTATTATTATGATTGATAATTATAGTGATATTGTTGGCAATACCGATGATATAAATGAAATAATTACCAATGCTAAAGATGTTATTTTTAATTATTTCAAAAAATATGATTGTATTTTAAGACCATATAGAAATGATGCATTTTTTGCAGTTTGTAATTCGGCATCGCTTAATAGCATGATAAAAAATGGTTTTGGTATTATTGATGAAGTTAGAAGAATACAAGTCAAAGAAACTATCAGGCCTACATTATCGATTGGTTTTGCTTATGGCTACCCTGGGATAAGTAAATTAAATGAATCCGCTAGTAACGCTATTGATATTGCAATGAGTAGAGGCGGAGACCAAGTTGTTGTCGCAAAATATGGAAGCGAATTAGAGTTCTTTGGTGGCAAAAGTGAGGCTGTTGAAGTTGAAAGTAAAGTTAAAATTAGAGTCTTTAGCGATTCAATGATTAGCTTTATTGAAAGAGCTACTAATGTCTTAATTATGGGACATCAAGACATGGATATGGATGCTTTAGGTAGTGCACTTGGCGTAAGAGCAATTTGTAATTTTAGAAAAAAAGATGCATATGTAGTATATGATCCAAAATTGACTGAAAGAAAAACAAGAACAGCCTTAACTTCTTTGTATGCTAGAGATGAATTAAATAAAATGGTTTGTTCTCCTAAAGAAGCAATTGATCTAGTTAAACCAAATACATTAGTTGTTGTTTGTGATATTTCAAGGCCAAGTTTAACAATGTGCCCACAACTTTTAGATAGAGTAAATAACGTTATTGTTATTGATCACCATAGAAGAGCTACTGAATTTATTGAAAAGCCTCTTTTATTTTATATTGAACCATCAGCTTCAAGTACTTGTGAATTAGTTGCTGAAATGATTCGCTATAATAGCCTTAAAGAGAAAATTAATCTAGATTCAACGATAGCTACAATAATGCTTGCTGGTATATTTTTAGATACATCTTTTTATAAAGCAAAAACAACAGGTTTAAGAACATTTGAAGCATCTATGATATTAAAAGAATATGGTGCTAATAATAGCGAAGCTGATGATTTATTAAAAGATGAATACGAAGAATATGCATTAATCAATAAGATTATTGCTACACTTAAAACCCCATATTATGGTGTCGTTTATTGTACATGTGATGAAGACGAAATTGTTGAAAGATCTACTCTTGCAAAAGTTGGTAATCAATGTATTCAATTTAAAGGTGTTACAACAAGTTTTGTTATTGGAAAAACTGCTGAAGATGAAGTAAGAATTAGTGCAAGAAGTGATGGCTCTGTTAATGTTCAAATATTAATGGAAAAAATGGGTGGCGGAGGCCACTATTCAAGCGCTGCTGTATGTGTAAAAAATAGTACTGTTGAAGATGTTGTTAAAAATTTATTAGATGTTTTATCTACATATCTTAGTGAAGCAAGAAGCAAAACTAATGAAGTAGAGAAAGGGAGTTAATTATGGAAGTAATTTTATTAACAGATGTTAAAGGATTAGGAAAAAAGGGCGAAACCGCTACTGTTTCTGATGGATATGGAAATAATTTTTTAATTAAGAAAGGATTTGCTGTAAGAAAAACTGTCGATTCACTTAATCAATTAAAGCGAGAACAACAAAAAGAAGCTGAAAAACAAGCTGAATTAAAAGCTGAAGCTGAAAAAAACAAAGCTGAATTAGAAAAACTTACATTAGAATTCAAAGCAAAAGCTGCTAAAGATGGAAGAATGATAGGTGAAATTTCAACAAAGGAAGTCGCTAAAGTTTTAGAATCTCAATATAAAATTACAATTGATAAGAGAAAATTTGTCGACAAAATTAAAGTCAATGCTTTTGGTATATCAAGATTACATATTGAACTTTATAAAGGTGTAGTTGCAGAAATTAAAGTCCACGTTAGCGAGGAAAAATAATGGATTTAAAGAATCTACCTCATAATAGCGATATTGAAGAAATTGTTCTTGGTATTATGATCATGGACAGTAAAGCTTCTATTGAAGCCCTCACTGAACTAAATGAGGATGATTTTTATTATGAAAACGTTAATCATCGCGCAGTTTTTAGAGCCATAAAGCAATTATCATTAATGAATCAACCAATTGATATTCATACAATAACTGATTATTTAACAAAAGATAAGGTAATTGATTCAATTGGTGGTGTCGATTATTTAATTAATTTAACTGATAAGGTTACTGGTTTTTCAAACTTATCATATTACATTAATATACTTAAAGATTATGCCCTTTTAAGATCTTTAATAGTCACATGTAATGATGTAATTAATGATGCTACAAAGCAAAAAGTTGAAGATATTTCAAAATTTGTTAGTGAGTCTGAGGCAAAAATAACAAGAATTACTGCTAATAGAAATATAAAAGGCTTTAAGAAAAGTGATGAAGTTGCACATGAACTTGGTAGAGAAATTGATGAAATTAATAAAGGAAATGGCAATGCTTTCTCTGGAGTTACTACTGGTTTTTCAAAATTAGATGAAATATTAAATGGACTTCAAAAAGGAAGTCTTATTGTTTTAGCTGCAAGACCATCTTGTGGTAAAACAGCACTCGGTTTAAATATTGCCTATAATTGTGCTTTTAAAACTAAAAGACCGGTTGCTTTTTTCTCAATTGAAATGTCTAGCGATGAAATAATGAAAAGATTATTTGCTAATCGTGGATATGTTCAATTAGATAGAATAAATAAAGGCTTTTTAAGTAAAGATGATCGAATTAAATTAAAAGAAGCTGAAAATGAAATATCTGATGTACCATTATATATTGATGATACTGGTGGTCTTTTTTTAAGTGATTTAGTTACAAAAGCTAAAAAACTTAAAAATGATCTTGGAGATCTTGGTTTAATTGTTGTCGACTATATTGGTAAAGTTAATGCTAATATGAAAACCGAAAACAAAGTATTAGAAATCGACCGTATTACTGGTACTTTAAAGCAATTAGCAAAAGATTTAGAAGTTCCTGTTTTAGCTTTAGCACAAGTTAACCGTCACGTTGAAGATAGAGATTCAGCAATCCCTGAATTAAGTAACCTTAAAGACTCAGGTTCTATTGAACAAGATGCAGACCAAGTTATGTTTATTTATAATCCTAAACAGGCTACCCAAAATAATAAACGTAAAAAAGACAAAAAGAGCGATAACAATTCCACACCTCAACCAGGAAGCATTAATGATATGAGACAACCTGAAACATATAATCCTGAAAATGGTGAACTTATTAAGGTAATGGTCAAGAAAAATAGAAATGGTGCCTTAGGCAATGTATTTTTGTTATTCTTTAAAGCCTATCAAAGATTTGATAATCCAAGTGAAGAAGCAATACAAGAATTTAATAAATATTATAGAGATTTTTAAATATGAAAATGCATATTATAAGTAGTGGTAGCAAAGGCAATGCTAGTTTTATTTATGATAAAGAAACAACTATTTTAATTGATTTTGGAATTTCTTTAAGAAGATTAAAGGCTGGATTAAAAGAGATTGATAAAACTATAGATGATATTGATTATTGTTTATGTACACACAATCATAGTGATCACTCTAAAAGTATTAAGTATTTAAAAAATAAAGATTGGTATTGTAGAAAAGGAACAATTTCTAATTTTGTTAATCCTCATGAATTAGAAGTTTTTAATAGATACTTATTTGGTGAAATTGTTGTCACGCCACTTTTAACGAGCCATGATGCAATTGCTCCATGTGGTTTTTTATTTGAAGAAAATAACGAAACAATAGCGTATATTACGGATACTGGATATATTCCAGAAGAGACATTAAGCTTTATTAAAAATTGTGATTATTATTTTTTTGAGTCAAATTATGACGAAGATATGTTAAAAAATAGTGACAGATCACAATATTTAAAATATAGAATATTGAGTGAAAAAGGACATTTATCAAATGTCCGAAGTGCAGAATATTTATCTAAATTAATTGGCGATAAAACAAAAGCAATTATGCTCGCGCATATTAGCCAAGAATGTAATACTAAAGAATTAGCTTTAAAAACTTGTGAGAATATTCTTAAAAAGAACAACGTCAATATTAATAAGATTATTATAAGCTGTGCAAGTCAATGGAATAGTGAAGATTTATGTTAAAGATAAATATATTTTGCGTAGGAACGCTTAAAGAAAATTATTTAAAAGAAGCGATAAACGAATATAAAAAGCGATTATCTAAATACCTTATTCTTAATATTATCGAGGTTAAGGAAGCAAAAATTAAAAGCTTTGATAATGAATCATTAATCAAGGAAACGCTTGATGAAGAAGGGGAAAGAATAATAAAACTTCTTAAAAGCGAGGATTATCTTATTCTAGTAGATTTGCATGGAAAAGAAGAAACTAGCGAAGAATTTGCAAATGATTTAAGGAAATTAAAAGATTATGGAAAATCCTCAATTAGTTTTGTTATTGGAGGAACTTTAGGACTAAGTGATAAATTAAGAAAAATTGCTAATCTTAGAATATCTTTATCTAAGATGACTTTTCCTCATCAACTAACTAGAGTAATTTTACTTGAACAAATATATCGAGCTTTTAAAATTATAAATAATGAAAGTTATCATCATTAGGAGATTTTATATATGGAACAAATTGAATTCAAAAAATTTAAAAAAGTAGAAGACATTAAACATGGATTATATGAAAAATATGAACTAGATGATGGATCAAGTTTTTTTGTAGAACCAAATTTTTATTCCCAATTAAAATATTTAGAAGATACGTTTAGTGATGAATTTCCTAAAATAATGGAAGAACTAGAAAATAATGTTAAAAGAAATAAAAAAGTTATTTTTACTGCCGACTATGAAAATCCTGTAGTTCATGAAGATGGATATATTTATCAAGAAATAGAAGATATTACAAATAAAATTAAGTTATTTTCTGGATATATAAGTCGTGGAAGCGATTATGGAGATTAAAAAAATACCTACCAATCATTGAAGATTGGTAGGTATTTTAATAATTTACCTTTTAACTGGTGGATTATTTGGACTTAATGTTTTCATACTAAGCCACATAACTCTGAAACCAAATACAATAACAAATAACATTACTTGATATGCTGAAATTATAAATCCAAGAATAAGAGAAATTAATGCTGGAGAAATTGTTGACCAATAAGCAATATTGAAACATTCTTGGAACTTGACAGTTCTTTGTGGATTGTTTTTACCTCTTGTTAATAAGAATAGAACAAGACCCATTAAAAGAACAATGCCAGAATTTATAGCAGCAATAATTCCTACTTGTGTAAGAGTAACAGTTTTACGAGTATTAATATAAACATCATCTAAAAATAATTTATATTCACTAAGCGAAGAACTAATATTTTCAAGTCTTGTTTTAGTTGAATCATTTTTATATAAAGCATCTACAAAACCATTAGTTAAAGAATCATTTAAATTATAGAAATCTCCATAAACTCCACTTACAGCAACATAACTTTTTGGTTTATAAATTCTTGTTACAAATGTTTTTGTTGTAAATAATAAGAATGAAGCATCTCTTCCATCTAATGAATTTGGTTTTTCTTCATATGCACTAGTAATTGCGGCACTTAATTCCGCATCACTTAAATTAGTTGAATCAATATAATAAACTTGTAAATCGACAAATTTTGCGCCATCACTTTTAGTGATTTTATGTTCATATAATAAGAAATCATTGCTAGATGAAGTTGTTTTGCCAACTAATTTACTTTCACCTGTCTTTTTATCAAAAGTAATATCATAGTTATTCTTCTTAGCGTCTTCTAAAAAACTATATATACCTTCATCATAGTTATAATAAGAAGTAGTATTTAAAAAAGAACTACCTCTTGCAGTTGCAGTTGAAACTGTAGTTGGTATTAATGAAATGATAATTGATAATAAAGCAACAATTACAGCAACATACCATTTCTTTGTAATACCAAATTCTGTAGTTACTTGGTTACTCCATAAACATCTTAGATAAGATATAACTTTAGACCAGTTGAATTTCTTTTTAGGTTTTATAATTTTAGCTTTTTTATTCATAGTAAATCCTTCACAAATTTTCTTGCCCTAATAGTATAAACTAATAAGGAACAAAAACAAAATGAATGTATATAAAAGTAAATAAAATTGCATATATTTTTAATATATGCTTAAATATCGTTGCTGGGGATGTCTTGGATTCGACATATGTATGCAGGGCATAGAGTGCAAGTCGGGTGAAAGCGTTATATTTCAAAAAATTATTAATTGCCGATAATCGACAATCATTCGCATTCGCTGCTTAATTAATTTAGCCGATAATGTTCGTCCTTTAATAGGAGGTGCGCGGATCTTACTTTGTTAGCTTCTTAAAGGTAATGCATCTGTCATAAAAGAAGATAGGCAACAATGATAGTTATAAGTTGTTGATGAAAAAATTATAACTTGCGTAAGAGAATGTTCGTGTTGTTTAATTCCTTACTAAAATGAAGCAACACTAAACTTGTAGAGTTTATGTGTGGCTACATATGGACCGGGGTTCAATTCCCCGCATCTCCACCAT
>DKCJ01000024.1:0-21553 GCA_002451465.1 Caryophanales bacterium UBA6877
TGAGCCAGGATCAAACTCTCTAAAAGTTTGTATCTAAGTTCATAATTATTCTGGTTTAAATTTCTTTCGAAATTATTGAAGTATTAATTAAATTAATAACTTTCTAAAATTGACGTTGTTTCTTGTACATCATCTATATAGTTTTCAAAGATCTCATGCACTTTTTAATCTCTTAACAAGTGCTTAATTATGATATCATCAACTAATACCTCTGTCAACATAATTTTTAATTTTTTTAAAATCTTGTTGCAACTTATTAGTTTTTGAATCATTCATCAGTCATCATATCTCAATGGCTGACAACGTTTAATACTATACACGGACATTTAATTAAATGCAATACTTATTTTTATTTTTTTAAAAAAATAATTCGTGTGAGTATTTATATAATAAAAGCACCTTAATTGGTGCATTTTATTTATTCTGGTGGGTGCTATAGGGATCGAACCTATGACCTTCTGTACGTCAAACAGATGCTCTCCCAGCTGAGCTAAACACCCGCGCTGAACATTAACTAATATACTATATAATAAAAATTAATTCAACAACTTTATACAGTTTTAAATAAATAAATTAGAGGAACAATTCCAACTGCCGCTTCAACAATGAACATTGATCCAACTAATGGTATATAAACATTATATCCTTGATAAACAACCATATTAATTACACGCATAATTTCAGAAATACCACCAAGCGATAAACCAATAATTGATATAATCATGGATGAAAATGCAAAAATTGAAGAAAATTTATAATTGTTTTTGTAATAATAGACAATACCGAGAATGGCTAGCACCATTGAAACAAGACAAATTATAGATTGTAAATAATCTAATAGTTGTGCATTATTAGTCAAAACATAACCAATACCCATCCAACAACAAGGTATAGCATATATTAAGACTAAATATAATAAGGATATAAAAGTTGAATCTTCATTCTTCTTTATAATAAGGTAAGCAGCAACACAATACCCTGCTATGAAAAAAGTAGACATCAACCCGCCATAAAATGTTGGAATAAATGAAGCACTTAAGCCAAAAAACACAATGTGCAAAATATAAATTAAAGCCATAACAAGATAAGTAATTCTTATTACTTTGTTTCCATTTACTTTATTTAATGATCCGCTTACACTTATTTTTATTTGTTCGCTTTCAATTTTTTTCATAAATTAACCTTTATTAATAATGATATACTAAAAAAAACATTAAAACATTCTTTTTTTATATTTTTTTAAAATAATCTCAATGTTATTCATTGGAATATCAAAGACCTTGTGGTCTAGCGCCACTTATAGGTTTATGTTTATACAATTCTTCTAAATATTTAACATCATTATCGGTTAACTTAACATTTAAAGATTCTATTGCATCTTTGATATGTTTAATTTTTGTTCCTCCTACGATAGCTGAGCTAACCCCTTTTTTAAATAACCACGCTAAACTTATTTGTGCCATACTGACATTATATTTAATAACTAAATCATGTACACGGTTAATAATTAATAAATCATTTTCTTTTTCATTATCATATTTTGATTTAAGATTTTTATCAGTTTCGCTTCTTAATGAATCGCTATTCCATTCTAAATGTGTCAAATGTCCGCCCGCTAATGGCGAATATGGAACTAATGCAACATTATATTGCTTACAAATTGGTATAAGTTCTCTTTCATCTTCGCGATATAATAAATTATAGTGATTTTGCATAACTGAAAATTTTGTTAAATTTAATTTTTTTGCAATGACTTGCATATTACGAAATTGATACTCATACATAGCACTAGCACCAATTGCTCTTACCTTCTTTAATTTAACAAGTTCATCTAAAGTCGTCATCACCTCTTCAATAGGCGTATCATAATCAAACTTATGAATATAATAAATATCAAGATACGTCGTTTGTAAATTCTTTAAAGTATTCTCAACTTCTCTTAATATTGCTTTTCGCGAAAGTTTACCTTCATTAAAATAAACTTTCGAAGCTATAACAACCTTCTCTCAAGGAATATTTAATTCTTTTAAAGCATTTCCAATATATTTTTCGCTAGTTCCATTTGCATAGCAATTTGCCGTATCAATAAAATTTATCCCCAATGAAAAAGCTTCTTTTATCATTTTTGTTGTTTCTTCTTGGTTCAATGTCCATTCATGGAATTCTTTTGACGCTTCACCAAAAGACATTCCACCAATACATATTTTTGAAACAACGATATTATTTCCTAAATCAACATATTCCATAATCGAACCTCATTTCATAGTAATTCTATCCTTATATGATATTAATAAATATTTTTATAAAGAAATAATATATTTGCGATTCAAAAATAATAAAAATTTTAAAATGTTAGGTCATTTAACCTTTATTAAGAGCTGCAAATGGTTCAGTTCAATACTTTTATTCAATAAATTACTTTAAAAAATATTCCTATAAATTGTCATTAATAACATCCGAAATTTTGTAACTTACTTTATAACTAAATTTCAATATAAGTACATCCTTTTCATTCTACTTTTGAAAAAAGCGACACAATATCACTTTTTAATTACAAATGGAGCACCATACGGGAATCGAACCCGCATCCCTTGCTTGGGAAGCAAGTATTCTGCCATTGAACTAATGATGCATAATATAAAGATGAAAATCACTTTTCATCTAATGAAGTTGCATTGAATTTGTCACCATCGAGCTTTAATTTATTAATAATATCCAAAGGCAATCTATAATAAGCATAGATATCATTAACAACTTTCCTTTCAATCTTTTTAAAAATTGAAAATTTAAATTCTATTTTTGTCTCTGCTAACAAAAAATATATCGTATGATTAAATAAAACATTAACAATCTTACCTTTATATAGTTCCCTTAGATCAATAAAATCAATAAGTTCTTTTGATCTAATTAAATAGAAAGCTTTTTCTCTATCTGTAGCAGTAGAATAAAATTTTTCATTAAAATCTAATGACTCAAACTCCATGATATTTTTAAATGGTTTTAAATTAAAAACTCTTGGATTATTTTGCTTATCAACAATTGAAATAGCACTTTGGAAATCTCTATCTATTCTAAAAGACATATATCTTCCAGGAAATGGGTAACGATGTTCGGTAGTATGGCCATCTTTATCAGTTGATGTTTCAATTATTGTAAAAACATAATCAGACAAAACTAAATCAACACCCTTATAATTAGTTCTTATTGTGTCACTCGTAGAAAATTCGTCAGGACTCCTAAAAATACCTGATGCATTCATTTCTTTAAAAGATATACCATTCCTTTCGACATAACTAAAGTTCTGGCCCTTAAAAACATCATCTCTTATTTTGCTTTCAAGGTTATCTTTTACAAATTTATTATATTTAGAACTTGCAACTGAAAATCCAATGCTAAGTAAAATTAAAGAAATAATAATTAAAAATACTCCAAAGAAAAACAAATCGTCGTTTTCATTAAAAGCAAATTGTTTTAATAAAAATAAAATTATCGATACAACAAATAACCCCAAAGAAATAAAAGCAAATATCTTAAAAATTTTAAGTCTTCTAGTTCTTTCTTTATCAATTACTTCAAATATTGAATCCATATATTACTTAAAATTCTATCTTAACATCTTCCTTTTTAACACTATCAGCTTCAAAAAATTCTTCTTTAGTAATATGCATCATATGAGCAACAATTGAAGATGGGAAACTAACAACCTTTTGATTATAAATAGAAATATTAGAGTTAAAAATTCTTCTGCTAGCTTGTAAATTTTCTTCGCAATCTTGAATTTGTAATTGTAATCTAGAAAAATTTTCGCTTGCTTTTAAATCTGGATATTGTTCAGCAACAAGCGAAATTTGTCTTTGAGCATTATCTAATACTGCAGCTAATTCACTCTTTTGTTTCATTGTTAAATCTTGAACACGATATCCATTACGTAATTCAATTGTTTTAGTAATTGTTTCGTATTCATGTTTAGCATAGCCTTTAACAGTTGCTAATGATTTAGTCAATGTATCATAACGTTTGGTTAAAGCAACATCAATTGATGATCTTGATTCATCAATCTTAACTTTCGTTCTATTAAACCAGTTTCTTGTAGAAATATACCAAGCAACTAAAACAATAACCAAAAATAAAACAATAACGCCAACAATAATACCAATAAATGCGCCAGTTGATAAACCGCCAAAACTTGAACTTGTAGAATTATTCATAATAATTTCTATCCTCCTAAAGCAATTTAAGTATAAGGTTGAAACTAGAAAAAATCAATATAAAGGTTCTCGAGAATAACATAAATAATTGAAGCTAACTTATAAAAATCAACTAAGTTCATGAAGGGCAATAATAAATATTGAGAGGGGACCAAAAGAAGATTGTCGGAGAAAATCTTTTTATTACTGCCCTTCACTAATATATACTAGGGGAATTTAAAAAAATTACATACTTTTTTTATTTTTTTTAAAATTCCCAATAGTGAATATATACGCAAACATAATTTAAATAATTAATAACTAATTATTTTTTGCTCTACCAAAAGCAATTAAAAGATAATAGAGAACTCTTATAAAAATTGTAATAAAATCAGCATAAAGATTTAAAGAATAATAAAGAGCAATATTACTATTTGCTCCACCATAAGAAGCTATCTTTTTAATATTATACATATCTAAAAAAGTCGTAATTAAAATCATTAAAACAAAGACACCTTCAATAATCCAATAAATTGTCATTGAAGCATCGAAAGCACTTTTAACATTAAAAGCCCATGGGAACAAGAATAAGTTTACTAAACTTAGTATACCCATAACAAGGAATCCACCAAAAAGTAAACCATATAACCAACCAACACGTCCTTTAAAAATAAGTGCGCTAAAGCAAACAGTTAAGAAGATTAAGGAAGTAATTGCAAGAGAAATCCCAATTATATAAGGATTTCCAACAAAATAAACTAAAGAAGAAAGCAAAACTCCAACAAAAACTACATAAAGAACATAAGGAACTAATATACTCTTCATAAATATTCTCTTAATTGAGACAACAAAAGAGGTAATAATTAGTCCAAAGAAAGAAACGCCTAAAATAACCATATATATAGTAAAAGCGTTTTCATTCCCTGTTCCTATTATGTTTGTTAAAAATGCACTCATTGAAACACAAACCAAAGCACTAATTAATAAGCCAACAAACATATAAAGGAAAACCTTAGCAATAAATGATCCAGATTCTATTAAAGTATTATTGTTATCATTATTATTAAAAACTTGAGAGCCCATAAGTTCCTCCTTGTTAATGAATTATTGTATATATTATATAAAAAATTTCTAATTAATATCAATTTAAAGCACCTTCTTAAAATAAAAAGGTGTGGTAATCATATAGGGGATTATGATTACCACACGGCTATTCTAGATTCTTTTTTATGAATTGCAATAGGCTTTTTACTTAATTTAAACTATTTTGGTTGACGTCCAATATAGGCTAAAATTCCACCATCAACATATAAAACTTGACCATTAACAGCATTACTTGCATCACTAGCTAAAAATACTGCAGGACCACCAAGTTCACTAGGTTTTAACCATCTACCAGCAGGGGTTCTAGCTTTAATAAATTGATCAAATGGATGGTCACTTCCATCTTTTTGTTTTTCTCTTAAAGGTGCTGTTTGTGGCGTTTCAATATAACCAGGACCAATAGCATTACATTGAATATTATATTGTGCATATTCTGCACAAATATTTCTCGTAAGCATTTTTAAACCACCTTTTGCAGCAGCATATGCACTAACAGTTTCTCTACCAAGTTCAGACATCATTGAGCAAATATTAATTATTTTACCGTGTCCTTTTTCAATCATTTGAGGAATAACTGCCTTAGCACAAATAAAAGGCCCAGTTAAATCAACATCAATAACTTGACGCCATTCTTCAACTTTCATTTCAATCATTGGAATTCTTTTAATAATTCCAGCATTATTGACTAAAATATCTATTCCACCAAGTTTTTCTTTAATTTCTTTAACTAAAAGTTGAACTTCATCTTCTTTTGTAACGTCACAAATAAAGCCATACGCCTTAATACCAGCTTCTTTATAATTATTTAAGCCTTTTTCTAAAGCCTCTTCATTGCGATCATTAAAACATATTGTAGCACCTGCTGCACTAAAGGCTTTAGCAATTTCAAATCCAATTCCATAACTTGCACCTGTGATAAGTGCTACTTTACCTTTTAAACTAAAATCATTCATATATTATTCTCCTCTATTTTAAATCAGTTGTTTTAATTACATCCATATCATTATATGTTTTGTTTTCACCGCACATACCCCATATAAAAGCGTATGATTTTGTAGCAAAACCTGAATGAATTGACCAAGATGGAGAAATAACAGCTTGTTCATTTTTCATAACAATTGTTCTAATTTCTTGAGGTTGTCCCATTAAATGGAAAACAACATCATCATTGCCTAATTCAAAGTAGAAGTAAACTTCCATTCTTCTTTCGTGAGTATGAGCAGGCATTGTGTTCCATGCATTGCCAGGATGTAAAATAGTTAAACCCATTGAAAGTTGTGCGGTATCTAAAACGTCGCTATGAATAAATTGATTAATTGTTCTTTCATTTAAATGTTCTTGATCACCTACATTGACTTTCTTAGCATCTTTCATTTTTAATAATTTTGTAGGACAAGATCTTTGTGCTGGGCACGAACACATATAAAATTTAGCAGGGTTTTTAGCATCTTTAGATTTAAATAAAACTTCTTTTGCTCCCTTACCAATATATAAACAATCAGTTTTTTCTAAACTATATTCGACTCCATCAACAAGAATTATTCCATCACCTGCAATATTAAAAACTCCAAGTTCTCTTCTTTCTAAAAAATAATCAGCTTTTAAAGCTTCTTTAGCTTCTAATTTTAAAGTTTTTTCTATAGGATAAGCGCCTCCGGCAATCATTCTATCTTGATAAGAATATGTTAAAGAAATTTCATCTTTAACAAAAACATTTTCAATTAAATAATTTTTCCTTAATTCACTAGTTGTGTAATGTTTTGAATCATTTGGATGAGACATGTATCTAATATCTAATTCTTTCATAATTTATCTTTGAACCCTTCCTGAAGCATCACCATTCATAAGAGTTAAAACTTCATTTTCGCTAACTAAATTAAAATCACCTGGAATTGTATGTTTTAAGGCACTAGCTGCTACCGCAAATTCTAAAGCTTTTGCTTGATCACCATTAAATTTTAAAAGACCATGAATTAAACCGCCAGCAAAAGAGTCACCACCACCAACTCTATCAATAATTGGGAAGATATCATAATGTTTAGATTCATAGAAATCTTTTCCATTATAAATTAATGCTTTCCAGCCATTATGTGATGCACTATAAGATTCTCTTAAAGTAGAAACAACATATTTAAAACCAAATTCTTTTTGCATTTGTTCAAATATTTTCTTATAACCAGATGCATCTGTTTTTCCACTAGTAACATCACTATCTGGTTTAAAACCAAGACAAAGAAGTGCATCTTCTTCATTTCCAATACAAACATCAACGTATTGCATTAAAGGACGCATGATAGAAATGGCTTTTTCACTAGTCCATAATTTCTTTCTAAAATTAAGATCACAAGAAACTGTGACACCATGTTTTTTAGCACAAATTAAAGCAGCTTTTAAGACTTCGGCACTTTTATCTGAAATTGCAGGGGTGATTCCACTCCAATGGAACCAACTTGCACCAGTAAAAACCTTGTCAAAATCAAAATCATCAACACTAGCTTCACTAATTGAAGAATGTTTACGGTCATATATGACTTTTGAAGGACGCATTGAAGCTCCAGTTTCTAAAAAATAAATTCCGAGTCTGTCTCCGCCTCTAGCAATAAAGTCAGTATGTACACCATATTTTCTTAAGGCATCCAACGCACATGTTCCAATTTCATGAGTTGGAACTTTACTAACAAAATATGCATCATGACCATAATTAGCTAGTGAAACTGCAACATTAGCTTCACCACCACCATAATTAACATCAAAACTTTGAGATTGAACGAAACGTGAATTTAAAGGCGAAGACAATCTAAGCATTATTTCACCCATTGTTACAACTTTAGCCATTATTTCTAGCCTCCTTAATTATTTTTCTTGCTTCTAAACATTTTTGAATAATTTCTTCTTTTGTACCTTTTAATAACCAACTTCCGCCACATGCTATAATCTTTTTATTACTAGCAAATTCTTTTAAATTATCATTATTAACCCCGCCAGTAGGCATAAATTTCACAGTAGTAAAAGCGCTACCTAAGGCATTTATAGCTTTTAAACCACCATAAACTCCAGCAGGAAAGAATTTAACATTATTAATTCCTAATTCTAAAGCTTCCATTATTTCTGTAGGTGTTACAACTCCAGGAAGATACAAAACATTATTATCTTTACATATTTTTGCAACTTCTTTTGAAAGACCTGGAGAAACAATAAATTTCGCCCCTGCTTCAATAGCTTCTTTACATTGAAGAACATTAATAACTGTCCCAGCTCCAATTAAAACATCTTTAAAAGTTTGTGTTGCTAATTTTAAGCATTCCTTTGCACAAGGTGTTCTAAAACAAATTTCAGCAACTGGTACATCTCCTGCCTTTAAAGCTTCTAAAGTAGGAATTGTTTCATCAACATTATTTAAAACAACAACTGGTACCAAACCGATTTCATGAATTTTGTCCATTAAATCCATAAATATATTTACCTCCAACATTTAACTATATTATATAAAAAATTAAATTTGTTGTATACAACAACTATATAAATAAATTATGATATAAGCATGAAAATAATTCATGTTGGAAAAAATAACGAAATTAAAACCATTAATGAAGCAATAAAAGCCTCTATTGGCCCAACATACATCTATTTAGATGATCCTTTATATTTTGAAAAAGTAGTTATCGATAAAGAAGATATTATTTTAGATGGACAAAATAACGCAACTATTGAATATAATGATTACGCTGAAAAAATCCATGAAGATGGTAGACAATATGTAACTTTTAGAACATATACTTTGCTTATTAAAGCAAAAAATGTATATCTAAAAAATTTGAAAATACTTAATTCAGCTGGAGAGGGTGCAAATATTGGCCAAGCCGTTGCCCTTCATCTTTATAATGACAACATTGTTGTTGAAAATTGCAAAATAATTGCTAAACAAGATACATTATTTTGTGGACCGTTATCACGCGACTTAATAGAAAGATATGTTGATTTATTACCTCTTGATGAAAGAGAATATAAAAATGAATTTCATCAATATTTTTTAAATTGCTATATAGAAGGTACCGTGGATTTTATTTTTGGTGGAGCAAGCGCAGTTTTTTATAACTCTAAAATTGTAAGTGGAAAAACCTCAAGAACTTGTTATATTGCTGCACCAAATCATGAAAAAACCAATAATTTTGGTTTTAAATTCATAAAATGTAAAATTTATTCTAAAAATCATCAAAAAGAAAATACTTATTTAGCAAGACCTTGGAGAGAATTTGGATTTGTAAGTTTTATTGATTGCTCATTATCTAACAATATTAAAAAAGAGGGATTTAGTATTTGGGAAAATACAAACCGTCATGAAAATGCAAGATTTTATGAAATAAATTCAAAAGGAAAGGGCGCAAAAAATAATAAACAAAATCGTCCAAAATGGACGATTGTTCTTTAAGCAATTGGTGTTTAGGTATAAATTCGTTATATTTAAAAAAATTATATATTCTTAACTTATTTAGTTATTATTAACTAATTCTTTTAAATCTTTCATTTTATTTAGTTCATTACGAATTAATGAACACACAAGTTTCGCACCTAAATACCTTAAATGGGTATTATCTTCTTTTCCTTGAGGGTAATTTTTATAAATTGACGATTGAAAATTCATATAAAATTTTTTTGATTCTTCATCCCCAATTAGTTCTAGTATTTCTTTAGTAAGAAGCGTTAAATCAATAAAATGGACATTTTTTTCATATGACAACTCTTCCATAGCTTGTCGATATTCTTTATGACAATCTGGATTTAGTTTTTTATTTATAAATTGTCTTCTATAAATTGAAGAAAGTAAAACCGGTATAGCATTTCGATTTTTAGCAAAATCTATATAGTAACTCAAGTATTTTTTATAAGATGAATTAGGATCCGTATGTCTTTCGTCATCCTTTTCGTCGTTATGTCCAAATTGAATAAATAAATAATCCCCACTATTTAAATTTTCTTCACAAAATTTAAAAAGACCTTCTTCAAGAAAACTTTTTGAAGACCTTCCGTTTTTGGCAAGATTTATAACGCTATATTTATCTTTAATATATTTATTAAAAACTTGCCCCCAACCGATTTGAGGGTAAGTTTCATCATTATTTGTTTGGCAGGTTGAGTCACCAATTAAATATATATTAATCATTTTTTCTTGAAGCATCAAAATAAGCTTTAGCATTATTAAATGAAATATTTTGAACGACTTTTCCTAAAAACTCCATGTCATTTGGGAATTCACCATTTTCAACTAAATGGCCTAATTTATTACAAAGTATTCTTCTAAAATATTCATGTCGAGTATATGATAAGAAACTTCGTGAATCAGTAAGCATGCCAACAAAACGCGAAAGTAATCCGAGGTTTGATAAAGCGGTTAATTGTTTTTCCATGCCATCTTTCTGGTCTAAAAACCACCAAGCACTACCAAATTGCATTTTACCTGGAACATCTTTCTCACTAAAACAAAAAGCTAATGTTGCTAAAATTTCATTGTCTCCTGGATCAAGAGAATAAAGAATGGTTTTAGGTAATTCATTTGTTGAATCAAGTTTATCAAGAATTTTACTTAATGCACCAATGAATGAAACATCGTTTATTGAATCAAGACCAATATCAGGTCCAACTTCTTTTACCATACGTTTCGAATTATTTCTTAAAGCCTTAATATGATATTGCATAACCCAACCGTATTTACGATATTCTTTTCCTAAGAAAACAAGGATATATCCACGATATTGCGCAATTTCACTTTTAGTTAATTTTTCATTATTTAAAACTTTTTTAAGTATTTTATTTAAATTATCTTTGCTAGTTTCTTCATATAAAACTACATCAAGAGCGTGATCAGAAATTTTACAACCATGTTCATTAAAATAATAAATCCTCTCTTTTAGAGCCTTTTCTAAGTCATCAATTGTTTCAATTTTATATTTCACAACTTTTTCTAATTGCTTTATATATGGAGCATAACTATCCCAATCAATATTAAGAATTTTATCAGGCCTAAAACATGGGTAAACATGTGTTTTAAAAGATTTATCTTCTTTTAAAAGATCGTGATAATGTAAGTCATCAATTGGATCATCGGTAGTACAAAGCGTATCAACATTACTCATTTCAATAATCTTTCTTGCCGTTAATGTTTCGAGCTTTTTATTCATGAGTTCATAAATTTTTTCTGCATTTTTAGGCGAAAGAATTTCATCAACACCAAAATATTTACGTAATTCAAGATGAGTCCAATGATATAAAGGATTACCAATAGTATAAGGAAGAGTTTCTGCCCATTTTAAAAATTTTTCTTTTTTTGGAGCATTTCCAGTAATAAATTCTTCACCAACACCATTATTTCTCATAGCACGCCATTTATAATGGTCACCATAACTCCCCTCTACAAGCCATATATCAGTTACACTATCAAACTTTTTGTCTTCATAAATTTCCTTTACTGGTAAATGACAATGATAATCATAAATAGGCATATTTTCAGCATATTTATGATATAAAACTTTAGCCGTCTCTGTTTCTAATAAAAAATCTTTTCCTAAAAATTCCTTCATAATTATTTTTTCTCCCTTAAAATTTCACTATACGCCATGAAGTATGGAGCAACTCCTTTAACTTCATTTGCACAAATTTTTTCACTATAATAATAGGCTTTTGATCCATTTCTTTTTTCGTTATCTAGTCCCGCAACTTGACATATACCATTTAATTCGTAATGACCATTAGTGTCTTTTACTAAATATTTTTTAGTAATATTATTAAACATTATATCTCCAAGTAAACCATATCCTTCATCAACAATTTTTAATCGATAAGCTTTTAAAAGCGAATATGACATCATAGAACTTCCACTTGTCTCAAGATAATTTTCTTTATCGTTTGGCGCATCAATTACTTGATAAAGCATTGTATATTCTTTATCAAGATATGGTATTAATCCATCAATGGCTTCTTTATAAATTTTAGTTAGTTCTTTACTTATTTCACTATTAACTCCAAGAATTTCAATGATATCAACAAGAGCCATCAAATACCATCCACAAGCCCTACTCCATGAATTTTCACTTTTTCCATCTTGTTTATTTGACCATTGCATAACACGTTTTTCATCATAAGCATGAACATATAGATGCCTTTTTTCGTCAAATAGATATTTCCTAACATTTTTAAATTGATTTAATGTATCCAATAAAACTGCTTGATTATTTCTTTTTAAACCTTCAATAACTAAAAAAGGTTGAGCCATATAAAGTCCATCCATCCAAACTTGATATGGATATCTTCCTTTATGAAAGAAATTACCACATAAACATCTTGGTTGTTCTTCAAGTTGTTTATAAAATAAATCAATCGCTTTTTGATATTTATCTTTATGGGTTAAATTTAGCGCAAATTCAAGAACAAAGGCACTTTGAACATCATCAGTTGAATATTCTTCTTTTTTATAACCTAATGGAACTCCATCATCATCAATAAATCTATCTAAATAGCCTAAAATAAAGTTTTTATAAAAATCATCATTTGTAGCATTATATAAATCTAATGTTGCTTTAAGTAAAATTCCATCTTCATAACACCATCTTTTAGCCTTGTATGGAATAAATTCTCTATAATATTGTTTTATAAATTCGTCTATATTCACTTTATTTCTCCTTTGTAAAATAACCAGGATATTCTTTAGCAACATCATCTAATCCAGTAAAACCACTTCTTAAATGAGCTTCAAATACCTTAAAAAGTCTTTTTGGTTTGTTAGTTTTTAAATATTCACAAATTTTGAGATGCAATTCATAAATATCTTCAACACTTTCATTTTTTCTTAAATTAGCCATAATTCTAGCTCTATTTAAAGGTGTCATAAATTCATTTAAATAAAACCAGACACTTTCTTTATTTGCAAAAGAAAATATAGTTCTATGAAAACGGTTATCGGTTTCATAAAATAATTGTGATTTATTAATAGATGAATCCATTTTAATAATATCTTTTTGCTCATCTAATATTTTATTTAAAATATCGAATTGTTCTTGTTTAAGTTTACCAATGATATCAAAAAATACTTTTTCTTCCGTAGCAATTCTAATTTCCATAGCATCATAAATAGATTTTAGGTCAATTTTTGTAACAAAAGTCCCGCATTTTGGTTTAACTTCCAACAATCCCTCTGTTTCAAGACGAGCAATTACACTTCTAACAGGTGTTCTTGATTGATTGAATCTTTTTACTAAATCTTCCTCAGTAATCTTTGTTCCAGGAGCAATTACACAATTAATTATTTCTTCTTTTAACGTTTTATACATCATATTTTTTGCTCCTTATTTCTTTTCTAAAAATATATATTAATAACCTTGTTAATGGAATATTCTTACCATTTTTTAAATTAATATCAGTTAAATGACAGAATCTTGTAATTCGATAATTTATCGTATTACGATGAGTAAATAACATATCGCTTGTTAATTTTATAGAACAATCTAAATCAATATAAGTTTTAACAGTTTCAAGTAAATAATCATCTATTTTATTTAATATATCTTTAACAATATTTAAATCAAGAAGATTATTCTTATATTTTTCTAAAATTATTTCATATAAAGTATCGGTATCCGCCTCTTTTAAAACACTAACTAGTGAATCTTTATAAAAAGGAACTTCAATAAGTAAAAGTTTATTTAGCATTAAATCATTTTTAATAGTTTTTGTTGAAACTTTTAATTTAACAAATGATTCAATAGGTAATTCATAGAGTTTTAAAATACCATTTGTTATTTTTGTAATTTTTGATTTTTTTTGAGTTATTAAAAAAATATATTTTTCTAACAATTCTATGTTACTAAAAGATTTATCAATAACTATGTAAGATTTTACAAAATAACTATTCATCTATTATTTCCTTAGTATTATAGGCTTCAATTTTTTCACCAATATTGCCTTTTAATATTACATTTTTTAAATGTAATTTATTTACATAATAAGCAACAAATCCTTTTCTTGAACAAACTTCCGCATCACACATCATTATAGGTTTACCTTCTTTTGCATTGTTATTAAAAGAAAATGTAGAATCAATAATATTAATTTCTTCGATAAATTGTTCTGGCAAACCATAAAAATAACCTGCCGCAAATTCACAATTGGTAGCTTCAATATTTTTAAATGTGAACTTACCTAGATAAGGTGTACGATCATCAATAGGTAACTTTTCTTTTGTTTGAACGTAATTTGTTTTACCATCTGGATCACAAAAATAAAACATATTCATCGTAATTGGTGTTAATACTCCATCCATTTTTATATTTTTAAAAAGAATATTGTCAATTCGGCAAATATCACCTCGTCCTCTTCTAACTTTAATTCTTAAACCGCGATCTGTATGATCAAAAAAGCATCTTTCACAATCTAAATTTTCTAAACCTCGAGAAATTTCACTCCCAAGAGCAATTGCTCCATGGCCATATTGCATCCAACAATTTCTAATTGTTATGTTTTTAGAAACTTCTTCGTGCATTCTAGCAAGATCTAATTTACCTGATTTAATAGAAATGCAATCATCACCAACCGAGAAATGAACACCAATTATCTTACAATCTTCAACAAATTGTGGATCTATTCCATCAGTGTTTGGGCTATCCTTTGGGTTTTCAATATATAAATTAAAAAATGAAATATTTTTAGCAAAATAAGGATGAATTGTCCAACAAGGACTATTTTTGATAGTTAAACTATCTAAAACGATATTCTCCGAATTATTAATAAAAACAAGATGAGGCCTTACATATGGTAAATTTTTAACATCAATCCACCAAGGACCAAGTTCAGCTCTTCCATCAATTGTTCCTTCACCAATTAAGGAAACATTTTTCGCATCAGTAATATTTATAATGGAAAGAAGCATATAACGAGGTGTTCCTTCAAAAACACCTCTCTCAATACGCTTATCATTGATTATTTCAAAAGGTGGAATAACTTTATAATTATCTTTATTAATATCACCAATTATCTTTGCATCTTTTTTAAGATAAACTGTTAAATTACTTTTTAATTTTAAAGATGTAATTAAATATGTTCCTTTTTCAAATACCAAAAGACTATCATTTTTACATGAATCAATTAAAGATTGCAATTCTTTAGTAACGTTTCTAATTCCATCATTTTCGATAAATTTAGTGTTTTTAATTTCACTAACTTTTTTTGTTTTAAAACTAATTTTTTCATTTAAAGCTTCAACTTCGTATTCTTTATTTGGTTCAAGTCCATAAATAGAAAATGCGTTAGTTTTGCAATCTTTAATTTTTAATTTACCATTAATATAAACATCA
The DNA here is from genome assembly GCA_002451465.1 of Caryophanales bacterium UBA6877. GTDB lineage: Bacteria > Bacillota_I > Bacilli_A > RFN20 > CAG-826 > Onthovivens. The sequence continues at coordinate 15,632 of DKCJ01000024.1, forward strand.
AAAAAATTATTAGAAAAATAAATTGAATCATTTTCTAATTCAAGCGTTACACTAACTGGTGAAATATATAAAATTTTCATTTAGCACCTCTCGATTTAATTTTTTTGATTAATAACCTAATTAAATAAACAATAGTTAATAAAATTGCATCAACTAGTAAAGCTACAAAAGCTTGACTTAATGGCTCTTGAAATAACCAACTTGAACTTTTAATAATTTTCACAAAAGCAACACATATATAAGCAGTTATAAAAAATACTACTATTTCAAAAACTATATTAATTAATAAAGACAAAATGTTTTTTGATTTATAAATAATGTAATTATCATGTTCATGTTCTTCATTTTCCATCATTAATAATAAATTTCCATACATAAAATCAAAAACTACACCGCCTATAAGTCCGCTTACTATGGCTAGCATTTCACCCTGAACTTTTAAGCCCATCCCAACAAAAAAGAAAATCGCACCATAAAACCAATATTTTAATAATATTGCTTTTACTGGATAAGGAATTTTAGATAAAAAACTAGGTTTTTGGTATTCTTTTATTTCCTTATTCGATGTTTTTTCTTTTTTCATATATTAAATGGCCTTAAATGTAACTTTCTTTAATTGTTTTTGAACAAATGGAGCAGTTGCAACAAAAACACCTGATGTTATACTAAGAATGATATGAATCAACAATAATGTATTGGTTTGTCTTGCATATGAAACAAATTCTTGAATAACAAGATCTTCTGGTTTTTGATATAAAGCCAATAATTCATCATATAAGTTTATTTGATTCGCTTTAAAAACAAAAAGCAACAAAAATAAGTTAATTGTCCAAAGAGTAAAAAATATAATTAACATCACAACTGGTCTTTTTTCGCCATATTTTTTTATTGTATATTGTAAATATGCGATGCTATATAAGATGGTAAATAAAGTTATTATAAATAAAAATATGCAATTATATGGCCAAAAAATACTAAAAATAGTCTTTAAAAAACTAGGGAGAGATGCAACAACACCGTTTTCAGGATTAATACTTGAAAAATTTAAATCTAATCTTGAAAAAGCTGGAGAAAAAATGAAGAGCGAACATAAAAATTGTAAAGTTGCAAGAAATACAAAAAATAATGGGATAACATAATAATTTCTCTTAATTGCAATGAGTTTTTTTCTTAATATAAATTTGAAATTTTGTTTTTCCATAATATTTCCTACCTAATTCTATTTGTAGTTTCTTCATCAAAGAAACAAATTAAATCTTGATTAACATCAACTCTTAAAATGTCACCAATATTTTTATCAATCCAACCCTTAAGTTTTAATTTTAAGTTAACTGAACCATTGTGACATAAAAATAAAGTTGCACTACCTAAATGTTCAACTAAATCGACTACAAATTCGATTTTTCCAAATGGAATACTATGTTCTGGACGCGCTCCTAAACATATTTTTTTGCCAAAATATCCTTTTTCTTTTAATAATTTGGCTCTTTTTTCATCTAATTTAAATTTAATGTTTTCTTTAACAAAATAACCATCTTTGGTAATTTCTCCATGAATAAAATTCATAGGAGGATTTCCAATAAATGAAGCAACAAATATATTATTTGGTTCGCTATAAATTTCTAAAGGTGTGCCTATTTGTTGCACTTTACCCATCGACATAACAACAATTCTATCAGCTAAAGTAAGCGCTTCTATTTGATCATGAGTAACATAAATCATTGTTGCACCAAGTTTTTGATGCAATAATTTTATTTCCCTACGCATAGAAACTCTTAATTTTGCATCTAAGTTACTAAGTGGTTCATCGAATAAGAAAACCTTTGGATTTCTAACAATAGCACGTCCAAGAGCTACTCTTTGTCTTTGACCGCCAGATAATTGCTTAGGTTTTTTATTTAATTGTTCATTTAATTTTAAAATGTCAGCGGCATGCATGACTTTTTCATGAATTTCTTCTTTTGGAGTTTTTCTTAAAGTTAATGAAAAAGCCATATTTTGATAAATTGTCATATGAGCATATAAAGCATAATTTTGGAAAACCATAGCCATATCTCGATCTTTGCTAGCAAGATTAGTTACATCTTTTCCATCAAGAAAAGCTCTTCCTGTGGTAATTTCTTCAAGACCTGCAATCATTCTTAAAGTTGTTGATTTTCCACAACCTGAAGGCCCAACAATTACAATAAATTCGCCATCTTTAATATCAATATTAAAATCTTCGACAGCTAAAACTCCACCATTGGTGTCATATATTTTCTTTAAATGTTCTAATTTAAGTTCAGCCATATTATTTACCACCTTTTAAATTTTGGAGATGTTCTTTTAATCTTCTTTCTTCTAGTAAACAAACAATTCCTGCAGAAATTAAACATAAACCAGCAGCTACCATTAAAATAACACAACTCATAAAACTTGCTGTGTCTAATCCAATAATTCCTGTATAACTTCCTTTATCAGCAAGCTTTGAATATTCAACAAATTTTAAATAATAAAATAATGGAATCCAAAAAATTCTTAAAACTTCCAAAACTCCTAAGCCAACAGCATAATATCCACCTTTTTTATCATATGTTTTAGTTTTTTCAGAAATTAAAAATACTGTAAGCATAAATATGATATTAATTAATAAATCAATTCCTAATTGTACATTTGGAGTACAATTAACGCATTTATAAATTATTAAAAACATTGCAACATTCAAAATAATTGCAAATATACATAACCAAAAAGACAAAGAATTATTCTTGTAACGCATAATATCACTATGAAGTTCATGAAGTTTCCCTTCGAGATCAAGGTTATAATATTTTTCTTCTAATCTGAGTTTTTCAATGTTTGTTAAACATTTATTATATTGTTCACTAGCTTTTAAAGCTTCTTTTTGCACTTTATTGAATTCTTTTTTAAAAGCTTTATCATTTTTCTTTTCAAGAGCTAAAACTTTATATTTAGCAAGTTTAGATGAACTTTTATCAAATTTTTCTTTTAAAGAATCAACCATTGATTCAAGTTTTTTTATACGGAAAGTGGTTGCTTTTGATTTTTGTGTTATAAAAAATCTCTTAATTTTATTCATCGATTCTCACCTCGCTTAAATCCATTGGTGGATTTTTCTTTTGATAAATAAATCTACCAATTAAATAACAAATTCCAATAACTGAAATAACTAAAACACAAGCATAGATAACATAGCCAAGAATAAAATCCCATTTAAAATTATTATATGAATAATACTCAACCATTTCTTCTTTAGGAATATCATTTAAAAAATTTTCATAAGCATTAATAACATTATAATTAATATTGTATTTACAATAATTACTCCAAGCTGTTAAATAAATAAATCCATAAACGGCATTAAAAATGCCAAATATACAAGATGAACCGACAAAAAGATAATTAGTGAAATAATATATCTTTCTTTTTTGAGAATAAAATAAGAATGTTATTGCTGATAAAACAATACCAATAAGTCCAAAATTAAATAATAAATGATTAAATTTTTGTAATTCACCACCATATCCATTGATTTCTTTTGCAAAACTTACAAAATAATGTAAGTCTAAACCAAATATTTTTTCATTACGATAAGCATATGCATATTGATTATAATCTTCTCTCCAAACGCCATATAAAATTGCATTTGATTTAGAAAAAGATGCATCTAAAATATAAAAATCATAAAATGGTGTAAAAAATATTAAACTATAAACAAATAAAAATATCATTGAAAAAAAGATTAAAAAAACTATTGGTTTTTGTAATTTTAAAATGAGATTTTTATTTGTATTTGGATCTTTCTTCATATCGTTCTCCAATATATCTTAGAGCCACTTAAGGCTCTAAGATATGTCTTTTTTTAAATTATAATTTCATTACTTCGTAAGCTTCGTTATAAATTTTTACTAATCTTTCTAATTGTAAATCTATATTAACCCAATCAAGATAACCTTGTGCACTCTTTAAGGTTTCGGTAGAAGTTTTGCCACCAAATCCATAGACAACATAGTCATCCCAAATATTCCAAGCTTTACTTGAGCTATTTGAATTAATTTTATTTAAACCGCCCTTTTCAAGGTCTTGAACACTTGTTGCATCACCGGCAGTTAAATTGAATGTAGATGGAGTAATTGTATAGAATGGATCTTCGGTAAATTCAAGTTTAACATGTTTAAATGTGCCAACTTTCATAGCGTGAGAAACAAGATCAACACCATATTTTGCGTTAGCAGCTGTGCATTGAGCTTCAACACCATAATTTTTAACAGAACCAACATTTAAACCACCTCCAACGAATTTTCTAAAGAAGTTAGTATAATTTTTATTACCAATATCTTCATCTTTAAATTGTTCTAAAGTTTTTTCGCTTAATTGTGGAACGCCATCTTTAATTTCAGTATAGTATCCTTCACTCTTTGGACCACAAGTGTATAAAGCTTGTCCTTCTTCAGAGTATAAATAATCAAATACTTTTAAGGCTTTAGCTAATTTAGCTTCATCGCTAACTATAGAAGCATTAATACACCATCCTTCAGTCTTAACACTTCTCCAACTTTCAGTGAATTGGAAATATTCATTTTCTTTCCATTCAGCAACAGCATTAATAATTGGCCTAAAATTATAGCTAGAAACTTTTAAAGAATTTTCATTTTCGTTAAGAGCGCCTTGTGATTGTGAATAATCATACATCATAAAGCCACAATAGACTTTGTCATCGACAGTAACACCATTACCATCAAATAATTTACTAGCATATTTACCATTAGTAACGCCATAATTTGATTTTTCATGATAATTTTTAGCAATTAAACCTTCTTCGTATAAAGCATTTAAATTACTAAGTAAACCAGTAATATCGCTTTCGCCTCTAGCATCATGAATCTTGCCATCTTTACCAACATAAAGATATCCACTTCTTGATTCAACGCCTCTAACTCCCCAAAGTTGACCAGCCCATCTATAAAGATCAGCAATTCTTGAGTTGTTGTATTCTCTTGGAACATATACAACCATTTCAGTTTTATCGTTTCCAGTTAAAGCTTTTGGTGAAACCTTAACAAGTCTCATTAATGCAACCATTTCATCTGCATCATATGAAGCATCAACACCTAAGAAAATATCAGATAATTTCTTATATTGAGTTCCATATTTATTAGTTAAATATTCTCTAAATTGTTTAACCATTACCTTAGAAGTTCTTTGAGCTTGTGGTAAAGCATTTTGTAAATCAACAATATTATCTGTCGCAGCTTTTGTTATTGTTTTAGTTTTTGTTGACTCAAGTGATTCAGGAACACTTACACTATAACTATTATCAGTTTTCTTAGTGTATTTATTGGTTGTCCATAAGGCACTATTCTCATCCCATTCTACACTATTTAAATCGCTGTCTAAAAGTTTTTCAACAAAATCGGCTCTTAATAAAGTGTATTTTTCAACATCATTGAATCCATCAAAATATGGAGCGTAATAGATGGCATTTTTCTTACTATCTTTACTACTTGTAGTTTCAATTGATGCCTTAACGATAGGATTTTTCTCAAGGAATGATTTGAAATTTGGCATCTTATCAAGATATTCCTTTAAATCAAGAATTGTGCCAGTTTGTGTTCCATATTGAGAAATAATAGATACATTACCAACTGCGATATCAGCAAATTGATTAGTTTGCCAATTGTTTTTAAAGTAATCAACAGCTTTTCCACTAGAATCAGTTACATCATCAATTGTAAAGTTAAGTTCTTTTTGAAGAGCTTGCCAAACAGGTTTAAAGTCACCCTTTTTAATTTTGGTACCATTTGGTGTTTCATAATCAGTATCTTCCTCATACTTTAATCCTACACCTTTTTGATAATTAACAGACATTGTTAAAGTAGCATGTGTATCAGGTGTTGGATCTGGATCTGGTGTTGGATCTGG
>DKCJ01000024.1:21577-112000 GCA_002451465.1 Caryophanales bacterium UBA6877
TGGTGTTGGAGGTGTAACTTCTCCACATCCCGTAGCAAGCAATCCAAATAATGCGAAACTTAATACGGCTAAAAATCTTTTACTTTTCATTTTATTTTCTCCTTTAAGATTTTTTATTTATAAGTAGAAACTACTTTATAACTATTCTTTGACGCCGCCCAAATTAACGCCGGCAGCAAAATATTTTTGAATAAATGGATAGATAATTAAAATTGGGACAATAGCAGCGACAATCATACAATAAAATAATGATGTCATTGAAAATGTTCCAAAATCTGGTCTTGAATCCAATGAATTCATTTGATCTAAGAAATTTTTAATATAGACTTGAAGTGGTTGTTGTAATTCATCTGAAACAACTTGTGCAGCCCAGAAATAACCATTCCATCTTGAAATTCCATAAAATAAACCAACTGTTGCAATAGTTGCTTTACTCATAGGAATATAAACTTTATTACAAATTTGTGTTTCACTAGCTCCATCAACAATAGCAGCTTCCTCAATTTCTTTTGGAACTCCAGAAAAACCATTTCTCAATAAGATTACATTATATGCATTTAAACCCATAGCAATGACAACTAACCATTTGTCATCGATAATACCAATTGCGTGGAAGAATTCTTTTGTATTATCATAATTTAATTTAGTCGCAAATAAACCAGCACTAAACCACATTGTAAATACCAATAAGAAATTTAATGTTCTATTAAAAGGAATTCTTCTTTTACTTAAAGCATACCCGCCATAAATTGAGACAACCATAGCAAATATTGTTCCTATAGCGGTTAAAAATAAAGTATTTGAATAAGAAATCCAAAAAGTTTTTCTTTGAAACGTATATATAAATGCATCAAATTGAAATTCACTTGGAAAAAGTATTAAACTTCCTGCCTCCATTTCATTTTTTCCACCAATTGCCGCGCAAATCGAATATACAAATGGATATAGGCAAAATAAGGCAAAAACCGTTAAAAAAGTATAAGCAAGAATTTTGAATATAATCTCTGATTTATCTAATCTTTTCATATCTTTCTCCTTATTAATAAAGCGATGTATCGCTAATTTTACGAGCAATCATGTTGCTACCAATAACAAGCAACATTGCAATAATAGCGTTGAATAAATCAGCACTTGCTGCAATTGATTTTGATAAAACTGAAGCAACTTCACTATCAACCATACCAGCATTTCTCATAACATAAGTTGCAACAATATCAGCTGTTTCATATATTGAATCGTTATATAAAAGATAGACTTTTTCATATCCAACAGTGAATAACTTTCCAATTTCTAAAATAAGCATAATTGTGAGCGTTGAACCAATTCCAGGGAAGGTAACGTATTTAATTTGTGATAATTTATTTGCACCATCCATTCTTGCAGCTTCATAACTTGTTGGAGAAATTGCTAAAATTGCAGCAAAATAAACAATTGAACCATAACCAGCCGCTTCCCAAATACCAGAAACTTGGTATACAGCTCTAAAATATTGTGGATCTCCAAGAAGTTTAGCTCCTTGAGGTATTAAGCCAATTGTAGTTAAAAATTGTGATAAAACTCCACCTCCAAAAGTTTCTGTTTGAGGTGATACAAGAAGTTGAACAAGAGTTGTAACAACAACTAAAGAAACAAATTTAGGTAAATAAGAGAAAATTTGTACAATACTTCGATAAAATTGATTTTTAACTTCACTAAATAAGAGAGCTAAAATAATTGGGAATGGGAAGCCAAATAACAACCCATAGAAAGCTAACATAAAAGTATTTCTAAATGCTTTCCAGAATAATGGATCTTCCATTATTGATTTAAATCCAGCTAGTCCAACAAAATTACTACCCATAATTCCAAGGCCAGCATCAAAATCTTTAAAAGCAATTGTTAAGCCATACATTGGTAAATAACGCCAAAAAATAAAGACAAAAACCAATGGCAAAAGCATCACATAAAGTCGCCAATCTTTGAATATTCTTTTAGCAACTAATTTCCAATGATTTTTTTCGTAATAAAGTTGTACTCTTTCTCTTTCAAATTCTGTCTTAGTTTCTTCCATAAATGTTATTCCTTATGCTTTAAATGCGATTTATATAAATCATCAAGTTCGGTTAAGTCTTTAATTGTAAGCTCTCCTCCATCTAATATATTTGAATTATCAATTTCACCAAATTCTGTAAATGGTCTATCACTATTGAAATTTGGTGATTCTTGTAATTCTTTAAGATGCCCAAGTTTTGCTCTATCTTGTACATACTTAATATAATCAACGCTCCACATAATTAATTTTGATTTTTTTCTATTTAAAATTACGAGAATAATAATTGAAATAACAAGACTCATACTTTCAAGAATAATTTCTACTTTTAAATTACTTATAAAAGTGTCTAGAAAGGTATTTGCATTAAATAAACCTAAAACAATGCATCTTGTTAAAATGGTAAACGCGAAACTAATAATAATATAAGGGATAAAAACATAGTTTCTTTTTAAATTCTTTCTTCCAATAGCATATTGAAAAATAATAACTGGAATAATTAAAGAAATTGCTCCACCAATATAAGCCACATATTGGCTTAATGAAGAGCTATTAATTAAACAAGTTGTCAATGCCCCACATATTGCAACAAAAATTCCCTTTATTCCAATTCGATAAATTGAAATCAAAGAAAGTAATATTGAATATGATAAAAAAATCAAACGATAATCACCTAAAACTGTCGTTGTAGCAAAGTAATTGAGCGCTTCAAAAATAACAGCTAATATGCAAAATGCACTCAAATCAATCAATTCATATTTCTTTAATGTCATTGTAAGCCCTTACATTAACTATATTCTAATTGAAGGACTCTCTATTTTCAAGCATTTGTTGTATACAACATAAAAATATTTTTTTAACAAACAAAAAATAATTAAATTAATATTTTTTAATAATATTTTTTATGTATTTTAGTGAAGTTTCGATATCGTCACCAGTAACACCTTCAAAAATCAAGGTTGCATTTTTTGAATATTTTGAAATTTCATCAATTATGAAATTAAAATCAATAATGCCTTTTCCTAGGCCACATTGTTTTAATGAATCATCAATAACATTAAAATCTTTAAGATGAATAATTTTAATCTTGTCCTTAAACGTCATTAAAGCATCATGAAAAATTTCTTTATAATTTTCATAATTTTTTATATATAAAAGATTATATATATCAATTGTAATTTTTAAATGTTCTGAATTAATCTCATCAAAACATCTTTTTAAAGTTTTAACATCATACATTATGTGTCCATATGCAGGTTCCATTAAAACATATGATCCACACTCTTCAGCATATTTTACTAGTTCTTTAAATACTTTAATGCTTTCTTTATAACCAGTTTCTGTTTGGTTTTTAGGGTTATAAGTCCACTTATCATCATTATAAGAACCTGTTTCACTACCAACATATTTTGTTCCTAATAATGAACAATATTTTAAATGCTCTTTAAAATATTCAATATTTTCTTTGACAAGACTTTTATTTGAATGAACAGGATTAAAATAAGCACCAAGCATTGCTACTTTGACACCAGCTTCTTTTAAATATGGAGCAATTTTTAATGCATTTTCTTTTGAAAAAAGCATTGGTTTATTATCATCACCAAGTAAAGCTTTTTTAAAAACCAATTGAATATAATCAAAACCAGCGTTTTTACATTTTTTGAATATTGTTTTATATGACTCATTGCTAAGGTCATGAAGTCTAATACCTATATTCATTTATAAAGTAACTCCATCTTTAAAAATTGAGATTTCCTCAAATTTATTTATTTCATTTTTAACTTTTTCGCCATTAATAACATTTATTATTAATTTTTTAAATTCATCAAAAACATCATTTATATCCACGCCATCAATAATTTTTCCAGCATTAAAATCAATCCAATTACTCTTTTTTTGAGCAAGATTTGAATTAGTAGCTATTTTTAAAGTTGGAACAAAAGTACCAAAAGGTGTTCCTCTTCCAGTCGTAAATAAAATTAGTTGACAACCAATTGCGGCAAGGTTTGTACAAGCCATCAAATCATTTCCTGGCCCATTTAATAAATTTAAGCCGCTTTCTTTTAATTCATTTCCTAAATATAAAACATCATTTACGGCACTAGTTCCAGATTTTTGTACACACCCAAGAGACTTTTCTTCTAAAGTAGTGATTCCTCCATCTTTATTTCCTGGACTTGGATTTTCATAACAAACTTGATTATGCAAAGCATAATATCTTTTAAAATTGTTTATTAATGAAACAATTTTATTAAATACTTCTTCATTTTTTGCTCTATTCATTAAAATTGTTTCGGCTCCAAACATTTCAGGAACCTCGCTAAGCACAGTTCTTCCACCTTCTTTTACAATAAAATCAGACATCATACCAACTAATGGATTTGCACTAATTCCACTAAATCCATCACTACCACCGCACTTTAAACCAATATTAATAACCGATAATGACGCTTCTACTCTTTTATCTTTTAGCATATTTTCATAAAGATCTTTTAAAATTGAAGCACCAATTTCAACCTCATCATTTACATCTTGAGTTTTTAAAAAACGCACACGTTCTTTATCGTAATCCCCTAAATTTTTAATAAAATCATCAAGTTTATTATTTTCACAGCCTAAAGATAAAACTAAGACACCACCATTATTTGGATGTTTAACAATTGCTTTTAATGTTTCAATAGTATTTTTTAAATCATCACCTAATTGAGAACATCCAAAAGGATGTTTTAAAACTAAAACTTCATCAATTTTGTTAGATGGATTAACTCTTTTTATAAATTCATTTTTAATTAAATCTGCTGTTCCATTAACACATCCAACCATTGGTACAATAACTAGATTATTTCTAATACCATATTTATTAAATTTTCTTTTAAAAACTTTGACTTTAATATCGCAATTAATTTTAAATTCATCCTTAAAATCGCCATTAAAAGTATAGTTTAATTCCTCGCTTAAATTAGTTTTTATATTATCTTCGTGGACGTGTTCGCCTTTTTTAATATCCTTAATTGCTTTACCAATTGGAAAGCCATATTTTATAATCAATGAGCCTTTATTTATATCAAAAAGAGCAAATTTATGGCCACATTTAATATTTTCTTTTAGAGTTACATTATTATAAACTTCACCTTTAAAGAGATCTTTTAAGGCAATTGCTACATTATCGTTTTTATTTATAACAATTGTTTTATTCATGTTTATTCCTCAAATTTTTTTAAAGCGTTTTTCATTCCATTTTTATTTATAAGGTTGTAGTAACTTAAAACTATATTTTCAAGACCATCCACTTTACTAAGGTCTTTTCCCCACATAGATTCATTTTTTAAAACTCTATCAACAACCTCTTTTGAGGATAACTTTTCGCTAAAAAGAGTTTCGAAGAATTTTAAATATTCTTCATTATCCTTTAAAGGAATATCTTCATCTCCGCGCTTACCTTTATAAAAAGTTATTAAAGCTGCAAGAGAGAATAAGGCATGTTTTGGTAATTCTCCCTTTCTTTCTTGATATTTTAAAACTGTTGGTAAAACTCTTTCTTTATATTTAGAAATAGAATTTAAAGCAATTGAAAGTAATAAATGATGAACGTATGGGTTTAAATATCTTTCAAAGACACTATCTGCAAATCTAACCATATCATTATGATCTAAATCGATTGTTGGAAGAACCTCGTTATAAACAAAATCTTTAGCAAATTTACCAACGTATTGATTTTCAATAGAATCTTTTACAGTATCAATTCCATATAAATAAGAAACAGGAACAATACAAGTATGACAACCATTTAAAATAGAAACTTTTCTTTGTTTATATGGCTTAATATCATCAACATAACGAGCATCTACTTCTCCACCAACTTTATCAACTGGGAATCTTTTTTCTATCCATGGTTCTTTTTTAAGACACCATAAATTAAATCTTTCTCCAACAACAATAGAATTATCATTGTAACCAAGTTCGTTAGTTATTTTTTCAATTTCGTCACGAGGATATCCAGGAACAATACGGTCTACAAGAGTAGATGTAAAGTGACAAGTCTCATCAATCCATTTAATAAATTTATTATCTAATTTTGCTTCTTTAGCAAGAGCGATTACACATTTCTTTAATTCATCACCATTATTATCAATAAGTTCGCAAGCTATAAAGCCAAGACCTCTATTTTTATCACCTTTAAAATATTCATAACGATGTTTAAGTAAGGCGACAACTTTTCCAGGGAAAGTATGTGGAGTTTTAGTAAAATCAGTGTCAGTTTTATCAAAAACAATTCCCGCTTCGGTGGTATTTGATATAACAATTTCTAAATCTTCGCTTTCAGCATATTTTAAAAATCCATCATAATCTTTATAAGGATTATTAAACTCATCTAATACATCAATTATTTCATGAGTTTTAGCTTTTTTGCCATCTTTTATTCCTTGAAGATATAAAGTATAAAGTCCATCTTGTTTTTTAAGATCTTCAACACGACCATTTTCAAGAGGTTGAACAACAACGACATGACCATCATAAACTTTTGAATCATTCATTTTTTGAATCATCCAATCGGCAAAGGCTCTTAAAAAATTACCTTCACCAAATTGCATAATTTTAATTTTTTCATTCTTTTTAGGATGAATTTCTTTATTTAATGAACCAAAAACAATTTGTTCCGTTTTAGCATTAAAGAAAATAACATTCTTATAATCGACTTTAAATGGTAGTTCTTTATTAACTTCAAAATCACGAAATTGACCTTCACATTTAATGGCCATATTTTTCTTCCCTAAATAACCATAAATATTTATGGTATCACCAAGCATTTCACTAACTTCAACAAGCATTTTTCCTTCAAAACTATGATTATCTTTTCCCTTGTAGTTAAGTTCACAAGATTCAGGTCTAAATCCTAAAACAACTTTATCTAATTTCGAAGCAGCTTCTAATTTATTTGCATCATATCCTTTAAAAGATATTTCAACTCCATCATCACTAATAAATTTATCGCCAACAACTTTACCATATATAAAATTCATTTGTGGATCACCAATAAATCCAGCAACAAACATATTTCTTGGAGAAAAATATAATTCTTTTGGTGTACCAATTTGTTGAATATATCCATCTTTCATAACAACGATTCTGTCGGCCATTGTCATAGCTTCAATTTGATCATGAGTAACGTAAATTGTTGTTGAACCAACCTCGTTATGAATTCTTCTAATTTCGCTACGCATGTTAACTCTTTGAATAGCATCCAAATTAGAAAGTGGTTCATCCATTAAAAAGACACGAGAATGTTGAATTAAGGCTCTGCCTAAAGCAACTCTTTGTTGTTGACCACCACTTAAAGCTTTTGGTCTTCTATTTAAATATTTTTCAATTCCAAGCATTTTTGAAGTCTTATCTACTTCTTTTTCAATTTCATCTTCATCATAACCGGCAATTCTTAAACCGAATGCTAAATTATCATAAACCGACATAGTAGGATAAAGTGCATAACTTTGGAAACACATCGAAATTCCACGTTCACGTGGACTTAATTTATTACATAACTTACCATCAATATATAATTTACCACCACTTATTTCTTCAAGACCTGCAATCATTCTTAAAGTTGTTGATTTTCCACATCCTGAAGGACCGACTAAAATAATAAATTCCTTATCTTTAATATTTAAATTAAAATCATGAACTGCATGAAATCCATTGTCATAAATCTTATTAAGATTTTCAATATTAATTGTTGCCATATTCTTCTCCTAAATTCTTTTTTTATTATAGCGATTAAAACAATGTATAGATTGTGCTTTGTGCACAATAACTTTTAAATAATTCAAAATAATTTTAATTTCAAATAATCATTTATTAAAATAACAAACATGGAAAAAGTTATTTCAAAAGAAGAAAAAATTAGAAGATCTATATTAACTGGTAATATATGGAAATCAATCTTATACGTAACTTTACCACTATTTTTATATCAATTTTTAAATTCGTTTTTCAATTTAGTAGATCAAATTATGGTTGCAGAAATTGGTGATAGCAGCGTTAGCGCTGTTGCAACGATTTCACAAATTAAAGCTTTAATTTCTTCTTTAGGGCTTGGTATTGCTGGCGGTGGCGCAATTATTGTTTCAAGAAGATATGGTGCAGGTAATATTAAAGAAGCAAAAAAATATAGTAATGTCATTTTTTCTCTTCAATTAATTGTTATTGCGATAACAATTTTACTTATTCCATTTTCAGTATTTATCTTAAAACTATGTCGAGTTCCAAATGACTTAATTTCGATAAGCGATAATTATTTTAAATTACAGCTTATTGAGCAAATATTTATTGCTTTTAATAACGTAGCAATTGCTTTAGAAAAATCTAAAGGCAATTCAAAAAATATTCTAAAAATGAATATTTTATGCATGATTGTTAAATTATTATTTAATACATTATTCATCTATGTAATAAAAGTTGACTCAATAAGTTACGTTGAAATTTCAAGCATTATAGCGCAACTTTCAATGTCGATTGTCGCTTCTTATTTATTATTTAATAAAAAGAATATATTTTTGATAAGACCTAAAGAATTCTCTTTAAAAAAAGAATATGTTTTTAAAATAATTAAATTATCATTCCCTTTATTTTTAGGAAAATGCATAATCTCCCTTGGTAAAGTTGGTGTTAATGCTTTATGTTTAGAATATGGTTCTTTAACTGTAGGTGCTCTTGGAATATCTAATAATATATGTGGAATTATCACAAATCCTGCAACGACTCTTGAAGATAGCGAATCATCAATTGTTGCTCAAAATATTGGTAACAAAAATTTAAAAAGAACTTTAAAAGTTTTTGTTAGATGCCTTGCTCTTGTTTCAATCTGGTCTTTGATAGGGTTTTTAGTTACAAGAGTCTTTTTTGAAGATCAGATTATATCTTTATTTTCAACAAAAAATACCTCTAAAGAATTTTTAGTTTTAATAAAAGATATTTATCAATATGATTGTTTATCAATCCCTGCGCTAGCCCTTACTGGTGTTGTTTTAGGAATTTTATATGGTTATGGACAAACTTTTTTAGCAACAATAATAAATTTATTAAGAATTGCCACGCGTATTGGCGTGTTGCTTATATTACAAAATAAAAGTTGGTTCCCAAATATAGGGAGTGAAGCAGCTGGTGTCTCTATGGGAATATCGAATTGCGCAATTGGCGCTTTTTCAATAATATTTTTTATAATATTTTTTATAAAAATTAAAAGAAAAGGTTATAAAGGCTTAAAATTTAAAGATGAGGATCCAATTATGATAGAAAAAGATGGCATATTAGTTAGAATTAATAAAGATTTTGTTTTTAAAAACGGTCTAACAAAAATCGCTTTAAACCCATTAAATTCCTCCTTAAAAGGAGAGCTTATTGTTAATAAAGCATATAACAATGACGTTCCAATGATTTTAATTTTTCCAGGGGGCGGATATTCTCATCTTTCACCTAGAGAAAGTGAACCAATAATGGAAAAATTTAAAAGTTTAGGATATAACACTGCCATATTAAATTATAGCGTTGCTCCAAACCACTATCCTTTACAACTTAAAGAAGCAATATTTTCAATAAATTATTTATATACTTTTTTTAAAACTATTTATACTTTAGGTTTTAGTGCTGGCGGACACCTAGCGGGACTTGTTTCTACAAGTGAAGCAAGCTGCAAAATAAAGGGTTCTATATATTGTTATCCGGTAATTACTCTTTTAAAACACACACACATTCCTTCAAGAAAATGTTTATTAGGCTTAAAAAATAACTATTATATGCAAAAGAAATTAAGTGTAGAAAATAGAGTTAATAAAAATACTCCAAAATCATACATATGGACTACATTAAATGATGCTTGTGTACCTTTTATAAACACATTATTTTTTAAAAAGAAAATGGATGAAAATAATGTATATTGTGAAATGCATTTATTTAGGAATGGCGTACATGGGAGTGCTTTAGCAGATGAAACTGCTATAACTAAAGAACAACCTTTATTTTATAATAAAGATCTTCAGCTTTGGGTTAACGAGGCAGATAAATTTATAAAAGCAACAAAAAACTCGTAAGCCTTATTCCTTACGAGTTTTTAACTTATTCTAAAGAAACTTTAATTTCTTTATCTTTGTAATCACAAATGTATGGTTTATTTGGTTTTAATTCTCCATCAACTATCATCTTAGCAAGAATTGTTTCAATTTCATGTTGGATAAATCTTTTAATTGGTCGAGCACCATACTTTGGAGTATAAGCTGAATCAAGAACATATTTCTTTAAAGCATCAGTGAATTTAACTTGATAATATTCTTCAGCTAATCTTAATTTCAAATCATTAAGCATCTTATCGACAATCTTAACTTGAACATCTTTACTTAAAGAATTAAATGTAACAATCTCATCAATTCTATTTAAAAATTCAGGTTTGAATGTCTTATGTAATATAGCTTCAACAAGTTCTTTATGGCCTTCAAGAATTTCCTCACTACCTAAGTTACTTGTCATAATAATGATAGTATTTTTAAAATCAACCAAACGACCTTGTGAGTCGGTTAATCTACCATCATCCATAATTTGAAGTAAGATATTAAATACTTCTGGATCGGCTTTTTCGATTTCATCGAAGAGAACAATTGAATAAGGATTGTGTCTT
This sequence comes from Caryophanales bacterium UBA6877, assembly GCA_002451465.1. Taxonomy (GTDB): domain Bacteria; phylum Bacillota_I; class Bacilli_A; order RFN20; family CAG-826; genus Onthovivens. The sequence continues at coordinate 32,272 of DKCJ01000024.1, forward strand.
ACTGGTTCAGTAAGTTGACCACCTTCCTCATATCCAACGTAACCTGGAGCTGCACCAATTAATCTAGATACACTATATTTTTCCATGTATTCAGACATATCAAGTCTAATAATTTTATGTTCATCATCAAATAGAGCTTGAGCAAGGGCTTTAGCAACCTCAGTTTTACCAACGCCAGTTGGACCTAAGAAAAGGAAACTACCAATAGGTCTATTAGCGTCTTTAATGCCAGCTCTTTGTCTAATAATAGCATCACTTACAAGTTTAATGGCTTCATCTTGACCAATAACTCTCTTCTTAAGAGTATCTTCAAGAGATAAGACCTTTTCTTTATCGCCTTTAATAATTCTTGAAACTGGAATTCCTGTCATCTTACTAACAATAGAAGCAATATTTTCTTCAGTAACAACATCACTTAAGATTCGTTTAGAACCATCGCTATTCTTACTGCTTTCAATATCGTTAATTTCTTTTTCTATTGCAGGAATTTCTTTGTATTGAAGTTCACTACTACGTTTATAATCACCAGCATTATAAGCGTTGTTAAGTTCAAATTTCTTCTCATCAAGTTCTTTTTTAAGCTCTTTACTTCTTAAAATATCTTGTTTTTCGGCTTCCCATTTCTTTGTTAATTTATCATCTTCAGCATGAAGCTTATCGAGTTCATCATCAAGTTTATTAAGTCTTAATTTAGATTGCTCATCAGTTTCATTTTGTAATGAGAATTTTTCGATTTCTTTTTGTCTAATATCACGTTTAACTTCATCAAGTTCACTTGGCATAGATTCAATTTCTACACGAGTTTCTGCACAAGCTTCATCAATTAAATCGATAGCTTTATCAGGCAAAAATCTATTTGTTACATATCTAACACTATAGTTAACAGCTGCAACGAGAGCATTATCAGTAATTTTCACACCATGATGTGATTCAAAACGATCTTTAAGACCTCTTAAAATTGAAAGAGTATCTTCTTTTGAAGGTTCTTGAACCATAACAGTTTGGAAACGTCTTTCAAGAGCTCTATCTTTTTCAATATATTGTTGATATTCACTTAAAGTAGTTGCACCAATACACATAATTTCACCTCTTGCGAGCATTGGTTTAAGCATATTTGATGCATCCATTGCACCTTGAGTTCTACCAGCACCAACAATAAGATGGATTTCATCAATAAACATGATAATCTTTCCATCACTATCTTTGATTCTATTTAAAACAGCTTTTAAACGATCCTCAAATTCACCTTGATATTTAGCTCCAGCAATTAAAGCTCCCATATCAAGTTCAAAAATCTCTTTATTTTTTAAGCTTTGTGGAACATCGTTGTTAGCAATACGTTGAGCTAAACCCTCAATAATTGCGGTTTTACCAACACCTGGTTCACCAAGCAAAATAACATTATTCTTGGTTTTACGAGCAAGAATCGTAATAACATTTCTAATTTCATCATCTCTACCAATTACAGGATCGATTTTATTTTTCTTTACTTCATCAGTAATATTTCTACCAAATTTCTTTAAAACATCTTCATCTTTGGAATAATCTTCATAACCTTGTTGTTCGTTCATAGTCTAATCCTCCAATCGAATAATATTATAATACACTTTTAGCACTTGTCAATAGAGAGTGCTAATTTTTTTACATTATTCTTTTTAGATTAAATACAAATTAAAAAACCTCCATTGGAGGCTTAAAATTATAATAAATAATGCATTTTAACGCATTTCAGGCATCGATAAAAATCTTACTTTCGTGTTTTCTTTAGATCTTAAAATCTTGCATTCGATTAAGTGATCATCTTTTGAACATTTTGGATGAGTAACATTTGTCACTTCACAATATAAATTTGTTTTGGCATCCTTAATTAGAATAGCACCACTTTCTTTATAACACTCAATATTTTCTAATTTATTAGTAGATAGAGAATGGTTTTCTCCAAGTTTAGACGCGATATCTTTTTGATTTTCATTTAAAGCACTAACGCCAACTTTATCACCAACTTTCAAATGATTACCTGTGTCACTTTGTGCACCAATTAAAAGCATAATTGAATCATAATCAACAGATGTTGTCCAAGCACAAGTCATGGCATAATCTTTACCATCTTTGCTATAAGCAACCACATTAACACCTTGTAAAACATTGTCTTCCATACAAATCTCCTTATTTATTCATATTTAATCTTTTTACTTTTAAAATAAACTTTAATTTTGAGAAACATCGATATATACCAAAATATATTGATATAACAATTATATCAGCAAGTCCTAAACCTATCATATATAAAAAGTAAGCAAGTCCCCAACCATATCCATTTATTCCTGGAGATAAGGCTTGAATATCTTTTAAGATGAATACACTCGTAGGATACCACATCGAAATATACCACATATTAGTGTCATAAGCTCTACAATCATCAACGCCATATATATAAGGTACAAAAAAGTTAATAAGTTGTGCAATTACGCTAAATATTAAAATCATTCCATAAGTTATTAAAACAACTTTTAAGTTTCGCGTGTATTTACCTTTTCCAATCGACAATATACCAATTGAGAAAAAGCCAAGCATCATAAGAACTAAGTGCCATGTTATTGTGTGTATATAAATTCCTATATCATGCCAAGAAAATAATCCTTCTTGGTTAATAAATAACGCAACAAATCCCCCAATCATTGCATATACACCCATATAAGCAATCAAAATATTCCTTAAATAATCCTTTTTAATTAAAGGCATGAATATCGCAATAAACATTGGAATAGAACATATTTGCCATGGGAAAATAGTCCACGCATAACCATTTCCAATATTAAAACCGCGGATTCTATTAAAAGATATTTGTTTATACAATTCGAAAGTTATTAAAAATAAACCTGTCAAAAATAAAATAATATTTTGAACTTTTTTATTATGCCTAAATTTAATTCCAAGCGCCAAAAAAACAAAACACAAGACAAATCCTAGAATGCATAAACTTAATACATGAGAGTCCCAAGCTTTCCAAGGAACACCATTATCAGGCCATAAAGCTCTATCAGGATATTCAGGACAAGTATTTAATACATTAAAAATCATTATTTATTACCTTTTAATTTAATATAAATACTAACTTTACTAGGATCCGACTCACTTGGGACACTAATAATATCAAAAGTGTCTTTATATTTTCTTATAATATCTAAAGGTTTAGAAAATTTGTAACTACGAACATCAAATTCAGGATGTTGTTTATAAAGGTAACTAGAAAGATTAGAAAGATGCACCATATCTTCTTTTTCAGTTAATTCACTAACATATAGAACTAATACTTTATAAACATCATCAATATTTGTTCCATCAAGGTTTAATTCATCAATTTCGTCTTTATTTTTCAAAATATCTTTAATAGCTTTAGATACTTTTGTACTTGCGTTCTTTGAGTAATCTTTAATTGCTCCAAGAGGATAAAATCTATCAACAGCAGCTTTAAATGCTTCAACTGTTTTAGATTCACCCATACCCAAAACTTGTTTATTAGATTCTTTAAGTCGTTGAATTAAACGAATAAAATCAGAGTCACTAGAACATATGCAGTAAATATCTATTTTGTCTCTATAAAGTAAATCCATGCAATCAATAATTAAACTACTATCTGTTGATGATTTATTAATAGTAAAAGCATAATTATGAATACAATTTAAACTATATTTTAAAGCGCAATCTCTCCATGGATTCAAAATCTTGTTTGAAAAATCGCCATAAACTCTTTTTATTACAATTCTTCCTTGTTTATTAAGTTCGCTTAAAATAGTAGGAAGATATTTATATGAAATATTGTCTCCATCAATTAAAAGCGCTATCGTTTTTTCATTCTCCATCATAATCAAAAATCCTTTTCATTTATTATACCAAAAATCATCCAATTTCCTTACTTTTTATGTGATAAATTCTACTTCCAAAATCTCCTAATAAGCGAATTCCATCATCAAATCCCGTTCCATTCCATTCTTGTTTTAATTTTATCGCATTAGAGTTAAGCATTCTCCCATCAACTAAATATTTTTCATTCTCAATTTCGATATCTTTATGCTTACTTATTTCATTTACGATAAAGCCATTTTCATTAAGTCTTATTGGCAAAATAGTATTAATTAGCCCTCCAAAAACTTTTATGTTGTGTTTTTGTCTTCTAACTTCAAGAGAATACATTTGTTCAGGAATAAAATCAGCGCCTTTTAATATAGTTACGCCATTCATTAAATTAGATACTCCATTAAAATAACCAATTAAAGCTTCTTTTTTATCTTCACTTAAAACCATCCATTCTGAGTGATTTTCTTTTTCCATAAATGAAAATTGATAAAAAGTGCCATATTGAAATAATTTACGATGCTTTTTATAAAATTTAATTTGTTCTTTTACATAATTTAATTCAAGTTTCGTAAGATGATTTAAATCAAGTTCATATCCTAAAACACCAAAAGCAGCTACATTGAATCTCGTTTCTATTGGCGTAATTCTTAAAGAACTATGGGAAGGGGTTGCACTTACATGTGCCCCTATTGTAGAAAGAGGATAACCAAGATAGAGGCCACTTTGTATATAGTTCCTATCATAAGCATCCGTATTATCACTAGCCCAATTTTGTTGAAAATAACTTAGAACACCTAAATCAAATCGATTACCACCACTGCTACAACCTTCAAATAAAACATTTTTATTTTGATTTGTTATTTCGCTTAAAATTCGATAAAAACCGACAATATAATCATAGAAAAAATTACCAGATAGGCCATTACCTATATAAAAATCGCTTATCGATCGATTGTAATCCCACTTAACATATTTAATGTTTGCACTTTTTAAGACATCACTAACATTTTGGATAATATAATCTTGTACTTCTTTTTTTGTTAAATCGAGACATAATTGATGACGACCTTCGCTTGCTTTAAATAAAGGATGCTTTAAAACATAATCTTTATGATTTCTATATAAATTACTATTTTCATTTATCATTTCTGGTTCAAACCAAAGACCAAAATCTAAACCTAATTTATTTATCTTTTTAGCAAGACCACTTAAAGAATGAGGAAGTTTTTTCTTATCAACTTCATAGTCTCCTAGCCCTCCAGTATCACCATTTCTTCCTTTAAACCAACCATCATCTAAAACAAATAGTTCTATACCACATTCTTTAGCGGTTTTAGCTATTTTAAGTATTTTATTTTCATTAAAATTTGCGCCAGTTGCTTCCCAATTATTAATTAATATTGGACGAATTTTATTTTTATAAACACCATTAATTACATGATTATTTATAAAATAATGCATATTTTGGGATGCTTTATTAATTCCTTTATTAGAAAAAGTAGAAACACTAAACGGCGTTTCAAAAGTTTCCTCTGATTTTAATTTGTATTCAAAACAAAATGGTGATATTCCAGACATTATTCTAACTTGTTTAGCATGATTTTCCTCAATTGAAGAATAATGATTTCCACTATAAATCAAATTAAATGCATAAACATTTCCATTATTAAATGTAGCTTCTTTATTTTTAACCATAAAAAATGGATTATGTCTATTGCTACTTGCTCCAGTTTTACTATCAATAATAATTTGCGTATGTTTGACATCAATATATTCTCTTTTACATTCATTAGACCATGTTCCATATAATGATAAAACTTCATAATTATCATTATTTAAAACAAGCATAGAAGACATGCATTTTAACAAAAATAGGTCATTACCGCTATTGTTTTTTATAATTATATTTCTTGCAATTACATTTGCTTTATAAAAAACAATATAATGCATTTCAATATATATATTATTAATTTTATCTTTTAAAAAGATAATTAATTCTTGATCACCATCATGAGGAGTTGGTAGTTTTTTAAGTTTTGTAATCTTATTAGTAATAAGATAACTATCATACAAAAAATCAAAAATATAACCATCTTTATTTTTCAAGATTAAAGATGGTTCGTTAAAATCACCTTTCCCAGTTGTTGATAGTTCAAGCGTAGATAAATCTAATGATTTTAAAGGATTTATTTCTTTGTCGTATATAACTTGATTTCCAAATCCATAAGTCCATTTATTAAAAATTGGTAATGGATCTATATTATTACTAACCTTTGAACCATAATACTCATTCACAATATGCTTAGTTTCATCAACTCTTAAAATATAACTGTTAAGTTCAGTCTCTAAATAAAAAACATTGTTTTTATATAAAATCATTTTTAAAACCTCGATTATCATTTTATAATATTTCTATAAGGATTTAAAAGTATTTATGATAACAAAAATCAATAATAAATGGCGTTTCATCAATAATTTCAAAGATGAATATATTAAAAAAACACCTAAAAATGCTAAAGAAATTTCATTACCACATAATGTACATGATGTTCCTTCATCGTATTTTAATGAAAATGATTATCAGTTTGTTTCAACTTATTTTAAAACAATAGAAATTAAAAACTTCTCAAAAGATAAACATTACTTTTTAAAATTTGATGGCGTTATGCTAAAAGGTAAAATTTATTTAAATGGAATTTTTATTGAAGACTTTATAAGTGGCTATTTACCTATTGAAATTGAGATTACTAATAACATAAAAGAAGGTAAAAATCACCTTGTAGTCGTTGTTGACTCAAGAGAGGATAAACTAATACCACCATTTGGTTTTGTTGTTGATTATTTAACATTTGGGGGTATATATCGCGATGTTTTCTTAATTGAAAAACCAAAAGTTTATATTAAAGATTTATTTGTTCATGGTTCAATGAATGGAAAACTTACAATAAAACGAACAATCTCTGATAACGCTACAAAAAATACCAAGTTAATGTATGAGCTTCTTTATAAAAATAAATTAGTTAAAAAATTTAATGAAGATTCAATTATCATTGATAATGTTAAACTTTGGTCTATTGACGAACCAAATCTTTACACTTTAAAAGCAACCTTAAAAGATGAAAATAATATTGATACATTTATTGTTCGCTTTGGATTTAAAGATGCGATTTTTAAAAAAGATGGTTTTTATCTTAATAATCAAAAAATCAAAATATTAGGTCTTAATAGACACCAATCATACCCTTGTGTTGGTTATGCTATGCCAAAACTAATGCAAGAAGAAGATGCATTAATTTTAAAAAATGAAATTGGTGTTAATGCAGTCCGTTGTTCACATTACCCACAAAGTGATTATTTTTTAGCAAAATGTGACGAAATTGGCTTGCTTGTTTTTGATGAGGTTCCTGGTTGGCAACATATTGGTGAAGAAAAAAAGTGGCGTGAAAATTTCTTAGACTTTATTAAAAGAATGGTTTTGAAAGACCGCAATTTTACATCTATAATCGCTTATGGAGTTCGTGTAGATGAATCAAAAGATGATCATGATTTGTATTCGAAAGCAAATGAAATCGTTCATAAATTAGATCCATATAAACAAACAACTGGTGTGAGAAATTTTAAAACAAGCGAATGTTTAGAAGATGTTTATTCCTATAATGATTTTTCTTGCGACAATGAAACACATGGTTTAGATAAACCAAAGTCTGTTAAAACAAATGGTAAACCATATGTTGTAACAGAATGCATGGGACATATGAAACCAACAAAAAACTACGATAACGAGGATTATCGCGTAAAAACTGCTTTAAGATATGCAAAAATAATTGATGATACATTTAAATATAAAAGTATATCAGGCACTTTTTTCTGGTGTGCATTTGATTATAATACACATAAAGACTTTGGTTCTGGCGATCATATTTGTCATCATGGCGTTTATGATATGTTTAGAAATCCAAAGATTTCGAGCTCAATAATTAAAGCGCAAGGTTTAAAACATCCATATATGGAAGTTTTAGGAAACCAAAATATTGGCGATTATTGTGCTGCAATATTTGGTAATATTTATATTGCAACAAATTTAGATTATGTAGATTTTTATATAAATAATAAACTTATAAATCGATTTTACCCAGATAGAAAGAACTATCCAAATACTCCGCATCCACTCATAAAAATTGATGATTTAGTTGGTGATAGGTTAAATAACCAATTTAAAAAGAGAGATATTAAATTAATCAAAGAAGTATTTAACTATATAGCATTTAATGGAACAAATAAATTACCATTAAAATATTTATTAAAATCAGCATTAGTCTTAATAAGAACACGCATGAGTTACAGTTATTTCAAAGATTTATATACAAAAGTTATTCAAAATTGGGGAAGTGAATCTTCTGGTTTTATTTTTAAAGGTTATAAAGATAATGCTTTAATGTGCACCAAAACTTTAAGTCCATCGATGAAATTTTCGTTGTCTTATGATTTAAAAAATCAAACTTTAAATCTTAAAGATGATGCATATGTTGTTACAAGACTTTCAATCAAACATATAGACCAAAATAACTCATTATTAAATTATTCTTTTTTACCATTAATAATTGAAGCATCTAACAATCTTGAAGTTATTGGCCCAAATATTGTAAGTCTAAATGGAGGACAAACTTCTATCTATATAAAAGCAATCAAAAAAGGATTTGGCAAAATAAAAATTAAAAGTGAACTTGAAACAAAAATTATTAAAATAAAAATTAAATAATTTCAATAAATATACACTAAATAGAATGGCGATTATATGGTTTCCACTCCACATCCTTTAAAAAAACATCAATTTCATCCATCAGATTATGGCTTCTTTTATAAAACTCCTTGTTCATTTCGCTAAAGAAATACTCTTTCATTTTTTGAGTTTTACTATCTTCAATACTCACTATTGGAAATGGATATGATCTACGAATATCTAAACTATTGAAATTATCACCAAAAGAAATTGAATACAATTTATCAAAAGAACGACCATCAGCCTCTAATGGTTCGCGCTTAAGATTGCTATTCCATAAATCATTATAATAATCAATAATACCCTCACAAAAGGAACTTGGTTTAGACAAATAAAAACTTTTGCGCCTATATGTGTTATTTTCTTGAATATATTCGTAATAAGAAATCTTGTTTGCATACGAAACATTAGCATCACTATTTTTTTATTGCATGATGTAACTATTAAAATTGCAATAAGACAAAATATTTTTTTAAATATTTAATTACTCCTTTTCGTCCTATATAAATACTACTTACAAAAAAATCTGAATTAACATAATAATCACCTAAATTCTTATCTTTTTCACCATATTTAATTTATATATTATTCGATAAAAGTTGTATCGAAAGACCTGTAAATTGCACTAGTACAAAATTTATTTAATGTCTTATAATCCCTTCAACCAAAAGCTCGACTAATAATGTTTTTCATCACAAAGAGCATTAATTCCTATTTTTGTCTATTATTTATTTCATTAACCATTTTTTTATAATAATTTTCATCAATAATATAGAACTTTCTAATCAATACATATGAAATTATAAATAACAATAAAGGCAATATACACATAAAGAATTTTAACCAAATTATTTGATCAAAATTAATACCTGCAATTAATTTATCGGCCGCAATTTTTACTTCTCCACTAGTAATTTCTCCTAAACCTTTTTTAATTTCATAATCACTAATACCACTACTAATTGCGTAAAGTGATGTCAAAGATAAGCCAACAAAGGTAACCCCATTCATTAAAGCGCTAGATATTTTAGCAGTAAGGGGTCTTAAAGAAAAGATAATTGCCTCTCTTCTTTCGCCAAACTTATATTCATTGAATTCAATGGTATTTGTCATCATGACAAGTAAAATAAGATAGAAAAGACCTTGCCCAGAAAATATAACAATTCCAAATATACAAAGAATGATAATATCAAACAACCTACCATCTGCACCTAAAGCATTTAAACCTAAAATTAATCCATTATTATTTAATGGTAAATCATAAAGGAAAAATAAAAGATAACCTATACTTAATAAAATAAAACTAAATTTAAATAATTGATTTCGGTTAAATTTTTTAATTAAAAGAGGGAATGAACATTGAGCAATAATCGTTCCTAAAGCATAAGCTACAGTAAAATATGTCATAATTGAACCACCATTACTATAACCATAAACATAGTAAAAATAATTCATACCAAATCCATTTAATATGGCACTTCCAAGATAATAAATACACATAACAATGGTGGTTACTCTTGTTTGGCTATTATTTTTTAAAATTTTAAACATATCAGTAAACTTTGTTTCTTCTTGTTTTTCATCAACTGATCTTTTATGTTCTTTACAAAATAAGAAAAGAATTATTTGAGAAATTGCAAAAAGTAAAGCTATAACAAGAGATGAAATGCTATATGATTGAACAGCATTACCAGCAACAATAGTAGGTAAAATTCCTCCGGCAGCAAAAGCACCAACAGAAGCAAAAATACTAACTAAAGTTGTAAGACTATTACGTTCTTTTTCATCACTAGATAAACTTGGCAGCATACTCCAATAGCCAATATCATTCATTGTAAAAGTAAAATCCCATAAAAGATAGAATATGCCGAAGAAAATAACATACCACCATCCTCCAGGTCTTAGAGTAAACATTAAAAATAAAATTACAGAATTAGTCAACCCACCAATTAAAATCCATGGTTTATATTTTCCGAGTTTAAAATGAGTTTTTTCAATGATCCATCCCATAATAGGATCATTAAAACCATCCCAAACCTTTAATAAAACAATAATTATTGTGATTACAAGCATTTGAATTGTGTAAAGCGAATCACTTCTTGATGCCATGCTCGATGAGGATATATTAAACTCCCATCCAAAGCCAAGCGGTGCACAAAATTGTACAAAATTTAAAAAGAATAAAGAAACTAAAGTATAAGCGGCATCACGAAAAATAGTACAAAACGGATATAAAACCTTTGTACCTTTTGGTACTTTTGTGCCAGTAAATGTGTTATTTATTTTCATATTTAAACCTCAAATATGATTTTATATTGTCTATACAAATTTAACAATTATTTTTATAGTAAAAATATTAAAAAACCAAGAGCATTATTTATTTCTTTAATTTAAAACCATCTTTAAAAGCGTCGCCAACTCTTTCATTAACTTTATAATATCCATGGGTATATGGATCAAAAGCAATAGCATTAACAAGCGAAATATCTATTTTATTATCACGCATAACTTCTTCGCTTGCTGTAACATTTAAAACTCTACCAATAACACCAATCCCATTTCCTCCACCTTGATATTCTATAAATTCACATTCAAGACAAATTGGAAATTCATTAATAATTGGTGCATCTACAAATGTTGATTTTGTAGCAGTTAAACCACTATTTTCAAACTTTTTTAAATTATCGTTTGCTGAAACAATTCCAAAATAATCAGCTTCAACAACATGTTTTGCGTCAGCAATACTAACGGTATAACCTTTTCTAGCTTTAATATTTTTAACAGTTTTATGAGTTTCAGTAAGATTAAGAGCAACCTTATCTCTATCCATCATTGTTCCCCAAGCAGCGTTCATAACATCAACACTACCATCTTCATTATAAGTAGCAATCATTAAGACAGGCATTGGGAAAATTCCATCACTAACATTAATTTTTTTACGCATAATATCTCCTTTATTTTTATTATATAAATCTATCAAATTAAATAATAAACAAAAGTCCTATCACTTAAAAACCTCTTTCCATTTTTCAGGATAAGAGGTATGCATAATATTGATAGGACTTTTGTTTAATTACCAGCAAATGTCATGTGGTGGAATAATAAACACCAAATTAAATCAATCCAACCCCAAACAACACCAAATAATGTAACAAATAATGCTAACAATAATCTAAAAACGCTTTTTCTATTAATTGCATTATCCCAACGAACCAAGACTTCAATAACCCAGTTTACTCCTGGAATAAGAAGTAAAATAAATTGTAAAAGTCTAGGTGTTGAATTAAACCATTTTGCCATTTTTCTATCTCCTTTTGATAATATTTTATAATGAAATAGTTAATATTCAATATTTTTTGTATGATTATCTTTTTAAAATTTTCACAATTTCTCCAATATAAAATGTATGGAGATTGCCATTAGAACCATAAACATTATCAATAATAGTTTTATCAACAAATTTATCTTTTTTAAGATCATCTTGATAAAGCTTTCTTAAAATAAATATAAGATTTGCTTCTTTAAAATATGATACTTCTCCATCATTTACATAATGAAAATCAACATTTTTAACTTTATCTTCATCTCTACCAGAATGTGTTCCTAAATATAAAAGTTCCTTCTTATATTTTTCGTCGAAAAAACTAATTGAAAAATATTCGCTTTCATTAATAAATCCATATGTATATCTTTCAGGACGAATAAAAGCCACCATAACAGGCTTATTCCAAAGTTTTCCATAAGTCCCCCAAGCAATAGTTAAACAATTTGTATTTCCTACTTTATTTCTAGCCGCTAATACACCAAAATGATCACCAAAAAATTTATTTGCGTCGAAATTTATATCTTTTAATGTTATTTTTTTAAAGTTTTCCATATCTAAACTCCTTTTTATTATTATAAATATAAATCAAAAAAGATAATAAGATAAAGTATTTAAAGTTATAATTATTAACTTAAAAGATTATAAAATTTCCTTAATAAATCACGATATTCTAAAATAAAAAGCATCCTTTTATGGAAAATGTTAAAATTTAAGAATTCGTAGAAGCGGTGACACTATGTATGTTTTACTTGAATTATCTTTGATTGTTTAATATAATAATTTAGCGCGCAGGTGTAGTTCAATGGTAGAATTCCAGCCTTCCAAGCTGGTTACGCGGGTCCGATTCCCGTCACCTGCTCCAGAAAAAAATTTATTGTAAATAACTATTTATTTGAATTTATTTATTAAATCAGTAAAAAGCCAATAAACAAAAAACATAAAAGTCAAAAATCACCGAGAAATCGGTGATTTTTATTTCTATAATTTTATTTAGCATTTATTGTTATTACGTTATCTTTGGTTTTTATAGAGCTAGCAATAATCAATAAAAGAGGTCTTAAAACTCCGAATGATATAACATTTAAAACCAAAAATATAATATAAAAACTTTTTGCCTTAGTTTTATAAATATCATTAACAATTATTAAATCGAAAAAAACAATAAAACGAGCAATGCGGTAGATATAATAAAAATATAAATTCTTAAATCAATTAAATAATAATATGGAAAAAGAGATGTAATTAATAAAATTGTAAATAACGAAGAAAAAACTCCAATAATTTTATGATTTGCTATCTTTCCTAGTAAATATTTATTATAAAAAGGAATCCAAGCACGAACACAAATTTTTTCCCACTACATGTGAGTAATTTCTTCACCGAAAAACTTTGCAATATATAACTTACAATAAGATAAATTAATGTTAATATCATTAATGCTAATAATAAAACTCCTACAATCGCTAAAACTATAACTCCAATAAATCCCATAACAAGTTTTTTCTCTATTCCGTAATTTTTATCTAATATTTTTTTATACCATAAATAACATATAAATCAACGTATTTTCCTAAAGCTATAGATTTTAAAATTAACTAAAATCAGCTTATGTAAAAACTTTAAATAAAAACTATTAATATTTATCATTAATTAGAAAAATAACTAAGTTAAAAAGCATAAGTTTATATGTATTTATTTTTATAAATTAAATATAATAATTAACATGTTAGAAATTTTAATTGCAACAAACAACGAACATAAATTGAAAGAATTTAAAGATATTTTTAAAGACTATGAGGTTAAACTATATTCTTTAAATGATTTAAATTTAAATATTAATGTTGATGAAAATGGAAAAACATTTTATGAAAACGCCTTAATTAAGTGTAATGCCCTTAAAAAATATACATCTATGCCTATTATTGCTGATGATAGTGGCATTATAATTGATGGCTTAGGGGATAATTTCCCTGGCATACATTCACATAGATATATGGAAGAAAAGGGTGGTCAGGCAAAATGTTTAGATTATCTCACTAAAAATTATTTAGGACATAAAGCAAAATTTCATTGTTCTATTGTTTTAGTTAATCTTTTGAGTGAACCAGTCGAATTTGTCGGAGAAGTAAGTGGAACAATTTCTAAAATTGTGAAAAATGCTCCTTTTGGCTATGATCCAATTTTTAAACTTGATTCAATTAATAAAACTTTTAGTGAACTAACAAGTAAAGAAAAAGACAAGATGTCTCATCGATATCTTGCCTCCATTAAATTACTAGATTTTTTAAAGACCAATCATTACATTTAATAACATTTCTTTATTAAATAAGTAAACATAAAATATCCACCAAGCGCTAATACAACTGGTATTGCACATAAATATACAAATAGATTATTTTTGCTTACAAAGAAAATAATTAAAAAAGTGAGTATTAAAATAGTTAATACTACAAAATAAAGAATCATCATCTTTCTTATTTTTACAGCTTTCTTATTAACTGGTAATAATGATAAATCGATATCACTAGGTATAGTAATATTGTATTTATAGTCGTTAATTAACTCTTCTTTACCAGCACTTAAATGAACTAAACCATAACCATACACTTTATAATTATTATTTAAACGATGATTAATTCCATTTTCCATAGTTTCAAAATCCGTATTAAATAAGGTATTTTCATTTATAAAACTTTTATATTCTTCTTCATCAAGCAAAGATAAAGAATCTTTAAAATATTTCATAACTTTATTTATTTCAATAATGCCATCTTTATAATAAGAAAAATATTCTTTATTATAAAAAACATCATTATTTGTTAGATTTTGTGAACACATCTTTAAAAATTGTTCAAAAGAATATATCGCATCACGCACAAAACTTAAATAAATAAAGGTATTTTCGGCATCAAGAACAATATCGTGTTTATCAATTGTTTCGATAATATTTAAAAATTCTCGTTCATTTAATTTAGAAGCGTAAATTTTTGCAAGCATTGAACCAACCAAAGCTCCAAGATCGTTTTCTTTAAGCGTTAAAGCGTATTCATATTCTCCAGCTGCTTGCTCATATGCTTGCTTATAATATAAATCTTTATAAGCAGCGCTTGTAGCTCTTTTAAATTCGTTTTGTAATTTATTTTCACCATCTGCTAAATAAATTAATTCGTGACATTTTTTGCATTTTACACAACCATTAGGAAGAATATCACGATTTTCATCAACTTCAAAAACTTCCTCACATTTTGGACACATTATTTTTTTCATGTTTATAATTTTAACTTAATAAGCTCTATTTTTAAATAGAGAGCATTAAAAAAAGCTCTTTTTCAAGAGCTTTTTAATCTTATTAGTTAAACTATTTAAGAATTTCAGTAACTGTACCAGCACCAACTGTTCTACCACCTTCACGGATTGAGAATTTGGTACCTTTTTCAATTGCTACTGGGTGAATTAACTCAACTTGGAAGTTGACGTTTTCACCTGGCATAACCATCTTTACATCTGGTGGTAAAGTAATTGTGCCAGTAATATCAGTAGTATGGAAATAGAATTGTGGTCTATAGTTACTTAAGAAAGCAGTATGTCTTCCACCTTCTTCTTTCTTTAAGACGTAGACTTGGCAAGTAAATTTGCTATGTGGAGTAATACTTCCTGGTTTAGCAAGAACTTGTCCTCTTTCGACTTGTGATCTATCAACACCTCTTAATAAAGCACCAATATTATCACCAGCTTCAGCGAAATCAAGAGTCTTACGGAACATTTCAAGAGAAGTAACGACAGTCTTGATGGTTGGTCTAATACCGACGATTTCACATTCATCGTTTGGTTTTAAAATACCTCTTTCAACACGGCCAGTAACAACTGTTCCACGACCAGTAATAGTTTCAACGTCTTCGATTGGCATTAAGAATGGTTTATCGTTATCACGGACTGGATCTGGTACATAAGTATCGATTGCATCCATTAATTCCATAACACTCTTTTCGTATTTTGGATCGCCTTGTAAAGCTTTAAGAGCACTACCTCTAATAATTGGAGTAGTATCTCCTGGATAACCATATTTATTTAATAAGTCTCTGACATCCATTTCGACTAAGTCGATTAATTCTGGATCATCAACCATATCGCATTTATTTAAATAAACAACGATATATGGAACACCGACTTGTTTAGCAAGTAAGATGTGTTCACGAGTTTGAGGCATAACACCATCAGTAGCAGCAACAACTAAGATTGCAGCATCCATTTGAGCTGCACCAGTAATCATGTTCTTGACATAGTCAGCGTGCCCTGGGCAATCAACGTGTGCATAGTGTCTTTTTTTAGTACTGTATTCAATGTGAGCAGTATTAATTGTAATACCTCTAGCTTTTTCTTCTGGAGCGGCATCGATTTGATCGTAGTTTTTAACTTCATCACCACCGATTAAGCCTTCCTTTTGTAAAACGTGAGTAATAGCAGCAGTAAGGGTTGTTTTACCATGGTCAACGTGGCCAATAGTACCAATATTCATATGGACCTTACTTCTATCAAATTTTTGTTTTGCCATATAATTTTTTTCTCCTTTTTATATGCATTAAGCATGTAATTATTTTATATTAATTTATATTGCTATTCAATAATCTTTTATCAAGAATAAGATAACAATATAATTTAATTTATAAACTTAAATTAAGCCTTGATTCCATTCTTTTTAACAATTTCATCTTGAATAAACTTTGGAGTTTCTCCAAATTTTTCAAATTCCATTGTGAATGATCCACGACCTTGAGTGAAACTACGTAAGCTTGTAACATAACCAAACATTTCTGAAAGTGGTACTTCAGCTTCAACAATCTTAGCATTTCCACGTTGTGATTCACCAGTCATATTACCTCTTCTACGAGAAATATCACCGATAACATCGCCATAATATTGTTCTGGAACTGTAACTTCAACCTTCATAATAGGTTCAAGAAGTACAGGATCACATTTAACTGCGGCTTGTTTAAGGGCTAAAGAAGCAGCAATCTTATAAGCAGCTTCACTACTATCAACATCGTGATAACTACCATCAAATAATGTAGCTTTAACATCAATTACTGGATAACCAGCAATTAAGCCTCTAGTCATAGCATCAACAAGACCATCTTGGGTTGGTTTAATATATTCTTTTGGAACACTACCACCAACGATTCCATTAACGAATTCAAATCCTTTGCCTTCATTTGGTTCAAATCTAATCCAAACGTGACCATATTGTCCACGACCACCAGATTGTTTAATATATTTACCTTCACAATCAGCAGCTCTACGGATAGTTTCACGATAACCGACTTGAGGTTTACCAACATCAACTTGAACATTGAATTCTCTTCTTAAACGGTCAACGATAATATCAAGATGTAATTCACCAACACCAGCAATAATGGTTTGACCACTATCAGGATCGGTATGAACTTTGAAAGTTGGGTCTTCTTCAGCAAGCTTCATTAAAGCAATACCCATCTTTTCTTGATCGGCTTTAGTCTTTGGTTCAATAGCTTCTTCAATAACAGGTTCTGGGAATTCCATCTTTTCAAGAGTAACATCAATTGATGTATCGCAAAGAGTTTCACCAGTAGTAGTATTTTTTAAACCAATGACAGCACCAATATCTCCTGCATGTAATTCATCAACTTCTTGACGATGATTTGCATGCATTAAAACTAAACGAGCAATACGTTCATTTTGACCTTTGTTGCTATTATAAACATAGCTTCCACTCTTTAATACACCAGAATAGATTCTAACATAAGCAAGTCTACCAACAAATGGATCGGTAGCAATCTTGAATGCTAAAGCAACAAGAGGTTGATTATCATCTGGAATACAAGTATATTCTTTACCTGTTTTTTCGTCTGTTCCTTTAGCAGGAGCGATTTCAAGTGGTGATGGTAAATAATCAACAACACCATCAAGTAATTTTTGAATACCTTTATTTTTATATGCACTACCACAGAAAACAGGATAGAACTTTTCAGCTAAAACAGCTTTTTTAATAACAGCTTTAATTTCTTCGACGGATGGTTCTTTTCCTTCAAGAACTTCTTCCATTAAATTATCATCAAAACCAGCTAAATCTTCGAGTAATTCTTCTCTTAAAGCCTTACATTTTTCAACATATTCTTCTGGAATTGGAACAAGTTTTGGATCTTCATGTTCAGCACAACCTGTATAATCCCAAGCTTCCATTTTAACAAGATCAATAACACCACGAAGGGTATCACTAATACCAATTGGATATTGAACAGCTTTTGCATTTGCGCCTAATTTTTCTTTTAAAGAAGCGACACACATATCAAAATCTGCACCAATAGCATCGAGTTTATTAACGAAAACAATTCTTGGGACACCATATTTACTACCTTGTCTCCAAACTGTTTCGGTTTGTGGTTCAACACCGTTTTTACCATCAAGAACAGTAATAGCACCATCAAGAACTCTTAAAGATCTTTCAACTTCAACTGTAAAATCGACGTGCCCTGGAGTATCGATAATATTAATACGATTACCTTTCCAAAAACAAGTTGTTGCAGCACTAGTAATTGTAATACCTCTTTCTTGTTCTTGAACCATGAAGTCCATTGTAGCAGCGCCATCGTGAACTTCGCCAATTTTGTGAATTTTACCTGTGAAATAAAGAATTCTTTCAGTGGTTGTTGTCTTACCAGCATCAATGTGGGCCATGATACCGATATTACGAGTATGCTTTAAATCAAATTCTCTTCCGGCCATACTTTATTCTCCCAATTACCACTTATAATGTGCATAAGCTTTATTAGCTTCTGCCATTCTAATGGTATCATCCTTCTTCTTAACACTAGCGCCAGTTTTATTAGCGGCATCAATAATTTCATTAGCTAACTTTTCTTTCATGGATTTTTCTTTTCTTAATCTTGAATAATTAACTAACCATCTTAAACCTAAAGTAACTTGACGTTCTTTTGAAACTTCAGTTGGAACTTGATAGTTTGCAGCGCCAATACGTTTAGCTTTTAATTCAACTTCTGGCATGATGTTATTAATTGCAGTAGCAAAAACATCATATGCAGGTTTTTTGGTTTTTTCTTCTATAAGGTTAAAAGCACCATATAAAATTTCTTCAGCAGTTCCTTTTTTACCATCAACCATAATTTTATTAATTAATCTAGTGACTAATTTTGAATTATAAATTGGATCTGGTAAAACATCACGTTTACTTACACTACCTTTTCTTGGCATAAACTAGTTCTCCTTCTTTGGTTTTTTAGTACCATATAAAGAACGACCTTGTCTACGAGCTTCAATACCTGCGCAATCAAGACATCCTCTAATAATGTGGTAACGAACACCTGGTAAATCCTTAACTCTGCCACCACGAATCATGACAGTACTGTGTTCTTGTAAATTGTGTCCTTCACCACCAATATAAGCGGTGACTTCATAACCATTACTTAACTTAACACGAGCATATTTACGTAAAGCTGAGTTTGGTTTCTTAGGGGTCATTGTACCGACACGAGTACAAACACCTCTCTTTTGAGCACTATTTTGATTTGTTTCACGTTTTTGAAGTGAATTGAATCTTTTTAAAAGTGCTGGTGCCTTAGATTTAAAGACAGGACTTTTTCTGCCTTCTCTAACTAATTGATTAATAGTTGGCATTACTTTTCTCCTTTTTCTAATTTAATACACACAATTCCCGGTGTATCTACATGAACGATTAAAAAATTGCTTTTTCAATCAGCCTTAATATCATACAAAAATTCATATGATTAAGTCAACAAAAATTTATATTTTTATGTCAACAATATCAGGTGAACCATAATTAAACAAAATCATAATAAAAACCTAGGCTTTTGCCTAGGTTTTAATTTATTTTGCACTGTTTTGATATTCAGGAGTTTCTTCAGTCATTAAACTTTCTTCATCACGATATTGAGCATTATCATCATCTAATGAGTGTTCACTATCATGAATTCCAATATATTGTTTTTTGACTTCTTTCATAGTATCTAAAACATCAAACTTAGATAATATAGCTCTTTCTTCAGCTTCACTCTTTAAGCCATTACCAGCTGGAATAAGTTTACCAGTGATAACATTTTCCTTAAGACCATGTAGAGGATCGGTTTTACCCTTAATTGCAGCATCTGTAAGAACACGAGTTGTTTCTTGGAATGAAGCAGCACTTAAGAAGCTATCAGTTTCAAGAGCAGCTTTTGTAATACCTAAGATAAGTGGTTGAGCAACTGCTGGACGTTTTCCTTCTAATAAGACGCTTTCATTTGCTTCATTGAAAGCAGTGATAGAAACACGAGTTCCAGTAATCAAATTGGTATCACCTTTATCAATAACGAGAAGTTTACGTAACATTTGTCTAACAATAACTTCAATGTGCTTATCGGAAATTCCAATACCTTGGCTACGATAAACTTTTTGAACTTCTTTAATAATATATTGTTGAACGTGTGAAACATCACTAACTTCAAGTAAGTTATTAGGTTTAATAGCACCTTCAGTTAACATGTCACCATTCATGACATGATCGCCTTTTTTGACTCTTAAACGAGCACCAAATCGGGTTTCATAATCTTTTTCTTCTAAATCATTTTGAATGGTAATCTTATAGATACCATTAGATTCGGTAATATCTTTAACAACACCAGAAATTTCAGAGATTGTAGCTTCACCTTTAGGTGTACGAGCTTCGAAAAGTTCTTGAACACGTGGAAGACCTTGAGTAATATCGCCACCAGCAACACCACCAGAGTGGAATGTACGCATGGTTAATTGAGTACCAGGTTCACCAATTGATTGAGCAGCCATAATACCAACTGCTTGACCAACTTCAACAACTTTACCAGTTGCAAGGTTACGACCATAACAATGTACACAAACACCATCTTTAGTTTGACAACCAAATAAAGATCTAATCTCAACTTCTTTAATACCAGCATCAACAATCTTTTTAGCTAAGATTTCATCAATCATGGTATTTCCTTGAACGATAACTTCACCAGTTTTTGGATCTATAACATCATGACATGCAAATCTACCAACTAATCTATCATAGAGAGAAACAATTAAGCTATTTTGAGTTGTATCATAAATATCTTTAACAATTGTTCCATGATCTGTATGACAATCTTCTTCTCTAATAATAACGTCTTGAGAGACATCTACTAAACGACGAGTTAAATAACCTGAGTCAGCTGTTTTTAAAGCAGTATCAGCACCACCTTTACGAGCACCATGGGTACCAGTAAAGAATTCAGCAACGTTAAGACCTTCACGGAAACAAGATTTAACAGGAATTTCAATAGTTTCACCAGATGTAGAACCCATAAGTCCACGCATACCCATTAATTGAGTGAAGTTAGATTTACTACCACGAGCACCACTATCACTCATAATAAAGAGTGGATTATGTTTATCTTTATTTAAAGTTTCTGCAACTTGATCAGCAATCTTATTTGTACATTTTGTCCAAATATTAACAACTTGATTATGTCTTTCTTTATCAGTTAAATAACCTTTACGATATAAGTTTTCAACAACATCTACTTCTTTATCAGATTCATTAACGATTTCTTTTTTACCACCGAGAACATTAATATCACTAATTGCAATAGTTAATCCGCTAACAGTAGAAAATCTGAAACCATTATCCTTTAATTTATCAAGAATAGCACTTGTTTTTTGAGTTCCATATCTATGGAATACTTCATCAATAATGTTAGTAATATCCTTTTTCTTTGTTGGTTGATTTAATGGTAAGTTTTTAATATATGTTTCAATATCAGTACCTTTTTTAACAAAGAATCTTGTTTGATCACTCTTTAAATTTTCAACACCAGTAGTGTTTAAATATGGGAAATCAGCTGGGAAAATTAAGTTAAAAATAATCTTACCAACAGTTGTAATTAAATATCCATCTAACATTTCTTTAGTAAAGCCGGTCTTTTTAACTTCTTTACCAGGAATTGCAATACGAGTATGTAAGTGAATCTTCTTTAAATCATAACATTTATAAACTTCGTTAATATCTTTAAAGACTTTACCTTCCATTTTACTATAAGCAACATACTTATCAGCCATTTCATCATCGCCTAAATCACGATATTTCTTAGCTTCATTTAAGAAATCTTTAGCGGCTTCTTCAATAGTTAAATAATAGTTACCGATAAGAATATCTTGAGATGGAGTAACAATTGGTTTTCCATCTTTTGGTGCAAGAATGTTATTACTTGCAAGCATAAGGTGTAAAGCTTCTTCTTGAGCAGCTTTAGAAATTGGAAGGTGAACAGCCATTTGGTCACCATCAAAGTCTGCGTTAAATCCAGTACAAACAAGAGGGTGTAAACGAATTGCTCTTCCATCAACTAATATTGGTTGGAAAGCTTGAATACCTAATCTATGAAGGGTAGGAGCACGGTTAAGTAATACTGGGTGTTGTGAAATAATTTTTTCAACAACATCATAAACATCTTCATCTTTAGCATCAATTTTCTTATCAGCTTGACGATGTAATGTGCATTTTCCTTCTTTAATTAAAATCGCAGCAATAAATGGTCTAAGTAAATTAATTGCCATTTCACGTGGAAGACCGCATTGATACATTTTTAAACTTGGACCAATAGCAATAACACTACGACCACTATAATCAACACGTTTTCCAAGTAAATTTTGTCTAAATCTACCTTGTTTTCCTTTTAAGCTTCCACTTAAAGATTTTAATGGTCTACCTGATGAATTAGTGACAGGTTTTCCAGTTCTACGACCATTATCAATTAAAGCATCGACAGCTTCTTGAACCATACGTTTTTCGTTCATCAAAATAACATATGGAGCATTAAGTTCAATAAGTTTCTTTAAACGGTTATTACGGGAAATAAGACGTCTATATAATTCATTTAAATCACTTGCGGCAAATCTACCACCATCAAGTTGTAACATAGGTCTTAAATCTGGTGGAATGACTGGAAGAGCATCTAAAATCATCCATTCAGGCTTATTTTTAGATTTAATAAATGCATCTAATACTTCAAGACGTTTAGTTAATTTAGTGAGTTTTTGGCCTTTAGCGCCTTTAATATCACCACTAACTTTATCAAATTCAGCTTGAAGATCAACTTCTTGAAGTAATTTTTTAATAGCTTCCGCACCTTCTCCAAATGTTGCACCAGTTTGTTGTTCAATAAAATCTGCACAACCAAAGAAATCAAATGGTTCCATAAGATTTTCAAGGTGAGCAAGAAGATTATTTGCAGTTGCATATTCTGGAGATTCTTTTTTGCCTTCGCTTTCTAATTTTTCTTGAATTTCTTTAATACAGGCAATAAAAGCACTACGTCCTTCTTGGTCATCTAAATATTGTTTATAAAACAAGCTTTTAGATGTGCCTGGATTCATACAAACGTGGGCAGTAAAATAAACAATTTCTTCAAGTTGTTTTGGTGGAATATCTAAAACGAGTCCCATTCTTGAAGGAATACCCTTTAAATACCAAATATGTGAACATGGGGTTGCAAGTTCAATATGACCCATACGTTCTCTACGTACTTCTTTTGAAATAACTTCAACGCCACATTTTTCACAAACAACACCAGCATATCTTATTTTCTTATATTTTCCACAATGACATTCATAATCTTTAGAAGGACCAAAAATTCTTTCGCAAAATAAACCATCCATTTCAGGTTTTTGAGAACGATAGTTTATTGTTTCTGGTTTTTTAACTTCACCATGACTCCATTCACGGATTTTTTCAGGGGAAGCAAGTCCGACTTTTATACTAGCTAAATTATTTACATCAAACATGACAATTTCCTCCTATTCCATCATCTCTTTGACAACTTCTTCATCACTACTATCGATTTTTTGATCATTAGATTCTTCATCTTCTTCATCTTCATCGGCAGGAGTATTACTTGTTTGTCCTAAATTACGGATGGAACGTAATGAACGTTGTTCTTCTTTTTGAGATTGTCTTGCTAAAACATCCATATCGATAATCTTGCCTTCTTTATCTCTAAGTTCAACATTCATTGATAAGCCCATAAGTTCTTTGGTGAAAACTTTGAATGCTTCTGGAATTGATGGTTTTGGTAAAGGTTGACCTTTAATAATTGCTTCATAAGTTCTTCTTCTACCAACTCTATCATCTGATTTAATGGTCATCATTTCTTGTAATGTATAAGCAGCACCATAAGCTTCAAGTGCCCAAACTTCCATTTCACCAAATCTTTGACCACCATTTTGTGCTTTACCACCTAAAGGTTGTTGAGTAACCATTGCATATGGTCCAGTAGCACGAGCATGTAATTTATCATCAACCATGTGAACGAGTTTTATCATGTACATAACACCAACATTAATACGGCTATCAAATCTTTCACCTGTTCTACCATCAATTAAGGTATATTTACCATCTTTTGGCATCTTAGCGTCATTCATCATTTCGAGAATTTCTTCGTTAGAAATACCATCAAAAACTGGGGTAGCAACTTTTAATCCGCCAAGTTTCTTACAAGCCATACCTAAATGGACTTCAAGAACTTGACCAATATTCATACGTGAAGGAACACCTTGTGGGTTAAGTAAAATGTCAACAGGAGTGCCATCTGGTAAAAATGGCATATCACAAGCTGGTAAAATCTTTGAAATAACACCCTTATTACCATGACGACCTGACATCTTATCACCTTCACTGATTTTTCTCTTTTGAACGATATAAACTCTAACCTTCATATTAACATCAGGTGGAAGTTCATCGCCAGCTTCACGAGTGAAGATTTTAACATCTAATACAGTACCAGCGCCACCATGTGGAACACGGAGTGAGGTATCTTTTCCATCTTTTGATTTATCACCAAAAATTGCATCTAATAATTTTTGGTCTGGAGAAGGTTCACTAGCTCCTCTTGGAGTTACTTTACCAACAAGAATATCGTTTTCTTTAACATCAGTACCAACTAAAACAATACCTCTTGAATCTAAGTGAGCTCTTGCTTCAATTCCAGTATTTGGAACATCAGGAGTAATGATTTCTTCACCATTTTTAGTATTACGGCTTTCAACTTCATAAGATTCGATGTGTAAAGTTGTATAAACATCATCTTTTACAAGTCTATCAGACATAATAACAGCATCTTCGTAGTTATAACCTTCAAATGTCATAAAGGCAATTGTAACGTTTTGTCCTAAGGCTAAATCGCCGTTTTCCATACTTGGACCATCAGCAATGATTTGACCTTTTTTAACTTTATCACCTTTTTTAACAATTGATGTTTGATTAATACATGTACCTTGGTTACTACCTTCAAATTTAGTTAAGGTATATGTTCTTTCGCCTTCTTTTTCGTGAACTTTAATAGTTTTAGAATCGGTATAAGTAACTGTTCCATCATTAACAGCAATTAAAGCTAATCCGCAATCATGAGCAATAGTATGTTCAAGACCTGTTCCAACATAAGGAGCATGTGGTCTTAAAAGTGGTAATGCTTGACGTTGCATGTTAGCACCCATAAGTGCACGAGTATTATCATCGTTTTCAAGGAATGGAATACAAGCAGCAGCCACAGAAACAATTTGCATTGGCGATTCATCAATATAATCAACATCTTGTCTTTCAGCTAAAACGTTTTTACCATTGAAACGAGCAACGATTTTATCATTACTAAGTTCATCACCTTGAATATCATCTTTAGTTGCTTGAGCAATAACATGGTTATTTTCTTCATCAGCTGAAAGATAAACTGTTTCATCTAAAATTTTTCCAGTTTTCTTATCAATTAAACGATAAGGAGTTTTAATAAATCCGTATTTATCAATCTTAGCATAAGTAGCTAAGTTATTAATTAAACCAATATTTTGACCTTCAGGAGTTTCAATAGGACAAATACGACCATAGTGAGTAAAGTGAACATCACGAACTTCCATACTTGCTCTATCACGTGTTAAACCACCTGGACCTAAAGCACTAATTCTACGCTTATTAGCAAGTTCAGCAAGAGGGTTAGTTTGATCCATAAATTGTGATAATTGAGATGATGCAAAGAACTCTCTAATTGCGCTATTAACAGGTCTAACATTAATTAATGATGAAGGTGTCAATTCTTGAATATCAACGGCTGAAGTTGATAACAATCTCGATTGAACGTTCTTGGTCATTTTTGCTAAACCAGTTCTAAATTGGTTTTGAATAAGTTCACCGACTGAACGAATTCTACGGTTACTTAAATGATCAATATCATCAGTATCGCCAAAACCATCCATTAAATTCATAAAATATGAGAAAATAGCAATAAAATCACTAACAGTAACACAATGAAGTGTTTCATTTAAATTTGTACCAATGATATTTGCAACTTTTTCACGTTTTTCATCAACATAAACTTTAACTATATTAACAAAGCATTTATCTCTTCCTGAACCATCAAATTTTGGATTGATTGGGAAGTTAAATGTTGCAGCACCTTTTTCAAAAAATTCTTCATTTTGTAATTCATCAACAATCTCTTTTGTTAATAAGGTACCTTTTTTATATTTAAGTTCACCATCAGCATCAAATAAATTTTCAGCTAAAATTCTTCCAGGTAAACGGTTATAAATACCTAATTTTTTAGAATATTTAAATCTACCAGCAACTCCTAAATCATAACGAGCTGGATCAAAGAATTTTTGTTGGAAAGAATCGACACCACCTTTTTCGGTATATGGTTCGCCTGGTTTTAATTTAACAAAAATCTCTTTAAGAGCTTCTTTTACATTTTTGGTTTTATCTTTTTCAAATGTACTTCTAAGTGTTTCTCTATCGCCAAAAAGTTCATAAAGTTTCTTTTCATCATCAAAACCAACTGCTTTTAAAACAACAGTTGCTTCCATTTTTCTTTGACGATCAATTCTTACCCATAAAAAACCTTTAGTATCACTTTCAAATTGTAACCAAGTTCCACGGGTTGGAATTAAATCTGCACCATAAGTATAATTACCTGATTTTAAATCAACACTTTTGCTTAAATATGCACCAGGGGAACGAACAATTTGACTAACAATAACTCTTTCAGCACCATTTACAATAAATGTTCCTGAGTCAGTCATGATAGGAATTTCACCCATAAAAACTTCAGAAGTTTTAAATTCGTTATTTTGGGTATAATAAAGACCAAGTGTCACTTTAAGTGGAGCACTATATGTTAAATCCCTTCTCTTGCATTCTTCAAACGTATATTTTGGATTTTCAAGATGGAATCCTTTATATTCAATTTTAAGTGTGCCATTTGGGTTAGAAATTGGGAATATATCTTTTAATGCTTCATCAATTCCATTACTTAAAAAACTCTTATAGGATTCGGTTTGAATTTCAACAAGATAAGGTAAAGGTAATTTACCACTAATCTTTGAAAAATTAATACGATCGTTATTAATTTTTGGATAATCTTTATAAGATATCATTATTTTGCTCCTTTTAAACAAATTATTTTTGTCATACGATATATTTGGTAACCACGTTTTCCTTCTAGTAATTCAACTTTTTCAAACAATGTTTCTAGAAATTTTTTATGAGATTCAGCACCTTTATCTTTACGTATGACGATAATAAATTGACCGTTTTGATTAAGATGTTTATAAACATCTTCATAAATTTCAAATAATTTTAATTTTCCAATACGAATTGGAGGATTAAATATAATAAAATCAAAACTTTTTGCTATGTTTTTAAAACCATCTGATAAAATAACATCCGCTTCTTCATTATTTAACTTTAAATTGTTTCTAGTTAACTCTAAACAAGTAGAATTAACATCACTCATAAATAAATTTATATTTCTAAAGAAATATTTAAGCGTTATTCCAACTGGTCCATAGCCACAGCCTAAATCTAATAAATCACCTTTTATATCAAGCTTTAAAACTGAACTAATTAAAAGATATGATCCTTCATCAATTCTTGTTTTACTAAAAACGCCATTATTACTTACTAGATGAAATTCATGATTATTAACCGAAAAAACTACGTTATAATCACATTTTTTTAAATGTTCATCGTGTAAAAAATAATGACTCATATCCCTCCTAATATAATAGGCAAAAACCTGCCAATGCCCAAAATTAGGGCAAGGCAGGCAATATAAAATAATCGAAAACTATTTAATTTCGACTTCTGCGCCAGCAGCGACTAAAGCTTTCTTATGTTCTTCAGCTTCAACTGGTGAAATATGTTCTTTAATTGGGCTTGGAGCTGCATCAACTAATTTCTTTGCATCCATTAAACCTAAGCCAGTAATAGCTTGGACAGCTTTAATAACTGCAACTTTCTTATCTCCAACAGCCTTTAAGATTAAGCTAACTTCACTTGGACCTTTCTTAGCTTCTTCTTCGGCTGGAGCAGCACCAGCAGCAACAGGAGCAGCAGCGGTAACGCCAAACTCTTCTTCAATTGCTTTAACTAAATCATTTAATTCGACAACAGTCATTTCTTTAACAGCAGAAATGATTTCTTCTTTTGTTAATTTTGCCATTTTTATTTCCTCCGATAATATTCTTAATGTAATTAACTATTTTGCAGGCTCAACGCTTGCTTCTCCACTAGCTTGTGCTTCAGCACCAGCTGGAGATTTTTTAGCGACTTCGCTAAGAGAATATGCAAGATTTCTCATTGGAGCTTGTAAAACACTTAATAACATGGATACAAGTCCTTCTTTTGATGGTAACATTGCGACAGTTTGAATATAATCTGCATCAACGAATTTTCCATCGAGTAATCCGCCTTTAATCTTTAATCCTTCGTTTAATCTTGTAAATTTACGAATGGCTTTTAAACTACCATTTGTACCATCTTTACAAAAGAAATACATATTAGATCCACTAAGTAAGCCTTTAAGTTCATCGCCATATTGTTCACCGATTGCACGGTTAACAAGGGAATTCTTATAGACAACACTTTTTGCATCTAAAGTACGTAAAGTCTTACGAAGTTCACTGATTTGTTTGACGGTAAGTTTGCTATATTCGCAAACAACGAAAGCATGTGATGCTTTAACGTTCTCAGAGACCTCTTGAACAACAGCTGTTTTCGCTTTTAAAACTTGTTTGTTCATTCTTTACCTCCCATTTTAATATATTAGGGGCTCATATACATGAGGAATTTATCAACTACCTCGGTAACATAATTAAACACAATTAAGTGTCGTTACGGTCTATGGTATATTAAGCCAACTAAACAATTTTATTAACAACTACTTTTGATCATTAACACTAACTTTAACGCTTGGACCCATTGTAGTGTGAACTGTACAAATATTAATATATGTACCTTTAACAGCAGCAGGTCTAACCTTAACAATTTGGTTAATAATAGTATTAACGTTTTCTTCTAATTTTTCGGTATCAAATCCAACTTTACCAACAAGAATGTTAATATTACCATCCTTATCAGCACGATATTCAACTTTACCAGCTTTTAATTCGGTAACCATCTTCTTGATATCTGGACCAACTGTACCAACCTTTGGGTTTGGCATTAATCCTTTAGGACCTAAAACACGACCAGCTTTACCAATTTCACCCATCATTTCAGGTGTAGCACAAATAACATCAAAATCGAACCAACCGCCAAGAATCTTTTCTAATAATTCTTTGCCACCAGCATAATCAGCACCAGCTGCTTTTGCATCTTCAACTTTTGAAGTAATAGCGCAAACTTTAACGCTTTTACCAGTACCATGTGGAAGAACAACTGTACCTCTAATTTGTTGATCAGCTTGTTTTGTATCAATATTTAAATGCATTGATAAACCAACACTACTTTCAAATTTTGTAACGCTTGTCTTTTTAACAAGTTCACAAGCATCATGAACGCTATATTCTTTTTTAGTATCGATTAACTTTAAAACTTCTCTATATTTTTTACCATGTAATTTCATAAATTAACCTCAACTAGTCAACAACATCAACGCCCATATTCTTGGCGCAACCTTCAATGGTTTTCATTGCTGCTTCGATATCATTAGCGTTCAAATCTGGCATCTTATATTCAGCAATTTCTTTAATTTGTGCCTTAGTAATCTTTCCAACTTTAGTAGTTTTTGGATTAGCACTTCCTTGTTTAATACCAACAGCCTTCATAATTAATTCAGCAGTAGGTGTGGTTTTAATTTCCATTGAGTATGTTTTGTCTTCATACGCAGTGATAATAACTGGGACAGTTTGACCTTTTCTATCGGCAGTTTTTGCGTTAAAATCTGTACAAAATTTTGGCATAACAACGCCAGCACTTGCAAGTTTTGGACCTGGTTTAGCTTCGCCACCAGGGAGTTCCATTTTAACGACTTTAGCGATTTTCTTACTCACTTTCGTTTCCTCCTATAGTGATTAGTGGTTTAATGAAGTTTCGTAACTTCTTCCACCTAGGTTAGTTTTAATAACCCGCATAATTTCGATATGCTATAAAAAAATACCAAAAAACGCAAAAAAAATCAAGACTTTTTTTGCTTTCTTTTTAAAATATTAATAATGTTATTTACCGCTATCAAAAGCTTTAACAATATCAGAGAACTCTAATTCTACTGGAGTAAGTTTTCCAAAGAACACAGTATTGACTTTTACTGTACCATTTTCTTTATCAAGAGATGAAATTGTACCAATATCACCTTCGAATAATCCTCTAAGGATCTTGACTTTATCACCAACGTGATATTGATCATACATTGAGGCATCAACGACACCAACAATTTTTAATACAGTTTCCATTTCTCTAGCACCAACTGGAGTTGGTTTTTGTCCACGACCACTAGATCCGACAATACCTGTAACGCCTTCAGTATTACGAACAGCAAACCAGGCCTCATCGGTCATAATCATTTCAACGAAAATATAACCTGGATATAAATTTTTGATTTTTGGTGGTACATCTTCTAATACACCTGTTTCCTTGTTAAGTTTTTTCTTTGGTTTTCCATTTTTATCTAAAACTGGAATCTCTTCATTTGCAACAATAACTCTAAAAACCTTGTCATCTAAATTCATTGAATGAACACGGTTTTTAATGTTTTCAGCAACTTTATTTTCGTTAGCTGAATAAGTTGTAACTATATACCACTTTTTATTTTGTTGTACTTCATTATCCATATTAAATCCCCTATCTAAGACTTTCAAAAGCATTCCTAAGTTGAGTAATAAGTGTACCAGTTGCAGCATCTTCAATTGCTAGAAAAATAGCTGCAAAAACCGTAATTACAATAACTGTAGCAACAGCACCAAAAAATGGTTCACGTTTAATCCAACGAATTCTATGCGCTTCTTTACCAACACCTTTAAAATATCTTACAATTTTACCCATAACTATACCTACTTGCTTTCTTTATGAATCGTATATTTATTGCAACGAGGACAATATTTTCTAATTTCTAACCTTTTTGTAGAATCTTCACTTCTTTTAGTGGTTGTGTAATTTCTACTTAAACATTCCGAGCAAATTAAAATAACTTTTTTCCTCATATGATTCATTATATTCCTTCCTAGTCTATAAGAATATAGAAAATATTAGAAAGATTGTCAATATCCAATTTAATTGGAATCTCCAATTTCAATATTATTTTGTTTTAGATAATTCTTAATTTTCTTTTTCCCAGAATTAAAATACTTAATACAATCTCGGTATTTTAAATTACAATCTCTAGATATTTCTTTAAAAGAATATGATTTAAGATAATAATGATATACCATTTTTTCTTTATTATTTATAATATTTGATTTCTCGCCAAGAATAATATTTGATAATTCAGATTCTCCAATTTGTGTTTTATTAACATCGTCCATATTATTTAAATAAGTATCGTTTTCAAAATAATCTTCTTCCTTACCAATTGCTCTTACTTCACTAACACGAGTTAAACCAGTTTCTTTTTTAATAATTGTTCTTAAACGATTGAAATAAAGATAT
Organism: Caryophanales bacterium UBA6877; assembly: GCA_002451465.1. Taxonomy (GTDB): domain Bacteria; phylum Bacillota_I; class Bacilli_A; order RFN20; family CAG-826; genus Onthovivens. The sequence goes on from DKCJ01000024.1 coordinate 64,186, forward strand.
TTATAAAAACTTAAAACTGTTCCTCTAGTTTCATCATATCTTTCTAAGAGTTGCATGAAACAATAAATATATTCTTCATCTAAATCTCTTAAATTTAATCCAGCTTTCTTCGCTTGATAGTAAAAATGATATTGAACATTTTTACAAGCACCAACAAGCGAATCAAAAAGTATTCTTTGAAAACTCTTTTCTCCACATAAACTTCGTCTTAAATAATCTTTTGCGACCTCATCGTTTGAAAGGTCCATTAAAATAGCTTTTTTCATAAAAGCCTCCTTAGGAATCATCAACAACTACAGCACAATCTATTTTCTTGTGCTTAGTTCATACAAAACGATTGCGCAAGAAACCGATGCATTAAGACAACTTACATGTCCTTTCATCGGAATTTTTGTCATGAAATCGCAATTTTTTCTAACAAGTCGAGAAATTCCATATCCTTCACTACCAACAACAATAGCAAGTGAACAATCTTTTGGAATCGATTTAAGATCATCTTTTGCTTCACCAGCAAGTCCAACTACCCAAAAATTATTTTTCTTCAATACTTCAATTGATTGGGATAAATTTGCAACTTCGCAACATTTGACATAATTAATGGCTCCAGAGGATGTTGCGGCAACTGTTTGATTTAAAGAAACATTATTACGCTTTTTAAAAATAACTCCAGAGACACCAAAAACATCGCAACTTCTCAATATTGCTCCTAAGTTATGTGGATCACTTAATTCATCTAGTATAACAATTATAGGATTTTCAATATTTTTGCTAGATTCAATGATTTCACCTAAAGAATACAACTTATAATCTTTTGCGATAGCTACACAACCTTGATTATCAAAGCCATATTTTTTAATAAATTCATTTTTAGTTAGTTTAAAAAGAGGAATATGTTTTTCTTTTGCTAAATCAAGAATATTTTGGTTGCCAAAAGAATCACTATAAAATAACTTTAACACTCTATTAGCTTTTAAAGACTCGTATATTGAGTTGTTTGAAATTAATTTAATCATAATTTTTTAAAATAAGATAGTAATATTTTTTTATTTTTAAATTTTTTCGATATTTAAAGGATTTATTTCAATTTTAAGTAAGTTAATAAATTCTTCAATTCTTTTTTTATCATCAGTAGCAATTGCAAAAGTAATTCTTAAGATTCTTGTTTCATCATATTTTCCGAGTGTAACGTCTAAATCTTTAATTGTAAGATTAGCTTGATCACCAAGTTCTAAAATTTTTGTGATAGCATCTGTCTCTCTTTTTACAATAATCATCATATTAATGCTTTTTCTAACTGCAAAATTTTCAAGCTTAACAAGTAAACTTAAAACAAGAAGAGCAAGTAAAGTTGCAATTGTTGCAATAATAAACCAACCATTACCACAAGCAACACCAATTGCCATTGACATCCATAAAGTTGTAGCGGTTGTTAAGCCTTTAACTGAAACACCATTATGAATAATTGTTCCAGCCCCTAAAAAACCAGCACCACTTACAATACCTGCAGTAATTCTTGATTTATCAAAATTACCGCCAATACTATTTAATCCACCATAAATTGAAATAACAGTTAAAAGGCAGCAACCAAGCGAAAATAAAACATGCGTTCTTAATCCTGCAGCATGTCCGCTAACTTCTCTTTGGTATCCAATACATCCGCCAAGAACAATAGATAATAAAAGCGAAATAATAACTAATGCAAAATTACCCCAAGATCCAAGATTATTGAAAAAATCAATAATAATTCCATCTAAAGTAAAACTATCAGTATTATTTGCTAAAACAACAAAATTCATCATCTTACAACACACCTTTACTAATTAATTCATTTCTTAATAAATCACTTTTAGTGAAATTTTTCGCTTTTTTTGCTTCAAGATATTCTTTATATAAAGCAATATCTTCTTTATTGAATTCAATAACTTTATTATGTAAACCTAAAATATATACCATGTCTTGTAATGTATAAAAATAATCTTCTAAAGTTTTTAAATCCCCATTAGGTTTTCTTAATTCAACATTTGCACCCTTAATTGTTTCTAAAAGTTCTGTCACAGCATTTGGTAAATTAATATCATCAGCCAAAGCTGATAAAAACTTCTCAATTTTAGTTGATTTTCCAAATAATTGACCACCTTCTACAGCAATTTTTAAATTAAGTTGTTTCCATACATTTTGAAGTTTTTGTAATGTTAATCTTGTTTCATTTGCAACTTCATCAGTAAAATTTAAAATTGAACGATATTGGCAATTAAGTAAAAGCAAACGGACTACATCCGCACCATATTCTTTAATACCATCTTTAGCTAGGATAACATTTCCAAGGGATTTAGACATTTTTTCATTATTGATATTCATCATTCCATTATGAATCCAATAATTAGCGATAGTATTATGATGTGTGGCTTCCGCTTGAGCAATTTCATTTTCGTGATGTGGAAAAATTAAATCATGTCCACCGCCATGAATATCAATCATTCCACCAAAAATTGTATCAATCATGACACAACATTCAGTGTGCCATCCAGGTCTTCCGTCTCCCCATTTTGTATGCCACTTTATACCTACATCAGTTTTTTTCCAAAGAGCAAAATCATATGGATTACGTTTTTTGTCGTTAGTGGCAATTCTTTGTCCAGCATTCAATTCGTTAAGTTTTATATTTGATAAAATTCCATAATTTGGAACACTTGTGACATCAAAAAATACATCCCCATCCACGACATATGCAGCACCAATATTAACCAAATTTTCAATATATTTAATAATATATGGCATATATTCTGTAACACGTGGGTTTTTATATGCTTTTAAACAATTTAATGAATCAAGACATGCTCTATAACTTGCAATATATCTATTAGCAATCTCAAGTTCGCTAACACCTTCTTGAATGGCTTTATTAATAATCTTATCATCAACATCGGTATAGTTACTAACGTATTTTACATCGTATCCTACATATTTTAAAAAGCGAACCAATGTATCAAAAATAACAACTGGTCGCATATTACCAATATGTGGTTCGTTATAAACTGTTGGTCCACAACAATAAATACTAACCTCATTAGGTTTAATTGTTTTAAAAAGTTGAATACTATTTGTTAAAGTGTTATAAAATTTAATTTCCATATGTAAGATTTTACCATAAAATTTCTTTATTTTTAATAAATTACATATTAAATTTGGTTTTGAATGCATTTATATTAAAAGAAAAATAATTTAGTTTTACAAATTTATATATATTAAACCTAATATTTTTAGACTTTAGTTAATTGAAAAAGAATATTGTTAATATTATAATTTTTGTGATTTTGGAGGAAGAATCATATGAAAAAATCATTAAGTGGTATTAAACCTACCGGAAACTTAACTTTAGGAAATTATATAGGGGCTTTGATGCATTTTAAAGACTATCAAGATGAATACAAAAATTATATATTTGTCGCTGATTTACATGCATTAACTTTACCTATTGATCCAAAATTTCTTCATGATAATACAAAAGATATTGTTGCTTTTTATATAGCGGCAGGATTAGATCCAAAAAAGACCACAATATTTTTACAAAGTGATGTTTCAGCACATTCAGAACTTAATGCAATTATTCAAAACTATTTATATATGGGTGAGCTTTCAAGAATGACTCAATTCAAAGAAAAAAGTCAAAAACTCAATCAAAACGCAATCGGATTAGGTCTTTTTGCTTATCCTGTTTTAATGACTGCTGATATTATTCTTTATGATGCAGATATCGTACCAGTTGGTGAAGATCAACAACAACATGTTGAACTTGCTAGAACTTTAGTCCATAGAATGAATGAAAGATATCATCAAGAATTATTTAGAATGCCAAAAGCCGTAACTCCAAAAGTTGGCGCAAGAATTATGTCCTTAACAGATCCAACACATAAAATGTCAAAATCAGATCCAAAAGGCGATATTTTCTTAAAAGATGATTTAAAAACCATTAGAAAAAAGATTATGTCTGCTGTAACTGATATGGATAATAACATTCATTATGATCCGGTTAATAAACCAGGTATTTCAAATTTAATGACAATTTATGCTTGTTTAAAAAACGTCTCAATTGAGGATGTTGAAAATGAATTTAAAGATTGCCATCGTTATGGAGATTTTAAAAAAGCTGTGGCAGATGTGGTTTGTAATACTCTTGAACCATTCCAAAATAAATATAAAGAAGTTTTAGAAAGTGGCGAAATAGATAAAATACTTAAAGATGGCGCCTTAAAAGCGAGTAAAATTGCCAATCAAACTTTATTAAGAGTTAAAAAAGCAGTTGGTTTATACACTCATGAATAATAAATTACTTATCGGTTCAGACTTAGATGGAACTCTATTAACTGATAATAAAAAAATTCGTTTTAAAACGAAAAGATATATTCATAAATTAAAAAAAATGGGGAATATAGTTGTTTTAGCAACCGGAAGACCGGTAAGAACAACTATTCCTTTTTATGAAAGCTTAAAAATTGATACACCGATTATTTGTTATAATGGAGCTTTTTGTTTTAATCCTCATGATAAAAAATTTAGACCACTATCATATCCAATTCCAAAAAGTGTAATTAAAAAACATTATCCTTATTTTAAGGAAAAATTTTCTAATGCAGCATTGTGTGAAAGTTTAAACCACATTTATTATGAAGGTGAAAAAGAAATCTTTGGTTTTACCTTAATAAGAGATAAAAACAGCAAAGAATATATGCCAAAAGAAATAAGTGGACCTTTAGAAAAAACTATATCGGAAAGCGTCTATTCTTTTATTATGCATTCATTAAGACATGATGAAGAATTTAAAAATGAAATTATTTCTTATGTAAAAAATAATATGCCTGGATATATAGTAGATTTTTGGAGTGAAAATTGGTATTTCGAAATAAGAAAAGAAGGTGTAAACAAAGCTTCAACTTTAAGAAAATTACAAAAACTATATAAAATACCGAATGAAAATGTTTATACCTTTGGTGATTCAGTAAATGATATTCAATTAATAAATGAATTTAAGCATGGTTATACAATGGTTAATGGAAAAGAATATTTAAAAACAAATAATGTAACAAAAAAAGACAACAACCATAATGGTGTTGTCTATGAGATTAAACAAATCTTAAAAACTAAGAATTAACATTTAAATCTTTTAATAATTCACTATATATTAGGTCGCAACGTTTATCACAAGACTCTTTATCTTCGCCAACAACTTCAATATAAAATTTAATTTTTGGTTCAGTTCCAGATGGTCTTATGCAAACAGTTGTTGAATCAGATAAATAATATTTAACTAAATCACCAGTTGGAAGACCAACAATATCTTCAATCATTTTGCTTGCAGTATAATAACGTTTCTTATTGAAATAATCTTCAAATTTAGTAACGTCTTTGCCAGCAATTTTTTGTAATGGATCATAAATTGCGTGATTCATAATTTCTTCCATTTTATGAGCGCCTTTTGATCCTTCAAGATATATATTATAAAGTTTATTGTGGTGATAGCCATAAACTTTACCTAAATTATTATAGACATCTACAAGATTTAAACCTTGAAGGTGATAATATAAAGCCATTTCACAATATAATAAAATTGCTTGAATACCATCTTTATCTCTAACAAATGGTTTTGGTAAGCAACCATATGATTCTTCATAACCAAATTCATAAGTTGGTCCATTATGAATTTCATAATAATTTATACGGTCACCAATATATTTAAAACCAGTTAAAACTTGTTCAGTTTTAACGCCATAATGACCAGCAATTAATCTACCAAGTTCACTTGTAACGATTGTATTAAACATAACTCCATCTTTACTAAGTGTACCTTTCTTTTGTCTTTGACTAAATAAATAATCAATTAAAATTGCAGCTGATTCATTACCAGTTAATAAGGCGTATTCGCCATTTTTAGTTTTACAAGCTAAACCAACTCTATCTCCATCTGGATCAGTCATACAAATTAAATCTGCATCAATTTCTTTCGCTAATTTAATTGGTTCAATAAATGATCTTGGATCTTCTGGGTTTGGAGAAAGCGTTCCACTGAAATCTGGATCGGGTTTACATTGACTTAAAACAGGATAAACTTCATATCCGCAATCTTTAAAAACACGCATTGCATTAACATAACTCGTGCCATGATTTGGAGTATAAACAATTTTAAAACCTTTTTTATCTAAATCTTTATTTTCTTGAATACTTTCACAAAGAGCAACATATGTGTCATCAACTTCTTTTTCAAGAATTACTTGGTCACCTCTTACTTTATCATGTGGCACTTCAACTTCAAGTTCATTTGGTAAACTATTAATAATTTTAATTAATGGTTCAATTTTTTGAGGCACCATTTGACAACCAGTCTCATCATAAACCTTATAACCATTATAGTTTTTTGGGTTATGCGAAGCAGTAATCATAATACCTGCATCACACTTTTTATATCTAACAGCATAAGAAAGTTCTGGTGTTGGTCTTAATGAATCAAATAAATAGGTTTTAATACCCATTTCATTTAAAATATCGCTACATTCAAGAGCAAATTCACGGGAAAAATGACGATTATCATGCGAAATTGCTACACCTTTTTCTCTAGCATGTTGATGAAATTGTTTTAGATATAAACCTAATGCAACAGTTACTTTTTTAACTGTAAAATAGTTCATTCTATTTGTTCCAGGACCTAAAATACCTCTTAGACCACCTGTACCAAATTCAATGTTTTTAAAAAAAGCTTCATCTTTTGTTTCATCATCCATCTTAAGTAAAGCTTCTTTGTCTTCTTTTGATACTTTTTCGCTATTTAACCAACGATTAAAGTTTTCTAATGTATTACTTTCCATTTTCCCTAAATCCTCCGTTCAATATTATAATTAATTTAAAAATTTAGTAAAACCAATATTATTTAAAATATTTCTTTCATATTTTGGTAAACTCGCTTTAAATTCTTTATTGCTTAAATAATCTAAAACTCCACCTATATCTAAAAACTTAATTTTATACGCATGGAGGAACTGATTTTCAAATTTGTACTTTTTATAAAATTCTTTATTAAATGTGAAATCCCCATATTTTGAATCACCGACAATAGGATGATTAATTGATGCTAAATGCACTCTAATTTGATGAGTTCTACCTGTTAAAAGGTGCACATTTAATAAAGATACTTCATTATTTTGATCTAAAACTTTATATTCAGTTACCGCTTTTTTTGCACCATTTTTAATGGAACCAACTCTAACTTGATTAGTTTTACTATCTTTAATAAGTGGTTTATCAATAACGCCTTCTTTTTCATTAAATCTTCCTACAACTAGCGCTAAATAATATTTTTCAATTTGATCTCTTTCTTTAAATAACTTAATTAATTCTTGTGAAGCCCCTAAAGTTTTAGCAAAAATACATATTCCACTTGTATTTCTATCAAGTCTATGAACAGGAGAAGGAACAAAATCAATTCCATTATTTTTAAATTCACCTTTATTCAATAAATAACTTCTTACAAAATTCGTTAATGTGTTATCTTTTTCTTTATCATCTTCGACAACAAGAACACCAACCGGTTTATTTAAAATAAGGATATTTTTATCTTCGTAAACAATATCTAAAGTATCTAAAACATTCTTGATGTCTTTTGGCTTATTAAAATCTTCAATTTGTTTGTCACTAACATAAACTTTTAATAAATCACCATTTTGCAAAATATAATTTTCCTTCACCCAATGGCCGTTAATTTTTACATCTTTTTTTCTAAAAGTTTTATAAATAAAAGACAATGGCGCTTTATTAAAATATTTTTTTAAAAATTTATCTACTCGTTGATTTTCTATATCTTCTGTTACTTTAACACTTATCATATCTAATAATTTATCATATTTTTAGATGTTTTTAGAAAACATTTTTGTTATAATATTTTGCGTAGCTGGAGAAATACCCAAGAGGCTGAAGGGGCGGGCTTGGAAAGCTCGTAGGTCTGTAACAGGACGCGAGGGTTCAAATCCCTCTTTCTCCGCCATCAGCATACAATACGAATCCTCATTAACTCCTATATATAGGGGATTTGTAATAACAGTTTCACTTTATGATAAAGAATAAAGCTGATATAAATAATAGATCTCGTAACAATCCGAGATCTTTTTTGTTGGGTTTTATATGTGTATTTTAATGCACAAAGCATACCATAGTGATATAATAAAACTATGGAAAATAATGAATTACAGATTAGCGTTGGCGAGAACATTCGTTCTATGAGAAACAGCGAGAATCTTTCTCAGCAAGAACTCGCCTCTTTATCAGGCATTGAAAGGTCTCAACTTTCTAGAATTGAAAATGGACAGGTAGATATTCAGCTTTCTACCATCTCTAAAATAGCTACAAATCTTAACACTACTCCCGATATTCTTTTAAAAACAACCTCATTAAAAATGCATCCGTTCGTTAAGTGGGCTGGTGGAAAAGGACAATTACTTAACAAATTAATTAGTAAACTTCCAAAACATTTTAACAATTATTTTGAACCATTTATTGGCGGGGGCGCATTATTTTTTGAAGTTGCCCCTAAAAAAGCTGTGATTAATGATGTAAATCTTGAACTATTATCCGTTTATAAATGTTTTAAAAACAAGATTGATTATGAAGAATTATTGAAGAAGCTTGATTATTTTTCTTCTATTCACTCTGAAGAGAATTATCTAAAAATTCGCTCTATGGATAGGAAAGATAACTTTAACTCTTTATACATGGTCGAACATGCAGCAAGAATGATTTACCTTAATAAAGCTGATTTTAATGGACTTTATCGTGTGAATTCGAAAGGCTTTTTTAATGTCCCTAGTGGAAAGAAAACTAAAGTTAACTGCTATGATCCTAACAATATGAGAAACATCTTCAATTATTTTCAAAACTCAAATATTCAAATTCTCAATGGCGATTTTGTAGAAGCTGTTAAGGATGCAAAAGCTGGTGATTTTGTCTATTTTGATCCTCCCTATGACAACTTTGAAAACAAAAATAACTTTACCTCTTACAGTAAGGATTGTTTTGATAAAAACGATCAAAAAAGACTTGCTGATTTAGCTAGGAAGCTTGATTCAATGGGTGTTTTTGTAATGCTTTCTAACCATAACACTCCTTTTATCAATGAAATTTATAAAGGTTTCAATATTGAAGTCGTTAACGCTAAAAGAATGATTGACAGTAAAGTAAGCGGTCGTTTAGGTGTTGAGGAAGTCATAATCACAAACTACTAGTATGAATAAAAAACTATTACCATATTTTAAAGGAAAAGACTTTACTCTCTATAATGGAGATTGTTTTGAGATTCTTAAGAAACTCCCTAAACATTCTTTTAATATGATTTTTGCGGACCCGCCTTATTTTTTAACAGATAATGGGATTACTTGCAGAAGTGGAAAAGAAATAAAAAAGAAAGAAAACCCTTGGGATAAGCCTAAGACTGTTCAAGAAAAAATTGCATACAACAAAAAATGGATTGCCCTTTGCAAATCTCTTCTTACTAGTGATGGAACTATTTTTATTTCAGGTACTTTTCACAATATTTATACTATCGGCGTCGCCCTTGAAATGAACGGCTTTGATATTATAAACAACATAACATGGATAAAAAGAAATCCACCTCCTAATATTTCTTGCAGATCTTTAAAACACTCAACTGAAACAATATTATGGGCTAAAGTAAAAAAGACGAAACATAAGTTCAATTACCCATTGATGAAAACCTATAACAATAATAAGCAAATGAATGATATATTTTTCACAAGTCTTACTAAACCATCCGAGAGAAAAGAAGGCAAACATCCAACACAAAAACCATTGGATTTACTAAAAATGATATTGGATTGTGCTACTAATGAAGGTGACCTAGTTCTCGATCCTTTCAATGGTAGTGGCACTACAGGCATTGCTTGTGTTGTTAAAAATAGAAAGTATATCGGAATAGATAATGTAAACGAGTATTTAGAAATAACTAAAAAAAGATATGTCAAAGAAAAGGAGAAAAAGCAAAATGAAAAGAGAATTTGACGAAATTATGAATCATTTAGTTCCTGCTATTGCGGGTTATGAATTTTTTACAGATTTTAAAAAAGTTTATAAAAACATCTTAGATGTAGAAATTAATCTTAATATTCTAGATACACTTATAGGCAAAAAAGAAACCTTTGATCAAGATTTCATATCAATTATCAAAAGATATCCCGAAACAATATCGGTTCTTCCACTCATAATTGCAAAAAGAGGAAACATTGATATCTTAGATAACGATAATAATGAAAGTATATATTTTGACTTTTCAAAATCAACTCATAACTCCCCAGAACAATTTTTGAAATTTGTTGAAAAATCAGGAATAAAAGAGCTTTTAATAGGTGGTCATATTTCACATCTTAAAGATTACATTACTGGTGTTGAAGTTGGACTAGATTCTAACGCAAGAAAAAATCGCTCTGGGAAAATAATGGAGGGAATCGTAGAAAAATTCCTTAAAAATAATAGATATGATTATATTTCACAAGCTACAAAAAAGGAAATAAAAGAAAAATGGGGCTATACAATGCTTGATTCACTTAATTTAAAAGAAGGAAAAGCACAGGCTGAAAAAAGATTTGATTTTGCAGTCAAAGTTGGTGATGAGCTTTTTCTCATCGAGACAAATTACTATGGCGGTGGCGGCTCTAAACTAAATGAGGTAAGTCGTAGCTACGAAAAATTAGCTGATGATATTAATAAACTTCCGGATTGTCAATTTATTTGGATTACTGATGGTTGCGGATGGAAATCTACTAGGAATAATCTTCAGGAATCTTATCAACACCAAAAAAATCTTTTAACTTTACTTGATTTCGATTTGTTAAAAAGGCTCCTTGATACTTATTTAAAAAATTAAAATTAAAATATAACTGTTAAATTATAGATTGTTTGACATCTAAAAATAGTAACATTATATTAAGACATAACGACTTTATTTTTATATAAAACGCTCTGACTGGTTTTATAAGTAAACCTCAAGTAAAGAAAGAAGCAAGACAAGGTGACCACTCCACCTATTTCTCCTTTCCAGTTTGATAGTGAATACCAGATCCATTAGTTTAAACATTTCTTATTCGATTTAGATTTATATTCCTTATTGAATTCTTTGCTATGGTCTTTTGTGTCCAAATAAATGAATGAGCAAATAGAAATGCATTGATCTATAAAATGATGTTCTCAATTATTAATATCGTAAATTCTTAAACTAAAAGCTGAATTTAAAGAATAAACGGAATTTACTTTAAGAATTCATAATGTAAATTAAATTTGTCGTTTAATATTGACTAAAATAATATGATTTTGATTAAATAAAGATAGAAAAACTAGTTTCTTAATGTTATTTCTTATTAGCAATTAATTCTTACAAAAGAATAATAATGGAAGAAATTGTGCAATTTTATACCATACATCATTAATGACAATTGTTGTTCCCTAGATTGGATGTTAATTACATTATTGGGAATTTAAATATAAATAATGTGAAAACTATTATGAAAAAGAAATTTACATGCTTAGCTGTATTATCTTTAATTCCATCTTTTGTATCTTGCTCACCAAAAGAAACAACTCCTGTAATGAATATTGATATGGACCATCATACGAAGGTTGAAATTAATCATCAATTTTCTAGCACAAAAGTTACTGAAGTTATAGCTTCTGATACTAATTTGATGCATAAGGAAATTAAATCTGAATCTGCTATCAGTGAGATTTTAAGTGTTTTAGACAATGTTTTTAACCATAGTACATTTTATGATAACAATCCAATAACTTCAGGCTGGGAAACTCCATTTTTTGGAATTAAATGGGAGGATAATCAATACTTATCAATTATTTTTTCAAAATTCCCATGTGAATCTAGAACAGATACATATGCATTTCAATATTATGGAACACTTAATGGTTTAGAAGAATTCTCAAATGTTTATGGCTTCTATTCTTCTAAGGAGTTAAATGACTCTCTTTTTAAGGCTTTGAATAATGCTTTAAAAACTGTTGAAGATGAAGATTATATTTTAGATTAATGTAACTGGTTGAATAATGATAAAGGCATTCTATATTTAACCAAAAAAATAACTGCACTCCCTTTCCTACATTATTATTCTGCCAAATACATTTTGACTATGTTGTTTGCTTGAAATTCATCGATGTTTTTGATATAACTTCAATATGAATTGGCTTAATTACTACGGACTTGCCATAATGGCGGTTATTATGATTCCTAATATAATTTATGCAGTAAAGCATAAAAATCAAGTGGCCGTTTACGATAATAAGACGGCTATTCTTTTTGAACAAATCGGCAGATATGGCTGTTTTTTCTTTATGATATTCAATATTCCGTACACTTATATTGGCTTTTGGTTTTCTTTCGGGGAAATATTTTACATAACTATCAATACAGTTTTACTTTTGGGATATTGTATATCTTGGATTGTGTTGTGGAATAAAAATGGCATCGTAAAAGCTCTATTACTTTCTATAATACCATCATTAGTTTTTATTGTATCAAGTATACTTATTGCAAGTATTCCTTTATTTGTGCTTGCCATTATTTTTTCCATTACGCATATTCTTATTTCTATAAAGAGCGCAAAAGCTGAAAATACCGCCGAACCACAAATAAAAAAGAAAACGATAATTTCGGTTATAGCATTATTATTAAGTGTGGCTATGACTTTTGTTGGCACATTCGGCGGATTGTTTGCTTATCAACAAAACAATTTCGATAAACTTAAAAATATGTCCTCGTTGGATATGATTGAATATTCTTGTTCAAATAAAAACACTAAAATAAGTTTTGCACTCATTGAAAATGGTGAAATTACATATCATATTTATGGTAAAAACGGCGAAGAAACAAACATATACAATTATGAAATCGGTTCGATTAGTAAAACTTTTGTCGGTGCATTGTGTGCAAAAGCCATAAATGAAAATAGACTAAATTTGAAAGACAGTATTTCGAAATATCTTGATTTGAAAAATGATAAATATTTTCCGACAATAGAACGACTTTTAACACATACATCTGGATATGCCGCTTATTATTTTGAAAGTTCTATGATTGGCAACAAATTTGCGCATATCACAAACGATTTTTACGGAATAGGCAAAGATAAAATTCTTCAAAGAGTGCAAAACATTGTGCTAGAAAATAAAGATTATCCATTTGTATACTCTAATTTCGGCATATCGGTTTTGGGACTTGTTTTAGAAAACATTTATAGCGACAGTTTTACAAACATTATGAATGACTTTATTCGTAATGACTTGCACTTGCAAAATACACAGGCAGCAAAACAAAGCGGTAATCTCGATAAGTATTGGAAGTGGAAACAAAACGATGGTTATATTCCAGCAGGTTCAATTATTTCAAATATTGAAAGTATGACGATTTATTTGCAATTATATATGAATAATACTATTTCATATTTGCCAATGACTTATTCTAGAATAAAAGATATAAATGCTAACCAACCAGCCTACGAAGCAATGAATATTCGAATAGACAGCGTTGGTATGACTTGGATGTTAGACAATAAAAGCGATATTATTTGGCATAATGGTGCAACTACCAATTTCAACAGTTATATAGGGTTTACTCAAGATAGAAAACGTGGAGTTGTAATTTTAAGCAATTTGAACGCAAATGATAAAATTTCAATGACTGTAATCGGGGCAAAACTTTTGACGGGACAGTTTGATTTATAAAATTCACTTTACGTTACTAACGCTCAGCCAATTAAAATTTAACATAGAGAAATCTGTGTTTTTCTTTATTTTTCTAATCAAAAAATATCTAGAATTCTATAAAAAAGATTACTATAACTCAAAAAATAAATTATCTATCATTTTGATTTATGATTAAAGCAATGAATTTACTCAAAAAACACTTCTTTTATAATATAAATTAAATTTAACTATAAAATTAATTAAAATCTTGTTATTGTAATAATGTATTAAATATATGGAGACAATGATGAAAATAAAAACTATAGCTTTGATTGCACATGATAATAAAAAACCAGAAATTATAGAATGGGCAAAAAATCATAAAGAAGTTCTTTCTCATTTTAGTTTATGTGGAACTGGAACCACCGCTAAATTAATTAATGAAAATACTGGTTTAGAAGTAAAAAGATATCTTTCAGGTCCTTTAGGTGGTGATTTAGAGATTGGTGCTAAAGTTGCTGAAAAAGAAATCGATATTGTTATCTTCTTTTGGGATCCATTACAAGCTCAACCTCATGATCCTGATGTTAAAGCTTTACTTAGGATTGCTGCCCTTTATGATATTCCTATTGCTACAAATCCATCAACAGCAAACTATATATTAACTTCGAGTTTACTTAAATAGATATTAAAAAAGGAGGTTTAAACCTCCTTTATTTATTTCTTTGCCTCTATATCGTTTTTTGTTGGAACAACTTGTACAGTTGATGCTTCAATAGCTTCATTTTGTGCATCAAGCATCCTTTTAAGTCTTTGTTCTCTTCTTGCTTGTCTTTCTTTATCACGATCTTCGTTTTTACTAGCAAGTGAGGAAGTAATTGCAATAATAATTGCTCCTACTAAAACAAGAACAATACCCCAAAATAAGAAACCAAATGGCTTATTTCCAAATAATGATTTTAAATAAGAATCACCTATAAGAAGTGGATTTTTTGATGGAGGAATATTAAGACTTCCACCAACAATATTTAAAACATCAAAGACTAAACCAATCACAAATAAAATCACTCCAATAACAAACCAAACAAGTTGCTTCATTGAAAATGATTTAAAAAAATCTTTTAAGCCATTAGACTTTCTTTTATTTTGATTTTTAACATTAGCCATAGTAAACGCTTTTAATAATTAATTATTTTTGTTCTGGTTTTGCTTCTTCTGGAGCTTTATCACTACTCTCGACAACAGTCTTCTTGTTATCTTCAATTAATTCTTTGAGTAATGGTTCATAATTTGTCTTCCAGCCTTTTTCGGAATCTTCAACAAAAGCACTTAATTCAAGACCAACTTCGTTATAGACATCTTGGAAATTCTTTCCAACTGGAAGATCTCTCTTACCAGTCATCATTTCGATGTATTTAAAGATTTCATCTAATGCATTTGTATAGAGTATATCTGTGCAAGTAGCATTTTGTCTTACAAAACTCACAAGACCAACAAGTTTATTTAAATCTTGTTCAATAAAGTTGCTTTGTGGACTTTTTTGACCATGAGCTTCACGCATAACTTTGTTATATTCAGCAAATTGTTTTCTAATTTCAGTTACTAATGTCATTAAAGCAACTGCACGATAAAATCTTTCATCAGCTTTAAGTAAAGCAACTACACGATCATCTTTTTGATTGTGACTTTCAGCATATTGTTCGTGAATACGAATAACGTTGTTTAATGACTCATGAAGAGGAATAACACCTTCAAAAATTCTGATATTTTGAGCGTGATCAACTCTAATTCCTTCCGGAGCTTTTTTAATAACGGTGGATGTATCGCTATAGAAATCTTCTCCAAATTTTGTACATTCTTCTAAAAGTTTTTGACCTTTCTCGCCATTTTGATCAATAAAGACTTTTAATGGTGAATTAACTTTTACTTCGTTAACAATTCCATTACGTTTGTAATCATAAAAATTAACTTCATATTTTTCTCTTGGTAAAGTGTATTCTAAAGTATCTCTAACAAGTGAATTGTAATAAACAATTGAAACAATAACTCTATTTATAGTATCCATATTTTTTTCCTTTCTCTAACAATTCTTATAATACATAATATATCATACTATTTTTTTACAATATATCTACTTAAATCTTCAAATTTATCTATTGTATATTTAGCATATTTTTTAACAGCCTCTGGTGCTTTGCCCATAACGAAACTTGTTTCTTTAAATTCTTTAAACATTGAAATATCGTTTCCGCTATCGCCAACTACACATATTTCATCATCTTTTATTCCCTTAATTTTGCAATATTCTCGCATAATCGAGCCTTTGCTACAATTTTTTGGAGTAATTTCTATAACTTCATTACTCCAGCTTGATTCAATATTTGTATAGGCGTTTCGAATAACTTTATTAAGATCCATGGCTTGTTTTTTCTTTCTACTAGTAACACCTATAAAAAACATTAATTTGAAAATCTTTTGATTTTCTAATGCTTCATTAAATTCTTCAATTTTAAAATGTGGAACTTCTCCATAATTACCTTGAATTTTATTATATAAAGCATAAAAATATTTTAAAATTTCACATCCTTTTCTTATTTTAATAAAGAAGCCTTTTTCAGTCATTATCATGACACCAGGTAATTTAAATGGAACTAATAATTCATCTATTAATTCTTTTATTTCGTTTTTATCAATGCTTTCACTTCTAAGAATTTTACCATCTTCATATAAAACAGCTCCATTAAATCCTATTAAAGTGCATTTTCTACCAATAACTTTTTCAACTTTTTTACCATATTCCACAGACCTACCACTTACTAAAATTACTTTTCCACCACCATCAATAAAAGATTGAAGAAAAAATAAATTTTCTTTGCTAATTAAATGACGTTTATCTTTTGGATAAAAAAGTGTTCCATCTAAATCAGTTGCAATATATTTAATCATAAAAAAAGTTTGCCTTTCAGCAAGCTAATTTTAAGTAAAAATTTACTAAATATCAACTTTATTTTCGGCTTGAATTAAACCATAGCCACCATCATTTCTTTTATATAAAACTGATATTTTTTCATCTTCACTATCTAAATATAAGAAGAAATCATGTCCTAAAGCTTCCATTCTTGTAATTGCTTCTTCCATTTCCATAGGTTTTAATTCGAGAGTTTTAGTTCTTACAAGTTCAGCTTGTTCTTCATTTTTAATTTCATCTAAGATGTTTTCATAAACAATTGATTTACCTAAACCCTCATGTCCATATTTCTTTAACATTTTGGTTTTAAGTTTACGCATCTCACCAACAAGTTTATCAATTGCTAAATCAACCGCAGCATATAAATCATCACTTGTAACTTCTGCTCTAAATGTCATTTCTGGAGTAAATACTGTTATTTCGATTTTTTGAGCAGTTTTATAAGTTCTACAAACAGCTCTACATAAAACATCGGCATCTTTATCAAAATATTTTTCAATACGACTTAATTTCTTTTGAATAACATTTGAAATAGCCTCGGTGATTAGAATGTTCTTACCAACAATTTGAAATTTCATAATTATACCTCCTTATGTAACAACACATCTTATAACCTTATTATATTATATATTTCGTTTTCTTTATAGAATAAATTAGTGAAATTACTTGAATAAATAATTATCATTTTCTTATAATTAATAAATCAAATGAGAAAGGAGCTTACAATGGCTAACTTTTTAAATAAGTTCTTTCATATTGAAGAAAGAGGTTCAACTATTTCTAAAGAACTACTTGGAGGATTAACGACTTTTTTAGCGTTATTCTATATTTTACCTGTTAATAGTGGCATTTTATCTAATCTTAATTTCAATGATGGATTAAGTCATACGGAATTTGGAGCAATATTTCTTGCTACAGCTTTAGCATCAGGAATTACAACCTTATTAATGGGATTATATGCTAATTATCCTGTCGCTTTATCTTCTAGCATGGGAATAAACGCTTTTATTGCTTTTACTATTTGTAAAGGAGCTGGCTTTGGTTATGGCGAGGCTATGGCTTTAACATTCCTTGCTGGAATTATATTTTTTATTATTTCTGTCACTCCAGTTCGTGAAAAAATAACAAACGCTATACCTAAAAATTTTAAAATAGCAATTGCTGCTGGTATTGGCTTTTTTATTTGTTTTATAGGTCTAAAAAATTCTGGAATAATCGTAGCAAACGAAAGTACGTATGTAGGTTTAGGAGACTTTAAAAAAATCCCTGTTTTAATGGCTATATGTGGTTTCCTTTTAGTTTTGTTTTTAGGGCATTTTAAAAACAAAAAAGTATCTCAATTTGCTGTCATTATTTCGCTTTTTATTCTTGGAATAATCTCTGCTTCAATTGGCCAAATAACCCTTGCTCTCAAGGGTGAAGAAGCTTTAAAAGCTATTGATATGCCTACTTTTTATGATAGTTCCTTTAGCTATTCTGCTCTAGCCTCTTTTAAAGATGTTTTCTTATTAGCTTTTAAAGAAGGCTTTGTAACATTTACAAAACCAGAAGCTTATGCAATGCTTTTTGCTCTTGTATTTGTTAATTTCTTTGATACAACCGGGACTTTAGTCGCCGTTGGAAGTGAAGCAAATTTAATAGATAAAGATGGTAAACTTATAGGAGCTAAAAGAGCTTTGATGGTAGATTCATTCGGTACAAGTTTAGGTGGTATTTTTGGTACAACTGGTATTTCATCTTTTGTTGAATCAACAGCTGGAATAAGTGTTGGCGCTAGAACTGGACTTTCTAGTGTAGTTGTTGCAATATTATTCTTTTTATCGATACTAATTTATCCTGCACTTGGAATGTTTGGCTTTACCCCAAGTGGACTTTCTCCAGTTACATCAATTGCTTTAATTTATGTAGGGACTATTATGTTTAAAAATTTAAAAGATATTGATTGGAATGATGGAGTGGCGGTTGCAAGTGGCTTTATAACCATCATAATGATGATATTATCTTATTCAATTTGTGATGGTATTGCATTTGGTTTTATCTCTTACACAATTATGTCTCTTGCATCAGGGAACGCCAAAAAAATATCCCCTTTAATGTATATAATTTCTATATTATTTATAGGTTATTATGTGCTTAAATTTACAGTTCTTGTTTAAATTAATTTAAATATCAAAATCATTTAACTCTTGCTTCATTAAGCAAGAGTTTTTTAATTTCATCAACTTTATCTAATTTTTCCCAAGGTAAATCTAAATCGGGTCTACCAAAATGACCATAATTTGCAATATCACGATATGCAAAAGTTGGATGATTTTTTAAATCAAAATTTTTAATAATGATGCCTGGCCTAAAATCAAATACCTTATCAATAATTTTATAAATTACCTCGTCATCATAATGTCCAGTTTTAAAAGTTGAAACATTAATGCTTAATGGTTCTGCTTTACCAATTGCATATCCAACTTGTATTTCTAATCTATCTGCAACATTAGCTGCAACTAAGTTTTTAGCAACGTAGCGTGCCATGTAGGCCGCACTTCTATCTACTTTTGATGGATCTTTTCCACTAAAAGAACCACCACCATGTCTAGCACTTCCCCCATATGTATCAGCAATAATTTTTCTACCAGTAAGACCTGTATCTCCTTTTGGGCCACCAATAACAAACTTACCAGTTGGATTTATTAAAACTTTAAAATCATCATTTAAATTAAATGATCTCGCAACTGGAATCATAATATTATTTTTAATATATTCTTTAAATTCTTTTTCGTTAAAATCTGGATCATGTTGACAAGACATTAAGATAGTTTCAATTCTTGGAGTTTTACTAGAATAATCGATAGTAACACTACTTTTCATGTCAGGTCTACTCCATTTAAACTCATTATTTTTTCGTAAATTTGAAGCTCTTCTTACAAGTTTTTCGGCAATAGAATAAGCAAGAGGCATATAGCCACTTGATTCATTACTTGCATAACCAAACATTATGCCTTGATCACCAGCTCCTTGATTTTCAATTGTATCTTTTTTAACTCCTTGACGAATGTCTGGAGATTGTTCTTTGATTATGTTTAAAATTTTTACATTTTTATAATCAAATCCTAAATCTTTATTAGTATAACCAATATCTTTAATTACATCTCTTGCAATTTGTTCATAATCTACTTTAGCTTTAGTTGTAATTTCGCCACCAATTAATAAAAATTGTTCACTAGCAAAACACTCACAAGCAACAAAACTATTTTTATCTTCTTTTAAAACAGCATCTAAAATTGCATCAGCAATTTGATCACAAATTTTATCAGGATGCCCTTCACTAACCGCTTCACTTGTAAACAATATTTTTCTTTTTTCCATATTAATTCTCCATATATAATAAAAAAATCTTCCACATTTACGTGAAAGATTTTATTTTTCTTCCTTGTCTTATCGATCAAAGTGTGGTTCTTTGCTGTAGGAAGCACTTACTAATTTTATTTTAGAGTTGCTACTGCACTGGTTATCCTACTTATGTGCAGTTTCTTGATAAGCATTAATAAATATACACTAGTTAATGTAAGAAATAAAGAAATTTTTATATGAATAGAAATAAGAAAATTATTTAATTAAATTAATTAAAAATCTAAATATTTTATTAAAAAACCAAGAGTTTCCTCTTGGTTTTACTTATTTCAATGCTTCTTCAATAGCAAGAGCAAGTTGATCAGGACAGCTTGTTGGTTTACTTCTACAAGTAATTCCTTTTAATCTATCATGAACTTCATTCATATTTTGCCCTTTACAAAGGGAAATGATTCCTTTTAAATTTCCAGGACAACCACCAACGACTTCAATATTTACAATCTTTTTTGTTTCATCATCGTAAGTAATTGTAATTGAACTCGAACAAGTTCCGACACATTTATGAGTATATGTTTTAATCATTACTTAATTAAATCTCCATAAACTGTGCCAAAACATAAACCGGCATTGCTTTCATCAGTATCAATATGCATTGCTAATCTAAATGAATCGCTTACTCTTATAACAACATCACCAAAAATGATATTTCTTCCTTTTCCTGAATTAACAGAGACACTTACAATGTCGCCATTTTTAACACCAAATTCTTCGGCGTCAGTTGGATGCATATGAATGTGTCTTTTTGCGACAATTAAGCCTTCTTCAAGATCAAGTTCGGCACCAGTTTCTGGATTTACAATCTTAATTGGAGCACTTCCTTTAATATCTCCACTTTCTCTTAATGGAGCATTTGCACCTAATGTGCGAGCATCAGTTGCACTAACTTCAACTTGATTATATTTTCTAACAGGTCCTAAGATTGATACACCATCAATTTCCTTCTTTGGTCCAATAATATTTAACTTGGTTGTTGAAAGGAACATTCCTGGTTGAGAAAGTTCTTTTTTAACTTTAAGTTCAAAACCCTTACCACATAAATGTTCTAAAGCTTCCTTTGTTAAATGAATATGTCTAGCACTTGTTTCTACTAAAATTTGTTTTGCCATAATTTTCTCCTTTATAAACATAATTATTTTATCACTTCATCTTTAAGATTTCTAAAAAAGATTATTAAATATTGAATTTTGTGCTCAATTTTTATATTATATTATGCGCTGGGGGAATGGCGGAACTGGTAGACGCGTACGTTTGAGGGGCGTATTAGGCAACTAGTGTGAGTTCGAGTCTCATTTCCCCCACCAGCGAATGATAAAAAATGGCTTCTAGAATTAGAAGCCATTTTTATTTTTGTGTTATTTTACTTTAAATTTTCTTTATCTTTTTCAATTTGTTCTTTTAATCCTTCGATTACTGTTGAACCAATATCATATATTTTAAATTTAGCCTTGTAAGTATAAAGGTTATTTGTATCGCTAATAGCAATATTTACAAAATCAAATTCCATATCAATTTCCGTTTTAGTATATGAAATCTTTCCTTTTAAATCATTAAAAAGTCCACTATTATAGAAGCTATTTGCATACCCTCCATCAACTGTATTAAATACTGCTTCTGGAATTGAGTAATCAATAGCATATGCATTTAAACCTTTATAATCATTTGTATCAACTTTTGAATCGTAAATAAAATAAGTTTTGTCATCACTTAATTTTAAGTTTGAATCTTCAACTTTAAATTCATCATCAACAAATTTTGATAAATCGCCTGTATAGCCTTCTTTATAATCAGAAACACCAAAGCTACTTAAGAATTCATCAACGCCTTGTTCAACAAATTTACCATTGATAATATCATAATTATGAACAAATCCATCTGGAGAATTGTAACCTCCGCCTTCATATTCATTACCCATAGAATCTGAGCCATATTTACAATAATATCCATCAACTTCAGCTTTATAAATATTACCTTTCTCAACTAAATCCTCATAAAGACCAACCGGATCATTATTGCCATCAGTAATTTCATTGGCTTTAATATAGTTTTTATCAACTACTTCGTTTTTAGCATTAAGTAATTCGCCATTCCAACTAACCGTATAGTTATATAAACTACCTGCATTAAATAACATACTAGTTAAATCTTTTACGTTAGGCGTATATATTTTAAATAATTTAGAAGCACTTAATTCATTATTACTTCCATAACTTGCAGTAACAATAAAACTTCCATCTCTATTTGATGCAGTTAGAAGACCATCTTCACTAATTGAAGCGAGATCATTAGATACAAACCATTTAATTTCTATTTCTTTTGGAGCATCAACATTTAATTGAATACTCTCCCCTTGAACTAAAACATCTTTTGAGGCAATAATATCCCCTAATTCATTAATTGAAATGTTATTAGTACATCCTGTAATAGCAGGTATTAAAAATAAACTTAATAATAAATATTTCTTTTTCATAATTAATATTCCCATCCTGGATATTCGCCACCAGTGCTTGTTTTTTCTTTTAATTTAATAGTTTTTTCGCCATAAGTAATATTAATGGTATCTATAGATCCATCACTATTAAGTGATCCTATAATTGAAGGACTTAATTTATCTTTTAAGGATTCGTTTGTGCATTTAATATCACTAAGTGCTACTAAATTACCTTTAACGTTCGCATTAAATTCATAAGTTGCAACTTCTTTTTCAGCACCAGTATAATATTCAATATTTTTAATTTTTAATGTTCCTTTTAAAGTATTTAAGGAAACATCACTGAACTCTAAAGTATATGTTATATCATCATAAGTTGACCAATCAGTTTCAGCTTTGCAATAAGTTTTACCTTTAATTGCATCATAAATTGAAGGGACTTCTAATACCTTAATCGTCTTAGTTACAAATTTTGAAGAGTCACCATCTGCGGTTGCTTTAATAGTTATATTTCCAGTTTTTTCACCCGCA
This sequence comes from Caryophanales bacterium UBA6877, assembly GCA_002451465.1. Taxonomy (GTDB): domain Bacteria; phylum Bacillota_I; class Bacilli_A; order RFN20; family CAG-826; genus Onthovivens. Next base: position 87,255 of record DKCJ01000024.1, read on the forward strand.
ACTAACATATATTTAGAACCATCTTTTATAATCTTGCAACCTAAATCATCACCAACAATAGAATATGAAACATTACTATTTTCAACTGAACTAGATGGATTTACGATTGCTTTGATCTCTTTACTAGCATTTGTATATAAAGAATCTGGAACTTCTTTAAAAGTTACGCTTTCAATTGGAGCATATTCTGCAACAATAATTAAAGTTTTAGTAACATTTTTACTCTTAAATTCCAAAGTATATTCGCCATCCTTTTTAGCTAAAATAGTATATCCGTTTTTTACACTTCCATAGACACTAATATCATATGAATTTTTATTAATAGAAACACTATCAACATCAACTAAAGCTGAAAGAGGTTTCGCATCAATTAGATCACAATAGACATTAGAGCCAACTGTAACATGATATTTAGAGTCACTATCTAAAGCTAATTTTGATCCTTCTTTATCATTTTTATCTTTATAAAGCAATAATGAATAATCACTATAATAATAATTATTAAAATCAAAATATTTATTAGTATCAGCTTCTTTTGCACCATATTCGATATTTGCACTATATTCTAAAACTTGATCTTTTGCCGAAGATAAGAGTTCACCATTACTATCAAGTTCATGATCTACTCGTTTAAAGGATAATTGTTCAACGGCACCATAACGATTAAATGATATATTCGAAGTTACTTCAGTTTTATATTGTTTCCTATATAAACCTGTAGTAACACATGTTGAAGTAAAATGATATCCATCATAATCAATTGAAGAAACTAATTCTTTTCTAATTTCTTCTTCACTACCATCAAGAGTAAATACGTCATCTATAATTTTTCTATCATAGAAATCTGCTAAACCAGTGTACTTTTCACCACTACCATATTCATTTAAAAATTCTATCGAGCCGAAAGTATTTAAATAATTTTTATATTCACTTTCATTAGAAGCATTCACTGTTTCGCTATCTAAAACACTAACATTTTGACCAACTTTTTTAAGTGAATAAAAAATATTGTCGTTAATCCCTTGATATAAATAAGAAGTAGCTCCTTCTTTATCGGTAACTTTAGTAACAGTATATCCATCAGTATAGCTTTCAAAAGAATATTCATTTTTTACTGATGAATAATCATCATCAACCGTATATTTGAAATTTACTTTTTTTGTATTTGATAATTCATATTTTTTTGCCTTAGCTAATTTATCTTTTAATGCTGTCGCAGTTAAAGTTCCACTAGAAACAGGTTTTACATCAATTGAAGCCTTAATCGAATCATTATCTTTAAATGTTGCATAAATTGTATTAGTGTTTTCACTAGCATTTAAAATAGTAACCTTGCCATCACTAGTTACTTCAATATCGTCATCACTATTTCCCTTAGACCAAACAATTTCAGCATAGCTTCCTTCAGGTTCATAAGTACAAGAAAGGTCATATGTTGCGCCTTCTTCTACATAATAAACAAATCCCCAACGAGTTTCGTTTTCAATCCAACCTTCAGGAACATTTATTTTTAATGAACTTGCTTCAAAAACAAAGCTAACTTCAATAGAAACAAGGCCTTCTTTAACAATAAAATGATAATCGCTTGTATTTTCAACTCGTTTAAGTTCTTGCCCATTAACTTTTACATATTTTGTAACATATTTTTCATTAGCAACAGCAGTAATTATTAATTCTTTATTCTCTTCAATTAATGAACCGTTTGTTATTTCTTTTTCACCATCTTTAATAGTAAGAGTTCCATTTTTAAAGGAATCATCAATATCAATTAATCCCTTCCCAGGATTTTTTAAATTAAATTTTGCACTTAAAAAGTTCTTCCCTTCAATTACCTTGAAAGAAAAGACACCATTGGAGTCTTTTTTAATTGAAGTTGTATCATTCAATTTAATTTCGTTAATTTCATAAGCCTTATTTACTGGGGTTGTATCTACAAAAACTTCAGTTCCAACAGGAAGTCTTTTATTGCTATCTTTAATTAAAGTTCCATCTTTAAGTTTTGGAGTTAAAGTGCCATTACTTACTTTAGAAGAAATAACTTCAACAGTTCCATATAAAGTTATAGGGGCCGCTTTTTTAAATGTTACTTTAATAATATTATTTCCTTCAACAACTTTAAAAGTTGCTTTATTAGAACTATCTAGCTTTAAAACACTATCATTTAGATAATATTTATCTATCTCATAACCTTCACTAGGATAAGCTAAAATCGTAATAACTGTATCAACTTCAACATTTCCTAATTTTGATGCACTAACAGTCCCATTTACAATACCTTCACTAACTGAAACATTACCATACTTAATGCTTTCTTTTTCATTAGTTGAACAGCCACTTAGAGTTGTTAAACTAAGAGCAGAAAGATAAATCAATGAAGATAATACCAAAATCTTTTTCGTCTTTTTCATAAACTTCCTCTTTAATATTTACTGCAGTAAAGATATAACACTTGCATTCTTTATTCAATAAAAATTCTCAAAAACTTATACAAATTTAAATTCTTTAAATATTAATATTAATTAAAAAACCGCGATATTATTGATAATATCGCGGTAAAATATTAAATCAAAATAATTACATTAATTTTGAAAATAATTCAACAACTTGTTCTTTTGTAGCTTCTCTTGGGTTGCCTGGATAGCAAGCATCTTTTAAAGCATCACGAGCAAGTGAATCAAGATCACTCTTTAAAATCTTTTCACATTTCGTTGGAATATGAACATCAATTGATAATTGTCTAACAGCATTAATAGCTGCATCACGATATTCTTCTTGAGTCATATTGGTTACATCAACACCCATTGCAACAGCAATATCTCTATATTTTGTGCCAGTGTATTCTTTATTGAATTCCATAGCAATTGGAAGAAGCATAGCACAAGCTACACCATGAGGTATATCATAATAAGCACTTAAAGTATGAGCCATAGCATGATCAATACCTAAACCAACATTTGAGAAACCCATACCAGCAATATATTGTCCAAGAGCCATTCCTTCTCTTCCATCTGGATCGTTTTCAACAGCTTTTCTTAAATTTTTGGAAATTAATTCGATAGCTTTAAGATGGAACATATCGGACATTTCCCAGGCTCCACGAGTAATATATCCTTCAATAGCATGAGTTAAGGCATCCATACCAGTAGCGGCAGTTAAACCTTTTGGCATTGAAGCCATCATATCTGGATCAACAACAGCAACTTTTGGCATATCGTGAGCATCAACACATACGAATTTTCTCTTCTTTTCTACATCAGTAATAACGTAGTTAATTGTAACTTCTGCGGCAGTACCAGCAGTTGTTGGAACAGCAATTATTGGTAAGCATGGATGTTTTGTAGGAGCTACACCTTCAAGTGAACGTACATCAGCAAATTCAGGATTGGTCATAATAATACCAATAGCTTTTGCGGTATCCATTGAAGAACCACCACCAATTGCTAAAATTGCATCAGCATGTGCTTCTTTACAAGCTTTAACCCCACTTGTAACATTTTCAATTGTTGGATTTGGCTTAATGTTTGTATATAAAACATAGTCAATATTAGCTTTCTCTAATAAGTCGGTGACCTTTTTAGTTACATTGAACTTGACTAAGTCAGGGTCACTACAAACTAATACTTTCTTGAAACCTCTGCCTTGAATTTCTGGGACAATATTTAAAATTGCACCATGTCCATGATAAGAAGTTTCATTTAACATAAATCTTTTAGATGACATAAATTTTCCTCCTTTTATGTACACTATTATTATAGAAAAAATATCAAGAAAGTTAATAAATCTTTTAATATTTTTTTAATAATGTTTTAAAAGTCATTAAACCATTTATCTTAGAATCTGCATCCCTACTAAATTTTTTATTTAAATAGTAGATTCCTAAAGACACAAAAGATAGGACAAGATACGTAAATATAACAAATAATATTTTTAAAATAAGTGGATTATCAACTGTTTTAGTAATATAAGAAAGATAATATCCACTTAAAAAATTCATAAATACATAGTTTTCAAGTACAGCAGTTTTAAAAATTACTCTTGTTAAACCTAAATAACCATAAATATAAATAATTAAAAAACCAATTAAAGTAAAAATATATTCTTTAAATTTAAATTTTTTAATATCCAAAAATAACAATATTCCAATAAATAAAAGGATACTATGTGAAATAATTTCCTTAGTTAATAAATTTCCTTTCATAGTTTCAAACATTATTGAAGGATTGATTAAAAAAGTTAAATAATAACCAACACCTGATATAAATGCAGAACTTGATGCAAATAAATATAGAGATTTTATTCCTATAACACAAATAATTCCAACAACAAAATATGATATATGACTAAATTCTAAAGGAAAAGTACTATTTTTCGTTATATTAATGGCAAATTCATGTGTTTTCCAAATAAGTAAACTTAAAGACAATATAAAAAGAGTTAATGAAGAAATTTTTTTGTGTTTTCTTAATAAAACACAAACTATAACAAATAATATTGCTAAAAGAATAAGTAAAAATCTATATAGAAAATCCACATTTTTTTATAAACAAAACATGATTTAAACAATAAATTTAAATAAATTAAATCTTAAAATCTCCATCTTTAATTAAATTTAATTTTCTAAAAAGTAAATCAATTAAATAAACAAGAATTAATGAAGCAATTATTTCAACAATAAATATTCCTACCCATGTTTGCCAAGTATTTCCCATAGAGGCAAAAGTTCCAATTTGTCCAACAAACCCAGCGGTTCCCATACCAGCACTTGATCCTGAACAAACTATTTTTACTAAACACGTAGAAATAGGCCCCGAAATTCCTGAAGCAATAATAGTTGGTAACCAAATAATAGGTTTTTTTAAAATGTTTTTAAATTGTAACATTGAAGTTCCTATAGCAATTGAAAAAACAATACCAATTGGATTATCTTTTCTAGACTGAATAGCAAATCCAATCATTTGCGTAGAACAACCAACAATAGCCGCTCCACTAGCTAAAGCTAACCCAGAAAATTCAGGATTACTTAAAAGTGCATAAGAACTTAAATCAGAAGGCAAAATAAATATCATTGCCGCAATAGCGGCACTAGAAATTGGTGCCGTTAAGGCCATACCCATAATAATAGATATTATGATACCCATTAAAAATGGAACAACATTTGTCGCACTTCCAATTATCCATTGAACTCCATAAGTTATACAAGTTAAAGGATATCTCACACCTAATGATAAAAATGTACCCAATATAATTCCAAATAATGGGATTATTAAAATATCAACAGGTGTTTTCTTACTAAATATCCATTTCATTAATAAAGCTATTAAAATAACAACTATGTATATTGTGAGAGGATCCCCAACTTTAAATGAAAATAAGTCAGAATATTTTGATGAATTAGCACAAAAACTTGTAGATAAAGATAAAAATGCTGCTATTTCACCAATTGCTCCATGAACAATAACTTTAAGCGCGGTAAATTTAAGAGATAAAGCAACTCCAACTCCAATCCCGAGTCCAGTTATAGCCTTTTAAACAATAAGAAACACTAAACTCACTACTATCGCTAAAAAGTTTAAACATAAAGTCACAAAAACCATTCCCTTTTCCATAAGCAAATAGTCCACCAATCGTTCATATAATTGTTCCAACAATTAAGGTTGCAAATAAGCCATGAGCCATTCCATTTAATGTCTCAATAAAAAATTAAGTATTTTATTTTGCGATTTAGAATTTTTCATTTCTTCCAAAATATTTCTCCACTTTTTTTATTATACAAAAAATACTAATTTTTATATAAGAGAACTTTATTTATACATAAAAAATAATGAAATATATTAAAATTTCATCATTAAAAATTTATATTTAAAAATATATTTTTATTAAATTTTATATATAAAGTCGACTCTTTTATTTAAATTAATAGAAAAGTTTTTCATCGTCTTTAAGCTCAAATTTAAGCTTTCTATTTAAATAACAAAGACCATTTATTTCTTGTTGAACATCACTAAGCTGAGTATAACAATATCCTTGGAAATTTAAGGAATGTATAGCATCTAGCATATTTTTAATTCTTGCCTTTAATTCTTCACCATTTTTAGCTCCGTTATTATAACCCCAATCTCCTTCCTTTTTCTCAGCTTCGATAGCAATTCCACCAAATTCAGTTAATAAAATAGGTTGTCCACTATAACTAAAACCGTCTGACATTAACTTTCTATCTTGAGGAACAATTGTATTAACATTGTAAGAAGTGTATTTATTTAAAAGATCTTCACCACCTTTAATATAATCATGAACACCAATAATATCGCTTGGCATAACGATCTCCCATCCATCATTAGTGGATACTAATCTTGTTGAATCGATGGATTTAGTTGCAAAATACAAAGAGGAAGCAAATGATTGCATTTTTTTATCATTAACTATTTTACTCACGCCCCATGATTCATTTAATGGTACATAACATACTATTGAAACGAAATTATAATTTTGTTCAACTATTGTCATCCATTCATTTAATTGACCATTAATTTCTTGGTAACTATATTCATAAGCGCTTGGACATTCAAGCCATGTAATAAAACCTAATTTATCTGCAAAATAATAAAAATAAGGATCTTCAATTTTTTGATGAACTCTTGCACCATTGAACCCTAATTTTTTCATAAGCAAAATGTCATTTTTGAAATCATCAATAGAGGCAGGAGTTAATCCTCCACCTTCATAATAACCTTGTTGTAAAACTAGTTTTTGATAATATTTTTTATTATTAAGTGTAATAATTCCTTCTTTATCTACACTTATTTTTCTTAAACCGGAATAAGTTTTAACTGAGTCACAAAGAATATCTTCTTTATAAAGTTCAATCTCTATATCGAATAGATTTGGATTTTCAGGCGACCAAAATACTTTGTCATCGAATATATTTTCTTCATTTAAAAGTATAGCGAAATTAGATATATCATCTTTAATCATTAATTCATGTGTTTTAACATTTTTTCCTTTATAACATACTTTTATAATAGCTTTAGTAGCAACTTTATAATATGTTTCCAAAGAAAATTCAAAACTAAAATTATCAATGTTTGGTGTAATTTTAATAGTTTTTATGGCATCTAAATTAAATTCTTCTAACCAAACACTTTTAAAAATTCCACTTGTTGGAATATACCAACAACCAAATGGACCACACCAAGTTTGTTTTCCACGAATTTGTTTAGGGTCATTTTTATCAATAACTTCAATTGTCAATAAATTTTCACCAACTTTTAAATATTTTTTTATATCAAAATCAAAATAAGTATATCCACCTTTATGGCTTCCAACAAAGATATTATTAACAAAAACATTACATTCATAATCAACACCATTAAAGCATAATAATTGATTGTTATTTAAACTTTCTTCACTTACTTTAAAATAACGTTCATAAACCATTCGATCATAATGAGTTTTAACTTCATTTATTCCACTTAATGGATATTCATAAACAAAAGGAACAACGATTTTCTTCTCAAATTTTTGATTTAAAACAGCATCATCAATTTTTAAAAATTTAAAATTCCATTCACCATTTAAATTAACATACTTATTTCTAGCCATCTGAGGTCTAGGATATTCTCTTCTTAAATTCATTTTTATTCCTCCGCAAGTTTAATATGTAAAATAACTGAGGTAAAATCCTCTTGTTTAATATCAAAATTAATTCCGAGATTCATCAGCAAATCAGACCTATATTTAGCGTTCAATTCTTCAATATAATAATGTGTATTTGGTTTTAAACCTTTTAATTTTAATCTTTTTAAAGGAAGATTTGGTTCAAATAAAATATTTGAAAAAACTATATACCCTTCTTTTTTATCTTTGGATAAAACTTCCATTGAAAAACTATTTTCATCAAAAGGACTTATAAGTCGATAAGAATCGCCATTATAAATTAATTCTTTTATTTTTTTATAGTCACTTATCTCTTTTTTAATATCATTTATTTCACCATTACTTAATTTCATTAAATTAAGCTCATAACCTAGACTACCTAAACTTGCTACACTATACCTTGTAAAAAGAGGTGTAAGTCTTCCGGTTTGATGATTTGGGCAAATAGAAACGTGATTTGATAGAGTTCTTAAGGGATAAACTAGGCTTGCTCCAAATTCAATTTTCATTCTTTCGTATCCATCAGTATCGTCACTTAACCAAATATATGGACTATAATATAAAATTCCTAAATCGAATCTACCTCCGCCACTCGAACAACCTTCAATTACTAAATTCTTGTATTTTTTTAATAACATTTCATATAATTTATAAACATTTCTTATAAAATCAATATATTGATTAGAATTATACGTGTCACTTAGTGGTCTATTCATATCCCACTTAACATATGAAATATCATAGTTATCTAAAATCTTTTTCATTTGATTGAAGACATTATTAACTACTTCTTCTTTACTAAAATCAATAACGAGTTGATTCCTAAGTTCAAGACCTTGTCTTTTATCACTTTCAATAGCAAATCTTTTATTATTTAAATATAAATTGCTCTTTGGAGAAATAGCTTCAGGTTCAAACCAAAGACCAAATTTCATACCATTATCTTTACAAAGTTTAATAATTTCATTAAAACCATTTTTAAATTTATTTTTATCAATTATCCAATCGCCAAGAGAAGTATGGTCGTCATTTCTACCTTTAAACCATCCATCATCTAAAACAATAGTATCAAAACCAATTCCTTTTGCAGTATTGATAAATTTAGCCATATTATCATCATTTACCGAAAAATACATACTTTCCCACGAATTTAAAACGATAGGGACATTTTTGGATGTATATTCTTTGTTTAGAATGTTTTCTCTAACAAAATCATGAAATTCATGACTTAAATCAGTTAAACCATTTGGCGAAAAAACATTAACCATTTCTGGGGTAAATAATTCTTCATTAGGTTCAAGTTCATATCCACTACCTATAAATTCGTATCCCGCGACAACTCTTAATTGGTTTTTTTCATCAACTTCAACTTTAAAACTGAAGTTTCCAGAATAAACTAAAGCAAAACCATATACATTTCCAAAATCTTCATTAATGCCTTTCTCACCAACAATTAAACATGGATTATGTTGATGAGAGGAGACTCCTCTTATAGAAGAAAATGTATAGATTCCTTTATTTGCTTTTTGTTTTTGAATATGAAATTCGTTTCCCCATCTCCCATTTAAATCTAATATTTCATAACTATTAATAGGGAAATCAACCATTCCACTTGCAAAATTATTAAGAACTATCTTTTTATTGCTCTTATTAATAACTTTCGCTTTTTTAATTAAAGCATTACTAGTAAGTGAGTAATACAAATGAAGTTCAATGTCTTGAAAAACATCATGCATAGTAATTTCTAAAGTTTCTTCAACTTTTCTTGCATGAGGATAATAATAACCATCAACATTATTTTTATAGATTTTATATTCAACAAATTTAAAATCTGTTGTTAAAGTATTGTTGTCATAGGAAGAAAAACTAAAACACCTAAAATCTCCTCTTCCTCTTTCGCCTATTTCAAAACGCTGACAATCATTTCCAAAATTTGGAAATGTTTCATTATTAATTAAATTTAAATCTTCTTTACTATTAACATCTATTTTTTTACCAAAATAAGTAAAAACTAAACGATTATCTCTTAAAAAGAAGGAATAAGTCAAACAATCATTAGAAAGGATAAATACATTATCAATAATCTTAATCATAATTAAATATCCTCTATTTTAATTCCTGCTTCATTTAAAGCATTTACAAAAACATCATAATGTTCAACAGCCGGATGAATTCCATCTCTTAGCATAAGCCAATTGATTTTTTCTCTAATATCTAATACTTTAAGCCAGCTTTTACCTTCGCCAAAGTTAAGAGAAAACTCATTAGCGTAATTTACGATTGGATAGCATTCGCTAGCACCAGTATACGTACGTTGTGTAATTGTAAAATAATAAATATTTGCATTAGGAACAGCTTTATGAATTAACATCAACATTCTTTGAATTGAACTTGCTGTTTCGTCTTTATTTTTATCTATATCATAAACAGTATTTGTACCACAATTTATTACAATATTTTTTGGTTGAATTACATTAAAGAAGGTTTTAGCAAGTGTCTCCCATGTATAAGTTGTCGTGCTTCCAATTCCATAAAGCAAGCAATCTTTTCCATAATAAGTATCATAAAAATTTGACCAAAAACCTGTGTCGAAAAAAGAATCTCCAATGAAAACTGTACTTTTATCATTAGTACCATTTATTGAATAATCATAAGTAAAATTTTTAACTCTATTTTGCCATTCTTCTTTTACAGTGTAGGATGGATCAGTTAAATCCAAATTTTCTACTTTAACTTTGAAAGTTGTGTTAAAGTGTTCGCTTGTAACTTTTACTTCACATTCGCCAACTTTTTTAGCTTCAATTAAACATTTTTCCTCATCAATATTTATTAAATTTTTATCATAATTATAAGTCAATGTTTCCTTATATTCATTGTTAGTAAAAATAGGACTAAATTCGGTTTTTTCAAAGTCTAAAAAAGCATAAATATCATGAATTTTTAATTCACCATAATCAATAGGTTTGTTGTTATTAGAACATGACATAATAAATAAAAAACCTCCAATCAATAATAATTTTTTCTTCATATTATTCTCTCCCCACTTATAACATCAAATAATTTCAATTTGCCTAAATCAAAAGCAAACTTAAATTCGGCTTCTTTATTTATTAAATTAGAAACACTGATTTTCATAATCATTTTTGTTCCATTAATATCAAAATATGCACAATATTCACTTCCTAATAGCTCAACAAAATATGGTTGTTTCACTATTGTTTCACTTAATTTAAATTGCTTTTCATTTGAAAAATGAATATCTTCTGGCCTTATACCTATAAAAACCTCTCTAGACGAAGGAAGTTCCCTATATTTAGCATATGTTTCTTTAACAAATTCACTATTTAAAGCACCTTTGTCAATGATTTTATTTTTGTGTTTTTTGAAGAAATCATGATCATTATTTTCTTTCCTTTTATATAAATGTCCTGAGTTATATTTTTTTAATTCACCATCAAATAATGTATCAATATCTTCTAATGAATTAATCAAATCAATTAAATAATAATGCAGATTCTTTTTATTATTTTCTTTTAGTAACGTTACTAATTTGTTTAATAAATCATTATCATATTTAAAGAAATAATAAGTTTTTTTATATTCTTCAATTTTTTCATTTAAAAAATTAATAGATGAAATATTTTTCTCTAAATCTTTTTCTTTTTTAATACCAATCCATGTTGTTTTTATAACTTCGATTAATTTAAGCGTATCGTTTTTAATATCATCACAAATTGAATTTAGTTGTTCAAAAATTTTTATTCTCTCTTTAACGTGCTTATCATAAGCATTAAGGAATTTTTTAGTTAAATTAATATGTGTTCCTTCTATATTAAATCCATCATCTAATAATTGAAGTTTTAAAATATTCATTGGGGGATTTCCAATAAACGTAGCAACAAAAACATTATTTGGCTCGTTATAAATATTTAATGGTGTCCCAATTTGTTGAATAACACCTTTATTCATAACAACGATTCGATCAGCCATTGTCATAGCTTCAGTTTGATCGTGCGTTACATAAATTGTCGTAGCATTAATTGATTTATGCAATTTAACAATTTCACTTCGCATCTGAACTCTTAATTTAGCATCCAAATTACTAAGAGGTTCATCCATTAAAAATAAATTAGAATCTCTAACAATTGCTCTTCCTAAAGCAACTCTTTGCATCTGACCACCACTTAATTCACGTGGTTTGCGGTCTAAATAAGGTCCAAGATTTAAAATTTCTGCAGCCTTAAAAACTTTTTGTTCAACAATATCATTTGGCACGTGTTTTGCTCTTAACCCAAATGCAATATTTTCGTAAACATTTAAATTAGGATATAAAGCATAATTTTGGAAAACCATAGCAATATTACGGTCTTTGCTCTCTAAATAATTAGATAAAACATGATTTATATATAGGTAACCGCTTGTAATTTCTTCAAGACCAGCAATCATTCTTAAGGTAGTTGATTTTCCACAACCGGATGGACCAACAAGAACAATAAATTCTTTCTTATTAATTTTTAAATTAAAATCAAAAACCGCTTGTACTTTATTTGGATATATTTTATTTACATTTTCTAAAACAACATATCCATCAAGCGAATCATTACGAATTTCTTTGTTTTCTTTATATTCTTTTTTAATGTTTTTTAAAAGTGAATTTTTTCTCATAAAATTATCCTTTCACTCCAGTATTTGAAACACCTTCAATAATTCTATCTTGTGTAAAGATATATAAAATTATAATTGGAATTGCACTAAAAATAGCTCCTGATAGGCTTAATCCAATAGCATTAGCAGTCTTGCCACTTGAAATATAAGCAATACCTACTTGCAAAGTCCATAAACTCTTATCAGCAGTTCCTAAGATTATTTGTGGCCATAAAAGATCATTCCAAGAACCCATAAAACAAAATAGTCCTTGAACTAAAAATACACTTTTTGCTAAGGGCAAAACAATCTTTAAAAATATCTTAAAATCACTAATTCCATCCATTCTTGCTGATTCAATCAATTCTTTAGGTATTCCTAAAAAGAATTGCCTAATAAGATAAAGTCCGCCAACACCACCTAGTCCTGGTAAAATAAGCGCCCACAAACTTTTAGCTAATTTTAAATTAGCAATATTTGAAAGTTGAGGAGTTAAAGTTGCAACACCAGGTATAACCATAGTCGCGATAATTAAACCAAATAAAATATGTTTAAATTTAAAATTTAAGAAAACAAAAGCATAGGCAGCAAATCCAGCAATCATTAAATAAAGAAGTGTCGAAGCTGTGCTTACTATAAAACTGTTTAATACCCATCTTTCAACTGGTAATCTTGTTCCATCCGTATCATATTTATTAAATAAATTAATATAATTATCAAATATGAAACCATCTTTTGGAATTAGTTGTCCAGGATCATTTTCAAAAGTATATTGACTTGTAAAAGAACCAATCAAACCAATAAGTAGTGGCCCCATCCAAACAATCATAAAAATTAACAAAAAGTAAAAGGCATTTAATCTAATTAAATTATTAGCAATATAGCACATTGTTTTATTGCTATTAATCTTTCTCGCTCTTTTTAAATGAACCATGACTATATCAAAAATAACTACAAAAATAGTTAAAACTAAAACAACAATAATCGTCGATAACAATAATTTATTCATTTAATTGACCTCGCACTTTGTTGATTAACTTTTTCGTATTCTTGATAACGCTCATAAATTTTTGTTCCACTCTTTCTCTCTCGCATTAATAAAAGTTGTAATCCACTAATAATTCCTATAAATGCACCAAGAGTTAAACCCATCGCGCTTACCATTCCATAAATTTCAAATTGCGTACCATTTATTAAACTTTGAAGATACCACATAATTGACATTGTAGAATTATAATTCACCCCATTGACGTTGGTATTTGGACCACCATTTGTTAAAACATAAACTTGTCCATATAAACCAAAATAACCAATAATAGTTGTAAATATACATAAAACTAATTGTGGTTTAATAATAGGTAAAACAACTTTTAACATCCTTCTAATACCTGTACATCCATCAACACTGCTAGCTTCCATTAAACTTTTATCAACATTTTTTAAACCAGCACTTAAGATAATAAAATTAGAGCCAAAACCACCCCAAAGGCAAAGTAATAAAATTACAAACCAAGCAGTTGTCGGACTACCATTTAACCAATCAATAGTCTTGTTTAACCATTGATTTATATAACCAAAATTCTTTCCAAACATAGCTACAAAAATAACGCCACTTGCGGAAACTGGCAAAACCGATGGTAAATATATAAGCGATCTAAACACTTTATATCCAATAGGCTTAACATTAATCAATAAAGCAAGTGCTAAAGCCATTAAAATATTTAATGGAACAACTATTAAAGTAAATATAGTTGTATTTTTCATGGCATACCAAAAATTTTGATTATAAATAGAATTTGAATTCGTGAGGATAGTAATAAAATTCTTTAATCCTCTCCATTCATTTTGGGTTGGATCACTTATAGAATATTTCATTAAAGACATGATAATCCCATAAAACAACGGATATAAGCAAAACAATACAAAGAAAAATAAGAAAGGAGCTAAGAATAGAAAAGCTACACCATAGTTTTTGTAAAACTTTATTCTTTTGCTTCTATTTAAAGCATATTCATTTAAAGTTAAAACGTGTTTCATTAGATTATAATTCCTCTAATGATTTAATTTGTTCAACAGCTTCTTTATATCTAGTTTCAACTAAATCATTAATTGAAATATTATTTTTGCTTGAAGTAAAAACATCAACATAAACATTTTTTAAAGTTTCATAAACAGGTGAATAAAAAGGAGTATTTCCTAACATTTTATAGTCTTCTGGATCACCTAAATATTGAACATAGTTTTTATAATAATCTTTTGAACGGAATTGTTCGCTTTCATAAACCTTCTTGTTAGCAGGTAAATGTCCACCTTGTAAATAATCAGTTGAATGTTCACTCATGAATTTTCCATATAAGCTTGCTGCAACTAATTTTGTTTTACTCTTTACAGTTTTACATATTGAGAAACAATGACCAACTCCATAAATATCATCGCTAGTAGTACTTTCACTATCAAAAGTATATAACTTTGACATATTTAAGATTCCTAATGGTTCATATTTATTACCATCAACATCTTCTTTGTTTGCTAATACACTATTATATTCGTTTAACCTACTTTCTGCCCACCAAGGACCTTCACAACTAAATACAGATTCGCCACTTGATAGCTTTGACCAAACAGTGTTGTAATCATTATTATCACTAACAAGTTTTCCTTCATAAGATATGTTTCTATTTGTTAAAGAATTAGTTCCTGCTTGGAAATCTCTTAAAAGTTGCATAATTTCTTTAAGACCATCCGTGTTCCATTTTGGATAACCAGATTCATCTGTTAAACTTCCGCCATTTTGGAAAACGGCTGTTTGAGGAATCCATCCAGCCTCAATTCCACCACTATTTGACATAACAACTGGGGAATAACTTTCACCAAAATCTCTTGTTGTTGTCCATTCACAATTTTCAGGATTAATCTTGTCCATTGCACGAGTATATAATTCGCCATTCTTATATTTTTTAATTAATTCATTACAACATTTAATAAATGAATTAAGGTCAGTAGGAATTTCAATGTTATTTTTCTCTAATATATCTTTACGATAATACCAAACACCACTATGAACATCTAATGGTATACCATATAACTTATTATTATATTTACATTCCTTTAAAACATTTGAGAAATAATCTGCTTCATTAAATTTGTTATTTTTAAGTAAATCAAAATAACTATCCATTGGAACAATAATTTTATCGTTAGCAAGTTTTGAAAGACGTTCACTATGAATTATTATGACGTCTGGGGCATTATCGGGATCGGTATTAATTGTATTTGCAAGTTGTGTATAAAAATCGCTATTTGCGACACTTGTAATTTTTGCACTTAATCCATTATTAGAATAATAATCATTAAACATATTATTAACACGGTCAAGATAGGTATTATCTGGCGAACCAACTATCGATAATACATTAAGTTTTACATTATCAAAAATAGGATCACCATATTCATCAAATTTCAAATCATCGACGACATCTTGAGAACCGCCACCACAAGACATCATAGACAAACTAATAAAAGATGCGGCTAAAATTGTAAATAGTTTAAATTTATTTTTCATATATTTATCTCCCTAAAATTTCAATTTCCCCTAATGCAAAATCAATATTATTTTCAATTTCAATAACGATACGGTCAGTTTTAACAGTTGCATTTAAATCACAAACAAGTGAAGCGTGTGGGAAAACAAAATTCATATCGTTATTAATATAATTTGAATTAAATAAAATGTTTGTAACACCATTATTATTCCCAAAATCAATTTGATTTATATATTTAATAATCTTTTTATAGTTACATGAATTAAAGACATTTACTGCTTTAATTTCTTTAACGCTATCAAATTTAATTTCAATAACGTGCTTCCCTTTTGTAAATTCAGTTTCTTTACTTACTTCATCAGTGTTATAAGCACGATTTGTATAATTATCGTTTAAATATTCAAGGTTTAAACCATCACTTTTAAAAGTAGCATCTAAAGCAATGTTTTTATAACCGCTAACAACGGATGGGAGTCTAGTTAATGAGTAAGTTGGACCATTAGTATATGGCTTACCATCTTTATCAAAATATAGATAGTCTACACCTAATGCTCTATATTTTGATTTTTCACCATACTCATCTTCTTTAGCACCCCATTTATCTCTATTCATATGAGCGTGATAAGCAAACATATATTCATCACCAACTTTACAAATGGAGGCATGTCCAGTACCAGTTTGGAAACCTAAATATCTAGTATTAATATAAGTTCCAGTTTGTCCTGGTACTCCAAGCAATAAATTTTCTAAATATGTTGAATCAGGTTTAATGTATTCTCCTAATGGACTATCACTAACAGCATATCCAACAGCATATTCTGTATCAACATAGCTATTAGCAACATATGTGAGATAATATTTACCATTTTTCTTAATCATATATGGGCCCTCAAGACACTCCATGTCATTAGCAAATGATGGAGACCAAGTTTCCCATTCTATAGTTCTTTTTTCGTCAGTTACTTTTTTATAGCCTGGAGCAAGTAATCTTGTTAATGTTGAAAAATCAACTGTAACAGGGTCTTTCATTTTTGCACCATATATTTCTTGAACACCTTTATTTCTATCATCTTTGAATGTTCTAGTATCAATACTGAAATACATATATAATTGCCCATCATCATCTTGAAAAACATGTTGATCTAAAATTGTTACACCTTTAAACAAAAATGGAGGGGTTTCTAATGTAATATTTTGATTATCAGCATTTTTACCAACATATTGTTTAAATTCTCCATTTGGAGAATCTCCTACTGCAACTCCGAGTTGACAATGAGAAGAGTTATCATCTTTATCAATATATTCAGCAGTATAGTACATATACCATTTTCCATTAATATATTGTAAGTCAGGTGCCCAAATATTTCTTTTGCTCCAACTATCGATTTCCGGAGTAAAACATGCACCTTCTTTTGTCCAATCAGTTAGATTATCGCTAGAAAAGCACCAAATTTTGGTAGTATCATAAGTTCCATAAGCATAAAACTTATTATTATGATAAACCATCATTGGATCACCCATATCTTGATTTAAATCATTCCTATAATAGAGTGATTTATCAAAATTTTTATCATTAGGATCTGAAAAATCATTAAATTCTACTGTAGAAGTTTCATATTTTGTATAAGTAATATCCTTACCTTTTTTATTTGAGCAAGAAGACATTGTGAGCAATAAACAAGGCAATATATATATAAATTTTTTATTTTTCATAATATCTCCTTCTTTACTTTAAAATAATTTTTGGATCTTTAATTGTTGCACCACACTTAAATGTACCTATGCCTGGAGTTGCAACAGTCTTTTTGCCCCAATAATTACTATTTTTCATGAATTTTTCACCTTCAAAAACTCTTACATCATTTAAATAAAGTTCAACTTCTTTATCAGTTCTTACAATTCTTACTTTTGTGTCTTCGTTTAATAAGTCGAATTGAGCTGGTAAATCATGTTCAGTCCAAGTTGCATCGTTTAAATTTATTGTCGCTTTAACTTTTCTTACACCATTATAATTTTTAATAACGAATTGAATAGACGAAGTTACTCTTTCGCTTTTTAAATAAACAAGAACCTTAGCATCAATATCACCATTCCCTAAAACAAGCGGGTTAATATCACTTAAGGTGAAATTGATTTCAAAGTTTTGTTTAAGAGATTCTTTATATTTTATACCATTTAAATAATCATTTACTGGTGGCCAATTTATATCGGATTCGCTACCAAGATCCATGTTTTGCAAAACATATGTATTATTTTCTTCTTTAACATAACTCCCAATAAAGAAATCATTATTATTTAATACTTCATTAATTTTTGAGACATCACTGGTGTAGCTATAATTTGTAAATGTTGCACTAGCACTTGAATATAAAACAGGATAAGTTGCATCATTTAAATTAGATTCAAATTTTTTAATCATTTTGTTATTTATGAATAAATAGTAAACATTATCTTTTCTTAATAATCCAAGTTTATTATTTAATCCTGTTAATCCACCATTAGCTCCATCTTTTATAGTTAACTCATCACCATTTAATTCTTCGACCAATAAATTAGTATTTTTGCTAATTCTTCCTTTATAAGAATATTTAACATATTCACTATAGCCTTCACTTGTAGAAAGAATACCAAACTCTTTATTATTGCTTACTTCATTTAAAGTAATATCAGTTTCAACAAACCAAGTTGTATTTTTCTCATTAAATGGAATATAGGTTTCATCCTCATTAGTTTCAATTTTATTTTCCTTAATAAGTGGTTCACCAATAAAAAGGTTGGTGTTAAATAAAGGATCTTTAGAAGGAATTTCATCAATTAATTTATAGGTTTTTTCATCAAAAACCTCTTTATTTGATAAAGCAACTGCCTTAACTTTTAATTCTTCGGTTTTAGTATCATTATTAATTGTTAAAGTGCCATCTTTTGTTAATTTAACTCCACTAACTTCTTCGCTAAGAGTATATTCAACATTTTTATTAATTGTGTAATCAGGAAGTATTGTTGAAGTTAATTTATATGTTCTACCTTTAATTAAGCGATTATCTATTGCGTTAATTTTTATAGCTTCAGCGAGTTGGAAGCTTTCAAGTTTTTTCTTAACAGTAGGAGCATCATTACTTCCTTCAAATTTAGAAATCTCAATTTTTTGATTTTGACCAAAAACACCTGGGAATGTGTCTTGTCCTAAAAATAAAGGAACATCATATGTATGTTTTATAGTTTTAGTAACGCCTTCACTCTTATATTCTAAAATAAGATAATGAGTAATACCCTTTCTATAAATTGTAAAATCAACACCATTAGTTAAATCTATTATTTCATCACTTACGAGAGTTTCTTTACTAAGCGCAACGCTTGTATCATAACGCCAACCACCATAATAAAGTTTTGCGTGATTATCATCATTAGCCCTTCTTAAACAATACCAATACATAATATCGCCAATTCTATTAGTATCATTCACTAAGAAGGAGCCTACACCCCAACCGCCAATAGCTTCAGAAAAACCAACACGATTAAGGTGTGTTTTAAAATACCAAGATGTACCAGGGAAGTCAGCAAGAACTTGCGCTTGTCCATCTTTTATTAAAGAAGTCCCATTATCTTGCTGACTTAAATCCACCGATCCATTTACATAACCATTTTCAGTTTTAAAAAAATTTCGAGTTATTTCAAATTCGATTGTTTTCTTAACACTAGGATCTTCTTTTAAGCTTAAAGTTACGGTAGCTTTTCCACTATTTATAGCCTTAACTTCACCAAATTCATTACAAGTAACAATATCTTCATTATCTGACTTAAAAACAACTTCGCTATCACTATTAACAACAGAATAAACAATAGTCATTCCTTCGCCAACTTTTAAGTTTTGTTTATCTTTGCTTCTTAATATAATTGTTGCTTCTTTAACAACTGGGGATGGATTATCACCCCCATTACAACTAGCAGCAAAAGAACTTAATAATAAAATACTACTTAAAATTAAAATCCTAGTTTTTTTCATATATATACCTCGATAATTTTATTCAATTACTAAATTACTCAATTCGATAACAGCATCTTTGAAAGCTGCATCCTTGTTAAATATAGAGAAAGCAACTAATCCACCTGTTTGAGCGCCATCAAAGTTTCTAAGTTCAACGTCATTAATATAAACTATAATTTTGCCATTATTTCTAACAATCTTAACTTTCAAATCTTGATAGGTAGCGCCTTCAGCCTTAACATCTTGCCAATCATTACCAACGCCATTAACATTTGCTGAAATTTTATCAGTTTTATAATTAACCATGACAGTATTACCGCCTAAGTCAATCATAAATTTTCCATCAATTAATGCAGCGCTGGCTTTTAAGTTAAATGACATTGTAACGTTTTCTTCTACACTCTTTGTTAACATTACTCTATTAATGTATCTATCTTTATTATCCCATCCACTATTACATGCTCTTAATTTAAATCCATTTTCAGTAATATCAGTAACATTTGTTTTATTATAAGAATAGAAATTCTTAATATTACCAGTCTTAGTCAATTTTATATCTTTAACTTTACAACTAACACCATTAGTTGAAATTCTAATTGGAGTTTCACTTACATAATCTTCATAGCTTCTAGCAATTAATTTAGGAGTGCCATCAAGATTCATGTTAAGTTCTTTACCATCCATATAAAGATGATAAACTCCATCAACAACACTTATTTTATAAGTATGTTCTGCGTTAACATCGAAATCTTTGAAATTTTCAGAATTTACCCAAGCTCCACCATTACTATAAGAATTATCTTCTGTAGAATTAATGAAGTTTGTAAATGTTTCAACACGATATTCACCATTTGGTTTGTAAGCAATATAGAATTGATTGTGCGTTCCACCTAAAGAAAGCATTAATTTTGGATATTGTACTCCTTCTTTAACTTTATAATCGCTAACTTTGAATTCAACTTCAAAATCACCTTTTACTTTTTCTTTAAAGTTTGCCGAATAGTTGTTGTCTTCATATTTAGATTCATCACCAACACCATTTACACCATTATTTTCTTCGGTAAAGATTAAGTTATTTTCACCATCTAATAAAACTCCACCGTTAACTTTTAATAAACTACTTTCGGTTGGTCTTTCAGTTACTTCATAACTAATTTTAATGGATTTATTGGCTTCAACCCAAGTGACTACAAGTTCTGCTGCACCTTTCTTTAAAGCGATAACAGAATTAGTAGTTTTATCATAACTTAAAATAGTTTTATCTGAAACTTCATATTTCAAAGTTGGATTTTCAACATCAACACCATTTTTCTTTGTTGTTATTTCTACGACATCAGATTTGCCTTCGCTTAATTCTCTTTTAGTAACGCCATTAATAGCAAAATCATAAAGATCCATCTTGCTATAATCACTAACCTTTAAATTTTTAATAGTTGCGGTTTGATTTGCATAAGCAGAATCTTGATTAAATGCGTAGAATTCAATATAGTCGCCTTCACTATATTCGCTTTCGCCAACAAGAGTATCATTGACAATAAATCTAACTTTACCTTCATTTCTTTCAAATCTAACATGGTTGAGTAAGAGGTTATTTTTATTTGTTACATTAACGTCTCTTCCATTCCAACCACCGGCAAATAAATAACCATCGATTCTTGGATTATCAGATACCAATTTATTATTGACTTGATATTCATAATTGCCAATCTTTAATACTAATTTAGTATCACTTGCGGCATCTGAAAATTCAAGATCATAATCAAGAGCAAAATTAGCTTTTAATTTTTCTGTTAAAAGTATACGACTTGCATATCGATCTTTATTATCCCATCCTAGATCAGTAAATCTTAATTGATAACTATCACTTCTATCATTATAAGAAGCATTATTGTTATAGCTCCAATATTTTGGCAACTCTTCAGTTGTTCCATTGTTAACAACAATATTAGAAACCTTAGCGCTTACTCCTTTAGTAGCAAATTTTATATTTGAATCTGCAGCATAAGTTTCAAAATCCCTTCTTAAAGTTGCACTATTTCCATCCATTGAGAAAGATAATTTATTACCATCTTGATAAACTTCATAAGTGCCATTACTTAAAACTTGAATTTTGAATTTATGCGCACTATTTCTATCAAAGTTTTCAAATGAATTTGAATTAAACCAGCCCTTTGAATATGTTCCATTTTGGAAAACGCCACCAGCAAAAGCTTCGATTCTGCATGTTCCATCTTTTTTATATACAACATAAAAATTGTTTTGTCCGCTTCCTAAAGCAACTTGTAATTTTGGGTATTCTGCTTCTGTTTTATAATCACTTACTTCAAACTCAACACTAAGATCCTTTGAATAAGTATTCTTTAAAACTGCACTATATTCAGTTGATTTATAATTGCCTTCATCACCGACGCCATCAACATTAATCATTTCTTCTGGGAAGATAAGAGTGCCATCACTGGTTAAATCAACGCCACCTGTGGCTTTCAACAAATCATTTTCTTTTGTGTCTGGAACTTCTAAAATTGTGACTTCTAATTCATCTTTAACTGATTTATCTTCATTACTAGCAATAACTTTTAATTTTCCACTAGCGTCTGCCCCTATTGTTAATCTACCATCTTCAGTTATAATTGTTGAATCTTGACCAGCAGTCATATTGGTTTTATCTAAACTAAATAATACTTTAGCTGTTGCGGCACTATAATCAGGATATGCTTTAGCTGTATAGTTGTAAGAATAACCTCTTAATAAACGCGTTTTATCTTTTTCATTTATTGAAATACTACCAATTGTTTTTGATGCATAACCATCATAAGCGTTTTTAACATTATCAACATTATAATCAACAGAATATTCACTAACATTAAAAGCTATTTCTTGGCTATAGATTCCAGGATATGAAGGTAGTTCGTTTGCTGTAGTATCAGTATATTTTCCATGATATCCATTAATAGAATATGCATATTCTGAACCTTTTCTAACAATTTCAAATTTTAAAACATTGCCAACGTTCATCGCTTCATAACCAGTTTGAATTTGGTCAGTTGTCGCGCTTCCCCAACCATTATAGAAATTTCTTATATAGTTAGCATATATACCATCATTATTTCCATCAATATTTTGAGCGCCAAACCATAATGCGTTATCACCATTATTTAAGAATGAACCAACACCAAACGATTGGTTATTACCAATAGAAACAGAATCAGGTAAAGTAATTGTTGCTTTAAATATAAAATTGACATCAGCTTTCTTTGCAACTAAGGTTGCTTGTCCTCCAAGAATAGTGACATTACCTTGTTCTTCTTTACTTAAATTGATTTCACCTCTTTGAATATCTCTACTAAAGAAGTATTCAACAACATTTACATTAACTGTAACAACTCCACTATCTTTATGATCTTTAATCCATAAAGAAAGAGTAGCTTTCCCTTTTTTCAAAGCTTGTACTTTTTTTGTTGTTACATCAAATGAAATAACATCGCTTGATACTTCATATTCAAATGCTAAACTATTATCTTTTTCATTATTCTTATAAAGATCAAAAGAAACATCCCCACTATTACCAACTTCTAGAGTTAAATTTGAAGCACTTGTTAAAGATATCTTATATGAATCTTCTACAGGGCTTGGGGTTGGGTTATCTGGATCTGGTGTTGGGCTTGGTTTTTCTCCTCCACAGCTTGTAGTGACTGCACTCAAACCCAAAAGTGCAACTAGACTTAAACATCCGATTAATACTTTAGATTTTTTCATAATTATCCTCCAATCTTTTTAGTATTACTTTTTATGTTATCGTTAACATTTTTGATATAATTTTATTTTTTAACACTCTCCTTTCCTTTTTTCTTATTTAATTAAGAATGGTTCTATTTCTTCATGAACTATCTTACTATTGTCACCTTGCACAATTGCAATCATTGTTTCAGCAATTTTTTTAGCAAAATTCTTTTTATTAATAGTAATTGTTCTTATATGACTTAAAATGTCAATATCTTGAAAAAGTCCATCATAACCAATTATTGAGGCCTTAATATTAAGGCGTTTTAAGTATTTTCTAGTTTCATAAGCAATCATATCATTAAAACAAAATATTCCATCAAATTCATATCCACTAGAATTTAATATATCTAATTCTTTAGTAACATCATTATAGGTGTAAACTTCTTTTGGAGTTATTCTATTATCTTTCAATATGGAATTAAAACCATTAAATCTTAATTTAGAACACGTAATTCCAGGAATTTCACCAATATATAAATAATTTTTACACTTTAGTTTTATTAATTCTAAAGCAGCTATTTTGCCACCATCAAAATCATTGGAGCATATATAGTTGATGCAGTTAGAATTACTTGCTCTTCCAGCAATTAAAATTGGAAGATTATATTGTTTAACTAAATTTTCAACATCATCATCAACTTCTAATAAAGATATAATACCATCATCACCATTAGAAATTATATTTCTATATATATCGCAAGTTAACCTATGTTCACCAACAAAATAAGTATCAAGAGAATATCCAAGTTTAAATACTTCTGCACTTAAATAATCGATTAATATAGAGAAATATAAATTCTTTAGCGTATCGAAAACAATTGCTATTTTCTTGCTACTACCATTTCTAAAACTTTTAGCAATTGAATTAGGAACATAATTTAATTCTTTAGCGCATTCCATAACTTTATCTTTAGTTTCTTTTTTAATATAACTTGTATTAGAAAAGGCCCTAGAGACAGTTTGTGCCGAAACACCTGCCAATCTAGCAACATCATTAATAGTTACTCTATTTTCATTTTCTTTCATAAATATAAATTATGTTAACGATAACATCTCTTGAGATAATAATATCAAATAGAAAATTATAAGTAAAGATATTTTCTATAATTTTATAAAATAATGTGAATTCTCAAAGTAAA
>DKCJ01000004.1 GCA_002451465.1 Caryophanales bacterium UBA6877
GCATCTCCTTTTACAATTGAATGTACTAATTGAATTATAAATGAGATGCTTTTTTTGTTGAACAATTTTGTCTCACATCATTTGATATTAAACAATTTAGCTACTTTTATTTTTATAAAAGTAGCTTATGTATCCGTAGCATAATTCAAAAAAATGAATTTTCCCACTCAATAAATTAGGATTTAAGGTAAAATGGGCTAACCCCCTATACTCTAAGGTTGAAGAATAAATATATAATTTTAATTAAGGAATAATCTGATTTAAAAAACCATTTTTATTATTAAATGCCTTAATTTTGTCTTTTTTTATATTATTATGAAAAATATCTAGTCCTTTATTACGAATGTTAATTGCTGCGTTTAAATCACGATTACATATAAATCCACATTCGCATTGATACATTCTGTCATCTAAATACATTATTTTTTTAATTTTACCACAATTAGAACAAATTTTAGTTGAAGGATAAAATTGCGGTATCTTGATAAATATTTTGTCGTTTAATATTGATTTATAATTCAAGAAACTTAAAAATTTATTATATGCATTAGAATAAGTATGTTTCCCTAATTTATGATGCGAAGCTATATTTGTTAATGACAATGTTTCGGTAGCTATTAAATCAAATTTTATAAGTAAATCGTTACAAGCCCTATGCAAATAGAATTCACGCTTATTTGCAATTTTCTGATGAAGTTTTCTTAATTTGTGTTTAAGTTTAAGATAATTCTTACTGTTTAACACGCAATTTTGCATTTTCTTTTGAATATTAACAATTTTATTTGTAAGAAATTCTCTTACTAGATATTGATCACCTCTTTCATTATCGCTAGTTACAAATAATGAAGTTGAAGAATAATCTAAACCAACTAGTTTTTTAACTTCAGTATCTGTTTTAATATGATTTTCTGAAATACCTATATTTAAATAAAATTCATTATCAAGTTTTTCTTCAATAATAATATTCCTTATATAAGAGTTATTAGGTATTTTTCGATGGTATCTAATTTTAAAATTACCAATTTTTGATATAAAAATTCTTGTTTTGTTTTCATTTAAATAAAATGTTGTTTTGATATTAAAATGAAGTTTTTTGGGATATTTATCAATGTTTTTATCTTTTGGAAAACCATTTATATATCCGTTTTTGTATTTTTTAATTATTATATCAACATTATGATAAGTAGAAATATAAGCCAATAAATTGCCATTAGATAATTCTTTATATTCCTTAACTAGGTCTTTTATAAAAATATTTTCATAATTTTCATTATTCATTTGCTTTTTCCTAATTTTCAAAAGCAAATTAAACAAAAAAACATTTTTTTCAAATATTTTCCTAAAATTTTCTTTTTGCTTTTTTGTTAAATAAATTCGATATATAAAACTTCTATTAATAATCATAAAAACCCACTTATTAATAATAAGTGGGGAATTTTGGAAAATTACATTTTTTTATTCAATACCTACTAAAAAACTATATATTGGTTGTTCGCCACGTCGTAAATCCAAATCACAATCACTATATTTAGACTTAATATAATCAGAAACCATTTCTTCTTCTTCTTTAGTAACATCGTTCCCAAATAAGATTGTAATAATTGCAGTGTCTTCGTTAACCATTTCATCTAATAATCCGATTAGTGCATCAATCTTACTCTTGCAAGAGAACAATATATCTTTAGATTCTTTTATTGCCATAAATTCATCTTTTTTTACGTGCACACCATTAATATCTGTATCTTTAATTGCAAAAGTTACACATCCAGATTTTACTGATTTTATCGCATTTTCCATTTCTTTTATATTTTCATTAGTATCAACGTCAGCCGAAAACATCATCGAACTAACAATACCTTGCATTATAGTTTTCGTTGGTATAACAATTACATTTATTTTATCTTTTAATACATCACGTGCTTGATTAGCTGCCATAATAATATTTCCGTTATTAGGGAAAACATAAACTGTTTTAGCGTGTGTTCCTTTAATAATTTTTACAAAATCTTCAGTCGATGGATTCATCGTTTGTCCGCCTGGAACAATATAATTAACACCAACATCATTAAAAAATTTATCAATACCAGATCCACTACTTGTTGCCACAAGTGCATATTCTTTATCTATTTTTAAATCATCACCATTTAAACCATTATTAGACGTTTTATTGTCTTCAGTATTCTTTGTTCTATTTGCATTATCAAGGCTACTAAATATACTTAAACTTATAAATTCTCCATAGTTTTCAGCAAAAGATATAATTTCACCAACATTTTCGCTTTCAATATGTATATCTAATATATTATCGTTTTGATCGATTTTAAGATTATTTCCTCGACTATTCAAAACATTAAAAAATCTAGTTTTTTGATATATTTTTTTATTATCCTTAGGACCGAGTAATAATTTAAAATTAATATCATAATTAACATTCTCAGAAACATTCGATTTATTAGCATCTAATGCAGTAGCTTCATTTTTTTGAATGAATTCACCATGTGCTGCACTATCCATTCCTTCTAAAATTTTAACAAGACCAGCTCCACCACTATCTACAACACCCACTTCTTTTAAAACTGGTAATAAGTTAGGTGTCCTAGCTAATGATGCTCTAGCTTCCTTTAAGATGATATCTAAAGCTTCTTCAATGCTAGTTTTTTCAGTAACTTTATCAATCAAGACACTGCTTGATTCACGAATAACCGTTAGAATTGTACCTTCAACAGGTTTTACGACAGCTTTATAAGCTACTTTTCTTCCATTATCAAAACCATTAGCCAAATCTATAGCATTGATTGTTTCTTTTCCATCAAATGATTGGCTTAAACCCCTAAAAATTTGAGAGGTAATAACACCACTATTGCCTCTAGCTCCCATTAATAACCCACGTGAAAATACTTTGCAAATTTCATAAACACTAGTATCATTACGATTTAAAATTTCTTTAGCTCCACTTGATAATGTCAAATTCATATTCATTCCTGTATCACCATCTGGAACAGGAAAAACATTTAAAGCATCAATCTCAGGATAATGATTATATAAATTATTTGCTGCTGATATAAGCAACATCTTAAATTTCTCGCCATTTATAACTTTCATTTTTAAATTCTCCAATATAAAAATTAAAGATCACGTAATTCTTCAATATAAACATTGACTTTATTAAACAAATTAGGAAACTTTTTGTTTAAAAAATATAATATACGATTACTAACTTCACTAGCAACTTCTGTAATCTTTATGCCATAAGCAACTATCAAATGAATATCAACATTGTACTTTGAACCAATCTTATAGACGCCTATGCCTTCACTGTATTTTTCTCTTTTTAATATAACATCAATTGGATTCTTACTAGATACCAATCCTAAAACACCGTATGTTTCACAACATATATCCCCAATATAACCACAAATATCTTTTAAACTAATACTAAAATTACTTTTTTTAAGTGTTTCTAGCTTTTTTTCCATTTTAAATCCTTTTAAACGAAAATATTATAACATAAATTAAATACTTTAAAAAATAAAACTTAATTCTTTAAAGCACAAAAAAAGCCTGGCAACGTGCTATTCTTACCTTACGGCTACCTTCACCACTACAGTGCTTAACTTCTCTGTTCGGGATGGGAAGAGGTGTGTCCACTGTGTCATCGTCACCAGACTTATTAGAGAGAAACATTGTTCCCTGAAAACTAGATATTCATTATACATGTCTTACCGAAAAATTTTATGATTTTAAACTCAAGTTAAAATCTTAGAAATTAAGTCCTCGTGCTATTAGTATTAGTCGACTGAATGCCTTACGACACTTACATCTCTAACCTATCAACCTCCTAACTTTGGAGGGCACTTACTTCTTACGAATGAGAAGTCTAATCTTGTGGTCTGCTTCGCGCTTATATGCTTTCAGCGTTTATCAATTCCATGGGCAGCTACTCAGCCATGCCTCTGGCGAGACAACTGATATACCGTTGCCATGTTCATCCCGGTCCTCTCGTACTAGGGACAAATCCACTCAAACTTCTTTCGCCCACAACAGATAGGGACCAAACTGTCTCACGACGTTTTGAACCCAGCTCGCGTACCACTTTAATTGGCGAACAGCCAAACCCTTGGAAGGTACTTCCCCTCCAGGATGTGATGAGCCGACATCGAGGTGCCAAACTTCCCCGTCGATGTGAACTCTTGGGGGAAATCAGCCTGTTATCCCC
>DKCJ01000025.1 GCA_002451465.1 Caryophanales bacterium UBA6877
TAATACTTAAATTTAAAACCCAAAATGAAGTTGAACTTGAAAAGTTAGCTAAATTATTAGAAGATACTGGTGAAGTGAGATGTGTAAAATGTCTCACATCATTTGAAAGTTAACATTTTAAAATAATGGTATTTTTTTGTTATTCTTGAAACATAATTTTTTTTATACTAGAATATGTTTATGAAAAAAAATAAACTATTTTTTAAGGTAGCATTTATATTGTTAAACCTTACTGTTCTTATAGGGAACGGAGCACAAAACCCTATTAAAACTTGTAAAAATAGCAACTTAGAATCATTTAATGACGATGTTTCAGTTAATTATACATCATATAAATCTAATGCGAATATCGAAGATAATAAGGATTTAGATGTTTTTTTGTTGTCCTATAATGTTTCAAATGTAACGCAATCTCTTCAATTTAGAGTAGAAACAAGCGAAACTGCTGGAGAGGATGCTAATTATTATATTGGTTTTTATGAAGATAAAACAAAAATTTATCCTGCATATTTAGAATATGACGTTATTGATAAAGCAGGAAACGTTGAAGTAAAGAAAACGGAAATTGTTCAAAAAGCAAATCATGGTATTGGAAGTAGTTTAGGTGCTCAAACTTTTTCATCGTTTTGTGATATTGAAGTTCCATATGATTGCAAAGTAGATATCGATAGCGTTAGATTAACAAACGTATATAAAGCTATTTTTAAATATGATGAAAATCATTATGTAACAAGCAGAGATCCTGATTTAGAACATCCTTATAGTTTTAAATTGACAAAATATAGAACATATTATGAGAGATATTTAAATCAAATTATTGATACAAGTTTTGTAAAATTCGCTGAATATGATAATTATCTTACAATAACTGTAAAAATAGATAATTTTGGAGAAAAGATTTATTCACAATTATCTTCAACCACTAAGTCGTTATATAGCAAAAACAAAAAGAAAATAGAATCTGGTGATATTGTAGTTAGAACAAGTTTAAATATTGGTGGCGACACTTTACTTGTTGTAACTAAAAAAGATGGTTCAGTGGAAAAAATAAACTCATATGTTGATAACTTAAAGTATTATGATGATGTCAACTATAGTACTTTCTTAATTTCAAATTTAAAGAAAGAAGATGTCATAAATTTTCAATTATATGCAGCTAGCGTTAGTGTAGAACTTTTTAGTAAAAATACTCATAAAGTTATAGCAAGAAGTTCTGTTAGTTCAAGATTTGGTTTAATTGATTTCAAAATGAAAGATATTTTAAATAAAGATAACACAGTTGCAATTAAAGCAGTCGATATTAATCAAAATGTTGATTATAATGTTGTTTTTGTTTCGACAATAGTTGCTTTCTTTATTGTCTATATTGGATGTGCAATAGGTTATTACTTCTTTTTAAAAAATAAAGATAAGAAAAGTGAATTTAAAGTATTAAATAATAAACAATTTATAAAAGTAAATATACTAGGTATTCTCTGCTTATTTTCGTTAGTTGTTGACGTTCTATACATTACTGCGCGAACAACTTTATTTAATAATTCATTAACTGTATATAATCCGCTTGATTGGGTGATAATTCTAGCAAGTATTGTCTTTATTTGTTTAGGCGGGTATTTTGTGAAATATTTTTATACAAATTATAAAGATTATAGAGAAAAAATTGCTCGTGAAAGACTGAATCTTAATAAAGATGAAGCTGATGATGGAACAAAATAATAATGGAGAATAGATATGGAAATTAGAATCAAAAACTTAACAAAAATTTTCCCAGGAGATCCAAAAAAGCATAGGAAAGATACTGTTGCTGTTAAAGATCTTGATATTACAATTCCAGACGGAAAACTTATTGGGCTTTTAGGACCATCTGGTTGTGGTAAATCAACAACTTTATATATGATTTCTGGTCTTTTAGCTCCAACATCTGGTGAAATTTGGTTTGGTGATGAAGAGGTCACTAATTTGGCTGCTGAAAAAAGAGGTATTGGGCTTGTTTTCCAAAATTATGCCTTATATCCTCATATGACCGTTTATAAAAATATTGAATTTCCATTAACTAATCTTAAAGTTGAAGTTCCCTTAACAAATTTTTATAGATTTGAATTCGATTTAGAATATAAGTTAAATGATGACGATGTTATTAGTGGCATTTTAAATTCCTTGAAAACATTAGGGAAAAAGATTGGTATTAAAAAAGTTGATATTAAAAGTTCAGTCGAAAATGCCCTTTTAAAAGTGAAAGTTGTTTTAAATAAAGTGAGTGAAGAAAGCGGCAAGTTATATCTTGATAATATAAATAAAATTGTTGATTTTAAATTACTCAATAAAAACTCGGTCCAGATTCAAGAAGCCCTTTATGATGTTTCTTTTAGAAGCAAATTCGATATTGAAAATAGTGAACAAGTTTTTAGAGGGTCTATTTCTTATGAATTTAAAAAAACCTTAAAAGCTGATGATGTTTCGACATATGAAAAAGAAATAAAGGATTTATTCAAAGAATATAAGCTTAAAATTACATCTTTCGTTATAGGACAAGTAAATGGAAAATATGTACTTTATGTACAATTTGACTTTATCTCTAAAGATGTTTTCGATGCATTTAATAAAGTGCTTTTGAATAGATATGAATTTGATAAAACGGGTTTAAACATAGCAGAATTTAAAGTAGATAAAACCGAGCATGAAATTAAAAAAGTTCTTAAAGAAAAGAAAGTTAAACCATTTGACTTTAAAGTCTTTAACAGTGATGGTTCAATTAAATTGTTCTTTAAAGTTAAAAAAGTTTCTGATGCTACTATTAAAGATATTGAATCAACCTTAAAAGGACTCTTAGGAGTTCAAAAAATTGAGATTAAAAAGAGTCCGGCTTTATCTTATAGAACGCTTACAAAAGAAGAGAGGAGGAAAATTGTACTTGAAACAGCAAAACTTGTTCAAGTAGAAGAATATTTAGATAGAAAACCTTCTCAAATGAGTGGTGGTCAACAACAACGTGTAGCAATTGCTCGTGCATTAGTTAAAAGACCAAAAGTTTTACTTCTTGATGAACCATTAAGTAATCTTGATGCTCGTTTAAGACTTAAAACTAGAGAAGAAATAAGAAGAATACAAAGAGATACAGGTATTACAACCGTATTTGTTACACATGACCAAGAAGAAGCTATGTCAATTAGTGACAAGATTGTTGTTATGAAACTTGGCGAAGAACAACAAATGGATTCTCCACAAGAAGTTTATAATAACCCTAAAAACTTATTCGTTGCTCAATTTTTAGGAAATCCACCAATTAATGTTTTTGCTGGCGAAATTAAAGATAATGGTATATATATTGGTGACGATCTAGTTTATAAAGCAAAAAATAAATTGAAGAATCAAAAGGTGTATGTAACAATTCGTCCAGAAGGATTCATTGTTGCTAGCGAATCAACAAAAGGTGAAGTTTTACATGCAAATTGTGAAACTATACAAGTGTTAGGTAGAGATTTATCATTAATTTGTACTAATAAAAATTGTAATAAAGAAAACTTTAAAGTTATTGTTCAAGATGAAATGAAAAACCATGTTGGAAAAATCAGCTTTAAATTAAAACCAGGTAAATTTTACGTTTTTGGTTTAAATGAAAAACGTATAGAGGTTAAATAATGGAAAACCAAGGAATCAATACATTTTATGATCCTCGATTAGGGGAATTAAATGTTGGATATAATGAGAATAAAAATGTTCTCGTTAGATTTTTGTCGAACAAAAAGCCAAAAAAAGAATATAAAGTAACTGGTGTTAAAGATACAGAAGCAAAAAACAATTGGCGAGCTTGGCTTTATTTAGCACCTGTTCTTGTTTTAATGTCTGTGTTTTTAATTTATCCATTAATTGATACTATTTTTATTTCCTTTATGTCTAACTTTGACTACATAAAAGGGACTTATGATGGATTTACTTTAGATAACTATGGGGCAATCTTAGGATTAACTAGTATAAATGGCGCTTATGAATCTCGTATTCTAGATTATGCTTTACCAAATACTTTCTTTTTGGTTTTTGCAACTGTTATTCCATCAATAATTATTTCGCTTTTGATTTCTGTTGCTTTAAATTCTATTAAATGGTTTCAAAAAATATTACAAACAATATTTTTCTTACCTTATGTAACTAACGTTATAGCAGTTGGTATGGTTTTCTCAGTTCTTTTTGATAAAAGCGGTGTTATAAATTATGTTTTAGGTATTACTGGAAAACAATGGATATATGGTGCCACAAGATGGGATGCTATGGTTCCATTATGCATTTATATTATTTGGTCGAGTTTGCCATTTAAAATACTCGTATTTTTAAGTGGTTTACAAGGTATTGATAAACAATATTATCAAGCTGCAAAAATTGATGCTGCTCCAAAATATAAAGTTCTTGCAAGAATCACTGTTCCCTTATTAGGGCCACAAATTCTTTATATTATGATTACTTCTTTTATTGGAGCTTTTAAGGAATATTCATCAATTGTTGGTTTATTTAATGGTCCAGGTACAACAACTGGTACATATGAGTTATATACAATTGTTTATTATATCTATGATAATTTAAATACTCATACATCGTTTGCTGCAGCGGCTGCTGTTTTATTATTTGTTATTATTCTTATCTTTACATTCTTACAAATGGGTGTATCGAAAAAGAGAATTTATTATTAATACGAGGAGAAAGTTATGGATAAAACTTTAAAAAAAGAATACATAAATTTTAATAAAGTTGATATTGATGACACTGATGTTGTCCTTTGTATTAAAGAAGGAAATAAAACGGTTAAAGCCTTACAAAAAGGCGAAAAAATTGGACGTTTTGTTTCAACATTAATTACTTATGTTTTAATTGTCTTTTTAGCTTTACTTGTTGTTTTTCCATTTTATTGGATGATTATTACATCCTTAAAAATGAATAGAGAAATAATGCAATCTAAACAAACATTTTTTCCAGAAATTGTAATGTGGACAAATTATATCTATGTTTTTGATACCTTTAGTTTTGCCACATACATGCGTAATACCATTGTTGTTGCTGTATTTTCAACAATTGGTACTTTAATTACTACAATCTTTTCAGCTTTTGCTTTTGCACGACTTAACTTTAAAGGCCGTGAATCATTATTTATGGTTTTCTTGATGACAATGATGATACCTGGTGAAATGATGGTTATTTCAAATTATATTACTGTTGCATCATTTGGTTGGGTTGGTGAGAACTCAACACTTATGGATGCTTATATGGCGATGATTATTCCATTCTGGGTAAGTGTTTTCTACATTTATTTATTAAGACAAAACTTTAAACAAATTCCTAATGAATTATACCTTGCTGCTAAAGTTGATGGAAAAAGTGATTGGAGCTTTTTGTGGCGTGTCATGGTTCCACTTGCTGCGCCAACCTTAATTTCTATAACTATATTAAAGTTTATGGGAACTTGGAACTCGTATGTTTGGCCAAATCTTGTTACGGCTAATAACGAAAGTTATCGTTTAATATCTAATGGTCTTCGTGGATCTAGTTTTGTCGATGTTGAAGCTGGAATTACGGAATACGGTTATCAAATGGCAGCAACTGTTTTAGTCACTGTCCCATTATTTTTATTGTTTATTTTCTTTAGAAAATATATTATGAAAGGTGTCGGTAGAGCCGGCATAAAAGGTTAATTTTCTCACTTTTTTAAAAGTGTATTATAAATTGGAGGATTTATGAAGAAATCTAAAATTATTAAATGTGCTGTTGCGGTACTTTCTGTAGCGTTAGTCTCAGCTTGCGGCAGCAAGGGAGGGTATACCCCAACTACAAATGCTAGTATTAGCGAACTCGTTGATGAAGATGGTGTTTTAAAAACAAAAACTACTGTCAATTTATGGTCTATTGT
This sequence comes from Caryophanales bacterium UBA6877, assembly GCA_002451465.1. Classification (GTDB taxonomy): domain Bacteria; phylum Bacillota_I; class Bacilli_A; order RFN20; family CAG-826; genus Onthovivens. Next base: position 5,894 of record DKCJ01000025.1, read on the forward strand.
TGGTAAAAACAACCAAGAAGCATTAAATAAGTATATTGAAGAATTTAAGGAAGTTCAACCAAACATTGAAGTTAAGAGCAATATCATTGAAGGTAGTTACAATGATTTGAAAGATAGTGTTATTAAAGGATTTACTTCTAATAACTATCCCGATTTAGTTCAATGTTACGCCGATCACGTTGCTGAATATATTAATTATGGTAAGGCAGTCGATTTAGAGCCATATATGTACAATGATACTGTTGGCTGGACAACTGAAGAATATGATGATTTAATTACTGACTATCTTAGTGAAGGTAATGGCTACTTAGTTGATGGCACTTATAGTCTCCCATGGTGCAAATCTACTGAACAAATGTTCTATAATGAAGATGTTTTAATTGGTATGGACTTAAGTAAGTATGATAATACTGTTAATGGTGGAAAACCTTTAACTGCTGATTATCTTAATAACTTAACATGGGATGAATTGTTCAATAAATTATGCCCAGCAATTGCAAAACATGATGAATCTGTTCCTGAAGCAGAAAAATATGTTAAAACAACTGGTGATTATCATGCAATTTTCGCTTACGATTCAGACGATAACTTATTTATTACTTTAGCACAACAATATGGCTATGGTTATACATCAGTCAATAAAGAAAATGGTAAAGCTAGTATTGATTTTAATAACGATGGTATGAAGAGTGTTTTAAAAACATTCCATGAAGCCGCTAAGAAAGGATATATTATATCTAAAGGTAGCGCTGGTGGTAACTATACTAATGAATATTTTAATGTTCAAGGGACATTATTCTCTGTTGGATCCACTGGTGGTGTTAAATATCAATTTAGTTCAGAAAACCCAATGAATGTTGGTGTTGCAAGAATTCCTCAAGCTAATGTCGACAAGGCTTATACTATCAGCCAAGGTCCATCTATTGCTGTCTTAAGTCATGGTGATACTAATAGACAATTAGCTTCATGGTTATTCTATAAATTTATTTCAAATGAAGAAAACGCTCTTGATTGGTCAATTGCAACTGGTTATAGCCCAATTAGAAAATCAACTATTGAAAGTGAAAGTTATATTTCAGCTTCTGATTATAAGGCAAAAGACGACAAGAGTCTTGATAGAGTAATGGCTTATTCAAAAGCTAAAATTAATGATGTCGGAACATTATTTACTTCCCCAGCATTCAAAGGTTCATCAACTGCTAGAACTCAAGCTGGTAATTTAATGACAAAAGCATTAACAACCACTAGCGATATTAGTGAAATTGATACTTGGTTTGAAGATGCTGTTGCTCTTTGTAAAACTGCTCTCTAATTGTAATTAATAAAAATATAAAAAGAGGAATAAGAATATGAGACTTACCAAAAGGAAAATTTTAAATTTAATAAGTTTACCAATACTTTTGGTAAGTCTTTTTTCTTGTAATGGCAATAATAAAGAAAAAAATAATAAAATAATGTTTTGGCATACTTTTGGTCAAAGTCTTACGGATGAATTAGAGGCAAAAGCTAGCGATTTTGAAAAAATCATAAAGGAAAATGAAGGTGTTGATGTTGATATCCAATTTAGTTACATAGGTAGTTATGATGATATCCAAAATCAAATTGAGAAAGGATTTGCTGTTGGAAATACTCCTACAATTGCTGTAGCTTATCCAGATCACGTTGCTAGTTATTTATCTCACGAAGATTTTGACGAGGAGTTTGTTTATAATCTTGATAATTTGATGCACGATCCAGAAATTGGTTATGGCACCAATTCTTATTTAAATGATGGTAAAGATGAAAGTGATTTTGTTAAAGCTTTCTATAAGGAATCAGGAGAATATCTAAAAAAAGGCACATACTCATTACCTTTCCTTAAAAGTAGTGAAGTATTAATGTATAACAAAGATGTTGTTGATGAAAGACTTTTAAAAGCCTATGATTCTACAATTACAGATTATGATAAATATATGGCTAATTTAACTTGGGATCAGTTTATTGATCTTTTAAAATTTGTTAAAAAAGACATAGATAATGGTGGAGAGATATGTGGTAATGCCCTTGAAGTACCTTTTATTTATGATAGTGATGAAAATTTATTTATTACTAAATGTTATCAAAATAATATCCCATTTATTTCTATTAAAGATGGAAAAGGGTCGTTAGATTTTGATAATGATAAAGCAAAAGAAATGGTTAAAACTTTAAAAGGTTATTATGATGATGGTTTATTAAAAACTAAAGGTAGTAATGACGGTCAATATGGTTCTTATTCATTTACTGAAGGAAGATGTTTATTCACTGTTGGAAGTAGTGGTGGAGCTGGTTATAATGACCCAGGTGATGCTAGTTTTAATGTTGGTGTCGTTAAGGTTCCATATGAAAATAATAACCCATTATATGTTTCGCAAGGACCAACTTTAACTTTATTAAAAAGTAAAGGTGTTAATGAAGAAACTAATGAGTTTAGAAAAGAATATGGTTGGAAATTCCTTAAATATATCACTAATACTGAAAACAACGCGGACATTTGTTATTTAGGAAGTGAGGGATATGTTCCTGTTAGAGAGTCTTCTTATGCTTCTGGTTACTATAAAGACTATTTAGAAGAAGGAGATACTTTCTTAGCAAGAACCTCAAAGGTTGTTGTTGAAGATATTAAAGGTAGATATTTATCAACCCCAGCATTTAAAGGAAGTAGTTTAGCTCGTGATCAAGTTGGTGGAATTATTGCCAATGTATTTTTAGATAAATACACAATTGATCAAGCGTTTGAAGAAGCTAAAAAGATGGCTTCACTAGGTATGTAATATGAACTTATTTAAGAAATTATTTTTAACAATTGTAACTTCATTATCAGTGTTTGTTGTTTCATCTTGTAATAAAGAAGGTTTTGTTGATTACGCTTCAAAAAGCGAAGCAAGACTTGCACTTGATTATAAAGATAAAAGCTTTTTAACAGATGGCATTGCTAAAGTTTCTTTAGAAACAGCTATTGATGGAGATACCGCACATTTTAAAGAAGAAGGTGTTAAAGAAACTATTAAGTGCCGTTTTTATGGTGTTGATACTCCTGAATCGACTGGTGATATTGAGCCTTATGGGAAAGCAGCTAGTAATTTCACTAAGGAAAAACTTAAAAAAGCTGATAAAGATGGAACAATAGTTATTTCGGTTCCATCAGATACTTATACTAAGCCATCATTTGACTCTACAGGATCTAGATATCTTGCGTTAGTGTGGATCAACGAAGATGTAAAAAATTGCGATTATAAAGATCTTGAACTTTTAAATCTTCTTTTAGTTCAAGAAGGATATAGTGATGTTAAAAATGCTTCGCAAATTGAAAGATTAGAACCTATATTTAGAGAGGCATGGCAACAAGCTCAAGATCTTAAGCTCAATATGTTTTCTGGCGAAGATGATCCACTTTATAATTATGGTAGTTATGAACCAGTTTCACTTTTAGATATGAAAATTGAGTTAGAGAAACAAATTGCAGCTCAAGCTAAAGGCGAAGAATATAAAAATAAATATGATAATAAAAATGTCAAAGTTGTCGGCACAGTTGTCGGTTATGCAAATCGAATTATTTATCTTCAAAATTATTATTCTGTCGAAAATGGTGGAAGGTTTGGATATGGAGAATATGCTGGAATAAATATTTATACTGGTATGGGTAGTATTTCTAGTAAATTCTATAAAAAGAATACTTATTTACAAATATGTGGAACTGCTGTTGATAGTGAAAATTTTGGTTTCCAAATAAGCGGTTGTTCTTTTAAAGAATATAACCCAAAGGAAAACGATGCACAAGTTTTAATATCTCCAAAGGATAACACCGATGAATATAAAATGTATACCTTTGAGAAGAGTGTTAAAGATATTAAACAAAATGATTATGAAATATTGAATTCACCAGTTGAGTTTACGGATGAGGTTAAAGTTACTGGTGGTTATGATAGCACAACCTCTAACGAGATTACCCTTTATGTTGCAACTAAAGAGGGTGAAGAACTTGATTTTAATGTTTATTTATCATTTATTTATAAGCCAGATGAATCTAATCCATCTCTTGCGTGGAATAGTTATACATATTTTGTTGACAAACTCTTTACTTTACAAGGTGTTCTTGCTCTTCACAAAACTAAAAAAGGTAATTATAAGGTGCAAATATTGCCAACAACCAGTAGTGATTTGTCATTAGTAGGTGGATATGAAGGCTAAATTTAAATCTCTATTCATATTATTGAGCTTGGTTTCGCTAGTTTCTTGTAAACAAGATGTTGATGAGAATTTTGATGATAAACCATTTATAAGCGAAATTCTCGTTAATGAAAATTTTCTTGATAGTGCTATAGAAATTTCAAATACTAAAGTATTAAAAAATGAATATTTTTTAAACTTTTATCAAGGAAGTAATATTTTATTTACAAAGAAGATTAATGATGATTTTTTAGATAATGAAAATGCATCCATTGTTTATCAAAATTCACGATTCAGTAAGACTCTTGATCAAAATGTAAAGGTTGTAAAATTTAAAGACAACTATATTTATGGTAGTAACTATATTGAAATAGTTGATAAGAATAACAATGTGATTGATTCTATTGGCACAAAAGGTTTTAGTTACGAAATAATTAATAATGGTAGCTTAATTAAAAATGAAAATAATTTATTTGCAACTAAAGTTTTTGATAAAAAAGTTTGGTATAGAGTTCGTAGTGATAACACAAAATATTTAGGCAATTTAAAAACCCCAATTAAATACGATGATTTTATAAAAGGTCCATCAATCATGGAAAATTATTTAGGTAGTCCATTTGTAAAAGATGGTAAACCTCTTGGTGGTTTTCTTGAAACTAGTGTTAGTTCATATGGCGATGGTGATACAACTAATTTCGTTTATAAAAGTGCTGATGGTAGCAAGCTTGATGTATTGAAAACTGTTGAAAGAACAAGATATTATTATGTGGACACTCCCGAAATTGATCATAGTAGTGAAGGAAGTGGTATAAAAGAAGAACCATGGGGCGTTGCAGCTCAAAATTACACTAATAATATTTTAGGAAATGCCAAACACATTTTAATTCAAAGTGCACTTGGTGGAAGCTTAAGAGAAACTTATGGAAGATTGCTTGGGTTTGTTTGGTATACAAATGTTGAAAGTCCCGACTTTTTTGATTATAAATTATTAAATTATGAATTAGTTTTAAATGGATATGCTAAATTTATGTCTGGTTCAATATTAAACGAAATGTTGTCTAATGAAGTTTTATATTATCATTACTTTGATATAGCAAATGAGATTGCCGCATCAAAAGGGATAAAAATTCATGGAGAAATCGATCCAAATTATAACTATAAATAGGAGGAATATTTATGTTTTGTCAACATTGTGGTAAAAATATCAAAATAAATGAAGAAAAATTATCTAAAGTTAATGGTGAAGTAAATAAAACATTAATTATTGATCCAAAAGTAGAAAAGGTTTATGTATGCCCAAGATGTAATCATATTGTAAAAGAACATCTTGATAAACAAGACTTAAAAGAATTGTCTCAAGCGAGTCACGCAGAAATTCATCGTGCGAAAAATAAGTTTTCATCTGGAATGGTTTCTTTAATGATTGGTTTTATCTTATCTTGTATATCTTTTTTGTTTTTATCAATGGCATTTAAGGCTACTAACAACTATAATTTAGTTATTGGCATCGAATTTTATGTTTTTGTCGCTCTTATTGTTATCGGTGTTACCTTATTAACAATAGGAATAAGTTATGTTGTTATAGGTGTTAAACGAACTAAAATGTATCAAAACGTTTTAAAAGACATTCAAAATGATACATTTGTTCAATAAAAATGGTTTAAAGACGTATCGTCTTAAATATAAATTTTGGAGGAACTTATGAAGAAAAAATTTATTAATGCATTAATTATTGGTGGTGTTGCTGTTTTAGGACTCTCGGGACTTGTTGGTTGCCAAAAAGAAGAAGAAAAACCAGAGCCAAAACCTGTTACTGGTTTTACTATTGCTAATAAAAATGCTTTACAAGAAGTTTGGAAACTTGGAGAAGTCGATAGAGAGATGACATTTACCTTTACTGGAGCAGAAGTTAATGTTGCTAGTGCTATTTCAAGTGGGGCTTTAACAATAACAAGTAGCGATAGTGAAGTTGTTGTAGTTAATGGTTTCATGCTTGCAGCAAAAGGTGTCGGTAAATCAACAGTTACTGCAACTTATACTAACAGTGAAGAGTTAGGTGGTGAAAAATTTAGTGATACAGTTGAACTTGAAGTTAAAGAACAAGATAAAGAGAAAGAAGCTATTAAAGCAACTGTTACAGAATTTGCTAATGCAGAATATGATGAAAGTGTTGGTAATAAAGAAGTTTATTTAGTTACTGGAACAATTACTAAATTTAAAGGTGAAAATGGTGGAGATTATGGAAATGTTTATATTTCAGACGGAACAACTGAAATATTACTTTATGGAACAACAGCCACCAATACAGCTTTAAAATTTGCTGATGGAAAATGGGGTTTCAAGAATCCAAAAGATTATTTAACTAATGAATTTACCAAAAACCTTAAGGTTGGTGATAGCGTTACAGCTTTATTAATTAGACAAGATTATAAAGGAGCTGCTCAAGGCGTTGGTTTGTACGTTTATAAAGGCGAAGGTACTTATGATGATCTTGTTACTCCAACAAAAGCAACCCTTGAAGAAGTTATTAATGATTCAAACGTTACCCCAGGCGTTAAATTATTTGAAACAGAAGCAACAATTCTTGGTTTTGGTACAGATCAAGACAGTTTATCAGATACGCCAAATAACAAATATGGAAACATGTTTGTAACTGATGGTAAAAATACTATTCAAGTTTATGGCGCTACTGCTGGTAAACGTATGAATTGGTATAAAGGGAAAATAAGTATTCATAATCCACAAGACTTCTTAACAAATGAAATTACAAAGGATTTAAAGAAAGGTGATAAAATTAAGTTCAATTGTGCTAGAAGTGATTATAAGGGTGTTAAACAAATAGGCATAACTTCTCTTACAAAAGTTGAATAGAATATTAAAAGTAAATTAGAGAACCGAATTATCGGTTCTCTAATTTAAAGTAATAGAATATAAATTGATTTACAATAAAAATTGATTTAGTTATAATATTAAAGCATTTTGGTCCTCTAGCTCAGTTGGTAGAGCAACTGACTCTTAATCAGTGGGTCCGGAGTTCGAGTCTCCGGAGGATCACCAAAATTAGAAATAACCTCATTTTTGAGGTTTTTCTTTTTATAAAGTAGTTTTTTATTTATTTAATTAACTATATAA
>DKCJ01000026.1 GCA_002451465.1 Caryophanales bacterium UBA6877
CACATCATTTGAAAGCTAACACTTTTATAAAAATAAAAGTAGCTAAATATTCTTGTCCTTAAAGTCTTACTTTTAATATAATATTAAATGAGGTTTTTTATATGAAACTAGTTATTGATATGATGGGCGGGGATTTAGGAAATAAATCAACAATTCCTGCTGTTAAAAAATTTTTAAGCGAACATGATGATGTTGAGATTTTTGCTGTTGGAGATTCAAATGTAGGTGAATCATTTAATAATGTTAAGAATGTAAAAACATTAATATCAAAAACCGTTTTGGCAATGGATGTCGATCCAATGACTGCTTATCGTGATAATGAGAGCAGTTTAATGGTTGGTGTTAATGCTTTCCTTAAAAATAATTGTGATGCATTGGTTAGTGCTGGCTCTAGTGGCGCATTATTAACTGCTTCTATCTTTAAAATTAAAAGATTGGAGAATGTTAAAAGACCAGGATTTATTACAACATTTCCATCTATGAAAGAAAATAAATATTTTGTTGTTTGTGATGTTGGTGCAAATAATGCGAATACTCCAGAAGAATTGCATCAATTTGCGAAAATGGCTTCTTTGTATTATGAATTTAACTTTAATAAATCAAATCCTGTTGTGGGTTTATTAAGTAATGGAACAGAGGATGAAAAAGGCAGTCCAGTTACTAAAGAAGCTTTTAAATTGCTGAAAAATGATGCTGAAATTAATTTTTTTGGAAATATTGAAGGAAGAGACGTTTTATTTTCTAATGTTGATGTACTTATTTGCGATGGCTTTACTGGGAATGTCTTTTTAAAAACAACTGAAGGCACAGCAAAAGCTATGTCTTATATGTTGAAAGAAGTTTTTAAACAAAACTTATGGACTAAATTAAGTTATTTAATTTGTCGAAAAGGTCTTAAAAAAATGAAAGATAAAATGGATTATAAAAAAGTTGGTGGTGCCTTATTAGTTGGTGTAAATGGCGTCGTCATTAAAGCGCATGGTAGCAGTGATGAAAATGCTTTTTTATCCGCTCTTGAGTTAGCATATAGATTAACAAAGGCTAATATTATTGAAAAGATGCGTGAGGCTTTAAAATAACATGAAAAAATTAGATGAATTCTATAGAACTTTTAAAATAAATCCTCATAATCCTGAGCTTTACGAAATGGCTTTTACACATTCGAGTTTTAATAGTGATGCTAAAACTCATCACCATGATTACGAACGTTTAGAGTTTATGGGTGATAGCGTTCTAGGTTTTGTTATTGCAAGCTTAATATATAATCATCATCCAGAAATGAATGAAGGAGTTATGACAAAAACTCGTTCGACCTTAGTTCAAACTAAGTCTTTAGCTAAAAAAGCAAGAGCATTTCATTATGATGAATATGTTAGAATTGGTCATAGTTTAACTAAATCTCAATTTATTAATAATGATCATATTTTAGAAGATATTTTTGAGGCAGTTATAGGTGCGATTTATATTGATCAAGGATTTCAATTTGTTTTTGATTTCATTTCAAAAATGTTTATTGAAGACGTTATTAATTTTGTGCCAAGTGAAGTTGAAGATTATAAGTCAAAACTTCAAGAAGCTATGCAAGCTGAGTACAGAGAATCGGTTGTTTATACTTTAATAAGTGAAAAAGGACCCCCACATGATAGAACATTTAATGTTGAGGTTTCCTTTAACGGACAAAGTCTTGGATGCGGAAGTGGGAAAAGTAAAAAAGAAGCAGAACAAAATGCTGCAAAAGATGCTTTAAGTAAGGTTGCTAAATAGTTTATGGGTTTATTTAAATTTTTAAAAGAAAAAATATTTAATACTAAAGAAAACCGTGCGACGGTTTCAAAATATGAAAAAGGTCTCTCAAAATCTAGAGCAAATTTTTCTAGTAAGCTTGATGATTTAGCGAAAAAATATCACGATGTTAATGAAGATTATTTTAATGAACTTGAAGAAATTTTAATAGAAGCTGATTGTGGCGTTGATTTTTCTTTAAAAATCATTGAAAAGCTTTTAAAAGAATCTAAAAACAATAATATAAAAGACCCTAAAGCAATTAACGAAATGTTGGTTGATGAGATGTTTTATAATTATGTAAGTGAAGGAAATGATATCCACAATGATATAATTTTTGCTCATAAACCTGAAATCTTATTAATGGTTGGTGTGAATGGTGTTGGAAAGACAACTACAATTGCTAAATTAGCTTATAGATATATCAACCAAGGGAAAAAAGTTTTACTTGTTGCTGCTGATACATTTAGGGCTGGCGCAACTGAACAGTTGCAAGTTTGGAGCAAGCGTTTAAAAACTGACATAGTCGTTGGTAAAGAAAATGAGGATCCAGCTAGTGTAACTTATAAAGGTGTCAAACAGGCAATTGATGGATGTTATGATTTAGTAATTATTGATACCGCTGGCAGGTTACAAAATAAACAAAATCTAATGAATGAATTAGGTAAAATTAAAAAGGTAATCAATAAAGAAGTAAATTATCCTATTGAATCATTTTTAGTTATTGACGCAACAACTGGACAAAATGGTGTTCTACAAGCGAAAGCATTTAAAGATTTAATAGATGTTACAGGCATTGTTATTACTAAAATGGACGGAACCAGTAAAGGCGGAATAATCCTTGCAATAAGGGATGAACTTCATATTCCTGTGAGATTTATTGGACTTGGCGAAAAAATGGAAGATTTTGAAGAATTTGATTTGGATAAATATTTGTATGGTCTTTGCAGTGGATTAATTAAAAATGAATAATTTAGAAGAATTTAATTACATAAACAATTTATATGAAATTTATAGAAATTTGTTAACTAAAAAACAAATTTTAGTAATGGATAATTATTATAGATATAATTTATCTTTATCAGAAATTGCTGAAGAAATCAAAATTTCGAGAAGTGCTGTTTTGGATACAATTAATCATTCAAAAGCTAAATTGATTGAATTTGAAACGCAACTTAAAATTTTTAAAAAACAAAATATGATAAAATCAATTCTTGAAAAATATCATGTAAGCGAACAATTAAAAGAAGAAATTTATAAGGAGTTATAAAATGGCTTTCGAATCATTAAGTGAAAAATTTACAAAAATTATTAAAAAAGTAAAAGGTCAATCCAGATTAACTGAAAGCAATATGGATGATATTTTAAAAGAGATAAAAATCGCTCTTCTAGAAGCTGATGTTAATTATAAAGTAGTAAAAGAATTTGTTGCTGAAGTTAAAGAAAAAGCTCTTGGAATGGAAGTTTTCACTAAGTTAAATCCAAGTGAAATGGTTGTTAAAATTGTTCGTGATGAACTTGTTGAGCTTTTAGGAAGCGGAAATACAAAGTTAATATACGCAAAAAATAGGCCTACAATTTTAATGATGGTTGGTTTACAAGGTAGTGGTAAAACTACGACATCAGCAAAACTCGCTTATTTAATGTCAACAAAAGAAAACAAAAAAGTCTTGCTTGTTGCCTGTGATATTTATCGTCCAGCCGCTATAGATCAACTTGAACAATTAGCGAATAGTATCAATGTTGATATATATTTTGATAGAGAAAATAAAAATCCTGTAGATATTTATAAAAAATCATATGAAAAAGCAGTAAACGAAAAATATGATGTTTTGATTGTTGATACTGCAGGTAGATTGCAAATTGATGATGTTTTAATGAATGAATTAAAAGAAATGAAATCCGCTATTAAACCAGATGAAATCCTTTTATTAGTTGATGCAATGGCTGGTCAAGATTCAGTAAACGTTGCTAAAACATTTAATGAAAATCTTGGGATCACCGGCGTTATTATGTCTAAAATGGATGGCGATTCTAGAGGTGGTGCTGCTTTATCAATCGCTAAAGTTACTAATGTTCCAATTAAATTTGTTGGTACTGGCGAAAAAATTAATAATTTAGATGTTTTTCATCCAGATAGAACTGCTGAAAGAATTCTTGGTATGGGTGACATTTTAACATTAATTGATAAAGTGCAAGAAAATATTGATGCTAAAGAAATGAACAAATCTGCTAAAAGATTTGAAGAAGGCAACTTTGATTTAAACGATATGTTAGAACAAATGAAACAAGTCAAGAAACTCGGAAGTTTTGGAGGGCTTTTAAAATTAATTCCTGGAATGCCTAACATTTCTAAAGAACAATTATCTATCGCCGAAAAACAAATGAAATCATTTGAAGTTATTATTAATTCGATGACTCCTTATGAAAGAAAACATCCTGAAGTATTAAAAAATAGTCGTAAGATGAGAATTGCAAAAGGCAGTGGAACAACTTCAGCTGATGTAAATAAAGTTTTGAAAAAATATGAACAATCAAAATTGATGTTTAAACAATTTAAAAATATTAAAAAAGGAGGAAAATTTCCTCCTGGATTTAATGGTTTTTAGTAAATTTACTTCCTTTTTCAATCGCTTCAATTTCCCATTTGGGAGTTTCTTTTTCGTCAATTTCTTTAAGTAATTTTAAATCTTGTTTGTTAAAATTATATTTTTCAAAAAGATCAGGTCGATATTTTTTTGTTAGGATAAAAGACGTTTTTTTGCGGAATTTTTCTATAGCCATGTGGTTGCCTGAATATAATATATTAGGAACTTTGTCTCCTAAAAAATCATATGGTTCAGTATATTGTGGATATTCTAGTAGATTATTAGTATAACTTTCTTCTTTAATTGACTCTTCGCTAATGACGCCTTTTATTAATCTTGAAATAGAATCAATTAAACATAATGCGGCAGGTTCCCCACCTGTAAGAATATAATCTCCAATTGATATTGATTCATCGAAATATTTATATATTCTTTCATCAATTCCCTCATAATGTCCGCAAAGTATTACAATTTCACTTTTCTTTGATAGTTCTAATGCTTTTCCTTGATTATACTTTGTTCCTCGAGGTGATAAAACGATTTTATATGAATCTAAAGATGCATTTTGAATTAATGCGTCATAAATTGGTTGGCACTTCATTATTAATCCAGCACCCCCACCAATTGGAGGAGTATCAGTGCGATTATATTTGTCTTTTGTGTAATCTCTAATGTTTATTAAATCTATTTCGATAAGCTTTTTTGCGATTGCTCTTTTAATAATCGAGCAATTTAAAAAAGAATCAAACATCTCTGGAAAGAGAGTTAAAATTTTAAATTTCATAAAAGACCCTCAATTATTTTGATAACAATAGATTTGTTTTCTATATCAATTTTTAGAATAAATTGTGGTATAAATGGAACATAAAATTTTGCGCCATCTTCTTTTTTACAACATAAAGTGGTTTGTGCAGGAAATTCTTCAATAGATAATACTTCACCAATTTTTTCATTATTTTCGTTAAAAACACTCGAACCAATAAGATCACTATAAAAAAATTGATTTTCGTCGAGTATGCTATTATCTTTTAAAGCAAATAAATCTTTTTTTAAGAGAACATTTGTGCTTTCTAAATTTGGATATTCTTCAAAAGAAACAACATAAAAATCGGAATTTAATATTCTAAATGTTTTGACAGTAATTTCTTCGTATTTATTGCCATTTTTAATGAATATTATATTTCCTTTTTCAAATCTTTTCTTAGCAAAAGATGTCGTAGAGAAAACTTTTACTTCGCCTTTTAAACCTACTTGTTTTGTGATTGTTCCAACTTTTAAATACATATTAATATTTTAACCAAAAAGAAGAGTAGAAACTACTCTTCTTTTTTATCGAATGATTCAAATTTCAAATGAATATGAACATTTTCCAGTTTACCAGATACTGAGATAATGTCTCTTATAGCATTGGCAACTACACCTTTTTTACCAATTAATCTCGCTGTGTCTTCGTTTTCGGCAACGATTAATAAGGTAATATCATTTGGTGTTTCGCTTGCTTGTTCTCTAATTAAAACTGCATCAGGTTTTGAAATTATTGGATCAATGATAGTGTGAACTAATGCTTTATAGTCCATGCTTTATTGTTCCTTTTTAGGGCTTTTTGTTTTTACAACTTTAGCTTTCTTAGGTTTATCGGCTTTAGCTTTTGCTTCTTTAGCTTTTGCTAAAATACCTTGTTGATTTAAAATAGCTTTAACTGTATCGCTAAATTGAGCACCATTATTAATCCATTTAATTGCAACATCTTCAAAAATAACAGCACCTTGTTTTCCTTTTTGTGGATCATAATATCCAACTTGTTCAAGATATCTTCCATCTTTTGAATAACGGCTATCAGCTGCAACAATTCTATAAAATGGTGATTCATGTCTTCCGGCTCTAGCTAATCTAATTTTAACTGCCATAAATTTTCTCCTTCTAAAACATTAATATTCTAGTTATAATATTTCTTACTGTCAAGTATTTTTACTTAACAGGTATATTTTTTTAACTATTGTTTTACAAACAATAGATTTTGTGATATATTAATTAAGCATTTTTAATGCTACGGACGTTCCGCTTTAATTGTCACTATTATATGAACGCCAAGAGAACGATACAAGAAAGGAGTAACCTAATATGAATAAAAATTTAGCTAAAGAGATTACTGCTAGTCAATTAAAAAGCAATGTCCCTGATTTTGGATCAGGTGATACTGTACGTGTTTCAGTAAGAATTACTGAAGGTAACAAAACCAGATTACAAGCTTATGAAGGTGTTGTTATTTGTCGTAGAGGTGGTGGAATTAATGAAACATTCACTGTAAGAAAGATGTCAAGTGGTATTGGCGTTGAAAGAATTTTCCCACTTCATTCTCCAAATGTTGCCGAAATTCAAGTTATCAAAAAAGGTAAAGTTAGAAGAAATAAAATTAATTATATTAGAACAAGAACTGGTAAAGCTGCTCGTATTAAACAAGTTTTATAGTTTAAATTGCATTATAAGTGACTTAAAAATAGATGGTTATCCATCTATTTTTTTATGCTTTTCATGAATATAATATTGATATGGAAAATAAAGAAAAAAATGTTCATTGGTTTCCTGGCCACATGAAAAAGGCAACCATTAAAATAGAAAATCAATTAAAACTTGTTGATTTTGTCATTATTTTATTAGATAGCAGAATTCCGCTTGCTAGCCAATCTGATTTATTAGAGGCGATTGTTAAAAATAAACAAAAATTGTATGTTTTAACAAAAGTTGACTTAAGTGATGAAGAAATGACAAAAAGATGGGTTAAAGAACTTTCAAAAGATGGAAGTAAGGTAATAACATTGGATTTAACTAATAATAATTCAAAAAAGAAACTTCTTAAAAGCGTTGAAGAGTTCGAATCTTTAAAAAAAGAAAAATACGCAAAAAAGGGAATAAAAAATGTTACAACTAGAGCAATGGTTCTTGGTATTCCTAATGTTGGCAAATCAACATTAATTAATCTTTTTGCATCCAAAAAAATTGCCATTACTGGGAATATTCCAGGCGTTACTCGCAATACAACATGGGTTAAAGTTAATAATTTTGAACTATTAGATGTTCCGGGAATTTTAGAACCTAGTTATAAAGATAAACAAAAAGCAATTAATTTAGCTTTAATTGGATCGATGAAAGAAACTATTTTGCCTACACATGATTTATGTGTTGATTGTATAAATTTTTTATTAAAATATTATAAAGAAGCTTTAGCTAAAAAATATAACCTTAAATTAAAATCAGAAGAATATGATTCAATCATAAGCGAAATTTGTGTGAATAGGGGCTTCTTATTAAAGGGTAATGTTCTTGATAAAGAAAAATGTGAGCAAGTTGTTTTAAGTGAATTCAGAAATGGACTTATTACAAAATTTACACTTGAAAGGATTTAATATGCTTAATTTTGAAGAACAATATTATTCAGATAAAGTTAAAATTATCGTGGGTGTTGATGAGGCTGGGAGAGGTCCGCTTTGTGGACCGGTTGTAGCTGGCGCTTGCATACTTCAAAAAGATTATAAAAATGAATTAATAAATGACTCAAAAAAACTTACAGATAAAAAAAGAGAAATGGTTTTTAAAGAGATAATCAAAAATTCTTTAGCTTATGGTGTAGGTTATGTTGATGCTGAAACGATTGACCGCATAAATATATATGAAGCATCAAAAATTGCTATGATGAAAGCAATTAAGAATTTAAAAATAAAATATGATTTAATATTAACAGATGCCATGCCTTTAAAAATTCCTAATGTTGAAGTAATTCCAATAATAAAGGGTGATGCTAAATGTGAATGCATCGCCTCAGGTAGTATTATTGCAAAAGTTTGTAGAGATCATTATATGATAGCAATGTCAAAAAAATATCCAAATTATAATTTAGCTAAACATAAAGGTTATCCAACAAAAGAACATATTGAATTATTAAATAAATATGGCCCAATCAAAGGTTTTTATCGTTTTTCATATAGACCTGTAAAAATTTCCTTAGTAAAACAATTAAAAATTTTGTAATTTTTATAAATTCCCCCCTTATTAATAGTATAAGGAGGCTTTTATGTTTAAAGCGCGTAATATATTGTTATTTTTTACTTATAAATATAGGTCAAACTTTGGTTTAATTGTCGAAGCTTTGAAAAACAAAGAAAAAATAACTGAAGAAGAAGTCGATGATGTTTTAAGGAAAACAAAAAGTAAGTTTATTACTTTAGTTGATGAGGAATATCCTGAATCGCTTAAAAAAATTTCTGAACCACCATTAGTATTATTTTATGAAGGAGATATTTCACTTTTAAGAAATAACACTAACCATAAACTTTCTGTTGTTGGATCTAGAGAAGCTAGCGATTATGGAATAAAATCTACTAAAAAAATAATTTCTGTTTTAGAAGATGATTATATTATCATAAGTGGTCTAGCGAAAGGGATAGATGGCGCAAGTCATGAAGCTGCTCTTTCTAATAATTTAAAAACTATTGCAGTACTAGCTGATGGATTAAAAAAAGTTTATCCACCAGAACATTTAAATTTATATAAAAGAATTGTTGATAATGGTGGGTTAATTATAAGTGAATATCATGATGAAGTTTCTCCAGAAAAAGAATTCTTTTTAGCAAGAAATAGAATTATTGCTGGCTTATGCAATTTCTTATTAGTTACAGAGGCTTATGAAAGAAGTGGGGCTCAACGAACTGTAACCTATGCTTTAAATTTTGGTAAAGATATTGGCTGCATTCCATATCAAATAGATAAAAAGAGTTTTTGCAACCAACTTATAAAAGATGGAGCTTATTTAATTGAGTCAGGGAAAGAAATTACAAAAATTTTAGATAGATCTTAAATAATATATATTCATATATATATTTAAAGTGTTCAAAGAATATTTTTTTATTTGACAATAAGGAAAATTAATTCTATATTTTGATTTCAAGAAAGGGAATTATGAAATTAGTTATTGTTGAATCACCTGCAAAAAGTAAAACTATAGGAAGATATTTAGGAAGCGAGTATAACGTTGAAGCTTCAATTGGACATATAAGAGACCTTGCTACAACTGGTAAAGGTGGTCTAGGTATTGATGTTGATGATGGTTTTAAACCACATTACATTATTAATAAGGATAAGAAAAAGATTGTTAAAAACTTAGTAAAACTTAAAAATGAAAGTGAAGAAGTAATACTTGCAACCGATCCTGATAGGGAAGGTGAGGCTATTGCATGGCATCTTGCATGTGTTTTAGATTTGGATGTAAATACCACAAAACGTTTGGAATTTCATGAAATTACTCATGATTCTATTACTAATGCAATTGAAAAACCAAGAACTATAAATATGGATTTAGTTCATTCTCAAGAAGCAAGAAGAATCATAGACCGTATAATTGGTTTTAAACTATCAAATCTACTGCGAAAAAGAATAAGATCGCAAAGTGCTGGTAGAGTACAATCTGTTACTTTAAAGTTAATTGTCGATCATGAAAAAGAAATTAATGAGTTTGTTCCCGAAGAGTATTGGACTATTGAGTCTAAAATTGAAAAAGATAAAAAAGAGTTAGCTATTCAACTTACAAAAGTTGATGATAAAGAAGTTAAAATTAAATCAAAAGAAGAAGCTGATAATATTATTAAGCTTTTAGGAGATGAGGTTTCTGTAACTGAAATTAAAAAAACTGTTAAAAATATCGCTAGTAAAGATGCTTTTATAACATCTACCTTACAACAAGAAGCTTACAATAAATATCATTTTAAAACTAAAGAAACTACATTTTTGGCACAAAAATTATATGAAGGTGTTGATACAAATGAAGGACTTACTGGTTTAATTACATATATTCGTACAGATAGTCCAAGATTATCTGATGATTTTATTGATGCTGCAAAAAAATATATTGAAACAGAATTTGGAAAAGAATATTACAAAGGCAAAAGAGTTCTTAAAAAGAATAACCTTTCACAAGATGCTCATGAAGCGATTAGACCTACAAGTTTAGCAAGAACGCCTAAAAGTATGAAGCCATATTTAACAGATCATGAATATAAGCTTTATAGTTTAATTTATAATAGAGCCCTTGCTTCCCTCATGGTAGATAAGAAAGTTGAATCAACAATTGTTTATTTTAAAACGAATAATGTTACATATCAGTTAAATGGAAGTGTAGTTACTTTTAAAGGTTATGATATTTTAAAAGTTGATAAAGATGATAATTCTCTTTTACCTATTTTTAATGTTGGTGAAAAATATAAAATCTTAGATACAAAAGCTGAACAACATTTTACAAAAGCTCCTGCTAGATATAGTGAAGGTAAAATAGTTAGATTAATGGAAGAAAAAGGTATTGGTCGTCCTTCAACATATTCTTCAACTATACAAACCTTGATTTCAAGAAAATATGTTACTAGTGGTAAAAATGGCTTAGTCCCAACAGAACAAGGAACAAAAACTGTTGTTGTTTTAACAAAATATTTCCCAGATTTAATGAACACTGAATATACCGCTCAAATGGAAGTTAATCTTGATAAAATTAGTGAAGGAAACGAAAAAGAATTAGAAGTTATTACTGATTTTTATGAACCATTTATTAAGCATTTTGATGAAGTTAAAGATAAGATTTATAAAGATCCGCCAGAATATACTGGTGAATTATGTCCTGAATGTCATTCTCCATTAGTTGTTCGACATGGCAGGAATGGGGATTTTGTAGCTTGTAGCAATTATCCAAAATGTAAATATATTAAAAGAGAACCTAAAGAACCTCCAAAAGAAGTAGGGCGTAATTGTCCAGAATGCGGGTCACCTCTTGTTTATAGAAAATCTAAAAAAGGTGTTGAATTTATTGGATGTTCTAATTATCCAAAATGTCATTATGTTGAATCTCTTCCAAAATCTACGAAGGATAAAAATGAAGAAAATAATGATGTTCAAAATAATCAAGTAGAAAAGAAAAATGATGCGAGTTAATGTTATTGGTGCTGGATTAGCTGGTTGCGAAGCTAGTTATTTTCTTGCTAATCATGGAATAAAGGTCGATTTATACGAACAAAGACCTATAGTTACTTTTGAAGCACATCACACAAATTTATTTGGCGAATTAGTTTGTTCAAATTCATTGAAAAATAAAAATTTAGATAATGCTTGCGGACTATTAAAGAAGGAAATTTCTTTAATGGGCAGTTTAATAATGGAGGCAAGCGAAGTTTCTAGTGTGCCTGGTGGAGATTCTCTTTGTGTTGATCGAACGCTCTTCGCTGAATATATCACAAATAAAATTAAAAGTAATAAGAATATTACTGTCCATTATGGTGAAATTACTAATATAAAAGAAGGTATAACAATCATTTGTACTGGGCCTTTAACAAGTCCTAAACTTTTAGAAAGTATTGCAAAATTAACAGGTGAAAAATGTTATTCTTTTTTTGATGCGTCCGCGCCAATTATAAAAAAAGAATCAATTGATTTTAGTAAAGTTTTTTATATGTCAAGATACGAACACGGCGATAATAGTTACATTAATTGCCCTTTAAATAAGGAAGAATATGAGAAATTTGTTTCTGAATTAATTAATGCAAAAAAAGCCATGGTTCATTCTTTTGATACAAATTATTTTGAAGGGTGTTTGCCAATAGAAGTTATTGCATCAAGAGGCATCGACACTCTTAGATTTGGTCCAATGAAACCTGTTGGACTTAAAAAAGATAATAAACTTTCATATGCAGTTGTACAATTAAGACAAGATAATTTAATTGGAGATCTATACAACATGGTAGGTTTTCAAACTAATTTGAAATATTCTGAGCAAAAAAGAGTATTTAGGATGATACCAGGGTTAGAAAATGCTGAATTTATAAGATATGGTCTAATGCATAGAAATTCATATTTATATTCTCCAAAAATATTAGATGATGAATTACGCTTAAAATGTAATAAAAATATTTATATTGGTGGTCAATTGTCGGGAGTTGAAGGTTATGTTGAAAGCGCTGCTACAGGTTTGCTCGCTGCTTATTATTGCTATATGAACATGATGGGCATAAATCATAAAGTTTTGTCTTTTAATTCAGTTTTAGGAGCCTTAGTTAGATATATAACGCATACTGGTGCAAGTTCATTTCAACCAATGAATGCTAATTTTGGTATTATATATAGGGCTAATATTATGCCAAAAGAGAATGTTATTAAAAACGCTCTAGCAGCGACAGAACAATTTGTGAATCAATTAAAATGAAAGATAAAATAACTGAATTTTTAAATTATTTAAAATATGAACGAAATTTTTCAAATAATACTCTTGTAAGTTATAAACAAGATCTAAATTGCTTTTATAATTTTTTAGTCAAAGAAAATATTAATTATTTAGCTATTACATCTCAAGATATTCGAAATTTTGAAACTGAAAGATTAAAAAAATATGATACAAAAAGGACGCTTGCTAGAAGAATTAGTGCCTTAAAACATTTTTATAAATTTTTGATTAAGAGAAATTATTCTACAAAAAATCCTTTTTTAGATTTAGAAAAATTAAAATTTAATAAAAAATTTCCTGAAGCTTTATATGTTTCGCAAATTGAAGAATTATTTAAAAGAAATAGTGAACGAATTGATAAATTGAAGGATAGAGATCAAGCAATTCTTGAACTTTTATATTCTAGCGGCATGCGCTGTTCGGAACTAGTTAATCTAAAAACGATTGATATTAATTTTTCAAGTAAAACAATACGTGTTTTTGGAAAAGGAAAAAAAGAACGAATCGTTCCATTTAGTGATGAATGTAAAAAATATTTGATTTTATATGCAAAAAATTTAAGAAATGAGTTAATAAACGTTCTTCCTAGAGAAAAGAGAACAAATTATTTCTTTTTGAATTCTAAAGGCACAAAATTAACGAATAGAGGTGTTGAATATATATTGCATGAAGTTGAAAAAAAGAATGGAATGGATATTGGCTTACATCCTCATATTTTAAGGCATTCATTTGCAACGCATTTGCTTGAAAATGGAGCAGATTTAAGAACAATTCAAGTTATGCTTGGTCATGAATCTATTAATACGACTCAAGTTTACACAAATATTACAAAAGAAACTTTAAAGAAAGAATATTATGAATTTTTTCCGAGAGCAAAAAAGAAATAGATTTAAGCGCAATAAGTTGATTTTAACATGTGAAAAGTGGTAGAATATCTTAACTTTTGGGTTATCCAAAAGAATACACACATTATGGATTCATTTGCCTAGTCTCAAAATTATATATTTTGAGGGAAAATGTTCGAAATAATGGAGGTTTAACAAATAGGAGGTCTCATTTAATGAGCGTAGAAATTAAAAAAGAAGTCGCTGATGCTATTGCTGAAAACGAAAAACAAATGCAAGCTGAAGCAGAGAAAACCGCAGAAACAGCTGAAATGGCTGCTGCAATTCATGATCCAAATGCCCCAGTCGTTACTTTGAAAAAACTTTTAGAAGCTGGTGTTCATTATGGTCATCAAACAAGAAAATGGAATCCAAAAATGGGTAAATACATTTATTGCCCACGTAATGGAATCTATATTATTGATTTAAATAAAACTAAGAGCGCTATTGAAGAAAGTTATTCACAATTAAAAGATATCGTTAGCGCTAATGGAAAAGTTTTATATGTTGGAACAAAGACTCAAGTCAAACCAATCATTGAAGCTGAAGCTTTAAGAAGTGGTTCATTTTATATTACTAACCGTTGGTTAGGTGGTGTTTTAACTAATTTTAAAACAATTCAAAGTAGAATTAGAAAATTAAAAGATTTAGAAGCTGCCGAAGCTGATGGTACATGGGATAAATTACCAAAGAAAGAAGTTATTCAACTTAAAAAACTTCAAGTTAAATTAAGTAAAAACCTTGAAGGTATTAAAGAAATGAGAAAACTTCCTAATGCACTTGTTGTTGTTGATCCAACAATCGAGCACAATGCAGTTAAAGAAGCTCAAAAATTAAATATTCCTGTTTTTGCAATTTGCGATACAAATTGTGACCCAGACAATATTAAATATGTCATTCCAGGTAATGATGATGCTACTAAATCTGTTCAATTACTTGTTGGTTTATTAACTGATGCAATAGTTGAAGCTAAAGGTGGTTTACCAGTCCTTGCTTATTTAAAGGATGATGGAAAAGAACTCACCATGAAGGATGCTGTTGTCCAAGCCGATAGAGAAAATGCTTTACGTTTAGCTGCTCGTAGAGAAATGCAACGTGAAAAATTAGAAAGAGAAAAAGCAAGAAGAGAAGCTTTTGAAGCTAAATTACGTGCTAAAAAAGACGGAGAAAAATTTGCTCCTAAAAAAGCCGTTAAAGAAGAAGCTGCTAAAGTTGAAGAAAAAGTAGAGGAGAAAAAATAATGGCCAATATCGAATTAATTAAGGCTTTACGTGAAAGAACTGGTGCTGGAATCATGGATTGCAAGAACGCACTTACAGCTTGCAATGATGATTTAGATAGAGCAACAGATTGGTTAAGAGAAAAAGGTATTGCTAAAGCCGCTAAAAAAGCTGATAGAATTGCTGCTGAAGGTTTATCAACTGTTGCTGTTTGCCAAAAATGTGGAAAAGGTGCTATTGTTGAAATAAATTGTGAAACCGATTTCGTTGCAAAAAGTGATCCTTTCAAAGAATTAGTTAAAAAATGTGCTGAAGTTGTTTTAGAAAAACAACCAAAAAGCCTTGATGAAGTTAAAGAATTAACAAAAGAATTATTTACTGAAGCTACATTAAAACTTGGTGAAAAACTTGATTTCAGAAGATTTGATGTCCTTAGTAAAGTTGCTCCAACTAATGGATTAAGTTCTTATATCCATATGGGTGGAACACATTCTGTTCTTGTCTTACTTGAAAAAGAAGATGAAGAATTAGGACAAGGTATTGCAATGCATATTTGTGCTAATGCTCCAAAGTATATTGTTGAGAGTGATGTTTCAAAAGAATGGATTGAAAACGAAACAAAGATTCAAAGAGAAGCTGCTAAAAATGATCCAAAGCTTCAAAATAAACCAGAACAAGCACTTGAAAGAATTATTCAAGGAAAAGTTCATAAACAATATGCTGAAATTACACTTGTTGATCAACAATATTTACTCGATGGAGATAAGACAGTTGGCCAAGTTTTACAAGAAAAAGGCAATAAAGTATTAAAGTTTGTTCATTATACTGTTGGCGAAGGTCTTGAAAAGAGACATGATGATTTCGCTGAAGAAGTTAAAAAACAAGCAAATATTTAAAATAAAAAAATAAGGCACACAAAAGTGTGCTTTTTTTGATATAATATTTAACGAGGTAATTGCATGCGTAGTAAATATAAAAGAATAGTATTAAAAATAAGTGGTGAATCTTTATTAGATCACGATAGTCACGACATATTTGATATTCATAAAGTAGAACATATCGCTAAAGTTATTGAAACACTTCATAAAAATAAAATTGAAGTTGGTGTTGTTGTAGGAGCAGGAAATATCTTTAGAGGTAAATTAAGCGATAAATTAGATCTAGATCATAGTGATGCTGATTATATGGGCATGCTTGGAACCGTAATTAATTGTTTAGCTATTTCTAGCAAACTCGATAAAATGGGAGTCAAGAATCACGTTTTATCAGCAATTCCTCTTGTAAAAGTTTGTGAGACTTATAATTATAAAAATGCGAGGAAATACTTGTCCGATGGTGATGTAGTATTTTATGCAGGAGGAACTGGAAATCCATTTTGTACTACTGATAGTTGTGCTGCTTTACGTGCACTTGAAACACATAGTGATGCAATATTAATTGGAAAAAATGGTGTAGATGGAGTTTATGACTCTGATCCAAAAATAAATAAAAACGCGAAATTTATTAAAACATTAACCTTGGATGATGTTTTGAAATTAAATTTAAATGTTATTGATCAAGGTGCTGTATCAACACTTAAAGGAAGTAACGTTGTTGTAAAAATATTTTCCGCTAATGACACTGATAACTATTTAAGGGTCGTTAATGGAGAAGATATAGGAACATTAATAAAGGAGTAATTATATGAGTGAAATTTATGACAAAACAAAACAAAAGATGGAGAAGTGCGTTGAGAGTTTACGTTTTAACCTTAACTCTTTAAGAACTGGAAGAGCATCTCCTAGTTTAATTGAAAATATTCAATGCGATTATTATGGAGATAAAATTGATATTACTGCTATTGCAGCTGTAAAAATTCCTGAACCACGCCAACTTTTAATAACACCTTATGATAAAAATGATGTTAAATCCATTGTTGCAGCTATAAATGCTTCACAAATAGGAATTAATCCTGTCGTTGATGGCGCAAATATTAGACTTGTTATGCCTGCTCCTACAAAGGAAAGAAGAGCAGAACTTGCAAAAAAATCTAAAGCGTATGGTGAAGAAGCAAAAGTTGCTATTCGTAATGTTAGAAGAGATGTTTTAGAAGAAGTGAAAAAAGCTGATGGAGTATCTGAAGATTTAGTTAAACGTAATGAGCAAGAAGTTCAAAAAGCTACAGATGAAACTATTTCTTTAGTAGATAAAGTTGTTAAAGAAAAAGAAAACGAGATAATGTCTATATAAAATGAATAACGAAACAAACGAAAAACAAACACACGACATAAAAAAAGAACTTAATATTCATGTTAATCATATTAATCCTGATGGAAAAAGATCAATGATTAATAGAATATTAGTTTCTATTGTTATTTTACTTGTAGTAATCCCATGTGTAATTATTGGTGATTATCTTTATTTTGTGTTTATTTTTGCTATTGCAATGATAAGTTGTCATGAGATTATTCAAGCTCCTCAATCGCTTGTGCATAGATACAAAAATATAATTAATGTGTTTGCGTACATTATGATGATTTCGATTATTTATTGGATATTTATAAAAAATAATTTGCGAATTTATGACGATCTTAAACTTATTGGCCAAGAAAGTACGTTTGTTTTTAAACTTTCTAACGGATTTACTGTTCCGCAAATAAGTTTGACTGGCTTTTTCGTTTGTATTGGTTTTTTCTTTTTTATGGTTATTATTGATAAAAATTTCTCGATAAACGATGCATTTTATTTCATTTCTATGTTATTTATTGTTTCTATGGGATTTCAATGTGTCTTATTTTTAAGATATTATCCTTTTGTTGATTTTGAGGCAATTAAAGGTGCAAATAATGAACTTATTAATAGCAATTTATTTAAATATTTTCAATCTGCAGAGTTGCTAATTTATATTTTCTTAGCAGTTTGTTTAAATGATGTTGGTGCATATTTTGTTGGCGTCTTTTTTGGTGAACATCATATGACACCAAGAATTTCTCCAAAAAAGACATGGGAAGGATTTATTGGAGGCATTTTAATTTCTTTTATATTTAGTTTTGCTTTTGCTATCATTCTTGATTTTTTAAATCTTACTTTATTAAGTTTTTTAGATAAATCTCATTGGTATAATGTTTTAATTTTATCATTGGTTATGCCAATTACAGGAACATTGGGTGATTTGATGTTTAGTTGTGTAAAAAGAAATTTTGGTATTAAAGATTTTGGGACTATATTAAAATCACATGGTGGTGTTTTAGATCGTATTGATTCGCTTGTTTTTTCTACAATTGCTGCAAGCCTTTTAATTGTTGTTATGTCCCATAATTGGGTTATATTAATATGATTAAAAGTATTACAATTTTAGGTGTTACTGGGTCAATAGGTTCACAAGCAATTGAGATTATAAAAAAACGTGAAGATTATGAATTAATTGCAGTAGCATGTAAACATAATATTGAAAAAATAGAAGAAGTTATTAATGAATTTCCAAGTATTAAATATGCTTATGTTCAAAAAAAATCAGACGCTTCTTTTTTATCAGATAAATTTTTTAATGTAAAGTTTTTTAGTGGTAATAAAGGGTTAAAAGAACTTATTAAATTCTCAAATTCCGACATATATTTAAATGCTATTAGTGGTTTTGCTGGAGTAATTCCATCTATTAACATTTTAAATAATAATAAAGTTTTACTTTTGGCTAATAAGGAAACTTTAGTTGTTGCTGGAGAATTTGTTAATAATATTCTCGATCAAGGTTATGGAAAATTAGTTCCAATAGATAGTGAGCATGTTGCAGTATCTAAATGTCTATATGGTAAAAATTTTGATGATATCGAAGAAATTGTTATAACTGCAAGTGGCGGATCGTTTTTTAACTATACAAACGAACAATTAGAGAAAGTCACTGTTGAAGACGCTATTAAAAATCCAAATTGGCACATGGGTAAAAAAATTACTATTGACAGTAATTTAATGATTAATAAATGTTACGAATTAGTGGAAGCTTTTTATTTATTTCGTGTCCCTTTTGAGAAAATTAGAGCTAGAGTTAATAGAGCAAGCGTTGTGCATGGTTATGTACGATTCACTAATGAAACACGTATTGATGTTGAAAAGCCAAGTATGAGTGGTCCAATTGAATATGCCTTAGATTTTGGTTTACCAAGAAATTTAATCGATGGATTCCCTGAAATTAAAACAAATTGCTTATCTAATTTTGATTTTGAAGATTTAGATTATAGAATATATCCAATAATGAATTATGCGAAATTCATTGTTGAACAAGAAGGAGATGCTGGTTGCGTCTTTAATGCTTGTGATGAAATGGCTGTTGAAGCTTTTATAGAAGGAAAAATTAAATATACAGATATAACTAAAATTATTGATAAAGTTATGAAAGGACATAAATTTAATAAAGATGTTTCTTTAAATAATTTAGTTAAGATTGATAAAGAAGTTAGAAAAAAGACAAAAAAAGTTATTAAAATGATGGAGAAATAAAATGCGAATTATATCATTATTATTATTTTTTATAGCGCTTGGTGTACTTGTTACTATACATGAATTTGGACATTTCTTAAGTGCTAAAGCCTTTAAAGTTTATTGTAGTGATTTTTCAATTGGCTTTGGGTATAAACTTTTAAAGATTGGTAGAAAAGAGCAAGTTGATAGAAAATCATGTTTATTTTTTATAAACAGGAAAAATCCAAAAGCAGAAACTACATTTTCTATTGGCGTCGTACCACTTGGTGGTTATGTAGCCATGCTTGGAGAAGATGAAGACGAAGTATTAAAAGATAAACCAGAATTAAAAGAAAGAAGCGTTGAAGACTTAGCCTTGTGGAAAAAACTTATTGTATTTTTTGGCGGAGTCTTTATGAATTTTGTTTTAGCGTGGATTATTTTCTTTATTTCTGCGGCTTGTTTTGAACAAAAATCAACAAATTACATTAATCAAGTTTCAATAAATGATTCTAATTTGACTAAAGAAACTTTAACAAAGGATAAAGAAGGTAATGAACCTTTAGTTTTTGATAATCCATCATCATTTGATGGAAAAACAGGAACATCAACTATCATATACGTTTATGAAAAAGAAGATAATAGTGGTGCCTATTCGCTAAACGATCCTAATTATCCAATTAAAATTGAAGGTAATAAAAATTATTATTCATTAGTTTTTGATACAAATAACGTGGGTTTGAATAATTTAGATTTTTCTAATTCATTTAAATTAGCCGTTGCTGAAAAAGATAGTGATGGTTTATATTTCCCTAAACTTATTAATAAAAATTTTGAATATTTTAATTTCGAAACAAATGTTGATTATAAAATAGATCCTGTTAAAGTACTTTTCCATACTGTGAATGGGGATAGCAATGAGAATCAAATTGTTAAACAATTTGATGGATATATTCATTTAACTGTTGATAAAAAGGATGCTAAATTTAATACTTTAGGTTTTGGAACCTTCGTTTATTCTTATTGGAATGGATGGAAGAGTTTTGAAGTTGCAAGTAAAGAATGGGCTGAATCAACTTCATTAATTTCTGAAACTATTGGTAAATTATTTTATAATTCTGAAACATGGAATCAAGTTGGCGGTCCTGTTGCGATTTTTACTCAAACAACCTCGATTTTAACAAACTTTCCTTTTTATTATTATTTGAATTCTTGGGCAATGATAAGTGTTAATCTTGCTTTATTTAATTTACTTCCATTCCCAGGTCTTGATGGATGGTCTATTTTAGTAGCGTTAATTGAAGGAATAGTAAATGCTGTTAAAAAATCAAAAAATAAAATTAAAAGTGCGAAGGCAACTTCAAATGATGAAAATAAAAAAGAAGTAAATATTGGTGAAAAAATAGATACACAAAACAACGAAAAGCCTTGGAAAATAAATCCAAAGGTCAAAAATGTTGTTTCATATATAGGTCTTGGATTGATATTTTTATTAGCTATTTTAATTTTCATTAAGGATATAATTAATTTATTTTAGGTAATTTTATGACTTTAAACGACAAAGAATATGATTTATTATCTAGATTTTTAAGGTCGCTTGGTTTAGAAGAAACAGACGATTTTGACATGAAAATTGAAAAAGTAATTAAATCAAGTGTTGATAGAAATCTTTTGACTATAATTTTATTAAAAGATAGTCCATGGGATTATGCTCATCTTGAAAAATTTATGAATGGTTTAAATAATCTCACGAAATATAAAGCAAAAATTATATTTAAGTACAATTTTAATATTTATAACGATAATTTAATTGATTTAGTTTCTGATTGGTTTTTCAATACATATCATAAAGATATTAATTTTAAGATAAGTGTTTCTAATAATAAAAATAACGATAAAGTAACATTAGAATTTTTAAATGACAATAACTTAAATGAATTCAAAGATAAATATTTAAATGAATTGAATAGTTTTCTTAATTTCATTAATTATGTTGTTGATTTTGATTTAATTTCTCTTGAAAAACATGAAGTTAAGGAAGTTGCTTCTGAAACTTTAACTATTGATAAAGAAAAAAGTTTTGAAAATGAGAAAAAAATAACTGAGGAGAGTATTGAATCTACTTTAAAGGATAATTATCAAAAAATGTTGCAAGAGCGTGAATACGCAAAAGCTTTTAAAAAGGGTGATTATACTCCAATAAAAATTATTCAAATCGACACTAATAGTGGTGGTGTTGATATTAATGGCCGAATTTTTGAAATCACAAGTAAGGACACTAAAAGTGGTAGAACAATTTTTACAATTGGAATCGATGATGGAGATACAATATACTGCACAGCTATAACAAATAAAAACAATTTAAAAAAAGATGATCTTTTAGCTTTAAAAGTTAATCAAAATGTCCGTATAAAAGGCAATGTCACTTATGATACATATCGTAAAGATACCATTATAATGGTTCATTTTTTCTATTCATTACCTGATACTCCTTTAAGGGACGATAATGCAGTAAATAAAAGAGTTGAACTTCATTTACATACTAAAATGTCAGATATGGATGGAGTTTCTACTTTTGAAGACTATGTAAAAGTTGCAAAACATATGGGGCATAAAGCAATTGCAATTACCGATCATGGTAATGTTCAAGGTTTTCCAAATGCTCAAGAAATTTCCAAAAAAAGTGGTATGAAGGTAATATATGGAAGCGAACTTTATGTTATTGATGATTTTTATGATGTAACAATCAATCCTAAAGACATTTTATTAAGTAAAGCAAATTATGTATGTTTTGATACTGAAACTACCGGTTTAAATAATCGTTTTGATAGAATTATGGAATTTGGTGCCGTTAAAATTGTAAATGGCATGGTATCAGACAGAATTGATATTTTAATTAATCCTGAAGTTCCTATTCCTGAAAATATTCAAAAAATTACAAATATAACTAATGAAATGGTTAAAGATAAGCCAACAATAAAAGAAGTATTACCACAAATATTGGAATTTTTAAAAGGTTCTATTATTGTTGCTCATAACCTTTCTTTCGATTATGGATTTTTAAGTAAAGCTATGCATGACAATGGTTATGGCGATTTAGATTTACCATCGATTGATACTTTAAAATTATCAAAATATTTATTTCCAGATAAACGTAAGCACAATCTTGGGATGGTATGTAAATATTATGATGTTGAATATGAAACAAGCGACAATAATAATGATGATGATAGTCTTGATGTTGGGACTGACGATTCAAAGCATAGCGCACATAGAGCTGATTACGATGCAAAAGTTCTTGCTGATGTTTGGCTTGCAATGCGTGCAGATTTAACCAAAAATAATCCGAATTACTCTTTGTTATCGCTTTCAAAATTACCATTAACTCAAGCATTTTTATCTAGTTTAAGAGATTCAAATCACGTTACTGCTTTGATAAAAAATTATAGTGGTGTTAAAGAACTTTTTGAGGTTATAAGTGATGCCCATATAAATCGTATGGGATATTATTCTTTTACTGTTTGGCCATTTTTAAATACTCATCGAAACGACCTTCTTTTAGGAAGTGGTTGTTTTAATGGCGAAGTTTTTAAAACTGCTATGCATTATTCAACTAAAGAAAAATTAAGGGAAGTCATTCGAAAATATGATTTTATTGAAATTCAGCCACCTGAAAATTATCGTTATTTAGTAGAAACTCAAGAAATTCCTACGATGGAAGATGTTAAAACTGTTATAAAAGATATTATTGAGGCAGCGAAAGCTGAAAATAAATTAATTTGTGTTACTGGCGATTGTCATTATGTAAATCCTAGCGATAAAGTTTATCGTGACGTTATAATTTGTGCTCAACAAGTAGGTAAAAGATTCCACCCTTTATTTTCTTCAAGAAGAGCTAGAAAAGATTCAAGAATCTTCCAAAACCCTGATCAACATTATCGAACAACTGATGAAATGTTTGAAGCTTTTAGTTTTTTACCTAAAGAAGAGGCGAGTGAATATATTGTAACGAATACAAATAAAATAGCGGATTTATGTGAATCTATCGTTCCTGTAAAAACTGATACATATACTCCAACAATTGAAGGATGTGATCAAAATTTACGAAATTTAGTATATAAAAATGCTCATGATTTATATGGAGATCCATTGCCAAAGCTTATTGAAGATAGAATTAGTAGTGAACTTGATGGTATTATCAATAATGGTTATGGTGTTATTTATTGGATAGCCCATGAACTTGTTAAAAAAGCTAATAGTGATGGATATATCGTTGGAAGTAGAGGTAGTGTTGGATCAAGCATTGTTGCGACATTAGCAGAAATTACCGAAGTTAATCCTCTTCCTCCTCATTATCGATGTCCTAAATGTAGGCACGTTGAATTTTATGAAGATCAAAGTGTTTCTGGATATGACTTACCAAAGAAAAAGTGTCCTGTATGTGGAACAATTATGGTGAGTGATGGACAATCAATTCCTTTCCAAACATTCTTAGGATTTAATGCTGATAAAACGCCTGATATTGATTTAAATTTCCCTGCAGATTATCAATCAACAGCCCACAATTATACAAAGGTTCTTTTGGGTGCAAATAATGTTTATAGAGCCGGAACAATTGGTACTGTTCAATTTAAAACTGCATACGGTTATGTTAGACAATATTTCGAAGATTTTTTACATTACACCAAAGAAGATGTAGATAATGTTGTTAAAAAAAGTAAGGTTGCCTGTATTGCTTATGGTTGCGTTGATGTTAAACGAACTACGGGGCAACATCCCGCAGGAATTGTTGTTGTTCCTGATGGTTATGATATTAATGACTTTACTCCTATTCAATATCCTGCAGATGATATTACTGCAACATGGAAAACTACGCATTTTGATTTTACAAGTATGCATGATACTCTTTTAAAGCTCGATATTTTAGGACACGTTGATCCTCAAGCATTAAAAATGCTGGGTGATTTATCTCATGTCGATATTAAGAAAATCCCTTTAGCTGAACCAAATGTATTGTCTTTATTTACAAAAGACGATGCTTTAAAATTAGAACATAAATATTTAAAACCAGATAATGGAGCGTTAGGTATTCCTGAATTTGGTACGAATTTTGTTAGAAAAGTTTTAAGAGAAGCTCAACCAAAGACTTTCCAAGATCTAGTTATCATTAGTGGTTTAACTCATGGAACTAACGTTTGGAATGGGAATGCTCAAGATTTAATTTTAAATAATATTGCTGACCTTAAAGGAGTTATTGGTTGTCGTGACGATATTATGGTTTATCTTATAACTAAGGGAATTGATAAACACGATGCATTTACAATAATGGAAACTGTTAGAAAGAAAGGTAAACACCTTTCACCTGCGCAAATTCAAGAGATGTTAGATCACGATGTTCCACAATACTACATTGATTCATGTGAAAAAATCGAATATTTATTCCCTAAAGGACACGCTACAGCTTATGTCATGATGGCTTTAAGAGTCGGTTATTTTAAGGTTTATTATCCTTTAGAGTTTTATGCAACTTTTTTCACATTAAGATGTGATGCTTATGATATTAAATCAATGTGCAATGGAATTGATCGTGTTTACAATAAATTAGAAGAATTAAGAGGTCTTTTAGCAGCTAAAGAATTAAAAGATAAAGATGCTGCGATTATTGATACGTTAGATGTAGTTTTAGAACTTTATGAAAGAGGATTTAAAATCGAAAATATTTCACTTGAAAAAAGTGATGCTACTAAATTTTTAATTGATTATGAAAATAAGGCTTTAATTCCTCCATTTAAAGTATTAGATGGAATGGGTGATAATAACTGTTTAGAACTTGTCAAAGCACGTAATGAAGCTCCTTTCTCATCAAAAGAAGATTTATTAAAACGTGGTCATATTTCTGAAAAAATATTGAAAGATCTTGAAAAAATGCATGTTGTTGATAATTTAAAAGATAATGATCAAATTTCTTTATTTGATTTCAATTTTTAATTAAAATATATGAAGTGCCCCCGTAACTCAGCCCGGATAGAGTAGCATCCTCCTAAGATGAAAGTCGGCCGTTCGAATCGGCTCGGGGGCGCCATTATTAATTAACAAAGAGAAATATTGAATTGCTTAAATACTTTATTCATTCAATTAGTATTGAATAATTAATTGATTTTTGATATATTATTTAAGCGTTGAGATGGGCCTTTAGCTCAGCTGGGAGAGCGCCTCCATGGCATGGAGGAGGTCACCGGTTCGATCCCGGCAAGGTCCACCAAATTCGAATGCTAAGTCTGATGCTTCTAGTAGTGTCAGATTTTTTTATTTTTATCCGATAAACAAGCCGTTTTTAAAATTGAAATAGTTTAAGTAGTGCAGATTTTATTCGATTTTTAAAACACTCACTAAACTATTAGGTAGCACTACTTAAACGATTACCACTAGTTAGACGATTACTCGAACTACCTAAACTTTTTATGCACTAGTTAAACGATTACTTGCACTAGTTAAACGATTACTCTTGCCTAATAAAATTCTTGTTACGCTCCATAGCTCTTAGAATAGTAGAATATGCAATATGGATTTGCTAATTCATAAAAAACCAATATTTTTTCTAAGAAATGCTGATACTTATCGAATTTTATCTTATTTCATGGTATAATACCTGAGTTTTGCGTA